>CANQJC010000016.1 GCA_947624165.1 uncultured Clostridia bacterium
CCCGAAAAGGTGTATATAAAGAAGGGCTGCCTGCCCGTCGCGCTTGACGAGTTAAAGACGGTCATGAACAAGAAAAAAGCGTTTATCGTAACGGACGAGTTCCTGTACAAGAACGGATATTCAAAGGCTGTCACTGACAAGCTCGACGAAATGGGAATAACGCACACGACATTCTTTAACGTCGCTCCCGATCCGTCGCTTGCGTCGGCGAAGGAGGGCGCGGAGGCTATGCGCGCGTTCGAGCCTGACGTTATTATCGCGCTCGGCGGCGGCTCGGCTATGGACGCGGGTAAAATTATGTGGGTGCTGTACGAACATCCCGAAGCCGATTTTATGGATATGGCTATGCGCTTTATCGACATCAGAAAGCGCGTTTACACGTTCCCGCACATGGGCGATAAGGCAGCGTTTATCGCCGTTCCGACCTCGGCGGGTACGGGTTCGGAGGTCACGCCGTTCGCGGTTATCACCGACGAAAAGACGGGAATCAAGTATCCGCTCGCCGATTACGAGCTTATGCCCGACATGGCGATAGTTGACGCGGATTTGATGATGAGCATGCCGAAGGGCTTAACGTCCGCGTCGGGTATAGACGCGCTCACTCACGCGCTGGAGGCATATGTGTCGGTCATGGCGACGGAGTTCACCGACGGTATCGCGCTCAAAGCGATTCAGACGATTTTCGATTACCTTCCTGCCGCGTACAACGACGGCGCGGCTAATCCGAAGGCGCGTGAAAAAATGGCTCACGCGTCATGTATGGCGGGTATGGCGTTCGCGAACGCATTTCTGGGCATTTGCCACTCGCTTGCGCACAAGCTCGGAGCGTTCCACCACATACCGCACGGCGTTGCTAACGCGCTGCTCATAACAGACGTAATGCGCTACAACGCAGCCGAAGCTCCGCAGAAAATGGGTACGTTCCCGCAGTACGACCACCCGCACGCGCTCGGACGTTACGCTGAAATAGCCGACTTCCTGCATCTTGGCGGCAAGACCGACGAGGAAAAGCTCGAAAGACTTATCGCTAAGATAGAGGAGTTAAAGGAAGCCGTCGGCATCAAGAAAACTATCCGCGACTACGGCGTTGAGGAGGATAAATTCCTTGAAACGCTCGACGAAATGACGGAAATGGCGTTCGACGACCAGTGTACCGGCGCGAACCCGCGCTACCCATTAATGAGCGAAATGAAGGAAATATATACGAACGTGTATTACGGAAAGGAGAATTGAGATGAATTTAGATAACATTATCGCAACGCGTCACGACAAAACCGTTTATCGTGACGGCGACGCGGCGATCAAGGTTTTCAACGAAACCTACAACACCGCCGACGTTTTAAATGAAGCGTTAAATACCGCGCGTATCGAGGAAACGGGGCTTAACATTCCGAAAATTCGCGAGGTCACGAAAATTGACGGCAAGTGGGCAATCATAACCGACTTTATCGAGGGTGAAACGCTCGCGTCGCTCATGGAGAAGCACCCCGAAAAGGAGGACGAATATCTCGAGCTGTTCGTCGACACGCAGATAGAAATTCAGAACAAGTCCTGTCCGATGCTCACGAAAATACACGACAAAATGAACCGCAAAATCTCGGAGAGCGACCTCGACGCGACAACGCGCTATGAGCTGCACACGCGCCTCAACGGCATGAAAAAGCACAAGAAGGTCTGCCACGGCGATTACAACCCGTCGAACGTAATAATCACGCCCGACGGTACGCCGTACGTCCTCGACTGGTCGCACGCGACGCAGGGCAACGCGTCTGAGGACGTGGCGAGAACGTATCTCTTGTTCAAGCTCGCGAAAAAGGACGCGCTCGCGGAGAAGTATATCAGACTGTTCTGCAAAAAATCCGACACGGCTTTGCAATACGTTCAGTCGTGGCTCCCTATCGTCGCAGCGTCGCAGCTTGTAAAGAAAAACCCCGACGAAAAGGAATTTCTCGAAAGCTGGATAAACGTAGTGGATTACGAGTAAATACGGCATGGCAAAAGACCTTGCAGAGAAACAAACATAAAAAACGGCATACGGCGAATTTTCGCCGTGCCGTTTTTTCTTATCGACAATTTTATGTTACGATTTTCGTCGTTATCCTCGCTTCAAGCACCGCCGACGCTCTTTCGTCCGCGCCGCGCCGCGTGAATTTCACCGTTATTTTTTCCTTGTTTGATCGTATGTCCGTCGGTATTTCGTAATATGTATACGACGCGCCGCTCCTCTGCGCGTCGGGCAGCGTCGCGGGTGCTATTTCCTCACCCTCCGCAAATATGCGGAATCCGTTTTCACAGCCGCGTTCGTGAAACAATACCGCCAAATACGCCTTTCCGTCATGCGGAAGCTTCATATCATACTCGAAATATCCGTCCGCGCCGTCTACCGAACGCCACCCGCGCGAAAGCTTAGCCGAATAACCCGAAACAGAATCCTTCTCGCGCAGATTATGATCGATCTCGGACTGCTGCTCATTCGGACGCACAACGTCCGCCGTCGCGTCATCGAGCGTCCTTTCAAAATCATCCTCGTCCGCGCGTTCGCCTTTTTTATACAAGCTCCAGTAGAGCGCGTACCGCTCGTGATGTACGTCGAAGTACGGAACGAGCGTTATTTTACGCCCGTCGCTGTGAAGCGTAAATTTCAGTTTCTCGGGGTCGGCGGGGGTTATGAAGGATTTCGGATCTGTGCTATCGACGACAATATCCGCTTTTTCCGCGCACTCATACGAATCAAAAGCCGTATGGTCGTACGTCAGATCGCTGTCGGGAAAGTTTTCCCTGCCGAGCGCGCCCGCGAGGACGATCGGTCCGTACATAAACGCACACCTGTGCGCCGAACCGCGCGCGGCGTATGTGTGAAGCGACATCGGCAGCGTCACCGTCACTTTATCCCCTTCATTCCAGAAACGGTCTATCGTATAATATCCGCTTTCGGTTATCAAGGCGGCTTCTTCATCATTTACACGCACGCGCGCCGGCAAAGCCGTCCACGAAGGTATTCGTATTTTCATATTAAAGTGCGCGCCGCCCCGCTCTATTTTTATTACGGTCTCGTCTTCATACGGAAAATTTGTCCGCTGCGAAACGACTATTCCTTTCTCCCTCCATTCGACCTCGGACGATATAAACAGATTCACGAAAAAGTCACAGCCGTCGCGGTAATATATATTCATTCCGTACCTGCCCGGATTTTCCATACCGCTTCCGACGCAGCACCAGAACGAATTGCCGCCGAGAGCGTCGGAATAAACCTTGAAATGTCCGGGTTTTGTGGACATGAAATACGTCTTTTCTCCCGTATCGGGATCCTGAGACGCAAGTATATGATTGAAAAGAGCGCGTTCGTAATTGTCCATATACTCCGCTTTATGCTCCCATCTGTACAGATATTCCGCAAGTCTCATCATATTATGGGTATTGCAGGTTTCGAGCGTCTGCGTTCCAAGCGTTTCGGCGTTGATGTTCTCAAAATGCTCGCGGTTTGAGTTCCCGCCTATCACGTATGAACGGTGATTTACGACCGTGTTATAGAAAAACTCAGCCGCCGCGCGGTGATCCGAACGTCCCGCGTCCGCTTCGTAAAGAGCCGCCGCGCCGAGGACCTTGGGGATCTGCGTGTTGGCGTGTTTGCCCTCAAGCTCGTCGCGTCCGAGCGCGAGCTCGTTTAAAACGGGGTCGTCGGAAAAACGCAGAGCAAGTCCGAGATATTTCCTTTCACCCGTTATACGATACATATGCGCCATGACCTCATTCATACCGCCGTACTCGCATTTAAGCATTTTTGCGAATTTTTCATCGCTCATACCGCTCGTGACGTTGACCGCCCAGTCGGCAAACCTGCGCGCGACGAGAAGAGCCGTCTCATTACCCGCAAAAATATACGCGTCGATCAATCCTCGGTAAATTTTATGCAGCGAATACCACGGCACCCAGTAACCGTTTAAATCAAATTCGCTTACCTTCAGTTCACCTTTGAGCGCGGACTCGAAACCGCTTTTCTCAAAGCCGCCTATAAAGCCGCCGCCGTCCGCGTCCTGATATTCCTTCAATTTGTCTACGGCATAATCAAGCATTTCCTTAACTGCGGCGCAGCCCGTAGACAGATACATCGCCGACGCGGCGGAAAGCCAATGACCGAGCGAATGACCTGATATGCCCGTACCGTTGTAAACGCGGTAGCTGTAAGCCTCCCAGCCGCCGTAAAACATTGACTTGTCCTTCGACGCTCCCGAAGAATACGCGACAGGCGCGAGCAGACGGTCGATATCGAGCGACATTATAAATTTTAAGCCCAAATCACGCGACGTTTTGAATATTCCGTCCGTAAGTCTTACCTCGCCCGCGGTAAATTGACCGCCGCCGTACCGTTCTTTTTTATCGGTTTTCATTTTATCACTCCCCGAATTAAAATTTACCCCTTACCGCCGCAAAACGCATTTTTATTTCAAACGCCGCGCTTCGCAATACGGTATTTGCTTGTCGTTCCATATAAAGAGCCTTAGCTCGTTCGCTTCGTTATCCTTGATAAACGATATATCCGAACATAAGGTTTGCGTCACGCTCACGCGCTGCCCGACAAGCTTTACGAGCGCGCCGTCCTCACTGTATTCCGCTGCGTATATAATAACGTTTTCGTTCACGCCCTCCGCGTTGACCGTTATCGGAAGCGATATCGTTCCATTCTCATACGACGCGTCCCCGAATGATATCGGCATGGGTGTTGACGTAGCCGTTGGCGTGGGTGTTGGCGTAGCCGTCGGCGTCGGCGTGGGCATAGCCGTCGGCGTGGGCGTGGGCGTGTGGGTCGGCGTCGGCGTGGGCGTAGCCGTCGGCATGGGTGTGGGCATAGCCGTCGGCGTCGGCGTGGGCGTAGGTGTAGCCGTGGGTGTGGGTGTAGGCGTCGGAGTTGGCGTGGGCGTAGGGGTAGCCGTCGGTGTGGGCGTAGGTTTATCTGCAAGATAGGATATATTGTTTATCGCGCATGGATGCCCGTATGTATAAATAACGTAATACTTGCCGCCCTCCGCGCGCAGAGCGCGTTCCGACGCGCCGCCGACAAGCGGCTCGCTCGTCTTGTCGCACAGGGATAAATCAACCGAGCCGTCAAATTCCTTGCAGTATATTTCACAGCTTTCATTATCGACGCTGAATTTGAGCGTACCCGATTTCTTCGTGCCGAGAAGAATATAACGCTTCGTCTCGTCCAAGCCTTGCGTATCGTCGAGCGACGGCGCGGTAAATACGGCTCCGCTCGAATCCGACAAGCTGTCGCCCGTACCGAGACTTATCGTCAAATCGGCGTAATCGTTCGCTTCGCCGTACTTCATTCCTACGATATCGAGTGCGGGCGTAGTGCCGATTTTCCATTCGTACGTTTCCTCGTCCGCATTCTCCTCCCCCGCGAGCGGTATAAACGGCTTTGTTTCCGCGTCCTCCGGCAGCTTTATGCCGTCGTCGTACAACGAAAAGCCTTCCATTTTCTCGTTAAACTTTTCCTTTAAGAGCGCGTACCGATTCGGACACAAAATTTGCAGCGCGCGCTGACGGTCCGCATTACCGCAGCACGCAAAATAGAAACGGCAAAATTCCGCGAAATCCTCCGCGACGTTGATTTCATCCTCATACGCGCCGTAGCTCGATATCGAAAATATATCCTTTTTGCGCGCCTTGTTCCATAATCCGCTTTGGTACGACCACAACAATCCCTGCGTACCGAGCCTTGCGTCGAAGCTGTGTCCCATTTCGTGTGTTATCGTGTCTAAAATGCTCTGCGGTCCGTTCGGGTGATTCAATCGTATAAACAAATGCTCGCCCGCGCTGTAATACGAGTTTTCGCCGGGCGTATACTCCGACATCAGCGTTTGTATGTTTTTCCTGTATATATAGGGAATACAGCTCACGATGCTTTCAAAATACTCCGCGTTTTTCGAAGCCGTGTCCGAGTTGTTTGATTCGACCCATATTTCTATACTCTGCTGCTTCACGCCGTCCGCGCCGTAAATATCCAAATCGTAGACGTTGAACACCTTGCCCGTCTTAGTCCAGTAATACCATGACGGGTACGTTTTCGTACCCCTTTCAAGTCCTCTTTTTACGGTCACGCCCTGCGTTTCGGGCAGATCCATGCTTATGTTATACGATGAGCTTAAATGCGTCGTAACATACCCGCCCGAAATCGAAGCGTAGCTTTTAAGCTTCGTGAGAAGCTGTTCCGTATTGAGTCCCTTCATATCGTTATATATCGCGTCCAAGCGTCCGCGCGGCGATTGATTTTCGGCGATGGGCGTACCGAAACGTTCGAATGCGTCGCCGGCAACGCTCTCGTAGACCCGAACGATCCTTTCTCTCTGCTCCCCGCTCAAATTCGCCCATGCCTGCGTCTGAGATATCTTGTAGAGCGGGCTTTCCTCGTTTAACGCTTCGAATGTGATTTTCGCTTTATGCGCTGCGTCGACGGAGATCAGCGTACCGTCGGAGGAGATACCCATGTAAAGATCGTTTTGAAGGCTTCTGAGATAATACGACGGTTCGCGTTCGGTGTAATCCTCGCTTTTCTCGCGTATCCAATGCTGCGTATCGTCGTTCATTCCCTCATATAAAGGATTCGCCTCCAAGGTCTTGTTTGCGAACTGATATTTTGCCGAAGGCAGCGGCTCTCCTTCGGCAGCGGCGGCTATCCTTCGTGTGAAGCCGTGCCACGCGTCCATTTCCCTATATTCGTATGCCCAATCGTTCTCATAGTCGTCCCAATACTGATACAGCTGCCTTTCCTTATACGACTGATTCGACGAACGCGGCTCAAATGCGTAGCTGCCGTCGCCCATGTCGCGCGGCAGAAATTGGTCGCTCATATCGCTTTGATCGTTTTCGTCCGCAATTATTTTACCGTCCTTTTCCCTGATCTTCTGACCGTTCACAAAAATATGCTGATACCGTCCCGCGAAGCCGCGATAAACGACGCTCGGAAGAAGCGTCGAAACGGGTTCGCCGTCGAGCGACAAATCGTCCGCGCCGCATACAAAAATCTTTGCGCAGTACGCGTCCGCGCCGACGTATGCCGAGACCGCCGCGCAGCCGTTCGATACCGTTTCCGTAAGACACGATTCAAGACCGCCGCAGTCGTAAACGGCAAGGAGTACAACGTCGCCGTCGCGCGCGCCGCTCACCTCGGCACTCAGCTCACCCTCCGGCAGCGTCTCTTCGCTCCACGCGACGCTCACCTCGTCCGCGCGTACTCTTATAAGAGGGAAAGCTACGGAAAACATCAGCAAAAAGCATATCGCGGCTCGGAATATTCTTCGCCTTGAACTGCAAAATATGTTCATAACCTTCCCTCCCTTGCGTATTCTTTCTCATAATAATTCTATCATAATGTACGCTCCTTTTCAAGAGATAGCTTTCGCTCCATCGCATATACTGAAAATATATTATTTTTTGTCGGATTTTTTCGATTTTGTCCAAAAAAAGCAAAATAAATCTTACGGATTTTGTGGAATTTTGTTATATTTTATATAGTAATTTATATTTGTTCGGAAAGGGGGCAAGCGCGTCACAACGCGCGGCCGCATGAAAAGAATAATATTTGAAAAATGGCAGATCAAAAAGCTTCTCACTTGGTTTTTGGGGTTTGTTATCCCGGGCGGCGGCTATATTTGCTACACGACGTACATGCTTTACCATGACAAATCCGCATAGGAATATTACTGGCAGAAAAACCTTATCGACCGCGAAGCGGAAATCACGGGCGCGGAACAGGCAAACGCGGGAACGACGCGCGTTTTTACCGGCACATACATAGAAAGCATGAAAGAGCTTGCGTTAAGGAACAGTTATTACAGGCTCATATGCAGCGTGTGGTTCCGCTGGCAGGGAGACGACGACCTTGACATGGTGAATAACTTCCACGTCTACAACGGTACGACGAACAAGCTCGAAGTAATGGAGGATACCATAATAGACGGCTGGCATTACCAGAGATGCCGTCTCGACGTCACCGTCAACAACGACTTCTGGACGGTGCGTTTCCCGCTCGAATCGCATCAGCTGCGCTTTTATATAGAGCCGAACCTGCCGGCAAGCAGAGTTGTGCTTGAAAAAGACGCGGACAACAGCGCGTACAATAAAAATATCGGAATACCTGGCTTCTACATCGTGCGGCACGATACCGCCGAATTTACACAAAAATACGACACGTCCTACGGCAAAAATACCGACAACGAGGTCACGTCGGAATTTATGACGCAAATGGTCTCGGGCTTTACGCGAAATGCTTTATCGCGTTGTTCGGAACGTCTCTGTGGGTGTTCATAACCATGTTCCTTTGCACATACCACCGCGTGGACCCGCTGAGCATGATCCCCGCCGCGCTTTTCGGTACCGTTTCAAACATAATGGTCGGAGCGAATCTACTTCCCGACTCGCTTCAGATAGGACTGCTCGAATACGTCAACGCATGGGGTATTCTGACGATCATAGCCGGAGCGTTGACTATCATAAACATAAACCGCATACGCAGCAAATACAACGACCATCGGTTCGCCGCGCTGTTCGGACGGATAATGAGCTTCACGCTCATGTTTATCGCCGTGCTCGGACATATACTTATGCCGCTGTCGGCGTACATGTCGGTATGATTTCACGAAAGGAGCAAAGACTATGAAGAACAAGGAATATGCCATAGGTCTTGTCGACGTAAAATGGAGCCGGGGAAGAATAATTCTGCTCATTATCCTCGCTCTTATAAGCGTCCTGATACAAAAATTCATATCGTCGAATCCGTATCTTCCGTTTTGGCTGGACGGATTCGGTCCGTTCTTTGCCGCCGCTGCCGACGGTCCCGTGTTCTGCGCGGCTGTTTCCGCATTGTGGCTCTTGCTCAGCATTGCTATAAACGGATTCTCGACGTACTTGTTCCTGACGATACTCATGTTCGCGATAATGTCGTCTATATTCGGCGCGATGTTCAGGCTCGGCTTCTTCGGCAGCAAAAAGACCGCTCCGTTCTCGTTCGCCATACTCGTGCTCGTCGACACGCTTACCGCCGTTTCGACAAGCATGGCGATTTACGGCGAGTCCACGTTTACGAATATAATCACGGAAGCCATACACATGCTTTTGACTTATTTGGGCGCGCACGGACTTATAGCGGGCATGGTCTCATATATGATAGCAAGCATAGTGGATAAAGCGATAATCGTCGCGGCGGTATTTCTTATAATAAAATTCATTCCGCAAAAAGCCGCCGATTTCTTTTCCATAAGCAAAAAAATTCCCGTCGCGGTATTCGTAAAAACAAAGGAAGAAGGAGAATTTCAGGACGAGCTTGAAAAGCTCAAAGCCGACGCTATGGAAAAGATAGATAAGCATAAGGACGCGGAGGAAAAGAAATGAGAGAACAGATCTGCAACATTATATACGGGCAAAAAACAAGGGGACGCTCAAATGTGTACTATGACTGGTTCATAATGCTGGTCGCGGTCGCGAGCGTCGCGCCGATGATGTTTCGCGGCGACCTTTCGCCATGGCTTAAGGGACTTGAATCCATAACAGTCTACATACTGTTTTTTGATTATGTGCTGCGCTGGATAACGCACGACTTCAGAATGAAAAACCATTCCGTGCTCGCGTTTTTCGTATACCCCTTCACACCGCTTGCGATCATGGATATAATCGGTATACTCCCCACCCTGGGACTTTTGCCGCCAAGCTTCATGATCTTGAGGGTGCTTCGGCTCGTAAAGCTCGCTCAGTATTCGCAGAGCTGCCGCCGTATCATGAATGTTTTCCGCAGCCAAAGCAAAACGCTCTGCTCGGTGCTTATAATAGCCGTCGCTTACATATTCATATCCGCGCTCGTCATGTTCGTACACGAGCCCGCCGATAATTTCCCCACCTTCTTCGACGCGCTCTACTGGGCGACGACCGTTCTGACGACCGTCGGCTACGGAGATATTTACCCCGCCACGCAGATGGGCAGAATAATAAGCATGGTCTCGTCGCTGCTCGGTATTGCGGTGATAGCCATGCCGGCAGGTATCGTAACGGCGGGATTTATGGAGGAGCTTAACAAAGATTTGGCGGAGCGCGATAAAGATGACGATAAGGAGGGCGAAAACGATGAAGAATAAATCGCTTCGGAAATATATCGTTATCATGCTTGCGGGCGTAATACTAAACCTCGGGCTTTACTGGCTGGCGCATATTTTTCATCTGCCCGCGTGGCTTGACACGACGGGAACGGCGTTCGCCGCCGTCACGCTCGAGCCTGCCGCAGGACTTGTCATAGGTTATCTGACGAATTTGTTCGAATCGAACGCGGTTTACGCGAGCAACTCGATCGTATATTACGCCGTGACCGCCCTGTGCGCTCTGCTTTTCGGTCTGATGCTCAGAAAAAAAGGCGCGGTTTCATGGAAGCGTCTGCCCGCCGCGGCTGTTATTTATATTATCGCGGCGGCGTTCCTGTCCGCGGCGATCTCATTGTGGCGCACGGGTCTGCCCAACAGCGGCTGGGAGCTGCGGTTCTTCGAATTTGCGAGAACGTATAACATACCCGTGTATTTATCCATGGTGTTTGCGGCGGGCGTTCTCAAAACCGCCGACACGGCTGTGATGTGCGTGCTGCTGCCCGTGCTTTATAAAATCACGCCGAGAGATTACAAAAACGAATATTACAAAGAAAATCTTACATGGAAATCGCCTTTTAAGGAAAAATAAAATACGGAGCGGCGGCACGGGTCCATTCCCGCGCCGCCGTTTGTTACCGCGCCGCATACCTCGCATTGTTACAAATTTAAAGAAAATTTAATTGCATTGTAATTATTATTTCGCTATAATAGTATAATGAGGAAGATTATTTATGGAGGTAATGAATTTATAATGAACAAAAAGAGATTTATTTGTTTGATTATCGCGGCGATGACCGCGCTCGCGTCGCTTCTACCCGCCGCGGCTGCGCCGACGCCGACGCCCGACACGTCAACGTCGACGGTCACGTCGCCGGACGGAACGACAAAAACAGTAAATTCCGACGGCGAGACGGTCACGCCGTCTCCGAAAGCAACGGCAAGTACCGACGACGAGGACGATGAGGATAACGAGGATGAAAGCGAGACGAGCAGTACGCCCGCGCCCGACGAAAACAGTGAAAACGGCGAAAGCGCGCAGAACGACAGCGTACCGCAGCTCGAAGCGGGTATCACGATGGAGGATCCCACTCTTACTCCTCCCGACACCTCGCACGCACAGTCCGCGCTTCTTATGGATATGAATTCGGGACGCGTTCTTTACAGCAAAAATTTGGACGAGCGCGTTTACCCCGCAAGCATCACAAAAATCATGACGTGTGTTCTCGCGCTTGAAAACGGCAACATGGCTGACACGGTCACCGCTTCGTACGAGGCTTTGAAATCTATCACGCTCGAAGACAGCGCGATGGGTATTCTTGTGGGCGAAGAGCTTACCATGGAGCAGCTCGTATACGGAATGATGGTGCATAGCGCGAACGACGCGGCAAACGTCATAGCCGTTCATCTCGGCGGCTCTATGGACGCGTTCGTTGAAATGATGAACGCGAAAGCGCAGGAGCTTAATATGACCGGCACGCACTTTGCGAACCCGTGCGGTTCGCACGACGACAACCATTACACGACGGCGCGCGATATTGCCATCCTTTCAAAATACGCGATGAAGAACGAGCAGTTCCGCGAAATCGTAAAAACGGTCGTGTACAAGATACCGCCGACGGCAAAATACACTCAGGAGCGTATTCTTGCAAACACGAACCTCTTCCTGTCGACCATACGTTCGAGAAATTATTACTACCCTCCCGCTATCGGCATAAAAACGGGACACACCTCGCAGGCGGGCTACTGTCTCGCGTCCGCGGCGGCGTATAACGAAACCGAGCTGCTCGCTATCGTAATGAATTGTCCGAACGTGGACGAGCAGACGCAGGCGTATTCATATATAGATTCAAAAAATCTGTTTGAGTTCGGCTTCGACAATTACACGCACCAAACTCTCGCGACCGTCGGAGATATAGTGAACGACTCGAAGGTTTACGAGGCGAAGGACGACATGCGCGTCGCGGTGACGGTCGACGCGGACGTGTCCGCGCTCATCTCGAACAAAGCGGACGGCGCGGAAGCGGTAAAGCCCGTTTACGATATGCCGGAGCAAATATCCGCGCCGATTGCCAAGGGCGACACGCTCGGTACGATAACGTATTATTACAACGACATACCCGTAGGTTCGGCAAACCTGATAGCGACAAACGACGTTGAAAGAAATAATTTTCTGCACGTCCTCCATATTATCCTTAAGGTCATTACAAGTCCGTTCTTCTTCGTGCCTGTAATCATTCTGATACTCATAATGCTTTACGCGCGTCACAGAAAAAAGAAGATCGAAAGACAAAAAAGGATACAGCAGCTTAAGCGGCAGCGGCAGCATAATTATCCCGACAACGAAACGGGAACGCGCACGCCCGACAGAAACGCGTCGCGGACGGAACGCAACCAAAGGGACACTAAAGGCGAAAATTCCAGATACAGAAAATAACGATCAAAAAACGGGGACACTAAAATTTTAGTGTCCCCGTTTTAGTGTCCCTATTTATTTAAAAAATCATCGGCAAGTCTTATTGCGTCGTCAAAAGCCGTATCGGGATCCAGCCGCCGTATACGCTCGTCGCGGCGAAACCACGTAAGCTGACGTTTCGCGTATCTTCGCGAATCTTGTTTTATTTTTTCAACGGTTTCCTCTTCGGACGATACACCCTCGATATATTCTATCATCTCTTTGTAGCCTATGCCCTGCATCGAGTTCATGTCCTTTGTACATCCCATTTCCAGAAGCGAACGGACCTCGTCTTGAAGTCCCATACGTATCATCGCGTCTACCCTGGCGTTTATCCGCGCGTACAGCTCCTCCCTGTCGCGGTCAATGCATATCATGAGCGGTTTATATCGGCTCTTTGCGCGTTTCGTTTCCTCCTGATGCAACGAGATCGGTTTGCCCGTCAGACGATAAAATTCGATCGCTCTGATTATCCTGCGCATATTGTTTGGGTGAAGTCTCGACGCGGATACCTCGTCAAAGGAACGCAAAATGTCGAGCATATACTCCGCGCCCTTTTCCTCGGCTTCACGCGCGAGCGATTCCCTCAGCGCGCCGTCGGTTTCCGTTTCGCCGAAATCGACGTCGTTTACGACCGAATTTATATAAAGTCCCGTGCCGCCCGTCAGTACGGCGGTTTTACCGCGCGCGGTTATGTCGGCTATCGTATCGTGCGCCGCCGCCGCGTAATCCGCGACGCTGTAACGCGCGTCGGGTTCGAGGAAATCTATCAGGTGATGTACCGCGCGTTTTCTCTCCTCTTTCGTAGGCTTCGCGGTACCGATATCCATATACTTATAGATCTGCATACTGTCCGCGCTGACGATCTCTCCGTCGATATGCCGCGCTATTTCTATTGCCAGTCCCGTCTTGCCGGACGCGGTCGGTCCGACGACGACTATAATTGGAATTTCAGACAATTCTTTTAAACTCCTTTTCGATTTCCTTCTTGCTCATTGTAATTATGATAGGTCTGCCGTGAGGGCATGTATTGATGTTCTTGAGACGCAGCACGTTTCTCACAAGCGACTCCATTTCCTGCACGCTCATTCTCATGTTCGCCTTAACTGCGGATTTGCAGGCGATGGTGTACAAGATACGCTGATACTTGTCGCCGATAAGCTCGTGCTTCATATCCTCGCTCTGTGCGACAAGCTCGGAAAATAACGGCTCGACCTCTCCCATTTCGATCTCGCCCGGCGCGTATCGGATTATTACGGAATCCCCGCCGAACTCCTCCGATTCAAAGCCGGTCTCGTCAAAGAGCTTCTTGTTCTTTCTGTACGCCGCCATTTCCGACGCGCTCAAATTCACCACCACAGGCTCGATGAGCATTTGCGAAAACGGACTGCGCGAATCAAGTTCGCGCAGAAGCTCCTCGTATTTAAGGCGTTCGTGCGCCGCGTGTTGGTCGATTATCATCATTTCATCGCCCTTTTCGGCTATTATATACGTGTTAAAAATTTGACCGATTATTTCAAAATATTCGTCCTCGAACACCGTCGTTTCCGCAGCCGCCTTGCCGGCGTTTTCGTTCGGCGTGCCGTCGCGGGAGGGTATGAGCGGTTCTTCCTTTCTTTTCGGCGACGACACCGAAAGCGTTTTCGGTATTTTATCCTCGTGGATCGCGTTCGGAATATTTTGCGCGCGTTCGGCGGTGTTATCGTTTATTTCCTCGGCGCGATCCCCGAAATCGAAAGACCTTTCCGCGTCCGAGGGCGAAAACGATTTTTTGCCTTTACCTTTTTCGCCCGCGAAATAATCGGAAAAAGAATTGTTCCTATTTTGCGCCGCGCCGCGCGGAAGCGCGTTTACCATATCGGTCAGAGTAAGCTGCTTCGACGCGTCCCTCTCGATTTTGACAGGCTCGTCCGCCGCGCGTTCGATTTTCGGTACGTTCGGTATCGCGTACAGCGCGCCGCGTACCCCGTAGTACACCGCGTCGTAAACCGCTTTTTCGTCGGAAAACTTCACTTCTGTTTTCGTCGGATGCACGTTTATGTCTATATTTGACGGGTCGATCGAAATATTGAGCACAGCCATCGGAAATTTACCTATCATTATCTGATTTTTATATGCGTTTTCGAGCGCGGCTGTGATAGTCCTGCTGTTTATATACCTGCCGTTTACAAAAAAACTTTGGTAATTGCGCTTTGGCCGCGCAAGAGTTCCTTTACCGATTAGACCTGTCACCTTGACCGCGCCGTTTTCGTATTCGATCGGTATCGTTCCGTTGGCATAATCCTTGCCGTATGCCGTATATACGGCGTTTTTCAGCGAGCTGTCGCCCGGAGAAAACAATTTTTCCTTACCGTCGATAATCAATCTGAACGATATTTCGGGATGAGAGAAAATGAAACGCGTCATTATATCCGTTATGTATCCCGCCTCGGTCGCGTCTTTTTTCAGGAATTTTAACCGCGCGGGCGTATTGAAGAACAAATCGCGTACCGTAACGCTCGTACCGTCGGGTATACCGGCTTCGTCGGACGAAAGTATCTCGCCGCCCTCGCACGTCACGGTTATGCCCGTCTCGTCCGAAGCGCGTTTTGTGGATAATTCCGCGCGCGACACCGCGCCGATACTCGAAAGGGCTTCTCCGCGGAAGCCGAGCGTGTATATCGCGCCCAGATCCTCGCTCTTACTTATCTTGCTCGTCGCGTGACGAAGAAAGCATATACGCGCGTCGTCGGCACTCATGCCGCAGCCGTTGTCGCTTACGCGCATATACACGCCGCCGCCCTTTTCGATTTCCACGCTTATATGCTCGGCTCCCGCGTCGATACTGTTTTCCACAAGCTCCTTTATTACGCTTGCAGGACGCTCGACGACCTCGCCAGCCGCAATTTTATTTGAAATTTCGCTGTCAAGAACATGAATTATTCCCATAGCTTTGCGTCCTTTCCTATTCCGCTTCTTTCGCTTTGTTCGCAAGTTCATAAAGCTTGTTCAAAGCTTCGATAGGCGTGAATGTCGTCACGTCCGTCACGCGAAGCTCCTCGGCGATCTCCCTTGCCGTCTCGTCTGCGAAACCGATTTGATTGCTTATTTCTCTGCTTTCTTTCTTTATCGGCGTTCTGTCGACGTCCTTTTCTATGTCGGAGAGGATTTTTTTCGCGCCGTTTATTACCTCCGACGGTACTCCCGCGAGAGCGGCAACCTCTATGCCGTAGCTGTCGTCCGCGCCGCCGCGCACGATTTTACGCAGGAAGGTTATATCGTCGCCGCGCTTTTTGACCGCCACGCGGTAATTCTTCACTCCCTCAAGCTCGTCCTCCAGCTCCGTAAGCTCGTGATAATGCGTCGCGAAAAGCGTCTTCGCGCCGATTTTTCGTTTATTGTGAATATATTCCGCGACCGCGCGCGCTATTGAAAGCCCGTCGAACGTGCTTGTTCCTCGTCCTATTTCATCGAGTATGATAAGCGAATCCTTCGTCGCGTTTTTCAAAATATGGCTTACCTCGGTCATTTCGAGCATAAACGTACTCTGTCCCGAGGCGATGTCGTCCGACGCGCCGACGCGCGTGAAAATCTTGTCGACAACGCCTATACGCGCCGACGAAGCCGGCACGAAGCTGCCTATCTGCGCCATAAGCGTTATCAGTGCCACCTGGCGCATATACGTGGATTTGCCCGCCATGTTCGGTCCCGTTATTATGATCATTCTGTCGTCGTCTGTGTTGAGATGAGCGTCGTTCGGAACGAACATCGAGGACGACGGCATTTTTTCGACTACGGGGTGTCTGCCGTCGGTTATTTCTATTTTACCGTTTTCCGAAACCTCCGGCATCACGTAATTATTTTTCACAGCCGTCTCGGCGAGGGACATAAGAACGTCGGTTTTCGCGATTATTTTCGCCGCGCGTTTTAATCTTTCGATTTGCTTTGCCGTTTCGGCGCGTACCTGTTCAAAAACGTGAGCTTCGAGCGAAAGCGACCTTTCCGAAGCGCCCAGTATCGTATTTTCTATCTCCTTCAGTTTCGGCGTTATGTAGCGTTCGCAGTTGGCGAGAGTTTGCTTTCTTATATAGTGGTCCGGCACGTCCTTTACCGCGGATTTAGTAACCTCGATATAATAGCCGAACACCTTGTTGTAACCGACCTTCAGCTTTGATATGCCCGTGGCGTTCCTTTCCTCGGCTTCGACCTCCGCGAGCCAGCTTTTTCCGTTCTTCATCGCAAGACGCAGCTTGTCTATTTCCTCGTCGTATCCGTCCTTTATAACGTTTCCGTCACGGACGGCGGGCGACGGCTCGTCCATGATCGCCCTGTCCAGCATTTGCGCCACATCCTCAAGGAGATCGAAATCTGCGCGCATTTCGGCGAGCATCGGCGATTTTACCGCGCTTAGCGCGTACTCGAGCTGCGGCAGACGAAGGAGCGTGAGCTTAAGCGCGACAAGATCCCTCGGAGTGACCGTTCCGAGCGACACGCGGCTTATTATTCTTGAAATGTCGTACATGCCCGAAAGCGCGTCGGTAAGTTCGCCGCGCAGCATGATGTTGTCCGCAAGCTCCTTCACGGAATACAGACGCTTGTTTATTTCTATAATGCTTATCAGCGGTTTTTCCACCCACTGTTTCAAAAGCCGCGCGCCCATCGAGGTGCGCGTGTTGTCCAGCACCCACAGCAGCGAACCCTTTTTCAGTTTGTCGCGCATTGTTTCGGTTATTTCAAGATTACGGCGCGTATTCGGGTCTATGTCCATATACTGAGCCGTGTCGTAAGTCGTTATCGTGTTTAAATACGTGAGACTTGTTTTCTGAGTATGTTCCAGATACGTGAGCATCGCGCCCGCCGCGTAGACGGCGTGCCGCTTGTTGTCAAGCTTGATTTCGGAAAGGTCGCTTTTCGAAAACTGATGCAATATCTTTCTCTCGTAATAATCATTCTCAAAAAACTCGTCGCCGAATTCCTCGGGTTTGATATGAAAGCGAAGCTCCGTCTGTCCCGAAAGACCCGGCGCGGCGGACGCGTTTATCAGTATTTCTCTCGGCTCGTACCGCGCGATCTCGCTCAACGCTTCATCGCCGCCGATTATCTGCGTGGTATACATCTCTCCCGTCGATATGTCCGACACCGCGAACCCGTACGTTTCCCCGCTGCCGTATATCACGGCAAGGTAATTGTTTTTCTTGTCGTCGAGAAGCTCGTCGTCAACGACGGTACCGGGCGTGACTATGCGTATGACCTCGCGTTTTACAATGCCCTTTGCCGTTTTCGGATCCTCTACCTGCTCGCATATCGCTACCTTGTATCCTTTTTCGATGAGCTTTGCTATATACACGGACGCGCTGTGAAACGGCACGCCGCACATCGGCGCGCGTTCGCTCAGTCCGCAGTCCTTGCCGGTAAGCGTTATCTCAAGCTCGCGAGACGCGGTCACCGCGTCGTCGAAAAACATTTCGTAAAAATCGCCCAGACGGTAAAATAAGATACTGTCGGGGTATTCCTCTTTTGTTTGTAAATATTGAACCATCATGGGAGTCATTTTCTCGCTCATGGTTTTTCCTTTCTGTTTACGGTCGTTTTACGGTGACGTCCCGTACTTTAATGACAGCCGCCGCAGGTCGAACAGTCGTGAGTGCAGTTCGGATCCTGTCCCGTGATGTAGAAATTCAGGATCTGATTTACTTGATTTACCATCGCGTCAAGCTTTTTCTTTGCGTCGACGTAGTTTCTCACGGTCTCGCTTTTCTCTATCACAGCGTCGAAAGCTTCGTTATTGAGCTTCACTGCTTCCTCGCGTGAAATTTTGCCGGACTGCATATCGCGCGCGAGATTCATTCTCTTCATGTTGAATTCGCGGAGAAGCTCCTGCGCTTCGTCGTCATTATCTCGGAGTATATCAAGATTCTTCACGTTTTTCATTTCCTCACTTGCCTGTATCGCTTCGCCCAGCTCTCTTGCCTTTTCAATCACTTCGTTCATTTTTTTACCTTCCTTCCGTTTCTCGGACGTATTCTCCGTTCAGGCTCCACGTGTGAGCCTCCGTGATGCGCACGTCAATATATTTTCCTATAAGCGACTTGTCGCCTTTAAAATTTACTATTTTGGAATTGTCGCATCTGCCCGAAAGCATCGCGGCGTCGTTCTTGCTCACGCCGTCCACAAGCACCGTTTCGACAGTGCCGACCATCGCTTCGTTTTTACGTTTTGATATCTCGTTCTGCACGTCCAGCAGTTTATTGAAATTACGGCGTATTTCCTCGTCGCTCAGCGCGAAATCGAGCTTCGCCGCCGGCGTTCCCTCGCGTCTGGAATATATAAACGAGAAAATATGATCGAACTCCGCCTTACGGAGCACGTCGAGCGTTTCCTCAAAATCTTCGTTGGTTTCCGTCGGGAAACCGACTATTATATCGGTGGAAAGAGATATTTCGGGTATCGCTTTTTTTATTTTGTCTATCTTCTCCAGGTATTGCGCCTTTGTGTACCTTCTGTTCATTTGCTTCAAAACTCTGTCCGAGCCTGCCTGTACGGGCAAATGAAGCTGCTTGCATACCTTATCGCACCGCGCGATCGCGTCTATGAGCTTGTCGCTCAGGTCCTTTGGGTGCGACGTCATAAATCGTATGCGCTTTACGCCCTCGACGCCGTTCACCATGGTCAAAAGATCGGCGAAGTCTATACCCTCGTCGAGATCTTTACCGTAGGAGTTTACATTCTGTCCGAGCAGCGAAATTTCACTCACTCCGTTCGCCGCAAGCTCCCTAACCTCGTTCATCACCGCGTCCGCGCTGCGGCTGCGTTCGCGTCCGCGCACGTAAGGCACTATACAGTATGAACAGAAGTTATTGCACCCATACATGACCGAAACCCACGCCTTATCGGAACCGTCGCGCATTATCGGGAGATCCTCCGCGATCGCGCCGTCGCTTTGCTCTATGTCCACAACGACGTTCTTTTCCTTTACTGCTCGGTAAAGAAGCTCCGGCATTTTGTACAGCGCGTGCGTACCGAAAACAAGATCCACATGGTCGTGAACGGCTTTGATTTTTTCCGTGATATGCTCCTGCTGTACCATACATCCGCACACGGCGACGATCATATCGGGACGTTCCTCTTCTTTTATATGCTTCAAAATCCCAAGTCTGCCGAAAACCTTCTGTTCGGCGTTTTCACGCACAGCGCAGGTATTGTATATCACCACGTCGGCGTTATGGGGATCCTCCGTAAATTCAAAACCGGCGTCGCGGAGCATACCGCGTATGCGTTCGGTGTCGTTTTCATTCTGCTGGCACCCATATGTCTCGGTCAAAACAGAACGCGCGCGCCCCGTCCGCTGCGCGTACAGAGCGTTTTCACCGCGCAGCTTCGTTATATACTCGCGCTGAACGGCAAGCTGCTCCTCGGTTATAAGTTTCGCCATTATATCATTCTCCTAAAGGTATTTTTGCTTGTTTAAACGCGCGGACGGCTTTTTAAAACTCGTAGTCGCACACGCGTCTTTCAGACACGTATGGTCTAACGTAAGCCGCGCCGACCGCTTTATGCGCGGGATGATTTTGATATTCGTTAAGCTTCGCCGCGCTTTCGAAGTCGGATACAAGCACAACGTCAGCCGCCGAATCGGTTTCGTTAAAGTTGATCCCCACTTCGATATTTTTTATCGCGTCTATTTTTCCGCGCAATGCTTCAAGATTTTCCTTTATCGCTTTCGCTCTCTCCTCCGCGTCGGGCGAAGGAGCCATTTTCCACATTACTATATGTCTTACCATTGAAATTCTCTCCTTGTTTCTGTTTTACGCCTACGGATATAATACCATTTTTTTATGAATTTTTCAATCCCTCCTTTGCTTTTCGTCTATATTATTTAAAAAAATTTGAATGAAACAGTGGTTTTTATTGAAAAATAATGCTATACTATATTCATAGGTGATAATATAATGAAATATGAAAGGACGATTTCATTGAAAAAGGTATTGAAAGCCGCCGCAATGACCGGCGGCGCGCTGTGTCTCATCAGAGGACTTGACAACAGACTTGAGGTTACGCATTACAGCGTAACGTCCCCCAAAATACCGCCCGCCTTCAACGGTTTCAAAATCGCGCATATCTCCGACTTTCACTGTGACGGCGTACCGGGGCTGTGCGCGGAGATAAGCGCGGAGGAGCCGGATATTATCGTATCGACCGGCGATCTCGCCGACGACAAGGGCAGCTATCTGCCATGCGTAAGGCTTTGCGAGCATCTCAGCGATATCGCGCCTCTGTACGCGGTGACGGGTAATCACGACCTATGGCGCGGCGACTATGAAAGATTTGAGAAGGAGACCGAGCGAGCGGGTATGACGACGCTGCATAACGAGCGCGTCATACTGAAAAGGGGCTTGGACGAAATATCGCTTTCGGGTATCGACGACCCTTTCACGCTGAGCGCGTCAAAAGCTGCGGAAAAGGTTCAAGCATCGCTTTCCGAGATCAGCCGTTACGACGGTTTCGACATACTCCTCTTTCACCGCGCGAATATGTTCGAATGTGTTAATCACAACGGCTTTGACCTCGTTCTTTCGGGGCATATGCACGGCGGTCAGGTACGTCTGCCAAGCGGCAGGGGCGTCGTTTCGCCGCGTTCAAGCTGGCTTGGGAGATCCGTGTTCTTCCCGAAATATTCAGCCGGACGGTACCGTTCGGCGCATACGGAAATGATAGTAAACCGCGGCATCGGTAATCCGATGTTCATACCGAGACTTTTTAACCGTCCCGAATTGACGGTCGTGACGCTCGAGAGCGGAAATAAATAAAAGGAGTAAAAACATGAATAACGAAAGACCATTGAAAACGATCTACACCTGCTTTCCTCACGGCAAGCACAAGGTACTCACGATGAGCTACGACGACGGTAAAATCGCCGACAGACGTCTTGTCGCGCTGTTCAACAAGTACGGCATAAAGGGTACGTTCCATCTCAATTCGGGTCTCACCGACTTTGACAGCGAGCGCGTACAGCCGGAGGAAATGAGGGAGCTTTACAAGGGACACGAAATATCCTGCCACACAAGCACCCACCCGACAATAGAACGCTGTCCGCTGCCGCTCGTCGTGCAGCAAATCATAGAGGACAGGAAGGCTCTGGAGGACATAGCGGGATATCCCGTTCGCGGTATGAGCTATCCGAACGGCTCGTACAGCGGCGATATAATAAATCTGCTTCCGGCATGCGGTATAGAATACTGCCGCGTCGTCGGCAGTACGGACGATTTCGCCCTGCCGGACAATTACCTTGAGTGGAAGTCGACCTGTCATCACAGTCATAATCTTATGGAAAACGCGCGACGCTTCGCAGATCTACATAAAGCTCAATATCTGTACATGATGTACGTGTGGGGTCACAGCTATGAATTTGACAGGGACGATTCATGGGGATCGATCGAGGAATTTTGTAAGTTCATAGGCGGCAGAGACGATATTTGGTACGCGACAAATATAGAAATAGTCGATTACATGAACGCGGCGAAAAATCTCAAATTTACCGCCGACGGAAAAAAAGTCTATAATCCGAACGCCATACCGATATGCATACAGTCGGGACGCGATTTCTACGATATCGAGCCCGGAGAGCTTAAAGAGATATGACGGAGAAGGATTTGTACCCGCCCGTGCGCGACCTGTTTGAAAAGCGCGGCTACAAGGTCAACGCCGAGGTCAAGGACTGCGACATGACGGCGGTAAAGGACGACGAATTTATAATAATCGAATTGAAAAGAAATTTGTCGGTCGCGCTCCTCGCTCAGGGACTGAAGCGTCAGCGCACCGGCGCGGACGTTTACGTCGCGATACCGAAGCCTTCGCGCTATTCCTTTTCAAAATTCCGTTCCGTGTTTTCCGTTATCAAGAAGCTTGAGCTTGGATTGATATTCGTGTCGCTTCGCGGAGAACATTCGTTCGCGGAAATCGTGTTCGCGCCGAAGCCGTATACGTCGAAGTATAAAAACACGAAACAGCGTCGTATCATTATGGACGAAATAAACGGCAGGACGATAGACACCAACACGGGCGGGGTAACGGGTACGAAAATCGTCACCGCGTACACGGAAAAGTGCATACATATAGCGTGTATTCTCGATATATACGGCGAGCTTTCCCCCAAGGAGATACGCGCCATGGGCGGCGCGGAAAATACTCTCTCTATCCTGTCGCGCAACGTGTTCGGCTGGTTTACGCGCGTGAGGAAGGGCGTTTACGCCATAACCGACGAGGGACGGCGCGGGCTGCTCGAATATCCCGAGCTTGAAAAGTATTATACGGAAATGCTGATGAATGAAAAAAAGACCGAGTAAGCGCGGCGAAAGTGAATTTGTGTTTCGGTGTATTGGCATCATGCGCCGCAAGGGCGAACAGCGTTCGCCCGTAAGCCGTCAGATATTTGAAAGACGGAAAATCATTTCGAACGCCTGCTTTTGTTTATCGCGCGGCAGAGAACGCAGGGCGTTCAGTAATTTTCTTTCATTGTTCGAGATGTTTGTTTCCGTCGGCTCGTCCGCTCTTTGTTTCACGTTGCTGATACACAGCAAATAGTCCGCCGACACATTATAATATTTACACAGCGCAAGCAAATGGCGTATCGGCAGTTCGTTTGCTCCCCGCTCATAACGCGCGTACATTGTTTGAGATGTGCCGAGATATTCGGCGATCTCAGTTTGTGTTTTATCGTTATCTTCACGTAGATCCCGTATTCTTTTAATATATTTCATAACAAACACCTCGTTTTATTAGGATATAAATATTTTATCCTAATAAATATATTTACTATTGACTTTAGTAAAAATATTTACTATAATATTATTATCAATATAAATAAAGGAGGTTCTGTTATGAGTGAGCAGACAAACAATAATACGAAAAAAGAAAAAAAGCTTTATCAAAGATGGTGGGTATGGGTCATCGGACTTATCGCTCTTCTGATAATATTCCGCTTAGTGAGTTCATCCGTAGACAAAGCGAGGACAAAGGAAATCCCGAACGTAATGGGCATAAATTACACGGACGCGGAAGCGGTGCTGGATGAAAACGGATTTAAGGTGACCGCGGTCGAAACCGACGCCGGAAGCACTTTGTCGGGCGGCTTTTACGACAGAAGCGTGAAAAAGGGCGATGTGTTTAAGGTCAACAACGAAACAAATCCCAATTACACATACCAAACGACAAAAAACAAGAAGGTCACCATATATTACGCGCAGGACGACTATACATGCGTTGAAGCCGAGCCGACGCCGCCGCCGGTGAGCGCGCAGACGGGAAACACCTCAAGCGAAGCTTCGAGCACGTCCTCCGTTTCGGCGGACTGGAGACAGTTCCTTGACGATTACGAGGACTGGGTGGATTCCTACATTGAGTTTATGAAAAAATATAAGGAAAATCCGACAGACGCTACGTTAATATCCGAATACGCGGAATTTGTGAGCGGTACAGCCGAATGGTCGGAAAAAGCCAAACAATATGAGGACGGCTTAAAGGATATGTCCCCCGCCGACGTTGGCGAATACACAAAACGGATAGGGGAAATTTTACAAAAGTTCAACGAATTGGGATGACCGTACATCAAAATACGGGGACACTAAAATTTTAGTGTCCCCGTATTTTTGTATAAAAAAATCCTCCGAGACATAATGCTCGGAGGGTTTTTGGTTTATATTATTTTCCTTCGACAAGTCTCTGCGTGTCGATCGCAATCATAAGCTCTTCGTTTGTGGGAATGACGAGCGTCTTGACCTTCGCGCCGTCCGCAGAAATATCCACGGTACCGCGCGCGTTGTTCTTCGCGGGGTCTATTTCTATACCCATAAACTCGAGACCGCTCACTATCGCTTCACGCGTTGCGGCGTCGTTCTCGCCGACGCCCGCCGTAAATACGACTGCGTCAATGCCGCCCATGGCAGCCGCGTAAGCTCCGATATACTTCTTTACCTGATACGAGAACATATCAAGCGCGAGCTTCGCTCTGTCGTTGCCTTCCTTCGCCGCCGCGCTCAGGTCGCGGAAATCCGACGAAACGCCGGACACGCCCTGCACGCCGCTCTGTTTGTTCATCAAACTGTCTACCTCTTTCGCGCTCATACCTTTCTGATTTACAAGGTATATAACGACTGCGGGGTCCATAGAGCCGGTCCTCGTACCCATCGGCACGCCGTCGAGAGGAGTGAAGCCCATCGACGTATCGACGCACTTACCGCCGTCGACAGCCGATATCGACGAGCCGTTGCCGAGATGACAAGTTACTATTTTAAGCTCCGAAGCGGGCTTACCCAAAAATTCGGCGGCTTTCTGCGAAACGTACTTATGGCTTGTGCCGTGGAAGCCGTACTTTCTTATTCTGTCCTCCTCATAAAGCTCGTAGGGAAGCGCGTACATAAACGCCTTCGCCGGCATTGTCTGGTGGAAAGCCGTGTCGAACACGCCTACCATAGGCACGTTCGGCATGATTTTTTTGCATGCTTCTATACCGATGATATTGGGCGGGTTATGCAGCGGCGCAAGCGGCGTACATTTCTCGAGAGCTTTCATCACCGCTTCCGTTATCATGCAGGAGTCGGCAAATTCCTCCGCGCCGTGTACTACTCTGTGTCCCACCGCGCCTATCTCGTCCATTGACGAGATAACGCCTATCTCTTTGTCCACAAGCGCGTCTATGACCATTTGTATCGCGTCGCCGTGATCCTTCATCGGCTTCTCTATTTTTGTCTTTTCGTCTTTCGATACGTTTGTGTGCTGAAGATTCGAACCGTCTATTCCGATCCTTTCGCAAAGTCCTTTTGCGAGAACGTCGTGCGTGTCCATATCGATAAGCTGATACTTAAGCGACGAGCTTCCCGCGTTTATTACTAATATTTTCATTTGGTTTCGTTTCCTTTCTGTTTTTTTTGTGTTGTGCGTAAGGCTCCTTTGTTAAAGGGGGCTGTCGACGGAGCCGACCGGGGGATTCCATTTTGATTTTTACAATGAATCCCTCCACCGCCTTCGGCGGTCCCCCTCCCTTTGACAAGGGAGGCTCACAAGATGCGCCGTACGTCGTGAGCCCCCCTAATAGGGGAGCCATACGGCGGGCGGCCAATGACCGCCCCTACGATACCGTTGACATCGGGTTATCGCGTACGGGCGGCCGCAAGGGTCGCCCGTACGGTGTCATTGTTATTTATGCGTTGAATACACGGGCGAACACGGTTCGCCCCTACGGTGCGCAATTTCAAATTTGCGTGTATACGGAACGGCATCTGTCGTTACGTAATTGGCTTGAAAGCGGAGCTTTCAGACGGCGTGCGGACGCGCACGCCCTAATTTTGTGCTTGAACCGCCGTGATCGCTATTACCCCCGCAATATCCTCCGCGCTGCATCCGCGCGAAAGGTCGTTGACGGGCTTGGCGATACCTTGGAGAATAGGTCCGTAGGCTTCAGCCTTGGCAAGACGCTGAGCTATCTTGTAGCCGATGTTTCCGGCGTTCAAATCGGGGAATATAAGCACGTTCGCGCTGCCGGCAACTGGAGATGAAGGAGCCTTGGATTTGGCGACGCTGTCAACGATCGCCGCGTCAAACTGAAGCTCTCCGTCGAGTTTCAAATTCGGTGCCTTCTCCTTCGCAAGCTTCGTCGCTTCCTGTACCTTGTCGACAAGCGGGCTTTTCGCGCTGCCGTAGGTCGAGTACGAAAGCATGGCGACCTTCGGATCGTCGCCTATAAGCTGCTTGTACGATTCGGCGGACGAAATCGCGATTTCCGAAAGCTCGTCCGCAGTCGGATCCTGGTTAAGTCCGCAGTCGCCAAAGATAAAAGTACCGTTGTCGCCGTACTCGCAGTTCGGCACATTCATGATGAAAAACGCCGAGACGAGCTTGGTACCGGGTGCGGTTTTCAATATCTGAAGCGAGGGACGGATCGTGTCCGCAGACGAATGGATCGCTCCCGAAACCATACCGTCCGCGTCGCCCTGCTTAACCATCATTACAGCGTAATACGACGGATCCTTGATCGTCTCCGCAGCCTGCTCGGGCGTTACTCCTTTGTTCTTTCTCAACTCATAGAACGCGTTCGCATATTCCTCGTTCTTGGGGCTGTTTTCGCTGTCCACGATAGCGATACCCTCGACGTCAAGCCCTTCCGCGGCAGCCGTCGCTTTGATCTTATCGGGATTTCCGACGAGGATCACATTCGCGTAACCCTCATGCTTTGCGGTCTGCGCCGCTTTGAGCGTTCTTATTTCCTCGCCTTCGGCAAGCACTATTGTTTTAATGTCCTGTTTCGCTCTTTCCTTGATCTTTTCTATGAATGTACCCATTACGCAAAACTCCTTTTTTCTTATTTGGTTTTACCATATTTTATTATATACCTTTTCAGCCGTATTTTCAAGTAATAATGAAAAAAAAGCATCCGAAAAACGCTTTTTTCAAATAACAAATTTTAAAAATTTTCTATCTCGTGTATCTTGGCGACGCGCGCGGCGTGTCTGCCGCCGAGAAAGCTTGCTTCAAGGTAGGTCTCGACTATCATTCCCGCAAGCTCCTCGCCCGTAACTCTGCCGCCGAGACATATGATATTCGCGTCGTTATGCTCCCGCGCCATTTTCGCGCTGAACACGTCCGAGCAAAGCGCGGCGCGTATGCCCTTGAATTTGTTCGCCGCAATTGAAATCCCTATTCCCGTGCCGCATACGAGTATACCGCGTTCACATTCGCCGGAAAGCACCGCTTCGCATACGGGCTTTGCGCAGTCGGGATAGTCCGCGCTTTCCTCGCTGTATACGCCGTAGTCCTTGAGCTGTAATCCGCGCTCTGTGAGACGGTTTTTGAGGTATTCCTTAAGCTTGTAACCGCCGTGGTCGCTGCCGATAGCTATCATTTATTCTTCTCCCTTTCTTCAAGCTCTTTTTCCGCTTGTGATTTTTTTATATACTGCGGTTTAAGCTCCGCATAAGAAAGCGTCTCGCCGCGGCGCGCTTTATCCGTCGCCGCGGCCGCCGTTGACGAAGCGCGCGCGCCCATGAGGGACGCGGGCGGGAATAACGCTTTTTCGCCGAGCCTTTCCTCCAGAAACGCCCTGTTGACCTCCGCGCCGTCCCCGACGAACACAACCGCGTCATACTCCGCGCAGCGTTCGGCAAATTCCTCGACGGATACGCCGCACGGCGCGATTATTTCGTCAGGAGGATCGCCGCATTTGTACAACGCCGCGTAAACGTTGCCGCGTCTCGCGTCGATAAGCGGCGCGATAACCGCGTCAGTACACGGTATATTGTACGCCATCGCTTCGAGCGTACCGACGCTCACGGTATCCTTACCGGCGGCGTGGGCAAGTGCCTTTATCGTCGCCGTGCCTATTCTCAGTCCCGTAAACGAACCCGGACCCGCCGCCGCCGCAAAAACGTCTATATCGAGCGGATTTATCTCAAGGTCGTCCAAAAGCCGCTCGACCATCACCATTATCTTCTGAGAGTGCGTCTTTTTATGATCGAGCGTGTATTCGCCAAGAAGCCGCCCGTCCTCCATAACGGCGGCGGACGCAACGTCGGTGGACGTATCGAGCGCAAGCACTTTCATTATCCTATCTCCTTAATTTCAATCGTTCTGTAATCGGCGTCTTTAAGAGGATCCGCCGTCAATGTTACGTCGTAGCGCGCGTCGGGAAGAATATCGCGGATAAGCTCGGGCCATTCTATGACCGAAACGCCGCTGCCGTACACATATTCCTCGTAACCTATCGCGGACATTTCGTCGCAGTCCGCGATCCTGTAAACGTCAAAGTGATACATCGGCAAAACGCCCTCGTACACGTTCATTATCGTGAACGTGGGACTTGAGACGTAATCGGTCACGCCGAGTCCCTCCGCCAAACCCTGCGCAAAAGCCGTTTTGCCCGCGCCCAAGCCGCCGTAAAGACACACAACGTCTCCTCTCTTGAGCGTTTTTGCAAATTCGGACGCGATTTTTTTCGTTTCCTCGCAGTTTCTTGAAATGTATTTCATAGTCGGATCCCTTAAAACAGTCCCGTGATTTTTCCGTCCGCGTCGATATCTATGTTATTCGCCGCAGGAGCCTTGGGAAGTCCGGGCATTACCATTATGCTGCCCGTCTCCGCGACTATGAATCCCGCGCCGTTTGACACGCGCACGCTGCTTACAGTAAGCATGAAGTCCTTCGGGCGTCCCAGAAGCGACGGGTCGTCCGAAAGCGAATACTGTGTCTTCGCCATGCATATCGGTTTTTTGTCAAGTCCGAGTTCCTCAAGACGTTCAATCTGTTTGCGTGCCTTGGACGTGTAAGAAACCGAGGACGCTCCGTAGATTTTTTTCGCTACCGCTTCTATTTTTGCCTTTATCGGCTCGTCCGTATCGTAAGTGAAGTTAAGACGGCTCTCGCCCGACGCAATCGCGGATACGACCTTCTTTGCAAGCTCCTCGCCGCCTTCGCCGCCCTTTGCGAACACTTCGCTCAAAGCACATTCCGCGCCGTTTTCGCGGCACATGTCCATTATCGCGTTAAGCTCCTCGTCGCTGTCCGTGTCGAAACGGTTTACCGCCACAACGACCGGCGCGCCGAAGCCGCGCATATTTTCGATATGCTTGGCAAGGTTTGCCATACCGCGTTTGAGAGCGTCTGTATTCGGTATCTTTAAATCCGCTTTCTTTACGCCGCCGTTATATTTCAGCGCGCGCACAGTCGCTACTATAACGACAGCGTCCGGCTTGATATTCGCCATACGGCATTTTATATCCATGAACTTTTCCGCGCCCAGATCCGCGCCGAAGCCCGCTTCGGTGATTGTGTAATCGGCAAGCTTCATAGCCAGCTTGGTCGCCGTGACGCTGTTGCAGCCGTGCGCTATATTCGCGAACGGGCCGCCGTGAATGAAGCAAGGCGTATGCTCGAGCGTCTGAACGAGATTAGGCTTGACGGCGTCCTTCATCAACGCCGCCATCGCGCCCTGCGCGTTAAGATCGGACGCTTTTATGGGCTTTCCCGAACGGCTGTACCCTATGATGATCTCGCCGAAGCGTTTCTTCAGATCCTCTATGTCAGAAGCGAGACACAGTATCGCCATTATCTCCGACGCGACGGTTATCATAAATCCGTCCTGACGCGGCACTCCGTTTATCTTGCCGCCCATGCCGACGACAACTTCTCTCAAAGCTCTGTCGTTCATATCGACAACGCGCTTCCAGACTATGTTGGCGACGTCTATGTCAAGCTCGTTACCCTGATGTATATGATTGTCTATCATAGCGGACAGCAAATTGTTTGCGGCGGTTATCGCGTGCATATCGCCCGTGAAATGCAGATTTATATCCTCCATCGGGACTACCTGACTGTACCCGCCGCCTGCCGCGCCGCCCTTTACGCCCATTACGGGACCGAGCGACGGTTCGCGCAGGGCGAGTACGCATTTTTTACCCAGTCTCGTCAGCGCGTCGCCAAGTCCTATTGTCGTTGTGGTCTTTCCCTCGCCCGCCGGAGTGGGGTTGATCGCCGTGACAAGAACGAGCTTGCCGTCCTTATTGTCCTTCACGCGCTTAATAAGGTCGTTCGAGACCTTCGCCTTATATTTTCCGTAATATTCAAGTTCGTCCTCGGTTATTCCGACCGACGCCGCTATGTCGCGGATATGCTTCATTTGAGCCTTTTGGGCAATTTCTATATCAGAAAGCATTGTAAATTCCTCCTTATGCCGTGATGTTTTGCGCCGCAGAAACGGAAATAGAGCTGAACAGCGTCAGCGAAGCGGCGCATATATCCAGCCCTTTCTGTTTTTTTAATCGCAGCCGATTATCAATTATTGTTGAAATAGCTTCTGTCCTCGCGGACTTTTCTCAAAAGCAGGTCGAGACGATGCTCCGCATCGTTTAAGATATCGTCCACATATTGATCCGTATCGGTTTTGATCTCAATGGATTTCTGCTGAGCCGCGTTTACAAGCTCGTTAGCCTGCTCGTAGGCGCGCTTTGTGATTTCATGCTCGTCAATGAGCTGCATCTGAGTTTCCTCGGCATTCTTCTGGATAGACTCGGCACGGCTCTCCGCTTCCGAGAGTATCCTCTGTCTCTCCTCCTTTACCCACTTCGCTTCCTTAAGCTCGTCGGGATATACGAGACGGATTTCCTGAATGTAGTCCAAAAGCTCGTCCTTGTCAACCATAACTTTACCCGTGAGGGGTACGGCGGAAGCCTTTTCAATGGTTTCCTCCATCATGTCGACAATTTCCATGATATCCATGTCCATATCCATTTTTTTCAATCCTTTCGTACTATTTGTATTTTTCTTTTATAGCCTCTATTATTTCACAAGGTACAAGACCTGTCAAATCACCCTTGAATCCCGCAAGCTCCTTGACCATGCTTGAGCTGATATACGAATACTTGGAATTAGTCATCATGAACATGGTTTCAAATTCGGGATTGAGTGCCTTGTTCAAAAGTGCCATTTGAAATTCGTATTCAAAATCCGCTACGGTACGCAGTCCCTTGATTATCACCGTCGCATTTTTGCTCGCCGCAAAATCAACGAGAAGTCCCGTGAACGAATCGACCTCCACATTGTCGAGATGACCCGTTACGCGTTTTATCATATCCACTCTTTCTTCCGCGGTGAAAAGCGGTTTCTTGCTTGCGTTGCTCAGCACTCCGACAACTATCTTATCGTAAACGCGGCTCGCGCGTTCTATGACGTCGAGATGTCCGTTTGTGATAGGGTCAAAGCTGCCCGGATAAACTGCAATTCTCATCGGTTCCTTCCCCGCCTGCCTTAGACTTGATTTTATATACCGTTATAAAGGTCCTGCCGTATTTGCGCTGCTTGTATATCGTCAGTCCGTCCGTTTCACCGCGAAAATCTCCCCCGTCGCTTTCAAGGACGACGACCGCGCCGTCCGACAAAACGTCCGAATCGGTGAGCGCGCCGAGAGCCGGCTCGATAAGACCCTTATTGTACGGAGGATCCAGAAATACTATGTCGAATTTCATATCCGTCCCGCGCACATAATCGAAGCACGACATATTTATTATATCGCATTTATCGCGGAAGCCGAGCATGTCGGCATTTTTTCGAATGATATCTATCGAGCGCGCGTCGCTGTCGATACATACCGTTTTTTTCGCGCCGCGCGAAAGTGCTTCGAACGCGAGCGCGCCGCTCCCCGAAAACATATCGAGACATACCGCGTCCGGCACATAAGCCGTTATGAGATTAAAAATAGATTCCTTTACGCGGTCCGTCGTCGGACGCACGGCGTCGCCTTCAAATTCCAAAAGCCTGCGCCCGCGTCTCGTACCCGATATTATTCTCATGCAAGTCCTCCGTATTGTCTATTACATTTTATCCTACTTTAAACAAAAGGTCAACAATGTTATTGTTTTTTTTCGGAATTTACATAAAATATCAACATAATTGTAATATGATTGATACATTAACCGTCGATATCCTCGGTAAAATCGGGTATGTTTATACCCCTCACATAATCGTTTAACGGAACGGGAATGTTTTCGTCCATTTCGGGTCCTATATAGAATCCCGTCTGAGTACACTGGTTGTAAGCCGTGTTCTGGAACGCGACGCTGAGACGGTAGACGCTGTCGTGCATGAGCGTGTAGAACTTATGATGCGTTATGTCCGTGGTCGTGTATATTCTAAGCTCCGTGTCGTCCTCGTTTCTCCATACCGCTTCCTCTCTCCAGTCTCCCAGGATATCCGCTTGTATGCAGGGCGTACCCTTCTTCCAGTTGTTCGAGAGAGTACCCTTCGGGTCAAGTATGGTAACGAGCTTGTTATTTTCGTAATCCCACTTGTAAATTTTGGGATATCCCTTTTCCGATTTCTCGTCAAACTCATGGTCGAGCAGCTCTCTTATGAGGTCGCCGTCCCACCATATCGCAAAGTCTATCGATTCGGGACCGTGTTCGTTTATTACCTCGCCTTCCATCGTGAAGATGCCGTCGTCCATTACCCAGCATTGATTTCCGACATAACGCGGATCTATCTTCGCGCACAATCCGCGCGTAGTGTCGCGTCCCGTGTATTTGCCCCATTTTATCTCACCCGTAGCGGGGTCGCGCACCTCGTAGCCGTATTGTGCGGACTCATGCTCGTGTATCTGGAAGAAATCGAGATTCGGCGTTTTCGGCGTGAAATTACCGAGATTCAGGCAGTCCCCGTGTTCGAGACCCGTCGAATATATACCTTCGCCGTCATGGTCGACCGCCATCGCGCCGTATACTATCTCGTCCAAGCCGTCGCCGTCTATGTCGCCGACGCCGAGATTATGATTGCCCTGATTTGTGTATTCTATGTTCTGATCCTTATTCGCAAGGAATTTCCAGCGTTTAACAAGCTTATTGTCTATCACGTCATACGCGACGAGAACCGTCGGGCAGCCGTGGTCGTAGTAGCCGCGGCACATAACGACGCTCGGATTCTCTCCGTCGAGATAAGCCACGCACGCGAGGAATCTGTCTACTCTGTTGCCCCAGTTGTCGCCCCAGTCCATGACGTTTCCGCGCGGAGGGTCGTAATCGACGGTATCCATTATCTCGCCGGTTTCGCCGTTGAAAAGCGTCAGATATTCGGGACCCTCGAGTATGAAGCCGTCGGCGTTTCTGTAATCCGCATCCGCATCGCCTATAACGTTTCCTTTTCCGTCGACCGTTCCGTCGGCGGTTTTGCAAACCATTTCCGCTTTACCGTCGTTATTGAAATCATATACCATAAACTGAGTATAGTGCGAGCCGGAACGAATATTCTTTCCGAGATTTATTCTCCAGAGCTTTGTGCCGTCAAGCTTGTACGCGTCTATGATACATTCGCCAGTTATGCCCTTGTGTGAATTGTCCTTGCCGTTCGCGTCCCAGCGAAGGATTATTTCGTATTCGCCGTCGCCGTCAAGATCGGCTACCGACGCGTCGTTCGCCGTGTACGGGTACGAAACGCCGTTCGGATCGACAAAATTATCGGGTTTGTCGAGAGGTATCGAAAGATACGGCGCGTCCGTGACATTGACCTTTACGCCGTTTTTCTCCGCTTTGTCGCCCTTAACGGCTTTTATGGTATACACGTCGTCCGCTGTACCGTCCTTATCAAGGTAATTTGTCGAATCGGTTATTATATCCGAGATCCTGTCGCCGTTGCGAAGCACGATAAAATTGATACCCTGCTCGTATTCGTAAGCGTTAAGTCTCCAGCTCAGGAATACTCCGCTTTCGGTTTTCATCGCGACCGCTCCGCGTCCGAGCGTTTCCATTTTACGTCTCTTCGGCTCGGCTTCCATGTCGATAACGACCTCGGCGCGGTTTGTTTTACCGCTCGTTGTGACCGCTTCGACAGCGTAAACGAACGGAACGTTCGTCACGACCTTGTCGTCTATATACTTCGCGTTCTCCGTTTTCGCTATGTACTTGTATATGCCGTAAGGTGCTTTCCTGTACACGTTGTACCAAACGGCTTCCTTGACCTCGTCCCACACGAGCGCGACTGAATTTGCCGTCTCGCGCGCGTCGAGACCCGTAAGGCGGCTTTCAAGCTTCTCGCCGTCTGTTATCTCTATCTCCCTTACCGTTTTGACGTCGGACATGAAGTTCTGAGAATAAAGCGCGCATACCGTGTATTCGTATGTCTTGCATAAAACGACGTTTTCGTCGGTAAATTCCGTCTCGCAAACGTCGGCGCAGATCTCCGTTTCGTTATTGTCGGGATTCTTTTTGAATACTCTGTACCCGATCGCTCCGTCCGCCTTGTCCCATGTAAGCTTTACGCGCGCGCACGTGCGTTTCGCCGTGACCTCGGCGTTAAAGCCGGTAAGCTCTATATCCTGTTTCGGCGCGATATCTATTGCGTTAAGACACGTATGCTTGCCCTTTTCGAAAGCAAAAACTATCTTGCCGTCGCTTTGGGCCGTTATGATTTTTTCGATAACGCTGTTGCATTTTACCCACGCCTTATATCTTTTCCCGTTGACGGTAAAGAACGTCATCACGTCGCCCTCGTCCACGTAATCGCCCGTCGCGACGCGTATAACATATTCGCCCGCGGGAACGTCGACGGTAAACGTGTTGTCGTCCATCAAAAGAAAGTCTCTGTAAACCTCCTTTTTGCCCTCGTTTCTCACAAGACCGCTCGTTTCGGACTTGAGTCCGAAGCCCGTTTCGGCAGAATACAGCGAGTTACCGTTTATTTTTGTATAACCGTCTGCGGACGGACTGCTTCCGAAATCAAAACTTATCTCTCTCATAATATCAAAGTCCTCTCTGAAAATTAGGTTATGTTTATTATACACCAAAACTTTAAAATAATAAAGAGTTTTGTTAAATATTACCCTTTACAAAGCTTACGGCACTCTTCACGGCGTCGTCCGTCGTCTTTTCCTCCGTTTCGCCGCCGCGGCGCGGCTTATATTCGACAATACCCTCGCCGCATTTTTTGCCTACCACTATTCTTAAGGGAATACCTATCAAATCGGCGTCGTTAAACTTTACGCCCGCTCTTTCGTTTCTGTCGTCCAGAAGCACGTCCACGCCCTCGGCCTTAAGGCGTTCATAAATCTCCTCGGCGGCTTTCACCTGTTCCTCGTTCTTGCTGTTGACGGGAATGACCGTTACTTCGTAGGGAGCGATCGAAACGGGCCATATGATCCCATGCTCGTCGTTATTCTGCTCTATCGCCGCCGCGATGCAGCGCGTAACGCCTATGCCGTAGCAGCCCATCGTCACGGTCTTGCTCGCGCCGTCCTCGTCGAGATAACGAAGTCCGAGCGCGTCGGAATACTTCGTTCCGAGCTTGAATATATGTCCGACCTCGATGCCCTGCGCCGTTTTGAGCGGTTTGCCGCATTTGGGACACGCGTCGCCTTCCTCGACAACTCTTATATCGGCTACCTCAAACGGTGTGAAATCCCTGCCGATATTCACGTTTTTATAATGCATATCCGTTTCGTTCGCGCCTACAACAAAGTTTTTCATTAAGCTAACCTCTTTGTCGGCGTAAACGGGTATGTTAAGTCCCACGGGACCGGCAAAGCCGACCTCTGCGTTTGTTATTTCGCGCACCTTAAACGGTTCCGCAAGCTCCAAATCATCGATACATCCCACGAGATTCTTAAGCTTCACCTCGTTTATTTCCCTGTCTCCGCGAACCATGGCGGCGACGTATTTGTCGTCGGCTTTATATATTATCGTTTTCGCGAAATCATACGGCTGCGCGCCAAGGAAGGAAACAAGCTCCTCGATAGTGTGGACGTTGGGCGTATGGATCTTTTCCATAGGCTTCTCCTCCGCGTCCGCTTCCTTCGGCTGAGGAATACACTCCGCTTTCTCGTAATTCGCGGCGTATCCGCACGCTTCGCAGTACGCGATACCGTCCTCTCCGACGGGCGACTTCACCATAAATTCCTGGCTGCCGCTGCCGCCCATGGCACCGCTGTCCGCGTCGACTATCGTGAAATCGAGACCGAGACGCGTGAAGATTTTGCAGTACGCGTCGTACATTTTTTTGTACGACACGTCGAGACCCTCGTCGCTCGTGTCGAAGCTGTACGCGTCCTTCATGACAAACTCGCGGCTCCGCATTACGCCGAAACGCGGGCGTCCCTCGTCGCGGTATTTCGTCTGTATCTGATAAAGCGTCATCGGATATTCCTTGTATGATTTGACATTATCTATTACCGCCTGCGTGAAAAGCTCCTCGTGCGTGGGACCCAGGCAGTAGTCGCGGTCGTAGCGGTCCTTCATTTTAAACATGCTCGCGCCGAAAACCTCCCATCTGCCGGAAGCCATATAAGCCTCGGCGGGTAAAAGTGCCGGCATGAGAAGCTCCTGCGCTCCCGCCGCGTCCATTTCCTCGCGTATTATTTTTTCGACCTTTTGAAGAGTTTTTATGCCGAGCGGCAGATATGAATATATTCCGGCGGCAAGCCGTCTTATCATACCGGCGCGGAGCATCAGCTTATGGCTTGTGATCTCAGCCTCGGCGGGAACCTCTCGCAGGGTGGGCATAAGCAATTTTGACATTCTCATAATTTTCGTTTCCTTTCCGATGCGTTAATCGCTTTAATATTTATCGCTCTTTATGAGCGTTCCTATTCCTGTCTTGGTAAATATTTCGAGCAGCAGACAGTGCGGTATGCGTCCGTCGATTATATGTACGCCCGCGACGCCCGCGTCTATCGCTTCAAGGCAGCCGAGTACCTTCGGTATCATGCCGCCGCTTATCGTTCCGTCGTTTATCATTTCAAATATCTCGTTCTTATGAACCTCGTATATTACTTTTCCGTCGTTGTCCTTTACACCCTCGACGTCGGTGAGAAGTATCAGCTTTTCCGCTTTGACCGCCGCCGCGACAGCCGCCGCGACCGTATCGGCGTTTATGTTATAGCTGTTACCCTCGTCGTCCGTGCCTATCGGCGCGATCACGGGAATATATTGGTCGGACGCCAGAAGGTCTATAAGACAGTGCTTTATGTGGACTATGTCGCCCACGTAGCCTATATCCACCTGCTCGCCGTCCACGTCGGCGTACTGCTTTTTGCACTCTATAAAGCTGCCGTCGATACCGCTTACGCCGACGGCGCGTCCGCCTTTTGTATTCAAAAGCGCGACGATCTCCTTGTTTGTCTTGCCTATAAGCACCTGCTGCGCCGTCTGCATTGTCACGTCGTCAGTCACCCTGAGTCCGTTGACAAAACGGCTCTTTACTCCCCTGTCGTTCAAAGCCTTTGAAATGTCGGGTCCGCCGCCGTGAACGACTATCGGATTCAGCCCTATAAATTTGAGGAGCGTTATGTCCTCCATGACCGAATTTTTCAGTTCGTCGTTGACCATCGCGTTACCGCCGTACTTTACGACAACGGTCTTTCCCGAAAATTTTTGTATATACGGCAGAGCTTCTATGAGTATGCCGGCTTTTTTTATCAGTTCTTCCATGTTTTTCACCTTCCGTGCCGTTTAATTACAAGTAAAAGCCCGCGCCCGAAAGAGCGGTTTTTTCGTCAAGTCCGAACATGATGTTCATATTCTGGACAGCCTGTCCCGCCGCACCCTTAACGATATTGTCAAGCGCGGAGACTACCACGGCTCTTTGGAGACGTTTGTCGTAGCACACGCCTATATCCACGAAATTCGAGCCTGCCACGTGCTTTGTTTCCGGCAGGGAATCCGTGTCCTTCACGCGGACAAAATACTCGTCCTTGTAAAAATCGCGGTATATATGCGTAAGCTCAGACGCGTCCGACTCTCTTTTCAGATTTATATAAATCGTCGAAAGTATGCCGCGTTTCTGCGGTATAAGATGCGGCGTGAACGAAATCATTATTTTCTCGCCCGCGATATTCGAAAGCTCCTGTTCTATTTCCGACGTGTGACGATGATTCGTCACCTTATACGCCTTCGCCGTTTCCGTGCACTCGCAGAAGCTCGTCTGGAGAGCAAGACCGCGTCCCGCGCCCGTAACGCCGGATTTCGCGTCCACTATTATATTCTTTGTTTCGGCTATTCCGCACGCAAGAAGCGGAGCCGCGCCCAAAATCGAGCAGGTCGTGTAGCAGCCGGGATTTCCTATGAGACGCGCGTTTTTTATCTTTTCCCTATGCAGCTCGGGAAGTCCGTATACTGACTCCTTCAAAAGCTCCGGCGACGAATGTTTTTCTCCGTACCATTCCTCGTACGTCTCAACGTCGTCGTAACGGTAATCGCCGCTCAAATCTATAACCTTAAGTCCCTTCTCTATGAGCGACGGGATTACCGTCTTGCTCGCACCGTGCGGCAGCGCGGTAAACGCCACGTCGCATTTCGCCGCCTTGTCTATGTCAAGCTCCTCACATTCCTTATCCAAAACGCGCGAAAGGCTCGGATATACCTCGCTTATTTTCTTTCCCGTGAAGCTTCGCGACACGAGCAGTTCAATGCTCGTTTCACTGTGATTTGTCAAAAGTCTCACAAGTTCCTCGCCCGCGTACCCCGTCGCTCCGAGAACTGCCGCTTTTATCATTTTGAATCCTTCCTTCCGAATGTATAAAATTCTTATTTTTAACCTATCTTATTAATTATATTATATAATTTTACATTTGTAAAGAGGGAATTTGCCACATTATTGTAATACGCTCTTAATAAAAATCACGTTGAATTGTTACAATATTGTTTGTATAATATACAATATGAATTATGTAAACAAAAGTAAAATTATGTAAACGTTGGGGGTGAGGCGTTGAAAAAAGGGATCTTACGGTTTATTTCTGTATTATGCGCCGTAACTGTTATTTTGTCATGCCTTACTCTAAGCTCCGTCAATGCGGACGAGCCTGTCGGCAAGATGTCGGCGGTATACGCCTACGTGCTCAACGATTACCTTTACACATACGGCGCGCTGTCCACGCGGGAAGCCGGAGAGACGCTCCGCGCAGACGAGGAAAACGGCTTTGCGCCGCGCGGCGTTATACACAGCGAGGTCATAAATTTTGACGCGAACGAAAATCCGTATCTTGTGATATTCTTCGCCGACTCCGATTATTCGCTCGTTTCCTGTCACATATGGAAATTCGACGAGGAAACGGAGGAAGCGAAAAAAATCGCGGCACTCGACGTCAATTATTCCATGCTTTCCGAGGGTCAGGTCGGAGCATTCGTTATGGGCTTCAACAACGAGAAAAGGTATATAATATACAGAGTATACGAAAACGACGCTCTTTCTTACGAGGAATACTATACAGCGATAGACGGCGACGCGTTTATGTACGTGAACGCGCCGGGTACGCTCAGCGAAATAGGCGTCGCGGATTTTTCCGGCGAATATATCCACCCGAACGTCGACGTGTCGGATTACAACGCGAATATAGGCAAATTCTTTGACGAATTGAAGAACACAGCCGCAGACAGCGTCACCTATGAGGATATTGCGGAAAGACTTACCGACGAGGACGAGGAGCAGATAGAAGCCGTCCTGAAAAACGCGGTAAACTTCAACAACTTCGATATCGCGGATTACGCGACGATGGACGAATACAGAAACGCGCTTACCGCCGAGCCTACGGGCGACAGGTTTTATCTTATATCGGAAGCGTACAGTCTCGGCGACGAAATATATTATATACGTTTCTCGACCGACCGATCGTATTATAATTACGCGCTCCTGCGCCGAAGTCCCGACGCGGAGAACGGCTATCAAATCCTTAAGGTCCGTACCGACTGTATCCCGCTTTCCGACAGGGAGCTTAAGCAAATAAAACGCGACTATGACAGAAACACGCTTCTTTACAAGAAAGCGAAGGGGTCGCTGAAGCTGCTGAAGGAATCGAAATATTCCTCGTCCGGCGAACCGAAGCCTACGAAGGAGCCTGTTATACAGATAGACAAGCCCTTCAGCTCAAGGACGAGACTTCCCGTCATATGCGTCGGCGGCGGCGTGGCGGTCGCGCTTTTGACGATACTTTGGGTATATCTTTACAGCGATAACGATTAAAAAAACGGCGAAGCAAAGCTTCGCCGTTTTTTTTCGCGCCCGAAAGCGGACGCGGTATATTTAAAATCTGAAATCTCTCGCGCCGTTTTCTATTTCCGCGAGATACTTCTGCGCTGTGGCGCGTACCTTGTCGTTCGGTATTTTTTTCATTTCCTCCGCGATAAGCTTATCGCCCGCGGCGCGCGTTTCCTCCGACGCGTAATCGGTAAGGTATTCCTTCAGCGTCATGAGCGCGTTCGGCTGGCAGCAGTTTTGTATCGCGCCCGTTTTTGCAAGGGACATGAAGCGGTCGCCGGTACGTCCTTCACGATAGCAAGCCGTGCAGAACGACGGTATGTAGCCAAGCTCTATCAGCCATTTCACGACCTCGTCGAGAGTGCGCGTGTCGCTTCTGTCAAACTGCGCGGTATTGTTTTCCTCGTCCTCCGGCTCGACGTAACCTCCCACGCTCGTGCTGGACGCGCCGCTTATCTGCGAAATTCCCAATTCGAGAGCCTTGCGGCGGTTTTGGGCGGTTTCGCGCGTGGAAACTATCATGCCGGTATAAGGTACCGCTATACGTATTATCGCTATGATTTTATGCCAGATCTCATCGGGAACGGCGTTTGAAAAATCGTTAACGTCTATATCGTCGGCGGGGCATATCCTCGGCACGCTTATCGTGTGCGGTCCAACGCCGTGGACCGCTTCGAGGTGTTCGGCGTGCATTATTATCCCGACAAGCTCGTATTCGTAAGTATTAAGTCCGAAAAGAACTCCCAGACCTACGTCGTCGATACCGCCCTCCATGGCGCGGTCCATAGCTTCGGTATGATAAGCGTAATCGCTTTTCGGTCCCGCGGGATGCAAAGTTTCGTAATTCTTTTTGTTATACGTTTCCTGGAAAAGGATATACGTTCCTATACCCGCGTCCTTCAACCGCTTGTAATTTTCCACGGTCGTCGCGGCGATATTGACGTTCACGCGTCTTATCGCGCCGTTCTTATGCTTGATTTTGTAAATTGTATCTATACATTCAAGTATGTATTCGAGAGGATTGTTTATCGGGTCCTCGCCCGCCTCGAGCGCGAGACGCTTGTGTCCCATATCCTGCAAAGCGATCGTCTCGGCTTTGACCTCCTCCTGCGTAAGCTTTTTACGGCATATGTGCTTGTTTTTGACGTGATACGGACAGTACACGCAGCTGTTTATGCAGTAATTGGAAAGATAGAGCGGCGCGAACATTACTATTCTGTTGCCGTATATCCTTTTTTTTATTTCCCGCGCCAGCGAATACATCTTCTCGTTAAGGTCGTCATAGGGACAAGCCAGAAGGAGAGCGGCTTCTCTGTGCGTGATACCCTTGAGGTCGCGCGCGCGGTCTATGATCGACTCGATCATTTCTCTGTCGGTCTTGTGTTTTTCGGCAAACTCCAGCGACGCGTTTACTTCCTCGTCGTTGATAAATTCCTCCGCCTTCATGGAGCTTGGATCGTACATTTTTTATCACCTTCATTATTAAAATACAAATCTATTTTACTACAAAATTCACGAAAAATCAATAGAATATAAAAAACGGTGATTAAAAATGAAGTTTTGTTCATTTCTAATCGCCGTTTTCGTATATAGGTTAAAATTTTATGATTAGGGGTTATTTCAGAATGATTTACTTCAATCTGCTTTCGTAATCCGTGATCATCTTTTTAACCATCTGACCGCCTATCGAACCCGCCTGCTTTGATGTGAGGTCGCCGTTGTAACCCTGCTTGAGAGTTACGCCTACCTCGTTTGCAGCTTCCATCTTGAACTGCTCCATAGCCTGCTTGGCTTCGGGAACCTGGATCTTGTTTCTGCTCATTTTTCTCCCTCCTTAAAAACCAAAGTCTTTAATCTATTTAAATTTTGTGTCGAATTGTATCGACTACAATACTATTTTGCACACGGACAAAAATAATATTCAAAAAAATATTAGTAATTTTTAGCTTAGCAAACCGTTGAAAAAAATATCGAATTGTGTTAAAATAAAATACGAAAACAAAAATCAGCGGGAGACGGTTTTAATGATAAAGAAAAATATTATCGGCAAAATAAAATCGGCGTCCGATTATATCCGCGTATTTTTAAAATGGGGACTTATCGCCGTCGTCACGGGCGCGGCGGGCGGCGCGGCGGGCGCGCTTTTTCATGTGAGCGTGACCCGTTCGAACGAGCTGTTCACGCTGTACGACAAGCTTATACTGCTTCTTCCTTTCGGCGGTCTCCTTATCGTCGCGATATACAAAAAAAGCCGTATGCTTGCGAACAAAGGCACCGACAGTATCCTCGCGTCGATACGCGGCGAGGAGGGCGTTCCGTTCGTGCTCGCGCCGCTGATATTTATAAGTACCGTGATAACGCATCTTTTCGGCGGCAGCGCGGGACGCGAGGGAGCCGCTCTCCAGCTTGGCGGCAGCATCGGCAGTACGATAGGAAAAATTTTTCGTCTTGACCCGAAGGATATGCACATCGTCATTATGTGCGGTATGAGCGCGCTTTTCTCGGCGTTGTTCGGGACGCCCGTAACGGCGACCTTCTTCGCGCTCGGAGTGACGAGCGTCGGCATAATGTACTATTCGGGACTTGTGCCGTGTCTTATCTCGGCGTTCGCGGCTTATCTTATAACAACGTTCGCGGGAATAGAACCGGCGGGATTCGTAATAAGAACGATCCCCGCGGTAACGGTCGTTACCATGCTCAAAACAATGCTCCTCGCCGCGCTGTGCGCGGAGCTTAGCATAATATTCTGCATGGTAATGCATTATACCGCAAGATATATGAAAATATGGTTTAAAAATCCTTATATAAGGATTTTTGTCGGCGGACTTGTCATCGTCGCGCTCACGTACCTTCTCGACACAAGAGCGTACAACGGTTCGGGAATGTACGTTATAGAAAACGCCGTCACGGGCGGTCACGCGAAAACGTTCGCGTGGGTATTCAAGATAATCTTTACCGCGATAACGATAGGCTCAGGCTTCAAGGGCGGCGAGATCGTGCCTACGTTCTTTATAGGTTCGACCTTCGGCTGCGTCATGGCGGGGCTTATAGGAATATCGCCCGGGTTCGGAGCGGCTATAGGCATGATATCGATGTTCTGCGGCGTTCTTAATTCCCCGGTAACTTCAATACTTCTGAGCGTAGAGCTGTTCGGCTCGCAGGGGCTTATATTCTTCGCCCTCGCCGCCGGAGTAAGTTATATGCTGTCCGGCTACTACGGACTTTACGGGAACCAAAAAATCGTATACTCGAAGCTGCGCAACGAGTATATAAACGCAGACACAAAATAATGGGAGGTTGAAAAAAATGATTTTAGGGTATTCTGTTTATGAGATAGCGGCTTTGTTCTTTGTTTACGGCTTCTTGGGCTGGTGCGTCGAGGTGGCGTACTGCGGTCTCGAATGCGGCAAGTTTGTCAACAGGGGATTTTTAAACGGACCGATATGTCCGATCTACGGCGTGGGCGGCGTTATAGTCGTGCTGTGTCTTACGCCCATATGCGATAATCTTCTGCTTTTGTTCGTCGGTTCCGCGCTGCTCACGACCGTTCTGGAGCTTATAACGGGATTTGCGCTGGACAAGATATTCCACGCGCGCTGGTGGGATTATTCCGACACGCCTTTCAATTTAAACGGCTACATATGTCTTAAATTTTCGATATGCTGGGGACTTGTATGCATAGGACTTATGAAACTCCTCCACCCCGTCGTATATAATCTGATAACGCACATTCCTCATATCATAGGCTTGATAGTGCTGATATTCCTCGGAGTTGTGTTCGTGACAGATATAGTTATAACCGTAATAACGATAAATCATTTAAACGAGCGCATGAAGCTTATGGACGACATAGCCAAAAAGATACACGAAGTATCCGATGAGATAGGCGAACACGTTTACGAAGGCGCGGTCAAAGCCGCGAAAAAGGGCGAAGAGATATATAACAGCGAAAAAGCGAAGGAACTGCGCGACAAGCATGAGGAAAGCATCGAGGAGCTAAGAGAAAGGTACGCGAACGCCGTCAAGGAAAAGCACGCGTTTCAGGGACGCATAATCAAGGCGTTCCCGAATATCCGCATGCATAACCACAACGAACACCTCAATAAAATAAAAGAGCGTATCGCAAATAAACATAAGGATTAAAAAAGAGGGCAAAATGGATACCTCACATAAGACAGTATAATCAATAATTTTATGACAGGCTGTCGGACAGGGTGCAAGAAAAGGCATAT
>CANQJC010000017.1 GCA_947624165.1 uncultured Clostridia bacterium
ATTGCCGTTCCTTTTTTTATTGTTATACAATTTTCTCTGTTGTGGAATTATTCAGTCGGCGTCTTATAAATCTTGACGTTATCAACAGCAAGTATCGGATAATTTCTTCCGCCGCTGTACTTAAGACCGAACGGTGTTACGCTGTCACCCGTGAACTTGATCGTCTTTGTAACATCCGCCGCCTGTCCGTCTGTGTGGATCGTAAGCTCAGCCGTCTTTGCAGCAACATTTGTCACCATCTTTATATGCGACCATGCCGATGCGGAAGGATTGCTGCTGCCTGTACGTCTTGTACCAGCCGCAATCTTCGTGGTAACAGCTTCGTCGGGTTGAACCGTCGAGATAGTCCAATCGCCATTTGCTGCCGCTGCACTGAGCTTAAACGCATACGCCGCAGGAGCATTAGCATTGTTCAGAGCTACGGAGCCTGTCGCGAGGTAGAAATCTCCGCCGCTTCCGTCACCCGTCGTAAGAGACAAATCCATTTCGAGCGTATAGTTATCGGTGATAGTATCAAGGTTGTTGAAGCTTATACCCATACCGCGGCCGCCTGAGCCGTTGGGCGACATAAGCGCATAATTGTCGCCATCAGACTTCTCGCTGATAAAGACGCCGCCGTCCTGTGAATCAAGCGTGAAATTCGGGCCGGTAACCGTGAAGGGAGCAGCCACCTTCTCTGTTACTTCTTCATCGTCAAAATCCTGCTCGTAATATACGCCGTCCCATTCGCCAAATTCAGCCGAAACGGTTACATTGTGTTCAGGCATATTAAACGATTTTATACCGAGAATATCATTATCCGCCGCTTCCGCCTCGTCTGTCTTATACGTCAGCTTCGTCAGCGTATAACCATAGCCCGCGCTTCCGCCTGTTGTTGTAACCTCAGGCTCGATGGTTACTTTCGCGTTCCACGGAACATGAATCGTTTCTGCATCGCTTGCAGCGTCATCGTTAACCTTGATCTTGATCTTGTTACCGTATGTGTCGGCACTGTGTGCACTGTTTGTCAGCGTGAACTCATCGATCGCAAATACAACTGTGATTGTTACGTTGTTTGCAGCGTCTTTTGCCGAAACGGCACTTCCATCGAGCGTAAACACTGTCTGCTTGTCGGAAACCGCAATGGACGTACCCGCCGAATCCGAGGGATCGTCTGTCTTCCATGTTACTGATTCAACATGATAGTGTGCTTCGGGAGTTGCGGTAATTGTAAGTGTCTTATCCGCTCTCAACGCTGTTGCAGCCTTGTCGTCTACCGTAAGCTTAAACGAACCGTGCTGCGTTTCAGCAGGCTCAAGACCAAAGACTTTCTGATTCGTAAGCTCAACCGTATAGGTTGCGGAAATCTTATTTGTATCAGCTGTTTCATCGCTTGCAGCGTCTTTCTTGACCTTTGCAACAACATTGAAGGTACCTTCTGCTTCCTGTGTGGTTTGAACAGTCAGCGTACCGTTGGAAGCGTCGATCGAAACACCTGTTATATTTGTTGCGCCGCCTTCGGAAATCGGCTCAACGCTCCACTCGATCTTTTCATTGTCCTGATCGAGTTCATTGCCGTTCTTATCCTTAACAACAGCCGTATATGTCGCAGTCGTTGTATCGGAATCAGGAATCTTTACTGCCGTCGGACCGTCAATTGTGATCGATGCGGCGTCGTCACGAACGTATTCAACCGTTACGGCGAGAGCTTCCTCGTTGCCCACCGTTGTGTACGTATATGCCTCGTCTTGATAGGGAACAACAGTATCGCCGACCTTAACGGTCTTAACCTTCTTGCCTTCTACGGCTTTCGGTGTGATAACGATTTTCTGACCCGCTTTTACTTTGCCGTCCTCAATTTTAGCTTCGTTCGGAACACAAGTAGCGTCATCGCCTGTTATAGCCATAGGTGCCACATAAGTCGTGTCGTTTACACCAAAGTTATCTACGTAGGATTTACCGTTGTAGCCAAAGTCAATACCCGAAACGCCGGTAACCGTATCATCACGGAAGCCCTTGTCTGTGAATTCGCCGAGCGGTGCTTCATACTTGTAATTGTTGTTTGCCTTATAGTTGTAGAGTTTAACTGTCGTTTTCTTTGTCTGTGCATTTACCGTAGCTTCAACGTGATACCACTTATTCAAGTTGTCATCACTTGCAGCAACAACGGTTGAAGCTCCGTCACCTGTCCAAACCTGGATGGAGGTATTGCCGATCATACCGACGGTGAAAATTTTGCCGGTAGCCGCATTATTTGTATCTTTTACAGGCTCTTTACCCATCAGGCTGAACAACGCGTTTCTTGCTTCTATTCTGAAGTCGAATACAACATCTATATTCTCACCGTCTGCGGGGAAATTCGTGCTGTACGGCAGGTAAGCCGCACCGCCGTCCGCTGACTTCACAAGATATTCAACCGGGGTTGAAGGCTTAGCGGTTACGCCTTCAGCACTATCATTAACAACTGTTATAGTAAATGAATTGTTCGAATAAGCCTTAAAGTTTGCTGCTTCCTCCGTGCCGGTATGTTTCTTTGTGAAGTTCGGATAAGTCACATCGTTCTCCTTGAACGTCATAGCCGATGTGTCAACCGTGTATGTCGTCTCGCCGTACTCTTCTTCGTCGCCGTCCTGGTCATAGATAACGGTGAACGCAGCCGCGCCCGACGCAAAGCCCGCAGCAGAAGCGGGAGCCGTCGCCGGCTTGATCATAGTTACGAGATAGAACGCCGTCTGATCCGTCGCGCCCGATTCGGGAGCAAACGCGATCTTCTTATAATACTTGCTGTTCTTTTCAACGTAATTATCGTTGTTCTCGCCGTCGTTAGCGTCGTAAACATCCTTCGAGCACTCTACATAGAATACCGAGCCGGTAGCCGCGCCAGTGAATACCAGCGGAACATAGAACGATGCGTCCGTACCCGGGAAGAGCTTCGCCGACAGATCCGACTGCTGAGCTTCGCCCGTAACGGTGATCTTGCCTTGAGCAAGAGTAACCGTTTCAGTCTTTACGATATTTGCTGTTCCGTCCGCAGCAGCCACAGGATCTGTAGCTTCGAGTGCCTTAACGTCCGTTAAGGACGACGGCGTAGCCGCAACAGCACCTGTTTCTGCCGTAACTGAGCCGAGAGGGGAGAAGGGCAAGCTTTTATGCGTGTTTGCGCCATACCTTTACACGTTCCTTACACGAACGGAAACAGTTTATTCATAAGCGTGACGGCACGCTCCTCCTCGCGCGGATAAAGGTGCGCATAGACCTTCCATGTCACCTCGATATCGGCGTGTCCGAGCCTGCGCGCGATCTCTTGTATGTTTATGCCGTTGTTCGCAAGCAGCGACGCGTGCGAGTGCCTGAAGTCATGGACGCGTATGCGCTCCAGCCCCGCACCCTGCGAGTATTTCTTGTTGCGGAAATCGGTCGTCGTCGTGCGGACGCACCGCGTACCGCCGCATATGCGGAAGTCCTCGCTGAATCCTTCCATTTTCTCGTGCCGCGCGCGGTGCTCTTTCAGTATTTTTATCAGCGGCTGCGGCATCTGAAGGTCGCGCATGGACGTTGTGCTCTTTGTCGGCGTTTCCATGTCGCCGCCGTTGATTTTCTGCACAAGGTTGCGCCGCACGTGAATAATGTCGCCGTCTATGTCCGACCATTTCAGTGCGCATATCTCGCCGCGCCGCATACCCGTGAAAAAAGCTATATTGAAAAAAACGTAATATTCCCATTCCTTTTTGCTGCCCTCCGCTTCGACGCGTTCCGCTTCCTCGCGCGCGAACGTTATGAACTTCGTGAACTGCTCCGGCGTATAGTATTTCATCTCCTTCTTCATTTCATATGGATTTTTGAAATTCCCGACGCTCGTCAGCGGATTTTTCGGGATATATTCCATTCGTACCGCGTAGTTAAGCAGCGTGCGGAATTCGCCGTATATGTCCTGTTTGAGCATGAGCGATATCTTGCAGTCGGGACGCCGCTCGCGCGTGCGTTCGCTGAAATGCGATTTCCATCTTTGCAGAAGCGGTACGGTCAGCTCGCGCAGCGTATAAAACCCAAGCTCCGGCAGTATGTAAGGCTCTATGCGCGTGCGTATGGCGCGCAGCGTGTTTTCCCGAATCTCGTGTCTGCGCGTTTCGATGTATTCCTCGTAAAGCGCGGTCAAGGTCATGTCCGGCGCGCCCATCGGCTTTACCTCGCGGTTTAAACGTTCCTCAAGCTGCTTTGCCGCTTCCTTTCCGTATGCCACCCTGTCAAGCTGGCGCGCTTTGCCCGTTTTGTCCGTGTAGTTGATTCGGACGCGGTAACGCTGCAATCCGTCCCGCTTTCCTTCCATTTTGTATATAGGCATATGACCTGCCTCCTCTCTTAATTTATACCTAAATTATACACAAAAAATTGGTAAGCCGCAATATTCTCGTTTTTATACACGATTCTTACACGATTAAAAAACAAATTACCCGAAATCGCGTTTTACGCGCTTGTCAAAATCGCATTTTAAACAAAAAACACTGTAATTTATACATTGAATTTATTAAAAACTCTTTAAAAATTGTTAAAATTGTGTTATCATATAGATAATAATCACTATGCTTAAATGCTTATAGTACAAAATGTGATGTGAAAAATCATAAGGGAGGATAACGAAATGTTCAAAAATTCAAAGAAGAGCTTGAAGAAGTTAGGCATTTTCTCTTTGGTTCTTGCACAGGTCGCAGCGGTCGGACTTGTTGCTCCGACGAGCGCGGGCGCATTCGCCGGCAGCGCGATAACAAGAAACATGGAGAAGCTTGACAGAGGCGTTGTCGCTACGAAAACAAGCGACGGCGTGCTTGTGTCGTGGAGACGTCTTGGTACGGAGCCTGCCGACACACAGTTCACCCTTTACAAAAACAAGGAAAAGATCGCCGAAGGCGCGATTACAAACTTTGTTGACGCTCAGGGTACGGTAAACGATAAGTATACGGTAGTGGCAAACGGCGAAATGTCGGCTCCCGCTCCTGTTTGGGAGAACGGATATCTTGACATTAAGCTTGGCGAAACGCCCGAAAGCGACGTTATTCAGTACGACAGAAACGGTGTTTACATCGGTGCTTACGCCCCCGGCGACTCGTCATACGGCGACCTCGACGGCGACGGTCAGTATGAAATAGTAATGATGTGGAACCCGTCGAACGCTCTCGACGCGGCGACGACAGGTAAGACAAGTAAGGTATTCGTAGACGCTTACAAGCTCGACGGTACTCAGCTTTGGAGAATCGACATGGGCTTCAATATCCGTGCCGGTCAGCATGACACGATGCTCAACGTTGCCGACTTCAACGGCGACGGTAAAGCAGAGGTAATGCTCAGAACAGCCGACGGTACGATCGACGGTACGGGCAAGATGATAGGTGACGCTTCGAGAGGTACGACATATGAGGAAAGCTGGGCTGCTCTGAACGCCGGTAAAAACCTTCAGGGTCCCCTGTACGTAACCTGCTTCGACGGTGAAACGGGTGCGGCTCTCGACACGATCGACTATTTCCCGAACAACCAGGTTGGTTCGATGGCTACATGTTACAGCTTCGGCGACGACTTCGGTAACCGCTGCGAAAGATATAACGGTACGGTAGCTTATCTCGACGGTAAAACTCCTTCGGCTATATTTGCAAGAGGTTATTACTTCGGTAAGAACATCTCCTCGCCGAACGGACGTGCGGCTTGTGCGGCGTACAGCTTCAAGAACAATAAGCTGACATTGGAGTGGTCGTTCGATACTGCGGACAGCAAGAACAACGGCTTCATCGGTCAGGGTAACCACCAGATCGAAGCCGGCGACGTCGACGGCGACGGTAAAGACGAGATCATCTCCGGCGCGCTCGTATGGGACGACGACGGTAAGGTTTTATGGTGTACATATCAGGAGCATGGCGACGCTATGCACCTTGGCGACTTTGACCCGACTAAGGAAGGTCTCGAGTTCATGAAGGTTTACGAGGACTACACCAGCGACGGCGAAGTATTTGACCTCGCAGGCAAGCAGCTTTCTCCGTTCATTACGAGCGAAACAAAGTTCCAGAACTCGCAGGCAGCCGCTGAAGGCGGCGCGGCAACGGATCGTCATATGTGGGGCGGTACCGTTCAGAACGCCAAGACGGGTGAATTCTATCAGATGCATAACGGCGTTAAGGATACAGGCCGTGGTATGATTGCTAACATCGGTTACGGCGACAGCTACTACGTAATGTGGGGCGCAGGTTCAATGGGTTACTGGGATAACGAAGGTAACGAGCTTCCCGATCTCGGCGCGTCAATGAACGGCAGAATTTATTGGGACGGCGACCTTCAGGACGAACTTCAGGACCACAACGGAACAGAAGTTACGCTCGCTAAGTGGAACGATTCGTCGAAGAAGTTTGACGAAATCTTCAAGGGCGAAGGCTCGCACTCGATCAACGGAACAAAGGGTAACATGAACCTCCAGGCAGACCTCTTCGGCGACTGGAGAGAAGAAGTTGTTTCCTATGCTATAACAGGCTCCAACACGGAGAAGGAAAAGATGACGCTCAAGGGCGACTGGGATAAGGACGTCGAAGTTGAAATGGATAAGACGGTTTATCAGTATTCGCTGAGAATATATGAGACGCCGTATCCGACGGACTATAACTTCTATACGCTCGCTCATGACGATATTTACAGAAACTCTTCGGGATGTTATTCGAACTGCTACAACCAGCCGCCTCATATCAGCTGGTACATGAACGACAAGATCGCAGGTTCGACATACACGACGCAGCCTGATGCAAACATCAGTCTTGTAAACAATAAGTACGTTCCGACGAAGTTTGACGAGAGCCTTCTTCCCGAAGGCGGCTCCGGCACAACGGTTACTACGCCTGTCGGCGACTTCCCGTTTGTTGACGCGGTAAGCCACTGGGGTAAGGAATACATCGAGAAGATGTATAAGGCCGGCGTTATAAACGGTATGGACGACACGCACTTCGAGCCGGAAGGCACTGTAACGAAGGGTCAGTTCGCTACGCTTATAGTAAACGCTTTGAAGCTTGACGTTGATTCGTCGCTCGCAAGCGAGCATTGGGCTATGCCTTATGTGAAGGCTGCTCAGAACGCTAACCTTATCGCTTCGGATATTCCGTTCACTGTTGACCAGTTTGACGTTAATATCACGAGAGAAGAAATGGCTTCGATGGTAGCAAAGGCTGCTGCTTATAAGCAGATTACGGCTGAGCCTGCCGCTGAGAATGCGTTTATAGACGCTGACCAGATAGCAGACTGGGCAGTTGCAGACGTTAAGAACACTGTTGCTCTCGGTATCATCAACGGTATCGACACAGACGCAGGTCTTACATTCGCTCCGAAGGCAAACGCCAAGAGAGCTGAAGCTGCAACAATGCTTTCAAAGCTCTGGGATTTGATCCAGTAATATGATACTTTAAAGAGGACGCGTAAAGCGTCCTCTTTTTTTGCCGTGCTGAGGTTAAACGCCGCCGCGCGGACGCTAAGCGCAGCCGAGTCTTGACAAGGCGGCGTTTTTGGTATAATATTTTTATAACGTATAACGAAGCGGCAAAGACTGCCGCGAAACGGAAGGACGGCGGAGACAGTGAAGGAAAGATCATATATCGCGATAGATTTAAAGAGCTTTTACGCGTCTGTCGAATGTGTCGAACGCGGGCTTAATCCGCTTACGACAAACCTTGTCGTGGCGGATGAAAGCCGTACCGAAAAAACGATATGTCTCGCCGTGTCTCCGTCGCTCAAATCATACGGAATACCGGGACGCGCGCGCTTGTTTGAGGTGATACGCCGCGTCAGGGAGGTAAACGCCGAACGCGGCCGCCGGATCGGCGCGGGAGGTTTTTCGGGAGCGTCGTTTGACGACAGCTTACTGAAAACCGACGATACGCTGAAGCTCGACTACATAATCGCGCCGCCGCGTATGGCGCATTATATGGATTACAGCACAAGGATATACAATATTTATCTGCGCTATTTCGCGCCCGAGGACATACATGTTTATTCGATAGACGAGGTGTTTATCGACATAACCGATTACCTCACCGCATACGCGCTCACTCCGCGCGCGCTCGTTATGAAAATAATTCGGGAGATCCTGTCCGAAACGGGGATAACGGCGACGGCGGGTATCGGAACAAATCTGTATTTGTGCAAAATCGCGATGGACATAGTCGCGAAGCGCGTCGAGCCAGACGCGGACGGAGTACGTATCGCGGAGCTTGACGAGACGACCTACCGCCGTATGCTGTGGACGCACAGACCGATAACCGATTTTTGGCGCGTCGGCAGAGGTTACGCGCGTAAGCTTGAAGCGCACGGAATGTATACGATGGGCGATGTGGCGCGATGCTCTCTGGGCGGCTCGGAGCAATTTTATAACGAGGAGCTTCTGTATAAGCTCTTCGGCATGAATGCCGAATTACTCATAGACCACGCGTGGGGCTTTGAATCATGCACGATAGCCGACATAAAGGCGTATAAGCCGAAGTCCAACAGTATCGGCTCCGGTCAGGTTTTAAAATGTCCGTACAGCTTCGAAAAGGCGCGGCTCGTGATTCGTGAAATGGCGGATCTGCTGTCGCTCGACCTTGTCGATAAGGGGCTTATCACGGATCGCATAGTTATGACCGTCGGATATGACGTTGAAAATCTCGGTGCGGGAAACTCCTATAAAGGGGCAACGACGACGGATTTTTACGGACGCAGAATACCAAAGAACGCGCACGGCACAATAAATCTTCCGCGCGCAACGTCGTCAACAAAAGCGATAGTCGACGCCGCGTCGGAGCTTTTCGATAAAATCGTAGATCCCAAGCTTACCGTGAGAAGAATGTACATTACCGCCGAACGCGTCAAGGACGAGAAAAACGCGGACAAGAAAAAGCGTTATGAGCAGCTCGATCTGTTTACCGATTATGACGCGCTCGAAAGGCAGCGCGCGAAGGAAAAGACGGAGCGCGACAAAGAAAAAAATGTGCAGAAGGCGTTGATAGACATAAAAAAGAAATTCGGCAAGAACGCCGTAATGAAGGGTATGAATCTGAACGAGGGCGCGACCTCGATCGAACGCAACGGTCAGATAGGAGGACACAAGGCTTAAAAATGGACAATTACGATGATATAATAAATTTGCCGCGTCACGTTTCCAAAAAGCATCCGCGCATGAGCGCGGAGGAGCGTGCGGCGCAATTCAGTCCCTTCGCCGCGCTCACGGGCTACGGAGACGCGGTAAAGGAGGCGGCGCGTCTTACCGACGAAAGGATAGAGCTTGACGAAGAAAGCAAAGCCTTGATCGACGCAAGACTGCGGGTAATAGCCGAGCATATAAAAGAACGCCCCGCCGTTTCGATAACGTATTTCAAACCCGACGAGAAAAAGTCGGGCGGCAAGTACGTCACGCACGTCGGCGCGGTACGGCGTATCGACGAGTACGCGCTCGCCGTAATAACGGTCGATAAAACGGCTATCCCGATAGAGGATATCGCCTCGATAGACGGAGAAATATTTTAATAAAAAAACGCCCGAAGGACGGGCGTTTCGCCCCTCGCAGGGGCGTTTTTATTTGCGCGATATCACATCGAGAATAGCCTTTTCGGCATTTTTTATTTCACTCAAAAACTCGGACGCGGAAACTCTGACCGCCCCGCCGCCCAGAATTATGATTTGCTCCAGACTGTCAGACGTGGCGACGCGCACCCGATGCTTCGGCGCGAGCCGCCGCGTCGTTTTTTCGATGTACATGTCGGCGGTTTCGGCTTCTTTTGTGTATACGACGTTTATATTGTGTATTTTTTCCACGCTGCCGACATTACCCTTTACCTTGTACGCGTCGAAAACAACAATGACCTCGCACTGAGTAAAGCCTTGATAATTGCATAGAATATCTATCAACGCGTCGCGCGCCGCGTCGAGACTTGCGCGCGCTTTTTCGCGCAGATCCTCCCACGCGAAAATAATGTTGTACCCGTCTACGAGCAGATAGTCGGAGCCGGACGGCGCGCGTTTCGCTTTGACGCGCTTCTGCGGCTTTGGCGCGGCGGCTCTGACTTCGGTATACGACGACTTCTTCCTGACGATCGGTCCGTACGTCCGCTCAAAAATACGCATAAGCTCGTTGTCGTCGGCGACCATGGACAAGTAATTTTCCGCGCGGTCCTCGTCGCTCTCGTCCGCGCTTTCGTCGCCGATACCGAGCGGCGGTATGTGCATATGCTCATAAACCTTGTCCCACTTCACGACAAATCCCGCTCCGTGCGAACAAAACACCGAATCCGACGGATTGTCCAAATCGGCGTCCGCGTCGTAGCCTATGCTTTCTATAACTTTCTCGCTGTCGGCGCACGGTCTGTACCCGCCGAGAATACAGCCGAGCCTACCCTTGCCGCCGGTATATGAAACGACCTCGCTCCCGTAGCCGCGCATCGCCGCGACGCTCGCGCTGCCCGTGATAACCGTGGTATCGCCGTATGTCTCAGGCTCGCCGAACGTGCCGCCCATATTTTGTATATCGGTCATGGCTCGTCCGACTGACGAGGACGGAAGCTCGAGACGGAAATCATAGTACGGCTCAAGGAGTATGCACCGCGCCGATCTGAGCCCCTGACGCACCGCGCGGTACGTCGCCTGACGGAAATCGCCGCCCTCGGTGTGCTTCTGATGCGCGCGTCCCGCGACGAGCGTTATTTTCATATCGGTTATCGGCGAACCCGTAAGCACGCCTATATGCTGCTTCTCCTTTAAGTGCGTAAGAATGAGCCGCTGCCAGTTTTTATCGAGCGAATCCTCCGAACAGTCCGCTTCGAACGTCAGCCCGCTGCCGCGCTGCGTCGGTTCCATGAGCAGATGTACCTCCGCGTAATGCCGAAGCGGCTCGTAATGTCCGACGCCCTCGACGCTCTCCGCTATGGTTTCCTTGTACGCGATAGAGCCGTGCGTGAAATGCACGCCGAACCCGAATCTTTCACGAATCACGCGCGCGAGCACCTCAAGCTGTACTTCGCCCATGACTTGTACCTGGATTTCCTTGAGCTGCTCGTTCCATATGATATGAAGCTGCGGATCCTCCTGTTCGAGACGGCGAAGCTTTACGAGAGCGTCGTGAACGCTTACGCCGTCTGCGATCTCCGCTTTGTATGTGAGGACGCTTTCCATAAGCGCGGGCTGCGCGTCCGGCGCGACGCCCAGTCCCTCTCCCGGATACGTTTGCGTAAGCCCCGTGACGGCGCATACCATTCCTGGAAACGCTTCGTCCGCTGTTTGATATTTCGCGCCCGAATAAATTCGTATTTGATTTACTTTTTCATTCCATTCGTTTCTTTTGCTGCCCGACAGCGTGTCTCTGACCCTGAGAATTCCTCCCGTTATCTTCATATACGTCAGTCTGACGCCCTGCTCGTCCTCCGCGATTTTAAACACGCGCGCTCCGAAACGATCGTCGTATATCATCCGCCGTGTGTAACGCTCCAATCCCGCGAGGAACTCCTTTATTCCCTCCAGCTTCAGCGCGCTGCCGAAAAAACACGGAAATATCCTGCGCTGAACTATCGCGTTGCGTATATCCTCCGTTCGAACCGAACCGTTTTCGAGATAGTAATTCATAATATTTTCGTCGCGCATGGAAAGCTCGTCGGCAAGATCCGCGTCGTCCGTTTCGCGGCTGAAATCTATACACCCGTCGCCGAAACGGTATTTCAGCTCGCGCATGAGAGCGTCTTTGTCGGCGTGCAGATCCATTTTATTCACAAACAAAAACACAGGAACGCCGTAACGTTCAAGAAGACGCATAAGCGTTTGGGTGTGCGTCTGTACGCCGTCCGCGCCGCTCACGACAAGTATCGCGTAGTCAAGCACGCTCAGCGTGCGTTCCGTCTCCGTGGAAAAATCTATATGTCCCGGCGTGTCGAGAAGAGTAAACACGGTGTCGCCGTATTTCATGACCGCCTGTTTGGAAAAAATCGTGATACCCCTGTCGCGCTCTATCTCGTTTGTATCGAGGAAAGCGTCGCCGTGGTCTACTCTGCCGATTTTTCTTATCTCTCCCGCCGTATAAAGCATCGCTTCGGAAAGCGTCGTTTTGCCCGAATCCACATGCGCCAATATTCCGACCGCAAGTCTGTTCATAATCATCAACCGTTCCCATATAATAATTATATATATAATATCATACAGAAATTTATTTGTCCAATAAAATATCTATTTACAAAACAAAAAAGATGTGATATAATGACTGTGCAACACATTTGAATATTTTCACCAAGCTCGGCGTACGTTAGAATAAAACGTATGCTTTAATCCAATATGCTGAGCTTTTGGCATTCAGATGTGTTGCAACATACAAAAGCTGCGTTTTAGGTGCGCGGTTTATATCGCGCACTTTTTAGAATAAATTTTAAAATCATAAGATAAATTGCGCGGGCAAAACGGCATGAAGGAGAACATAGTATGAAGAATTTAAAATTGTTACGCGAAAAGCACGGAATGAGTCAGGAGAAGCTTGCTTCTCGCGTAGGAGTGAGCCAGCAGTCGCTGAGCACTTACGAAATGGGGAAAGCCGAGCCTGACATAAAAACACTGAAGCGAATCGCAAAAGTTTTTAACACGTCCGTGGATTTTATCATCGGTGAAACCGATTTGGAATTAAAGACAAGAAAAACGGCTCCGCGCCGCTTGAACAAGCGCGAGCTTAAATGTCTTGATAATTTCCGCGCGCTCAGCGCGCAGGATAAAAAGAAAATCGAGCAGCAAATGAAGGCGATGCTTGAGGACGATATATAACTCCGAAGCAGCCGTGTCTTTGCGTCGGTCATCAGTGAAAGGAGTAAATGTAAATGAAAGTCATTCTTGTCAACGGAAGCCCGAGGAAAAACGGCTGTACATACACCGCGCTTTGCGAGGTCAAGGAAACTCTTGAAAAAAACGGTATCGACGCCGAGATATTTCAAGTGGGCGCAAAGCCTTTGATAGGCTGTACCGCCTGCGGCGGCTGCGCGGGAAAAGGCAAATGTATATATGAAGATACGGTAAACGAGTTTATTGAAAAGGCGTCGGACGCGGACGGATTCGTGTTCGCTTCACCCGTACATTATGCGGCGGCGTCGGGCGCGCTCACATCGTTTCTGGACAGAGCGTTTTATGCGGGCGGTGCGGTACTGCGCGGAAAACCCGCCGCGTCTGTCGTAAGCTGCCGCCGCGGCGGCGCGAGCGCGGCTTTTGACCAGATAAACAAATACATGACAATAAGCTCCATGCCGATCGTTTCTTCTCAATATTGGAACCAGGTACACGGCAACACGCCCGAAGAGGTGAAAAGGGACGAAGAGGGCATGCAGACCATGAGAACTCTCGCCGCCAATATGGCGTGGATTTTGAAATGTATCGACGCGGGAAAGAAAGCGGGTATCGAGCGTCCCGCGCCCGAAAAACCGATAAAGACTAATTTTATAAGATGACAGTAAAAATAAATACGACGGCACTGTTGATATGCCGCCGTATTTTTATTGTTCCTCAACATGTATGAGCATCTGTTCGATAATTCTTTTTACGTGGTCGTCGTCAATGGAGTAGAACGCGTTTTTACCGTCGCGGCGCGATTTGATAAGACGCGCCTGCTTGAGCGTTTTGAGCTGATGGCTTATCGCCGACTGGCTCATTTTGAGCGCGTCCGCTATGTCATAGACGCAAAGCTCCTTGTCAAAAAGCGTCCATAAAATTCGTATCCTCGTGTTATCGCCGAACACCTTGAACATCTCCGCAAGCTGCAAAGTCGTCTCATCGTCGGGAAGCTGATTTTTCAGCCTTGCGACGATCTGCGGATTATACTTGCACGATTCGCACATATCCATCTTAATCCACTCCTATATTATATGTTCATATATTCATAATTACAGTATACCCGATTTTTGCGAGTTTGTCAAATCGGCTTAAAAAACAGATAAAAATTTATAAAAATCCGAAGTTATATTAAAAAGAAACCCACTTTCTGTAACATATATGATACAATACTGTAAAGTAATGTACATGAAAGGAAGTAAAATGATGAGGAAAAACAGAATTATATCCGCGGCGGTATCGGTCGTGATGCTTCTGTCGGCGGTATCGGCTTCGGCTGCCGAAGCGGGCGAGAGCCTTAAGGTAAAGGATTATCCCGAATCCGCGGCGGCTACGCAAAAGCTTATCGACGCGCGTCCCGATACGCTGCGGCCGATGGAAAAGCTCGGACGCGGCGCGGTTGCCGTAAAGATGGACGGATATGTTTATCTGTCGTGGCGTTGGCTCGGCACGGAGAGCGCGGACACGAAATACAATGTATACGCGTCGGTGGGAAGCGACTGGACGAAGCTCAATCCCGAACCGCTCAATGCCACGAATTATACGGCGTTGTCGGATTCGTACACCGTTTTTAAAGTCGTTCCCGTCCTGAACGGAAGCGAGGATGAAACGTCGGCGGAGACAGTCACGGTATGGGATAAGAATTACATAGATATTCCGATAAAACGTCCCGAGAATAACACGGTGCAGGGCGAGGAATATACGTATTCACCCTCGGACGCGTCTATCGGCGACCTTGACGGCGACGGCGAATACGAGATAGTTTTAAAATGGGATCCGTCGAACGCGAAGGACGCGGCACAGTTTGGATTTACCGGCGAGTGTATCATCGACGCGTATGAAATGGACGGCACGCAGATGTGGCGCGTGAATATGGGACCGAATATCCGCGCGGGCGCGCACGACACGCAGTTCATGGTATACGACTATGACGGCGACGGCAAGGCTGAAATGGCTTGCCGTACTTCTGACGGAACGATAGCGGGCGACGGTACCGTTATCGGCGACGCGGAAAAGAATTGGGCTGCCTTAAACGGCGGCAAAAACCTTATGGGTCCGCTCTACCTTACCGTATTCAAGGGTGAGGACGGAAGCGTTATAGACACGGTCGACTACGACCCGCAGACACAGGGTACCACGGAAAGCGGTCAGAAATGGGACGTTGTGACGTGGGGCGACGCGGGCGGAAACCGCTCGGAAAGATATCTCGCGGCTGTCGCGTATCTTGACGGCGAAAGACCGAGCATGGTATTTGCGAGAGGTTACTACACAGGTCCCGAAGGCGACGTGGGCGGCAGGACCGTTATCGCGGCATTTGACCTGAAGGACGGTAAAATAGTGAAAAAATGGCGTTTTGATACGCTCGATTACGAAAACAAGTACATCGGACAGGGCAACCACTCAATGAGCGCGGCTGACGTCGATTATGACGGCTGCGACGAGCTTATTTACGGCAGCCTTGCCGTTGACAACGACGGAACGCCGATGTATTCGACAGGCTTGGGTCATGGCGACGCGCAGCACGTCGGCGATCTCGACCCGTCGAGACCCGGTCTTGAGGTTTACTCCTGTCATGAGGACAGCGGCTCGGCTTACGGCTATGAAATGCGCGATGCGCGCACGGGCGAGATACTTTACGGCGAAAGAACGAGCAACGACAACGGACGCGGCACGTCGGACGATATCGACCCCGCATACCCGGGAGCCGAGGGCTGGTCGGCGGCAGGCGTTCTTACGGCAGCCGACGGCACTGTCATTTCGACCGCGTACACGATGAGCGCGAACTTCCTCGCTTACTGGGATTCGGATCTGGGACGCGAGGTGCAGGACGGTATTTATATAAGTAAGTGGAACGGCGAGACGCAGAAAGCCGAGACTATCTTTACGGCGTCTGGCTGTACCGCCGTTAACGGCACAAAAGCCAATCCTTCGCTTACCGCCGACATGTTCGGAGACTGGCGCGAGGAGGTAATGTACCCGTTAAAGGACGGCAGCGCGCTTCGTATTTACACAACGACAACGCCGACGCCGTACAGAATACCGACGCTTATGCACGACATTCAGTACAGAATGCATGTCGCGTATCAGAACGATTGCTACAATCAGCCGACGCACACAAGCTATTACTTGGGCTTTGACACAAACACGGTACCCGTTCCGATGATCTATACGGTGGGCGACAACGCGAAGAACCCCGACCTTTCAAAGAAGTCGTGGAACGTAAACGACCTGTACACCGGCGAAAAAGTGGAGCTTGTTGTCGGTACGCCGACGGCGGTAACGGACGGTCAGCCTATAAGAATAGATAACGACAGCACCGACGTCGTTCCCGTTGTGGACGAAAACGACCGCACGCTTGTTCCGCTTCGCTTCATTGCCGAAGCGTTCGGCGCGACGGTAAATTGGAACGCCGACGCCCAGTGGCAGATAACGGTATTTACGAACGACGGCAAGTACGTTGGTATGAAGGTCGGTGAAACGACGTATGAAACCGGCAGCTATCAGGGTCAGACTGCGGGAACGCCCGGCAGCGGCGCGGTCAGCGTTGTTTCCGATAAGCAGAGCCTTACGATGGACACCGCTCCCGTGATTCGCGACGACAGAACTCTCGTGCCTTTGCGCGCGCTTGTCGAATCGCTTGGCAAGAAGGTTTACTGGAACAACGGACTTATCGTTATCTCGGACGTTGACGTTGACATGACGGACGAGGCGGCTGCGGAAAGAAAGTCTATAATAGAGAAGGCTCCCGTTCCCAAGAAGATAGAGAAGGTAGCCATTAACGGCGTTGGCGAGAAATATTACGACAATCAGCTCGACGTTTACGATGTAACGGCAAGCGATAATGACGGTAACGTTGAAGCCGGCGCGGTAGATCTTGACATAACAACGCGCTGGTCCGGCTTCGGACCCAATACGCTCACGGTCGACCTGGGCAGCGAACAGGAGGTTTCGGGCGTAGCCATAGCCATGTGGAAGGGCAGCGAGAGAATATATCCGTTCATAATCGAATACAGCGCGGACGGAGAGAACTGGAAGACGGCTTTGCCCAAGACACAGAACACCGGCGAAAGCGAGGAATTTGAAAAGTACATGTTCCCCGAAACCGTTAAAGCGCGTTATATCCGCTACAACGGCGACGGCGCGACAGACCCGCAGAAAAATTACTGTCACATCAGTGAAATAGCGGTACTTGGCGCGGCGGTATCAAACTGATATTAAAAAAGGAGCGTTCTTTTGCGAACGCTCCTTTTTGAGCTTTTATTTCCGCTCGTTCAATAAAATGTATAAAAGTGTTGAAATTCACATAAAAACGTTATATAATAATAGAGCGTAAAAAACTTATACAAAGCAAAGGCGTTTTGTTGTTAAAGGAAAGGTGTGGGATTATGCCCTATAACAGTAAAATCGGCGAGGAATGCGGCGTATTTGCAATTTACGACCCTGAAGGAGACTGCGCGCGCAGCGCGTATTACGGCTTGTACGCCCTCCAGCACAGGGGACAGGAAAGCTGCGGTATCGCGGTCAACAATAACCGCGACATAACGCATTACAAGGACATGGGACTTGTAAGCGACGTGTTTAACGATGAAATACTCACAAAGCTCGACGGTAAAATGGCTGTCGGACACGTCCGTTATTCGACTACCGGCGAGAGCATGCGCGAAAACGCGCAGCCGCTCGTTTTGAGATATGTAAAGGGAAATATCGCGCTCGCGCACAACGGAAACCTTGTCAACAAGGACGCGCTTTCGGACGAGCTGAGCGTGACGGGAGCGATATTCCAGACTACCACCGACACCGAGATGATCGCGTATACGATAGCTAAGGAAAGACTTAAATCAAAGACGGTTGAGGAAGCCGTCGAAAAAACTATAAACCATCTCAAAGGCGCGTTTTCTCTGATAGTGATGAGCCCGCAGAAGCTCATCGCGGCGCGCGACCCGTGGGGGTTCAGACCGCTTTGTATGGGACGGCGCGGCGACGCCGTCATCTTCGCGTCCGAGACGTGTGCTCTCGACAGCGTCGGAGCGGAATTTGTACGCGACATAGAACCGGGCGAAATCGTGGTCGTTAAAGACGGAGATATAAAAAGTATAAAAACGCACGTAGGGAAGAAGCCGCATACGATGTGCATATTCGAATACCTCTACTTCGCGCGTCCCGACAGCGTGATAGAAGGACAGTCTGTGCACGATTCGCGTCTGCTCGCGGGAAAATATCTCGCAAGGGAACATCCCGCCGACGCGGACGTTGTGATAGGCGTTCCCGATTCGGGCTTGAGCGCGGCAATGGGATACGCGGCTGAATCGGGCATACCGTATGCGACCGGCTTTGTCAAGAATAAATACATAGGAAGAACATTTATCCAGCCGTCGCAGGCTATGCGCGAAAACGCCGTAAGGATAAAGCTGAACGTGCTGAAAAGCACCGTCGAGGGCAAAAGAGTCGTCATGGTCGACGATACGATAGTCCGCGGCACGACGTCAAAGCGCATAGTTTCGCTTCTGCGTAAATATGGCGCGAAGGAAGTCCACGTCCGTTCATCCGCGCCGCCGTTTAAATGGCCCTGCTATTTCGGGACGGACATACCTTCACGTGATCAGCTTTTGGCGTGCCGCTACGACATGGACGGTATAAAAGAGCTTATAGGCGCGGACAGCATCGGATTCTTGAGCATCGAATCGCTCAAAAAAATCATACCCGACGCGCACTGTCATTATTGCGACGGGTGCATCAGCGGGAAATATCCCGTTGAGGTCGATATATAAAAACACAAGGCACAAGCCGCGCTCGGAAATTCGCCGAGACAAGGAAAGCAGAACGCATACGTATTTTCTATACTTCAAGTTCTGTTTGACGCAGCAAGCGAAATTCAGAATAAATTTCGCGGTCGGCAAATTTATTGGCGCGGCAAAACGAAAGGAGTTTTTATGGGAGGAATCTTCGGAGTAATTTCTAAGAAGAACTGTGTGTATGATTTGTTTTTCGGCATAGACTATCATTCACACCTCGGCACAAAAAGAGGAGGTATGGTCGTATACGGCGAACACGGTTTCAACCGCGCGATACATAATATTGAAAATTCGCCGTTCCGCACCAAATTCGAGCGTGACGTCGATGAAATGGAGGGCTTTTCCGGCATCGGCTGCATTTCCGATAACGAACCGCAGCCGCTTATCGTGCGTTCGCACCACGGCAGCTTCGCGCTGACGACGGTCGGCAGAATAAACAATATGGACGAGCTTGTGGAGCGCGCATACAAAAAGGGCGTGCCGCATTTCCTTGAAATGAGCGGCGGCAGCGTGAACCAGACGGAGCTTGTGGCGGCGATAATAAACCAGGAGGAAAATATTGTCGACGGTATCCGTCTCGCGCAGGAGCTTATAGAAGGCTCGATGTCTATGCTTATTCTTACGCCCGACGGTATTTACGCCGCGCGCGACAGACTTGGCAGGACCCCGATCATTATCGGCAAAAAAAAGGACGCGATGTGCGCGTCGTTTGAAAGCTTCGCGTTTTTGAATCTCGGTTACACGGGCTGCAAGGAGCTTGGACCGGGCGAGATCGTGCTTGTCACGCCGGAGGAAGCGAGAACCGTATCGCCCGCGCGTGAGGAAACGAAAATATGCTCCTTCCTGTGGGTATATTATGGATACCCGCCTTCGAGCTACGAGGGCGTAAACGTTGAAGAAATGCGCTATAACTGCGGAAAAAAGATAGCCGGACGCGACAGCGTAAAGCCCGACATGGTAGCGGGCGTTCCCGATTCGGGTACGGCTCACGCGATAGGCTACGCGAACGAATCGGGCATACCGTTTTCAAGACCGTTTATCAAATATACTCCGACGTGGCCGCGCTCGTTCATGCCGCAGAAGCAGACGCAGAGAAACTTTATCGCCAAGATGAAGCTTATTCCCGTGAAGGAGCTTATCCACGACAAGAGCCTGCTGCTCATAGACGACTCCATCGTGCGCGGTACGCAGCTCAGAGAAACGACTGAATTTCTCTATGCCAGCGGAGCGAAGGAGGTACATATACGTCCGGCTTGCCCGCCGATAATGTTCGGCTGCAAGTACCTGAACTTTTCACGTTCGAAATCCGATTTGGATTTGATAGCCAGACGCACGATACGCGCGCGCGAGGGCGACGATGTTTCCGAGGAGATCCTCAGAGACTACGCAGATCCCGAAAGCACAAACTACAAGGAGCTTGTGGACGAGATGTGCCGCGAGCAAAACTTCACGTCGCTCATGTATAACAGACTTGACGATATGATCGACGCGATAGGACTTCCCGAATGTAAGCTTTGCACGTATTGCTGGAACGGAAAGGAATAAACAAAAACGGGGACGGATTTTCCGCCCTCGTTTTTCTTTTGACATAGACATAATTTTGCCGCGCGAAAACGCCTTTTGCGCCAACATTTGCATTGACAATACACACTGTATAATGTTATAATAATGTTAACAATATAAAAAAAGGAGAGGAAAAAGATGGGATACTATTTTGATGACAGCGTAAGCATAAACGCGTATGAAGGCGTCGAACCTAAGGCGATAATTTCATCTCTCGCCCATAGATACGTGGGACAGAATCTCAAGCACGGACTTTATTACCGCGCATATACCAACAACGGTATTGTCCGCACGACTGATTACAGATACCTTGTCGATTTCAACAAAATCTTTCCCGACGCGAAGGATAAGGACTGCGTATGGGCGTTCGCCTGCACGTACAGCGCGGGCAAAGCCAACTTCGGCTTCGATATCAACTGCTTCGGACCGATGGTCATGTACGTAAACGGCGAAGTCGTCTACAAATCGGATATATTCAAGGAAAGATATTCGGAGACCTCGACGCGTATATTCTTCGACGTCGATCCCGGCTGGAACGATATCAGAATACAGTTCAAAAAAACGAAGGCGGGCTTCGGTGCGCAGTTCGGAACCTGGATAGGCAAGTGGGATTTCTACACCATTATGCCCACCAAGGAGCGCATCGGACAGGAGGGCTTCGTGTTCACAGAGCTTGTGGGCGACGATTATGAGCCGGAATTTGAGATCGGTATGAGCGAGAAGGATTTCGGAAAGAAGCTCTATCCCGACCGCGAATGGAGTCCCGAGGAAATGAAAAAGGGACAGCTCACCCGTATGTACGGCACTCCCGAGGGACGTTACGCCGTCGGATATACAAAGGCATTTTTCGACGATATAAAAGACACAAAGCATAAATTCACGCTCGAGACAAAGGGCGAGACGACCGTATATATAAATAAGAAGGAAGCGTTCACATCGAAGGGCGGCAGCGAAACGTTCGAAGCCGAGCTTCCGTTCGGAACGTACGACATTTACGTAAAGTGCTTATGCTCCGGCTCCGACTGGGGATTCACGCTGACCTGCCCCGACGCGAAATTCGAAAACGCGGCGAGGGTAAAGGGTACGGACGACGTATGGATGTATATAGGTACGTTCGACGCGGATTACGATTTCCCGTTCGACAAAGCGTCGGATATGCTGCACGTTGTCGGCGAACCGAAAACGTACTGGAGACTTGACGCGCCCGACACGTTTGTGAGACCGTATAACGAAAACTCACTTTTCGGAAAGTGGAATTACCCGCTGGGCGTAACGATGTACGGACTTCTTCATACGGCTATGCTTATCGGTTCTCAAGACATTCAGGATTACATAAAGGACCACGTTCAGCTCTGCATAGACACGCTTGAGTACGCGCTCTGGGATAAGGAGCAGTACGGCGGCGCGACGGGTATCCACAACCTTCTCACGAGTATCGACAGCCTTGACGACTGCGGCTCGTTCGCGTCGATGATGCTTGAGGTACATAAATATCTCGGACTTAAGGACGTGAAAAAGGTAGCCGATTACGTCGGCGACTATATCTTCAATCATCAGGCGAGACTTGAGGACGGAACCTTCTACCGTAAGGAAATGATGCATCATTTCCATAATCAGACCATGTGGGCGGACGACCTTTACATGAGCGTGCCGTTCCTTACGAGATATTACGAGTTCACGGGCGACCAAAAATATATAGACGACGCCGCGAATCAATTCTTCGGTTTCAAGAAACGTCTTTTCATGCCCGAGGAAAAAATCATGTCCCACGTATATGATTTTAAGTACGACACAAAAACCAACGTGCCTTGGGGACGCGGCAACGGCTGGGTCGTTTTCTCCATGACCGAGCTTCTGGAAAAGCTTCCCGAAAATCATGCGAAGAAGGACGACCTCATTGAAATGCTCAACACCCTTTGCGAGGGATATCTCGCTCTTCAGGACAAGGACGGTATGTGGCATCAGGTGCTCAACGATTGGGATTCCTATCCCGAAACGTCATGCACGTCCATGTTTATTTACGCGTTCTCACGCGGCGTGCGTTTCGGCTGGCTCAAAAACCCCGAAAAATACGTAAAGTCGATTTTTAAGGCGTGGGAAGCGATTTCAAGGACGAGCGTGGACAGAGACGGAAACGTTTACGGCGTTTGCCGCGGCAGCGAGTTCTCGTTCATACCCGATTATTACAAGTACGAGCTCGGCTGGAACCTCAACGACACGCACGGAACGGGCATAGTAATGCTCGCCGGAATAGAGATAATAAGAATAAGCGAATTTCTTGCCGAAAAAAATTAGTCAAATTGAACAAAGCAAAAATGACGAGCGAAGGCTCGTCATTTTTCTATCGTTAAATTGAACAAAAAATCACTGTTTTTTTTATAGCTTTTGCAAGGATTTAATGATATCATTATTTATGACATTCTAAATATATTTTGCTTTAATGGTTATTTTATATAAAAGAACAAAATTTTTTTATAGATTTTGCAATTTATTCACAAAAACTATTGCAAATCTGACCCAAATAAGCTATAATATATTTATAAGCCTGCGGCTTTTGTGCAAATTGTGTATATATATCGCATATTTATATATTTTCTGCATAAACCGCGGCAAATTCAGTAAACTTTTTTAGGGAGGGTCAACTATGGCTAAAGCTCAGAAGGTTGCGCTTTCACCGGAAGAGAAAGCGGAAATCTCAAGAAAGAGAAAGGCGCAGATTTTTAGAGACAGATGGGTTTATCTGTTGCTGCTGCCCGGATTTTTGTATTTTATCATCTTCAAGATCGTGCCTATGTGGGGTATTTTGATAGCTTTTAAAGATTACTATCCGACCACGCATTTCTTCGGCGCGGGTCTTACGAAAAACTGGATAGGTTTTGACAACTTCGTTCAGTTCCTGACCGACTCAAGCTTCTGGCAGCTTCTCAAAAACACGCTGATAATCTCGGGTATGAACATCTTGTTCTTCTTCCCGCTTCCGATTATCCTCGCGCTGCTTTTGAACGAAATGAAAGTACAGTGGTACAAGAAAGTCGCTCAGACGCTCGTATACGTACCTCACTTCGTATCAATGGTTGTCATCGCGTCTATCACGTTCATGCTTGTCAAGACTCCGTCTTCGGCTGCACAGAGCGGCGGTGCTCTTTATGAGATCATAAAAAGGCTCACCGGCAAAGAAATGAACGCTCTCGGCGGCGGCTGGGCAATTTATTGGGTATTGCTTATTCAGAACATCTGGAAAGAGACAGGTTGGGGAACGATCATCTTCCTGGCGGCTCTCGCGGGTGTTGACGTTGAGCAGTACGAAGCGGCTATCGTTGACGGCGCGAATCGTTTCCAGCAGCTTATTTACATAACGTTGCCCGCGATCACCGGCACGATAGTTACGATGTTTATCCTGCGTATGGGCAGCGTGCTTGACACAGGTTTCGAGCAGATCATCCTTATGCAGAACACGCTGAACAGACAGAACTCGGAAACCTTCGATACATACGTTTATCAGTATGGTAGAGTTGAGGGTAACTACGGTTACACGACGGCTATCAGCTTGTTCAAGTCGATAATCAGTATCATATGTATTCAGACGGCTAACAGACTTGCCAAAAAAGCGGGTCAGACAGGCTTGTTCTAAGAAGGGAGGAAGAGTAATTATGATAAGTATAAAAAGAAGAAGTATCGGCGACATTATCGGCGATATCGTGATTTATGCGATAGTTACTTTGCTCGCTATATTGATGGTAATACCGTTCATATACGTTATAGCGGCGTCTTTCGCAAAGGAAAGTGAAATTCAGACAAGACCTATATTCTTCATTCCCGAAAACCCGACGCTCGACGCTTACAAGGAAGTGTTCGACCCGAGGGGAATGGGTGCGACGGTTCTTCGTTCGCTGTTGATTTCACTCGGCGTAACGCTCATAGGTACGCTTATAAATCTGTTCTGTACGACAACGATGGCTTACGGACTTTCAAGACCGAAGCTTATCGGTAAAAAGCCGCTCCTTAACATGGTACTGCTTACGATGGTATTCGGCGGCGGCATGATCCCCCTGTTCCTCGTTGTTAAGGGATTGGGATTGTACGATACATATGCGGCTCTCATTCTTCCGGGTGCGATAAGCGCGTACAACATGCTTATAGTAAGAAACTTCTTTATAGAGCTTCCCGCGGAGCTTGAGGAAGCGGCGGCGATAGACGGCTGTACGGAAATCGGAATTTTCGCGAAGATCGCTCTTCCGCTTTCGATGCCGGTGCTTGCCACATTCGGTCTGTTCTACGCGGTTGGACACTGGAACAACTACTTCGGTGCTCTTATGTATTTGAACGACTCGAAGAAGTATCCGTTCCAGCTCGTTCTGAGAAACCTCGTAATGCAGACGCAGGACAATTCGACCAGTATGGACGAATTACCGCCGGAGGACACGCTGAAGATGGCGGTTATCGTTATCGGTACCGTTCCTATCCTCTGCGTATATCCGTTCCTGCAAAAGCACTTTGCTGCGGGCGTTATGGTCGGCGCGGTTAAGGGTTAATTATCAAAGTGAATTATTGCGGGTATCCGCTTAATTTAAGAAAAATACAAAATGTATTTTAAGGAGGAAAACAAAATGACACAAACTTGGAAAAAGATTGCGGCTGTTTCCGTATCGGCTGTAATGCTTGCCGGCGTGCTTGCCGGTTGTGGTCCGGCGACTTCGTCGATCGACCACGAAAATCCTGTTCTGTCCGTACAGACAAAGGCGTTCAACGCCGATTCTGCTCAGAACGACAGCCCCGTTGTTCAGGCTCTTAACGATTATCTGGGCGCAACGCTCCAGTTTACGTGGGTTCCGAACACGAGCTATGACGAGAAGGTTACAACGGCGATGGCTGCGGGCGAGTATCCGCACATCATGCTTGTCGGCGCGAGAAGCTCCTCGGTTATCCAGGCTTCGAGAGACGATACCTTCTGGGATTTGACGGACATTCTGACGGATTCGTCGAAGTATCCGAATCTTGCTCAGACAAACCCCGTTGTTAACCACAACATCTCGATCGACGGTCACGTATACGGCTTGTATCGTACAAGAGAATTGGGAAGAGCCGGCGTTACTATCAGAAAAGACTGGCTCGACAAACTCGGTCTTTCAATACCGACGACTATCGACGAGTTCTCGAACGTTCTTAAGCAGTTTACCGAAGGCGACCCCGACGGAAACGGCGTGAAGGATACATACGGCATGATAGTTACAGACTATCTTGACGGTCCGCTGAACAACCTTGCTATATGGATGGGTGCTCCCAACGGCTGGGGTCTCGACGAGAACGAGGAGCTTAAGCCCGCGTTCATGTTCCCCGAGTTCAAGGAAACATTGAAGCTCATGAAGGAGTGGTATGACGCCGGTTATATCAACGCCGACATGGCTACATATTCTTCGGATAAGTGGAACGAGCAGTTCCTCACGGGTCAGGCAGGCGTTATCATCGACGTTGCCGACAGAGCGCGCCGTGTTGCATCGAACATCGCGGATCTTAACCCGAACGCTGTTGTAGACGTATTCGGTTATGTTAAGAAGGACGCGTCCGCAGAACCCAAGACATTACCGACGACAGGTTACGACGGATACTTCGTATTCCCGAAGGCTTCCGTTGCCACAGAGGAGGATCTCGACCTTGTTCTTCGCGTAATGGATAAGGCTAACGACGCTGAAGCTGAGAACCTTATGAACTACGGTATCGAAGGTACTCACTACACGGTAGAGGACGGCTTCGCAGTAAAGAATACGGACGAAGCTCTCGTTAAGGAGTATAACGACCTTAACCAGTTCGCTACGAACATTGTTAACAACGGTCTTACGACAAAGTACACTGTTGACGTTGCGGAGAAGATCGACCAGGTTTACGAGGAGAACAGAGAATATGTTGTTCCGAACCCCGTTGAGCCTTACATCTCCGATACGTATTCAACAAAGGGTCCGCAGCTTGACGCTATAATGGCTGAAGCAAACACGAAGTTTATCGTTGGTCAGATGAGCGAAGCTGAGTGGGACGCTCAGGTTGAGAGATGGCTGTCGCAGGGCGGTCAGAACGTTATCGACGAGTATAACGAGTCCTACAAGAACGACGATTCAGTTAAATAATCGAAATAAAAAAAGAGCGCGTACGCGCTCTTTTTTTTGTACGGCATTTCATGTTCCGATAAAAAATCAAGAAAAAAATAAAAAAGTCTGTCTTTTTATCGACGTATGTTGTATAATATACATATATACCAAATTTACACATGAAAGGGAGATGAACAGTATGTCGGTAAACAAGGTTACGATCACGATAAATTCGCGTCAGTATACCGTTGTCGCGGAGGAGAGCAAGGAATACCTTGAAAAGCTGTGCGCGCACATTAACGAGAAGGTTGAGAGCGTGCTGCGCGGCGGACAAAATATAATGGGCGAAAGACCGATCGTACTTGCCGCGCTCAATATATGCGACGAGTATTACAAGCTTCTTGCGTCCGGCTCGAACGGCGGTAACAGGCTCATCGCAGCCGAGGACGAGAACAGGAGACTGCGCCAAAAAATCAAGGAGCTTAACCGTGAGCTTGACGCAGCGGAAAGCGGTCAGATCTCGATAGACGAAACGGCTATGAAAGCCGAGGTAGATTCCGTAAAGAACGACCTTGAGGACGCCGAGAATAAAATAAAATTCCTCGAAAACCAGATCAAGGCTCTTGAAAATAAGCTTTCGGACGAGAAGAAAAAATATGACGAGCGCGAGAAGGAATTTCTCGACATGATAGATAAAAGCTGATGAGCATGGAACTTTTGGCTCCGGCGGGCGGCGAGGACGCGCTCCGCGCGGCCGTGCAGTCGGGCGCGGACGCTGTGTATCTCGGCGGGGAACGCTTCGGCGCGCGTGCGGGCGCGGCTAACTTCACGATAGCCGATATGGAAAAATACGCGCGCTACTGTCACCTTTACGGCGTGGACGTGCATGCCGCCGTCAACACGCTGATAAAAGAAAAAGAAATTCCCGATTTTGCAGAATATATAGAACAGCTCGGCGGTACTGGCGTCGACGCGGTCATAGTCCAGGATATCGGCGCGGCGCGGATAATAAAAAGCATACTGCCGGATATGCCTTTGCACGCCAGCACCCAAATGACCGTGACAAGTCTCGACGGCGTGAAATACCTTGAGGATATGGGATTTTCGCGCGTGGTGCTTGCGCGCGAGCTTTCAAAAAAGGAAATAGAATATATCGCGCAGCGCGCAAAAGCGGAAATAGAGGTTTTTGTTCACGGCGCGATTTGTATGTGCTATTCGGGTCAGTGCCTGATGTCGAGCATACTCGGCGGGCGCAGCGGTAACCGCGGCAGATGCGCTCAGCCGTGCCGATTGATGTACGAGCTTCTTGAAAACGGCGGACGCGCCGCCAAAGGGTATCTGTTAAGTCCGAAGGATATGTCGCTTATCGCGCATCTGAACGAGCTTGAAAGCATAGGCGTAAGGTCGCTGAAAATAGAAGGACGTTTGAAGCGCGCCGAATACGTGTCGGCGGTCGTGGGAATATACCGCAAATATCTCGACTGCGGCGGCAGCGTCAGCGAAGAAGATATGCGCGAATTGACGGACGCCTTTTCTCGCTCCGGCTTTACCGACGGGTACTTTACGGCGCGTCTCGGCGCGGAAATGATGAGCGGTTCTTTACCCGGTAACAGCGGAGAAAATAAATTCGGCGAGGAAGCAAAAAGACGCGCCGCGCCGGACGCGAATATAAGAAAAATTCCGATAACAATGACCGCGTCCGCAAAGCTTCATAAACCGCTCGGATTAACGATATCCGACCGAGACGGCAACAGCGTCTCGGTAACGGGGACACTAAACGCGGAGAAAGCGTTAAAAACACCTCTTGACCGCGAGAGACTTAAAGAACAGCTTCTAAAGCTCGGTTCGACGCCGTTTAAATGCGTCAGAGCCGAAATCGAAGCAGACGACGGAATAACCGTTCCGATAAGGGAAATAAACGCGGTACGGCGCGAAACCGCCGAAAGACTTACAGAGCTTCGCTCACGCGCGGACGTGAAACGAATCAACAAATTCAGCCGCGAAAAGCTGACCCATGGGGACACTAAATTAAATAATGTCGGGGACACTAAATTAAACAATTTCAGGGACACTAAAATGAGCGCGTCCGACGCGTGTGGGGACACTAAAATATCCGTCGAGGTTTTTGATACGCGCCAGCTCGAAGCGGCTTTGCTTCACAATGCGGACAGGATATACGTGCCGACGCGTATTTTAAAAATGTCAAGCGTCCGCGATATTTTAAAATCGGCGTCGGAGCGCGGTATAGAGATCGCGGCAAAAATGCCGGACATACCCGACGGTACGAAACCGCCTACGGACAGCGTGCTCGTTTCGTCTCCCGCGGCGGCGCGCGCGTGCTCGGAGAAAAAGCTGTACGGCGATTTCAGACTGAACGTTTTTAATTCCGTGACGCTCAACTCCTTTTCGCAGTTTGACTCCGTGACGCTTTCGCCGGAGCTTAATCTGCGGGAAGCGGAGGACATTCTTTCCCGTTCGGACGTAAAAGCGGAAATTATAGTATACGGACGGCTGCCGCTTATGATAATGAAAAATTGTCCCGTGAAAGCGGCGGGGAAATGCGTCGGACAGACTGCGGCGCACGCGTTGAGGGACAGGAAAAACGAGATATTCCCAATCGTTTGTTCGGACGGCTGCCGCGCAGTCCTGCTGAATTCCAAGCCGATTTTTATGGCTGATAAAGCATCGGATCTAAAAAAATTAAAAATAAACAGCATGAGATTGATATTTACTGTTGAAAATTTTTCACAATGTGGTAAAATAATAGATGTATACAGACGCGCTCTGCTTGACGGGGAAAGCGTAAGTCCCATGGAGGAAAACACATATACGCGCGGTCATTTTTACCGCGGAGTGCTGTAAAGGAAAGTGATAGAATGACGGAATTTATACTTGCTTCGTCCTCGCCCCGCCGCAGGGAGCTTTTGGAACAGATAGGGCTAAAATTCAGCATACTTGCCGCAGACGCGGACGAGAGCGTGCCGGACAAGAAAACGCCGATAAGACTTTACGTTCAGGAGCTTGCCATGCTAAAGGCGGCGGCTTGCGCAAAAAAGATACTCAAGAACAAGAACGCGGTCATAATAGCCGCCGATACGGTCGTTACGCTCGACGGCGAGATATTCGGAAAGCCGCGCGACGAGGAGGACGCGGGACGTATGCTCCGCGCACTTTCGGACCGAACGCACGAGGTTTACACGGGCTACTGCGTAATGCGTATACGGGATGGCAAAACGGTCTGCTCGGCTGTGAAAACGGACGTGACCTTCAAAAACCTGACCGACGAAAAGATAAACCGCTATATCGCCTCCGGCGAGCCGATGGACAAGGCGGGCGCGTATGGCATACAGGGTATAGGTTCGATGATGGTAAGCAGGATCGAGGGGGATTATTTCAACGTCGTCGGCTTGCCGCTCAGCGCGCTTTGCGACACGCTTGAAAGAGAATTTGACACGGAAATATTTTAAAAGGAGAAAATAAAATGGGAGTTTTATCAAAGGACATAGGAATAGATTTGGGTACGGCAAACACGCTCGTATATGTGCGCGGCAAGGGTATTGTCGTAAGAGAGCCGTCCGTCGTAGCGATCGACAAATATGAGGGAAAGGTTCTCGCCGTCGGCAGCGCGGCGAATGAAATGATAGGCAGAACGCCGGAAAACATAGTCGCCGTGCGTCCCATGAAGGACGGCGTGATCGCGGACTTTGACATAACTCAGGCGATGATCCGCTCATTTATAAAGGAAGCGAACGTCAGCAGTATTTTTAAACCCAGAGTGGTGGTATGTATTCCGTCGGGAATAACCGAGGTCGAACGCCGCGCGGTCGAGGAAGCCGTTATACAGGCGGGCGCGAAAGCCGCCGCTCTTATCGAGGAGCCTATGGCGGCGGCTATGGGCGCGGGACTTCCCGTGAACGACGCGACGGGTAACATGGTCGTCGATATCGGCGGCGGCACGACCGAGGTAGCCGTCATATCCCTCGGGGGAATAGTGGCTTCAAAGTCTATAAGGATAGCCGGAAACGCTCTTGACAGCGCGATCATAAATTACCTGAAAAAAGAGCATCAAATCAACATAGGCGACAAAATGGCGGAGGAAATCAAAATTTCGATAGCGTCCGCTTATGAGGACGACGAAGAGGGCGTGTACGAAGTGAGAGGACGCGACGTGTCCACGGGACTTCCGAAAACCGCCCAGATAAAGGAAAGCGAGATAAGAGAAGCCATAAGCGAGAACGTGGACGAGATGACGGAGGCTATAAAGCTCACGCTCGAGAACACGCCGCCGGAGCTTGCCGCCGATATTATGGAGCGCGGGATCGTCCTAACGGGCGGCGGCGCGCTTATAAAAGGGCTGGACAAGCTTATCACCGAGGTTACGAAAATCCCGACGCACGTCGCGGAGTACCCGCTCGACTGCGTTGTTATCGGAACGGGTAAGGCACTCGATAACATAAAGGAACTGATCGAGGCGTCAAAGTAACGCGTCACAGCCTTCATACGCGCATGATAATTTTGTGAAAGGAATTGGAATATGTCATCGTTTTTCAAAAAGAAGGGCGTGCAGATCGCTGCGGTCGTAACGGCGGCGGTACTGATCCTCGCCGGCGTCGCGCATTTTTTCGGCGTGAATATAATTTCGGACGCGCTGCGTACCGTGCTGTCGCCGTTTCAGAGCGGCGCGGCGTATATAACCAACAAGGTCAAGGATACGACGGATTTTATCCGCGAGATGAAGAGCTATAAAGACGAAAACGAACGTCTTATAACCGAGATAAACGAGCTTAAGCGTCAAAACAGAGACGTGACAAACTACCGCGAGGAAAACGAAAGGCTTCGTGAGATCATGGAACTGACGGATTCCATGGAGGGAAAATATTCGACCGTCACCGCGACGATAATCGCGTATTCCTCAAACAACAGCTACGACACTATCCAGCTCAGCAAGGGTTCCCTCGCGGGCATAGCTGTCGGCAACGCCGTCATAACTCCCGACGGCGTGGTCGGTAAGGTCGTCGAGACGGGTCCGACGTGGTCGGTCGTATCGACAATACTTAATCCCGATAACGCGATGGGCGTAAAAATCACAAGAACGGGCGACGTTGCCGTAGTCGAGGGCGACGACGAATTTTATAAGGATAACTACTGCAAAATGACGTTCGTGGACCGAGGGACGAATCTCATAATAGGCGACCTTCTGGAAACGTCGGGTTCGGGCGGCGTGTATCCCGCCGGTCTGCCGGTCGGAGCGATACGCGAGATAAATTCGGACGCGATGGGCAACATGAATTACGCGACTATCGAGCCGCTCGTCGATTTCGCCAGGCTCTATGAAGTCGTGGTCATAAACGGTATAAACTATTGATTGGAGAAACACAGTGAGAAATTTTAAGATAGGTCTTTGGATATTTGTCATTTTTCTCATACAGACGGTAATACTCTCGCAGGTCAGACTGTTCGGAGCCGTGCCGTCTCTTGCTCTGTCGTATATTATCTGCGTAACGATACTTGAAAACGAATTTCGTACCGCGGTGACGATAAGCATAATATGCGCGGCGGCGATGGGCGCGCTCGGAGGACGCGGCTTCGCGCCCACAACGTTGTTCTATGTATACGCGTCGATAGCCGTATTCGCGCTGCGTAACAAGCCCGCTTATGTAAGCGATATCATAAAGACGCTTGCGTGGACGTTTATCGTGTCGTTTGCGGCGGAGGTCATGTACTTCGCGCTCGGCTCGTTCACGATAACCGTTCCCGTACTCACGGACGTCGCGCTTCCCACGGCGGTCGCGAACACGGTGCTGTCGCTCGCGCTGTATCCGCTGCTTAAGCTGACGATGTATAGGGACGAGAAGAAGCGGCTGCTCATAGTCTAAGGAGAGGGTGTAAGATGCCAAACAGTAAAATCAGATTTGTCATACTTAAAATCATGATCGTCATTATGTTTGCGGCGATCGTATGGAAGCTTTTCGACCTCCAAATAATCAAGGGCGAGCAGTATGACGAAATCGCGAACGACCGTCTCACGACGAACGTCGCGGAGAAGGCACCGCGCGGCGAGATACTTGACCGTTACGGAACGCGTCTCGTTTCCAATAAAGTCGGATATTCGGTCATAATACAGAAGACCGATATGAAAAACGAAGAATTTAACAATGTGCTTAAGGAGCTTATAGGCATACTTTACGCGAACAACAGCGAGTATTACGACGACCTGCCGATATCGTTCGCGCCCTATTCATACGCGTTTGAGGATACGGACGGCGACGGCTCGGCGGAAAACGAGCGCGACGAGTGGTTTAAGCAGAGCGACGAGCACGACGTCGATATCGATCCGAGCATGAGCGCGCGCGACGTTATGGCTGTTTTGAAGGAACGGTATGAAATAGATCCCACGTACAGCGAAGACGAGCAACGCCGTATCGCCGGCATACGCTACGCGGCTGAAATAAGCGGACTTTCAAGCACGACATTGTTCACGCTTGCGGAGGACATACCCGTCGAAGCCGTAATGCAGATAAAGGAACGTCAGCAGGAGCTGAGAGGCGTTTCCGTCATAAACGATTATGTTCGTCAGTACGATATGCCGGGGCTTGCCACGCATATTTTGGGCAGAGTGGGACGAATAGACGCAGCGGAGTATGAACGCAACAAGGATCTCGGTTACGGTTATAACGACATAATCGGAAAAGAGGGTATCGAACAGTGGGGAGAGCAGTACCTGCGCGGAGTTGAAGGAACCACAGGAACGACCAAGGACATAAACGGCAAGGAAGTGACCGTGCTTGAGGACACCGATCCCATACCAGGCGACTATCTTGTGCTTACGATAGATTCGGACCTTCAGAGAGTTGTCGAAAATTCGCTTGAAAAGACGATAAACAATATACGCAATTCAAGCGGCGTAAAGGCGAAGGACGGCGCGGACTGCAACGCCGGCGCGGCTGTCGTCATAGACGTGAAAACGGGCGACGCGCTCGCCATGGCGTCATATCCGACTTATGATATGACGCGTTATTACGATGATTATAACGAGCTTATCCAAAACGACGCCAACCCGATGTGGAACAGAACGGTTAACGGACTTTACAGCCCGGGTTCCACGTTTAAGCCGCTCGTGGCTATCGCCGCGCTCGAAACGGGAAATCTCTCGATAGACGAGACGATAGTGGACGAGGGCGTATACAAGGCGTACAAGGACTATCAGCCCGCCTGCTGGATCTGGAACGAGTATAGGCTTACGCACGGCAGACAGAACGTCACAGCCGCGCTTGAGAACTCGTGCAACTATTTCTTCTACGAGGTGGGTAATCGCTTGGGTATAAACACTCTCGACAAGTACGCGGCAAAATTCGGACTGGGAGAAAGCACGGGTATAGAGCTTGCGGAACGTTCGGGAAACATGGCAAGTCCCGAGTATAAAAAGCAGGTCGAGACCAATATCACGAGCCGAGACTGGTTTGACGGCGACACGCTTCAGGCGGCGATAGGTCAGTCGTACAGTCTGTTCACTCCCGTACAGCTCGCGAACTATGCCGCGACGATAGCCAACGGAGGAACGCGCTACAAGGTCAATCTTGTAAAAAGCGTCCGCTCGTCCGTCGACGGCAGCACGGTGAAGGAATTTAAGCCTGAAATAGTCGAAAATATCAATATGGACGAGGACGTGTTGAACGCCGTAAAACAAGGCATGAAGCGAGTTGTCGACGAAGGAAGCGCGGCGGAAGCGTTCGCGAATTACGGCATACAGGTCGGAGGAAAAACGGGTACGGCTCAGGTCGGCGACGGCTCTAACAACGCCGTGTTTATCGCCTACGCGCCGTTTGAAGACCCACAGATAGCCGTTTCGGTAGTGCTTGAACACGGCGTGCGCGGAACAAACGCGGCTCAGGTCGCGCGCGACATCTTTGACGCGTATTTCAATCTCAACGCAACGCCGCAGCCGACGGCGGAAGCGTCGCCGTCGCCGCAGCCGCAGAACGATACGGGACTTTTGAGATAATTTTTATTTGAAACGAGGCGAGCGTGTTGGAAAAGGAAATAATAAAGCTTAAAGGCACGATAGACGGAGTTAAAATTTATCTGGACGCGGAATGTTCGATTTCGGACATAACCGCTTCTCTCTATGAGAAGCTGCGCCAATTCCGCACCTTTTTCGGAGACGGTCACTGTAATATATATTTTGTGGAACGCGCTCTCACGGCGAGCGATAAAATGCGCCTTGAGGCTATCGTGACGGCGATGCTTCCCGAATGTACGATAAATTACGGCGAAAGGAAGCGAATTTCCTCCGACTATAAAGAAAAAACGCTTCGTCTTCCCGAAGAACTTAAGGAGGAAAAACCGAACGAACCGAGCGAAAACGGCGAAAAGTCTCTTGAGGAGATAAAGGAAGTGGTCGCTTCGAATTTCAAATCGAGCCGCGCAAGGTTCTACGAAGGAACCGTGCGTTCGGGGAGAACTCTCGAGTCCGACGGACATCTTCTGCTTGTCGGAAACGTCGAGGAGGGCGCGAGGATCGCGGCTGTCGGAAACGTTATTGTGCTCGGAAGCGTGAAGGGCGAGGTCGAAGCGGGCTGTATGGGCAACGACGGAGCGTATATAATCGCGCTCGACTTTGAGCCGTCTCAAATACGTATCGCGAAAACGCGCCGCGTCTTTGAAAAAAGCGACTTCACCAAAGAAAATAAACAGAAAAAGGCATATTTAATAGATAATGAGATTTATATTGAGGATTTTTTGGTGAAAATATAGACAACCGCGTAAATTTATGTTATAATTGAAAATGCTTGGAAAGGCATACGCGCCGCCGCGCGTCTTTGACGGCGCGGCACGGCTGCGGGACGCCGCTGAAAGGACAATCTGAAAATGGGAAAAATCATCGTAATAGCGTCGGGAAAGGGCGGTACCGGCAAAACTACCGCCGCCGCAAACATAGGCGCGGTGCTTGCCGAACGCGGAAAGCTTACGGCAGTTGTCGATATGGACATGGGACTAAGGAATCTCGACATCGTTCTCGGACTTGAAAGCGGCATAGCGTATGACGTGCGCGACGTTATAGAAGGCGCGTGTGAGATAGACGACGCGCTCATAAGAGACGCTCGTTATGAAAATCTTTATTTTCTGCCTTCGCCGCAGACACGCGGCGCGGCGGGTCTTGACGAGGACAGCGTCAGACGCTTGTGGGAGAGAATGAAGTCGCGCTTCGATTATTGTATCGCGGACGCTCCGGCGGGACTTAACGGAGGTTTTTCCTACGCGGCGATGTGCGCCGACAGCGCGGTGATAGTAACGCTGCCGTTTCTGACGGCACTCAGGGACGCGGACAGGACCGCTTCGGTCTTGGAGGACATGGGCGTGACCGATATAAAAGTGGTGATAAACCGTGTGCGTCCCGATATGATAGACAAGGGAATAATGATGAATATGGACGACTGCGTGGATATGCTCCGCTTAAATCCGCTCGGACTTGTTCCCGACGACGAGGAGCTTATGGTTTCTTCGTTAAAGGGCGATCTTGCGGTATCGAACGAAAATTCCGCTGCGGGCGCGGCGTTCCGCAATATTGCGGCAAGGATAGACGGCGAGGAAACGCCGATCATGGATTTTGAGGAGAAGGAAGGTTTTCTCAAACGTCTGAAAAGGCTTTTCGGGAAATAAAAATAAGGAGGTATTTTCAATGAACATCGCATTGATAGCACACGACAAAAAGAAAGAGTTAATGGTTCAGTTCTGTATTGCGTATTCGGGCGTGCTTTCACATCACGCGCTGTACGCGACAGGCACTACGGGTAAGATGATTATTGAAAATACGGGACTTAACGTATACAGATTTTTATCCGGACCGCAGGGCGGCGATCAGCAGATAGGCGCGAGAATAGCATACAACGAAATAGACCTTGTGCTGTTTTTCCGCGACCCGCTGAACGCGGAAAATTACGAGCCGGACGTGTTCTCGCTTCTGAGACTTTGCGATATGCAGAATATTCCCATCGCGACAAATTCCGCGACCGCCGAGGTACTCATACACGGTCTTGAGCGCGGAGACCTTGACTGGCGCGATATCGTAAACCCGAAAAACTGATTTTGTATGTTATCCGTGTGAATAATTTTTCATACGACGAAGGACGCTTATATATAAGCGTCCTTTTCATATTTAAAAAATTTGATTATACTGCCGTTTAACGGTTGAAATGTTCGGTAAAATATAGTATAATGAAGTATAATGATAAAAACGGACGCGTGTCGCAGGCTTTTTAAGACGCGGAGAGGAGCAGCGTATGCAAAATAAAGTTTCCGTTGTTAAGTGCGCCGACTATTCGCACGCGGCGAAGGCTGTGCGCGAATCGCTCGATCTCATAGGCGGGATAGAGAAATATGTTAAAAAAGGCGATAGGGTTTTAATAAAACCGAATCTCGTTTCACGCAAAAAACCCGACGAAGCCGTAACGACGCACCCCGCGTTTCTGCGCGCAGTCATAGAAATCGTCGAGGAAGCGGGCGGTAAAGTAACCGTCGCGGAAAGCCCGGGGGGACCGTATAACGCCGCCGCGCTTAAAGCGGTGTACAGAATGTGCGGCGTATACGACGCCGCGGAGGGTACGAGCGCGAGCCTTAACCTCGACACGTCCTTTACGGAGGTGTCGTTCGACGAGGGCAAAACGGTCAAATCTCTGCCGATAATAAATCCCGTGCTCGACGCGGACGTGATAATTTCGCTTCCGAAGCTCAAAACTCACGCTATGACAAGCTACACCGGCGCGGTAAAGAACTTGTTCGGAACGGTTCCCGGGACTTATAAAGCCGAGCTTCATTTCCGTCTTGACGACAGAAAGGCGTTTTGTTCCATGCTCGTGGATCTGTGCGAATGTGTCAAGCCGACGCTGAGCATCATGGACGGCGTATGGGGTATGGAGGGCAACGGACCCACGGCGGGGCAAAACAGATATATAGGCATTGTCATGGCTTCCGCTTCCGCGCACGCGCTCGACAAGATCGCATGCGAAATCATAGACTATGCGCCCTACGAGGTGGATACCGTAAGAGAAGCCGAGGAACGCGGACTTATCGGCACGGTCGAGACGGTCGGCGAACCGATCGAGCCGCTCATCATACGCGATTTTGTGAAGCCGGAAAGTCACTTTAATCTTTTGAAGCTCCTGTCGCTGCCGCCGGCGGTGAACGCGTGGGCAAAAGCCGCGCTTGCGTCGAGACCGAAAATAAATTACGACGCTTGCGTGGGCTGCGGCGAATGTGCGAGATGCTGCCCGCCGAAGGCGATAGATATGTCCGGCGGCAAGCCGGTCATAGATAAAAGAAAATGTATAAAATGCTTTTGCTGTCAGGAGCTTTGCCCGCAAAAAGCGGTCATGATACATCGTCCGTTTTTAAACAGATTTATGATTAAATTTTTGAAGTAAAGGATATGAAAAAGCTTGTTCAATATAGTATTGGTGGAGCCGCGTATTCCGCAGAATACCGGCAATATAGCGCGTACCTGCGCGGCGACGGGGTGCGGTCTGCACATAGTCCGTCCTACGGCGTTCCAAATCACGGACAAGAATTTAAAGCGCGCGGGTCTCGATTACTGGCACCTGCTGAACGTCAGGTATTACGATAACTTGGCTGACTTTTTTGAAAAAACCGAGGGCGCGCGTTACTTCTACGCGACCACGAAAGCTCCGCACACATACGTCGACGTTGAGTATAAGGACAACGACTACTTGATGTTCGGACGCGAGGACGCGGGACTTCCCGAGGAGCTTCTTCACGAGCACGAGGAACGCTGTATAAGAATACCCATGATAGCCGACGCGCGCAGCTTGAATCTGTCAAACTCCGTCGCGGTAATAGTGTACGAAGCGTTACGGCAGCAGGGGTTCGATAATTTAAAGGAATTGGGGCAATTGACGAAATTTACGTGGTGAAAGGAGACAACCCATGAGCGACATAAAAATCATCGTTGACACCGGCTCGGACATTCCCGATGAGGTGCTTGAAAAATACAATATCGGCATTATTCCGTTCATAACGCTGTTCGGCGAAAAGCAGTACGTGCAGCGGCGCGACATAACGAACGAGCAGTTTCTCGATATGCAGGAAAAGTTCGACGGCGTACCCAGAAGCTCCCAAACTCCTTACGCGGATATGTACGATTATCTGAAAAAGGAAACGGACGAGCACGAGAGCGTAATATACTTCACGCTGTCGAGCGCGGCGAGCGGACAGTACAACACCGCTTGTCTTGTCAGAGAGGAAATACTCGAGGAGAACCCGAACGCCGATTTACATATTTTCGATTCCTACAAATTCTCGCTTTACATAGCGCAGACTGCGGTGCACGCGGCGCAAATGGCTGCGGAGGGAAAAAGCGTAGACGAGATAATAAAGGACTGCGAGCAGTACATAGTTTCGTGGCGGTGCTACCTTCTCGTTGACACGCTCGAATATCTCCAGAAGGGCGGCAGACTGTCGAAAACGGCGGCGTTTGTCGGCACGCTTCTCGACATTAAGCCGGTGCTTACGATAGAGAACGGACTTGTGGAAAGTCTCGACAAGCTCCGCGGCAAAAAAAAGGTTATACGCAAGCTTATCGAACTCATAAAAGAGGACGCGGACGTGGATTTTGAGAATCCCGAATTTCTGATAGTGGAATCGGATAAGAATAAGTACGACGAAGCTATGGAAGTCCTTAAAGAGGAGTTTGGCGACGATGTGAAAATAACGATGCACGGCGAATTCAGTCCGCTTATCGCGACGCACGTCGGACGCGACGCGCTGGCGGTCATACCGAGAATAAAGAGCGGATTCAAATATAAGCAAAATTAAGCAAAAGGAGACATTATCAATGAAATACATTGTAATTTTAGGCGACGGAATGGCGGATTATCCCGTTGATTATTTTAACGGAAAAACGATACTCGAGGTTGCCGAAAAGCCCAATATGGATTATATGGCGCGTCACGGCGAAATGGGCGTTGTAAAGACCGTGCAGGACGGCATGAAGCCCGGCTCGGACGTTGCCAACCTTTCGGTCATGGGTTACGACACGAAGAAAAGTTACAGCGGACGCTCGCCGCTCGAAGCCGCTTCGATAGGCGTTGAAATGAAGGACGACGACGTTACGTTCCGCACGAATCTCGTAACGCTTTCCGACGAGGAAAATTACGAGGATAAAACCATGCTCGACTATTCCTCGGGCGAAATCACCACCGCCGAAGCGGCTGAGCTTATGAAAGCGGTCGCGGCTGAATTGAATACCGACGTTATAAAATTCTATCCCGGTATCAGCTACCGTCACCTTTGCGTGTGGAGCGGCGGCTCGACGAACGTGGAGCTGACCCCGCCGCACGATATTTCCGACAGGAGGATAGGCGAATACCTCCCGAAGGGCGACGGCGCGCAGACTTTTCTCGAAATGATGAAAAAAAGCGAGAAAATTTTAAAGGAGCACCCCGTAAACAAGGCGAGAGCGGCGGCGGGTAAAAATCCGGCGACCTCGATCTGGCCCTGGGGCGAGGGTACGAAACCGCAGCTTGACAATTTTGAAGCGAAATTCGGCGTTAAAGGCAGCGTCATTTCGGCTGTCGATTTGATCAAGGGTATAGCGAAATGCGCCGGAATGAACTCGATCGACGTGGAGGGCGCGACAGGTAACTGTGAAACGAACTGGGACGGCAAAGCGAGAGCCGCGCTCGACGCGCTCCTTTCCGGCAGCGATTTTGTGTACGTCCATATGGAAGCACCCGACGAAATGGGTCATCAGGGACTTCCCGAGAAGAAGAAGTACGCTGTCGAAACGATAGATAAAAAGGTCGTAAAGTTCTTAAAGGACGAGCTTGAGAAGCGCGGTATAGACTATAAGATGATGATACTGCCCGACCACCCGACGCCGATAAAGCTCAAAACCCACGTAAGCGATCCCGTGCCGTATATAATATACGACAGCACAAAGGAAACTGACGCGAACGCCGCGCTTTCGTATACGGAAAACGACGCGAAGAAAACGGGTATATTTATAGAAAAGGGCTACACGCTTATGGAGCGTTTTTTGGATAAAATATGATTTATCCGCGCGTGCGGACGCGCACGCCCATAAATCATAAATTACCCACTACCCGTAATGGAGATGATAAAATTTGAAATTTGAAAAAAAGCAAAATTGGATAAAAACGATATTGTTTTTGCTTGCGGCGGTACTGATAGGAGTGGTAATATATCTTTTCCTGCCGAAAATTCTGAAAGCCGCCGGATTTATTATACGGCTGTTCCTGCCGTTTATCCTCGGTTATCTTTTTTCCATGGCGGTCAATCCTCTTGCGGACCTTCTCCAGAAGAAGCTGAAGATACCGCGCGGATTTTCGGCTGTGCTCGTAATCGTGCTTATAGTGGGTATACTCGGCGGTATACTGAGTTTCCTGATATGGAAGATAATAGACGAGGTACGAATGATTTACGTGCAATTCCCGTCTATATACGCGAATATGCGCACAAGCGCGCACGCGCTCGGCGAGAAATGGTCGGTGCTTTACGATAATCTTCCCGTGAACGTACAGCAGTCGCTTACGGCTCTCGGGGACAGTATCTCATTAAAAGCGTCGCAGCTTATCAACTCCATGTCCGCGCCCGTGGTGGACAACGCCGGAAACTTCGCGAAGGCTCTTCCGAGCGTGTTCATCGCCGTTATAGTATTTGTGCTGTCGTCGTATTTCATGGTTTCCGACAATAAGGTCGTGAGCCGCGCGGTACACAAAATTTTCAGCGAAAAATTTATGGAACGTCTTACAATGGTAAAGTCCGAGCTGAAAAAGTATCTGGGCGGGTATCTCAGGGCTCAGCTTATACTTATGCTTATCGCTTTCGTGATAATCTTTATCGGACTGAGTGCGATAAACGCGGATTACGCGCTCCTCATCGCGCTCCTTATCGCCATTCTCGACGCGCTCCCGTTCTTCGGAAGCGGATTCGTGCTTTGGCCGTGGTCGGTGATAGCGTTCCTTAACGGAAACATAAAGACGGGTATCGGACTTATCATAATCTACTTCGCGGTGCTCGTTGTGCGCCGTATAACCGAGCCGAAGCTCGTCAGTACGGGAATGGGGATACACTCTATCCTCACGCTGATGTCGATGTACGTCGGATATAAAACATTGAGCATCGGCGGTCTTATCGTGGGACCGATACTGCTTATGCTCATCATAAGCTTTTATAAGGCGGGTATATTCGACGCGCCGATACGCGCGGTAAAAAATCTCGGCTCACTTATAAAAAAGCAATTTGTGATGTTTAAAAACTTTTTAATAAATTTGTTGGAGAGTGATTGGAATGAATAAGGACAAATACTACATTACCACGGCGATAGCGTACACGTCGAAAAAGCCGCATATAGGCAATACGTATGAAATCATACTGACCGACGCGATCGCGCGGTTTAATCGTTTTGCGGGAAAGGACGTGTTCTTCCTCACGGGTACGGACGAGCACGGTCAGAAGATACAGGAAATAGCCGAGACGGAGGGCATAACGCCAAAGGAACACGTCGATAAAATCGCGGGTGAAATAAAGGATATAGCGGACATGCTCAACATAAGCTACGACAAATTTATCCGTACCACCGACGATTATCATGTTAAGGCGGTACAAAAGATTTTCAGAAAGCTTTACGAGCAGGGCGATATATATAAAGGCGAATATGAGGGCTGGTACTGCACTCCGTGCGAGTCGTTCTGGACCCAGACGCAGCTCGTGGACGGAAAATGCCCCGACTGCGGACGCGAGGTAAAGAAGGCGAAGGAGGAGGCGTACTTCTTCAAAATGAGCAAGTATCAGGATAAGCTCATGGAGTACATCGAAGCTCATCCCGAATTTATACAGCCCGAATCGCGCAAAAATGAAATGGTAAACAATTTCCTAAAGCCCGGACTTCAGGACTTATGCGTGTCGCGCACGAGCTTTTCGTGGGGAATACCCGTGGACTTCGACGAGGGACACGTCGTATACGTGTGGATAGACGCGCTCTCAAACTATATCACCGCGCTCGGCTACACGCCCGACGAAAAGGGCGAGTTATACAAGAAATACTGGCCCGCGGACGTGCATATAATAGGCAAGGACATTCTGCGCTTCCACACGATTTACTGGCCCATAATGCTCATGGCTCTCGGCGAGCCGCTGCCGAAACAGGTGTTCGGTCACCCGTGGATGCTCGTGGGCGAGGAAAA
>CANQJC010000018.1 GCA_947624165.1 uncultured Clostridia bacterium
CGGGTCCGCAAGGTGCGACAGGCGCGACAGGTGCGGTCGGTCCTACGGGTCCGCAAGGCGCGACAGGTGCAACGGGTGCGGTCGGTCCCACGGGTCCGCAGGGTCCCGCAGGTTCACAAGGTCCCGCAGGTCCGCAAGGTCCCGCAGGTCCGCAGGGTCTCCCCGGCACGGACGCTCCCGCCGCTTCCGCTGTAACGTACTACGCCGAATCTCCCACAGGCACGCCGACTGCCGTTGACGCAGGCACCGACGTGTTGTTTACAACTCAAGGCTCGGCTGTCGGAACGGGAATCACAGCCGGTGCGGGTGGAGCGGAATTTACGCTCGCCGATGAGGGAACGTATCTTGTTTTGTTCCGCGTTAACGCCACCGAAGCAAATTCCACGCTCGTTGTGACGCTTAACGACGCAGAGCAGGAATACACGTTATCAGAAAATCCCGCCGCCGGTTCGCCCATTGTCGGTTCGGTTCTTGTTTCGACAACAGCGGCAAATACCGTACTGTCGGTTACAAACCCGTCGGCAGGGACGCAGTTCAACATTCCCGCCGACACGAATACTCCGGGAGCGATAATTACAATTGTGAGAATAGGATAAACAAGCAATACGGATAAATAAGCCGCGGCAAAAGCCGCGGCTTAAATTTGATACTCCGAAATTGTTTTGAATCGAGGTTGTTTTATGAACAAATATAAAATTGCGGTGTACGCCATAAGCAAGAACGAGGAAAAGTTCGCGGACAGATGGATGGATTCGATGAGCGAAGCGGACGCGATATACGTCGCGGATACGGGTTCCGACGACGCGACCGTCGAGAAGCTACTTGGGCGCGGCGCGGTCGTCAACGAAATCAGCGTGAATCCCTGGAGATTCGACGAAGCGCGCAATATATCCATGAGTTTTATTCCCGACGATTTTGACATATGCGTATGCACCGATCTTGACGAAGTTTTCGAAAAAGGGTGGCGCGCGCTGATAGAAAATGCTTGGAACGACGATACCACGCGTCTCAAGTACACGTATACCTGGAGCTTCAATGACGACGGTTCTCCCTCGGTAACGTTTCTTTATGAAAAGATCCATGCGCGCGAGGGATTCAAATGGATACACCCCGTACACGAGGTACTGGATTATTTCGGTTCGAAGCCCGATGTTTACGCGCGTGAGGACAGAATACGCCTTAATCATTATCCCGATAAAACGAAATCGCGCGGGCAATACCTGGAGCTTCTGGAACTGTCTGTCAGGGAATCACCCGACGACGACAGAAATATGCACTACCTCGGACGCGAATACATGTATCGCGGTCAATGGGACAAATGTATAGCGACGCTCAAAAAACATCTCGCGATGCCGTCCGCCGACTGGAAAGACGAGCGGTGCGCGTCGATGAGGTATATTGCGCGGGCATATAAAGCGAAAAATGATTTTTACAGCGCGAATGTATGGCTTTTGCGCGCGATCGCGGAAGCACCGTATCTGCGCGAGCCGTATGTCGAAGCGGAGCGGCTCATGTATGATATGGGCAACTGGTACGGAGTTGTTTTTATGGCGCGCGAGGCACTGAAGATAACGAAGCGTCCCGAAAGCTATATTAACGAAGGCTTTTGCTGGGATTCGACAGTCTATGACCTTGCCGCCGTCGCCTGTTTTAATATCGGGGCATACGCGGAATCACTCGAATACGCAAAGAAAGCCGCCGCCCTGTCGCCCGATAACGAACGCATGAAAAATAATCTTCGCTTGATAGAGGAAAAGAATAAAGCGTGACGTGACGAACGTTCGTGAAACGATAAAAAAGCCCTTGCCGATCAGCGGCAAGGGCATATGTTTATTTCAGAAGCTCGTTTAACACCTCGTTGAGTTTTTCAAACTCTATCGGCTTTGCTATATGATTATTCATTCCGCTGTCAAGCGCGGCTTTTTTATCCTCCTCAAACGCGTTGGCGGTCATCGCGACCACAGGTATATTGGCAAGCTCCTTATTGTCGAGAGCGCGTATGGCGCGCGTGGCTTCATATCCGTTCATTATCGGCATTTGCACGTCCATAAGTATCAGGCTGTAATAACCCGGCTTGGAATTTTTGACCATGTCGACGGCAACGGTTCCGTCCTCGGCTGTTTCGACCTTGAAGCCGCTTTCACTGAGTATCTCGACCGCGATCTCACGGTTAAGCTCGTTATCCTCAACGAGAAGCAGTCTCTTCCCTTTCAGCGATTCCGCTGCTTTGGGAATAGCGGGTCCTTGGGTTTCCTGCGTACCGTTTATCGCCGAAATAAGCGTGTCGCGCAGCTCGGAAATAAATATCGGTTTGTTGCAGAAGCCCGTAACGCCCGCCTCACGCGCTTCGTTTTCGAATATGCTCCAGTCATACGCCGTAAGTACGATTATCGGAACGTTTTTACCCGCTATCGAGCGTATGCGCCGCGCGACTTCTATACCGTTCAAATCCGGCAACGCCCAATCGATAATATACGCGTAAAACTCGTCTCCGACCTCCACCGCCTGCTTTGCGCGGAGTACCGCTTCCTGCCCGTGCAGCGTCCACTCGGAACGCATACCTATCTGCATAAGCATCTTTGTCACGCTGTCGCACGTGGAAAAGCTGTCGTCCACCACAAGAACTCTCATTCCGGCAAGCTCGCGGATGACCTCTATCTGCTTGCGCTCGTGTGCAAGACGGAATTCCAGATTTATGATAAACTCCGTTCCGGCGTTCTGCTCGCTCTTTGCTTCTATGGTACCGCCCATCGTCTCGACTATGCTCTTTGTAATAGCCATACCGAGACCCGTTCCCTGAATACCGCTGACTGTCGACGTTTGCTCGCGCTCGAACGGTTCAAACACATGACGGAGAAATTCGTCGCTCATGCCTATTCCCGTGTCCTTGACGCGTATTTCGTAAGCACCGTATCCGTCCGGCGCGCCGGGTTTCTGGATCACCGTGAGCGACACCGAACCGCCCGACGGAGTGAATTTGATAGCGTTGCTGAGCAGATTCAAAAGCACCTGATTCACATGAAGCTTGTCGCAGTAAATATCCTCGTCCACGACGTCGATCGTATCCATAAAGAAATTCAGACGTTTTTCCTGCATTTGAGTTTGAATGATATTCCTCATATCCCTGAATATATCGGAAATACTACACTCTTTTTCTTCAATATTCAATCGTCCGCTTTCTATGCGGCTCATATCGAGTATATCGTTAATAAGACTGAGAAGATGGTTGCTGGACGACATTATCTTCGTGAGATATTCCTTGACCTTTTCCTTGTTGTCGAGATTTGTCTCGGCAAGCGTGGTGAAACCGATTATGGCATTCATGGGCGTTCGTATGTCATGCGACATGTTGGAAAGGAACATCGTCTTTGCCTTCTCCGCCGCTTCGGCTTTATGCAGCTTCTCTTCCAGAACGGCGCGCTCCACCGCCTTCTGCGTAGCCATCTTCGCGTTACGGCTCACCCAGCAATAATACAGAATTACGGTTATCGCCATAACCACGCCGAGCCAGAAGCATATACGCTGTACCGCAAAAACGCTTGAAAAAGCTTCTTTTTCGGGTACGGAAACGGCTATTGACCATTGGTTGATGTCCGCGGGAGAATAGTACATATACTCCCAGCCGTCCATATCTTTGGTACGGAAAACAACATAACCCGTGCCGAGAGAAAGAATGTCGTCGGTATATGCTTTCCAGTCCTTTTTACCCTTCGTTTCGCGTTCTTCATTACCGGCGTAATACTCATCGATATTACCCAATGAGTCATGCCACGTATCGAGTATGAAATCACCCGATTTCGTATCAATTATGTACACGGACGCGCTTGCGTTATAAATGTTATCTATATTCAGACTGTTCGGCAGCGTATCCAGATCCGTCACGCCGTACAATACGGCGGCTGTCTGTCCGTCCTGGATAATAGGCACGTAATGTCTCAGTATCGGTTTGTCCGACGACAGACCGTAGGTTCTGTTCGATACATGTTCTCCCTTCGGCGCGATCTCCGCAAAGGATATCCTGTCGTCGTCCGCGGCGTCCGTGATAGTGCCGTCCGGTAAAAGTATCTTATCGTTTGCCATAAGCACGCGCACCTTCATCGTTTCAAACAACGGCGTGTTCGCCTCCATAACGGCGCATGTCGCGTCTATATCGAAATTATCCGCCTGCGATATGGTTTTCGCGGTGGCGTTAAGCAGACGGCTGTCGCGTTCAAGCATGGAAGTCACTTCCTCCTTGACCGTATTTACGCCTTCCTCCATACGGCTTATCGAACGCTCGCGCAGTACGGAATTGATTTGAAAATATGCGGCGAGCAGAAAAACAACGATAGCGATGATAACTATTCCCGTAGCAGTCAAGCTTCTGTCCATTTTGATTGCCTTGTTTTTTTTGCCAAACTTAAACATATCTCGTCCCCCTATTGCGTCAATTCGAATCTGCGGTAATATTCTGTTTTTATTGTATCATAAACGCGCGTATTATTCAAGTCAAAAAAACGCGGTGAAAATAAAAGTAAAAAAACCGTAAATTATGTCTGTTTTTTTTATGATTTTAACTCTTAAGACACTTTTAAAAACGTCGTGTTTCAGGTTATAATAAATATATAATTTTAAAATGGGGGATTTTTATGAACAAACGAGGTAAATTCTCAAACGGTTTCGGCTTTGTCCTCGCCGCGGCGGGCAGCGCGGTCGGGCTGGGAAATATATGGCGTTTTCCGTATCTTGTCGCAAAGTACGGCGGCGGCATATTCCTTATCTTTTACATTCTGCTCGTGCTCACGTTCGGCTACACGCTTATGATAGCCGAAAACGCGATAGGCAGAAAATCGGGCAAGAGCGCGCTGTGCGCATTCGGAGAGCTAAGCAAAAAGTGGGCTTTTCTCGGCGTTATCGCGACGCTTGTCCCAATGATAATTCTGCCGTATTATAACGTTATAGGCGGCTGGGTAATCAAATACACCGTAACGTTCGTATCAGGCGGTCACTCGCGCGCCGCGTCCGACACGTTCTTTAACGATATGCTCGCTTCTCCGTCGCAGCAGCTTTTATTCCAGTTTCTGTTTTCAGCGGTAACAACGCTTGTAATACTGCGCGGCGTTCAAAAGGGCATTGAGAAATTCAGCACGATACTTATGCCGCTGCTCATAGTCCTCGCCATAATCGTCGCGGTATATTCGATAACGCTTCCCGGCTCGTCGCTCGGGCTGAAATATCTCTTTATTCCCGACTTCAAGCATTTTTCCGTTTCGGGTATCCTCGGCGCGCTCGGTCAGATGTTCTATTCGCTTTCGCTGGCTATGGGTATCATGATAGCCTACGGCTCGTACCTGCCGAAAGAAAACGATTTGGAAAAGAACGTGAGCCGAATCGAATTTTTTGATACGGGTATCGCGCTTCTTGCCGCGCTGATGATCATTCCAGCCGTGTTCGCATTTTCCGGCGGCGACGAAAGCGCGCTCACTGCAGGTCCCGGACTTATGTTCGTAACGCTGCCGAAGGTTTTCGAAAGTATGGGCATGTCTACGATTATCGGCTCGGCATTTTTCATACTCGTACTGCTCGCCGCGCTCACGTCTTCCGTTTCGATCATGGAAGCGATCGTATCGTCGCTGTGCGACAGGTTCGGCTGGAGCAGAAATAAATCTACCGTATGCGTCGGCATAGGTTCGTTCCTTGTAGGAATACCCCCAATACTCGGTTACAGCGTGTGGAGCGGCGTAACGATAGGCGGCATGACGATCCTCGACATAATGGACTTTATAACGAACTCCGTACTTATGCCGATACTGTCTCTGCTGACGTGTATATTCATCGCGTACGTTCTGGGCGTATCGGTAATACATGACGAGGTGGAAATTTCGTCAAAATTCAAACGTAAAAAGCTTTTTGACCTTATGATAAAATATATCGCGCCGATTTTCATTGTAGCAATACTGATTTCGTCAATATTGAGCGCGCTCGGCATAATCCGCGTATGACAGACAAAGAAACCCGAAGCATCAAGCTTCGGGTTTTTTCGGATAAAATAAGAAAAGGGAGCCGCGCTCCCTCTTCTATTGATTCATAAAATCTTCTACCGCATCACGCAGATGCAACGGGCTTAAATCGTGCTCGTTAAACAAATCCGCAAGATGTTCGACTGCTGCTTTGATAGTTGAAATGTCCGATACGCAATCGGTATCATCGAAACAGATCCCGTAAACGAAACATTCCTCTCCTTCGAACGATTTCTTTTCTTTTGTTACTTTGTACATTTTTTCTCCTTTGTCTCTTATTTGTTTCCTCCTTTGTATGTTTATATACTACCACTTCCGTTTGAGAAAATCAATATCTTTTACTGTATTGTAAGTAATTTGTAACAGGCGAAACATTCGCGCAATATTCATGTTATATACTCCTTCCGCGCAAATCGGTCGAAAACGCGGTATATTGCCGTAATATTGCGAATACCTGTTTTATTTATTCTCAAAACATACGTCAATATTAGCGGAATTTATTTGATTCGCTTACATTCCATATAAAATCTTTTATCGGCGGCTTCACCCATTGAAAACGTCTTTCTGGGCAGCGCGCCGTCCTTTATTACCGTTTCGAACAGCGCGTTCTTTTCCATTCGTTCCACCATAAAGCCTATCGTGCCGCTCTCTTTCGTAAGCTTTTCCACAACGTCGTCGCCGTGGATGTAGTCTATACGGCAGCCGTTTTCGGCGATATATTCGTCGAGAAAAAGCTGCAATGTGCCGACGGGAAGATTGCTCGGAGCGTTCTTTACGTAAACCGCGCCGCTTTTTCCTCCGTAGGTGTAGCGTATCTTCTGACCGCCGTTATCCTCGTATGACGCGTTGTAATGCGATACGAGCGCGGAAAGCAGCTTTTCGGGATCGCAGCCGAACACCACGCGCTGAATAGGCTCGAATTCGAGCGCGTCGTCGTGGATATTCTCGACCTCGACGAGTGCGTACCGCGCGGGATGCGTTTCCGCTTCGGCAGGGCTGAGCGTCTTTTTTATCTCCTCCCAGCACGTTTTCGCCGTGGCGAGAGAGTGGTTTCCGTCGCCCGCCGCGAACGCAAGCACGCCTTTGCCGCGAACGCCGTATTTCTTTTCGAATCGGTCCTTGTTTTCAAGCGCGTCAAGCGCGGATATTATCTCCGTCTTTGCCGCGCCGTTTACGAGATAACCCGTAAGATGACCGCCGCCGAGCATTAAATCGAAATCGTACAGCTTTTCAAAATCCGCTTTTTTCGACGCGATCGGCTCTATAACCGTTTTTTCTCTGTCGTCGATAAGCATAATGATGTGCGGCAGCTCCAGCGGCGCGTTACGGCGCACCCTTTGACGCGGCGGGATACGCTCGACTATCGTCCCCTCTGTGGCGCGTATCTTCGACTGCGAGCCTTTTGTAAAATCGTACTCCTCCAAATCGAGCATACCGATAACGCCCTTGCGCGTCCTGCCGTCGGACTGCGTCCTTTCGACGTATATAAGCGCGTCTTGAAGCTTCCTGAACAATCCCGATTCAAGATATTTCCGCATTTGGGCGTTGATATTTTCTATCCGCTCATCGGCGTTGTCACCGTCAAGGTACACCTCGGGAAAAATCAAATTAAGCGTCGACGGACTATCGCCGACGATCTGCGCCGCCCTTTCCCAGTATTCCGGCTCGGACGTGTACTGGTCGCACGCCACGACGCTCCATTTTGTGTGATCTGTGTTTTGCGGAATAAGTATATCCGCAGGTTTGAATATTGACATATACCGTCCTCCTGTTTTGTTGGGCGTGCGCGTCCGCACGCCTAAATCATAATTTATAATCTAACAACATCCTCAAACACGCACCCCGTCGCTTTTTGCAGATCGTTCGGTTTCATTATCAGCGTGCAGCCGCACACGCCGCCGCTTACGGCTATGGCGTCATGCTCCAATGCGGATGAGTTTACATAAGTCGGGTATTTCTTTTTCATCCCAATCGGCGAAACGCCGCCCCTGATATAGCCGGTCAACTGCAAAAGCTCCTTAACGTGCGTCATTTCCGCGCTTTTGTTTCCCGAAACCTTCGCTAATTTTTTCAAGTCAAGCTCGTCGGCAACGGGTATGCAGGTTACCATAATTCCTGTTTTGTCGCCGCGAACGACGAGCGTCTTAAACGACTTTTCAGGCGGTATTCCCGTGCGCGCGGCTATTTCCTCGCCGAAGTGCTCGCCCACCTTTTCCGCTTCGTATTCTACCGTTTCGTATTTTATCCCCGCCGCGTTTAATATTCGCATCGCGTTTGTTATAGTTTTCTTCTTTGCCATCGCTCTAATCCTTCTTTATTTCAACGACGGTCACGCCGTCCTCACCCTCGCCGAAGCGTCCGTTTCTGTACGACTTCACATACCTGTGCCGACGCAGATTTTCTTGTATGCCGCGTCTGAGTATGCCGGTACCCTTGCCGTGAATTATGTTAACCGGCGAAAGTCCCGCAAGATAGCAGTCGTCGAGGTATTTCTCAACGTTCATCCACGCTTCCTCCAGATTCATGCCGCGCACGTCGACCTCGGTCGAAACGCTTTTTGCCTTTGACGCGAACGAGCGCGACGGTCTCGCGAACTGCTCCGCAAGCTCCTTGGAGTTGCTTTTCTCGATTTTTCTGAGGTTTGTGATATGCACGTCCATTTTGATGATTCCCGCCTGCACGCGAACGTTTCCGTTTTTGTCGGGTTCTTTTAGGACGGTCGCTTCCTGGTTCATGCTGAGGATTTTTACCGACGTACCCGGCTTTAAGTCCTTCGGCGGCTCGACGTAGGTTTTTTTCGGCTTCGCCGCCTTTTCCATAGCCTTGTCGAGCGAGTCCTCGCGCTTCTTGAAGCCGCCGCGCGCCTTTGAGATTTTTTCTTCAAGCTCGCCGCTCTTTATGCCCTTTTCTCGCATTTTTTCAAGGTCGCGGATTATTGCGTTCGCTTCCTCCTTCGCGTTCATCACGAGTATTTTTGCTTCACGCCGCGCTTCGTCCATCACGCGCGATTTATTTTCCTTGAGCTTTATCCTATCCTTTTCGACCTCTTTGCGCAATTCCGTCAATTCTCGCTTTAACCGCGCCGCGTCGTCCGCTTCACGCCGCGCCTTTGTGCGGTTCTGTTCGAGGTCTGTTATTACGTCCTCAAATTTTACGTCCTCGTCGGACAATATATCGTTCGCGCGGTTTATTACGCGCTCGTCAAGACCGAGTTTGCGCGATATGGCGAACGCGTTCGATTTTCCAGGTACGCCGATAAGAAGCCGATACGTCGGCTGTAAGCTCTCTACGTCAAACTCGCACGACGCGTTTTCAACTCCGTCGGTCGACAGCGCGAAAAGCTTCAATTCACTGTAATGCGTCGTCGCTACCGTTTTCACGCCGCGCGCGCGTAAGAATTCGAGTATAGATATCGCAAGTGCCGCGCCCTCGGTGGGGTCCGTTCCCGCGCCAAGCTCGTCGAACAGCGCGAGAGACGTAAAATCCACCTGCCTGAGTATATCGACGATATTAACCATATGCGACGAAAATGTGGACAGGCTCTGCTCGATCGACTGCTCGTCGCCTATATCGGCGAAAACATTCGTGAACACAGCCGCTTCGCTCCGCTCGCCGACCGGTATGTGAAGTCCGGCGGCAGCCATAAGCGAGCATAGCCCGATCGTTTTAAGCGTAACCGTTTTGCCGCCCGTGTTCGGACCCGTTACAACAAGCGTGTCAAAATCACCGCCCAAGTATATGTCGTTCGCAACGACCTTGTCCTTGTCGATAAGCGGGTGACGCGCGCGCTTCAAGGCAATTCTGCCCTTGTCGTTTAAAATCGGTTCCGTAGCGTCCATATCAAGAGAAAGCTTCGCTTTACAGAACATAAAATCAAGCGTGGAAATGTGCTTGTAGTTTGTGAAAACAGCGTGAGAATTATCGCATACAAGCGCGGACAATTCCGCCAAAATACGTTCGATCTCCGCTTGTTCCCTGCCGCGCAGGTCGCGGATCTCGTTGTTGCTGTTCACGACGCTCATGGGTTCTATGAAGAGCGTCGCGCCCGTAGCCGAGCTGTCATGCACTATACCCTGAACCTCCTGTTTGTACTCGCTTTTTACGGGAATTACGAATCTGTCCGAGCGCATGGTGACGATCGCGTCCTGCAAATATTTTTTATAGTGCTGAGAATGTATCATCGAATTGAGCGTTTCGCGTATTTTTCCGTTCAGGCCGCGTATTTTTCGTCTTATTGTATTAAGCTCCGGCGACGCGTCGTCCGCAATTTCGTCCTCGGAAATTATGCATGAATTTATTCTGTCCTCGACGGATTTTGCGGTGATCATCTCCGCTTCGATTCCGTGCAGCGTCTCACATTCAGCCGCCGCTTCACCGAGGTACGCCTTCATTCTGCGCGCGATATAAAGAAGGCGCGATATCTCGATCAGCTCCTTCGCCCGCAGCACACCGTTCCTCTCCGCGCGTTTCACCGCGCCGCGCACGTCCGCGGCCGATAAATTTACCGGCGGCCCGCCGAGCTTCAGCGAGGTTATGACCGCTTCGGTGGTTTCGCGCTGCGCTTTTTTCGCTTTTTCAAGCTCGGAAAACGGCGTGATATTCAGTATTTTCTTTTTAACGCTCTCACTGTCGGTATATGACGCCATGCGTTCGAGAATTTTATCGAATTCGAGCGTTTTCAGTGATTTGTTCTGTTTGTTTGCCATTGGTTTGTTCCTTTTTTTGTGGTAAATTGTGGTTTAGGCGTGCGCGTCCGCACGGCGCATCTCGTGAGCCTCTCCTTGAGGAGAGGTGGCATCGCGAAGCGATGACGGAGAGGTGGCAACGAATTTTAGAACCACCTCTCAGTCGCCTACGGCGACAGCTCCCCTCAAGGGGAGCCTTACGCCGCCAAATCATAATTTATCTCATCATTCCACCCTAAACCGCGTCACCTTCGCCGCGGCAGTCGTTTCCGTATCCGATTGTGCGTAAACGCCGATCAGCGCGCCGGTAAAGCAGCGTTCGGCGACGTCGGTCGTTATGAATTTTGCCGACGCGCTGCCCGCGCGCACGTACTCGCCGCCGCTTGCGGCATAGAAAAATTCATACTTTTCCGTGTCCGATTTTATCTTAAACTTAATTCTGCCTTTGGGTGCTTCCGCGCGGTATACTTCCTTTACAAAATCATCCGCGCGCGCCGTCACGATTATATAATCATTGCCGTTTTCACGCTTTTTCGCGACGGAATAAATATTGTCGGGCGACAGGTACACGCAAAGTCCCGATTTGTCGCCGTTTTCGCGCGGTTCAAATTCAATCTCCGCTTCCGCAGTACATTCAAAATCCGGCTGACGTACCGCCGCCATTGACGGAAAGCCGCGCTTGTCCGTTAATTTCGTGTTCGGGCGAAGCGTTAAAACGCCGTTTCCGCGCTTTATATAATCGTCGTTTCTTCCGCGCACGAAAAGCCACTTTTCTTCCCAATCCGCAAATTGAAAATCACACGCGAACCCCTTGCTTATACGCTGCTCCGCGTCCGCTTCATTTTCGATACGCGCCCTGTTATTTTCAGCCGTAAACCAGCCGTCTATTCGCTTTACGGGCGTTAAAAACGTTTCGCGTCCGAGCGTCGTTTTGCCCGACACATACGGTCTTGCCGCAAGATGTACCATGTACCAATCGCCGCTTGGCGTTTCAACCAAATCGGCGTGACCGGCGCACGAGATTTGCTTCGTCGTGTCGTTTCGGTTCGTAAGTATCGGATTGTACGGACACGGCTCGTATTCGCCCCAAATATCGCGGCTTCTTGCGAGAACAGCCGTGTGGTTTTCTCCCGTGCCGCCCTCGGCGGCGAGAAGGTAGTACCAACCGCCGATGTGATAAATATGCGGAGCTTCGAGCCAGCCGCCGCCCGTACCTTCCCATATACGCCGTATTTCACCGATCACCTTCCCCGTTTTCGGGTTCATTTCGGCAAGCGATATGCCTTCGGTCTCGTATAACTCGCTCCTGCTGCCGCAGTCGTTGGCGCAGCAGTACATTTTACCGCCGTCGAACAATATCGACGGATCTATCCCGTCCATATCCGTCCACACCGCGTCCGACCATTCGCCGCGCGGATCGGTCGCGGAAATGATAAAATTACCCTTACCGCTGAACGTCGCGATAATATAGAAAACGCCGTCGTTATAACGTATGGTTGGAGCCCACACGCCGCCCGACGCTTCCGCTTCCGACATGGGAAGCTGCATTGGACGCGTTACAGCGTTTGCGATATGCTCCCAATTTACCAGGTCTGCGCTGTGATAAATCGGTATCGCGGGAAAATACTCGAACGTGCTCGTCACGAGGTAATAATCGTTTCCGACGCGGCACACGCTCGGGTCGGGATTAAATCCGCGTATTACGGGATTAAAATATTTCATATCTCATATACCTTTAAATTTGAATACTCGCCTATCATCGGAGCCATTTGCCTAAAGCCTATCTTGCCGCCGCCCAAGACCGCGCCGTATTCCTCACCGTCGTCCTGCCATGAAAATACCGTTAAATCGTTTATCGCAAAATCGATTTTGCCGTTCTTTTTCGTCAGACAAATATGATAGCTTTCAAACGCATCGTCACAATTAGGGATCGGATCCGCTCCCTGTACGACAAGATGAAAACCCTTGCTTTTGCGCAGGTTACACGTGTGGAAGCCGCGCTCGTCGTCCCACTTGCGTCTGAAGTACGACACGTGGTACGCGTTTATGTCGCCGGAGTGGTAGAGATTGTACTGTCCGTCGCGCGGCGCGAGCGACGGGTCAAACAAGTCCTCGTCATTACAGCCCTTCGCGCTGAAAAACATTATCGCAAGTCCCGGTTCCTCGATAGGACGAAAATCCCATTCTATGCACACGTCCGACGGGAAGTCCTCAGGACACCAGTACACGAAATTCGACTTCTGTCCCAAATCAGGCGAAAGCGCGTTTTTCATACGCATTTTTCCGTTTTCAAAATAAATCTCCGCGCTGCCCTCGAGACGAAAGCCCTCTACGTCCTCCGCGCATGACAGCTTGTTCTCATAAATCAACTTCTTATTCATATCGTTCCCTCTGAATACAATATTTCCGTATATGTATTCTATCACAGCCGCCGCTTGTCTGTCAACAACCGTGCGTCTTTTGCTTCACGCTTTATCGTTGTCCGTATTTTCAGACGTTATGCAAAAAACAGCCCGTAGGGCTGTTTTTTATTTTGCGATATTTCCGAGCGGACCGAGAATGCTTAACATTTTGTCATGCACTTCAAGAAGCGAAGCAGCTTTCGCCTTCAAATCCGCGTCCATGCTCTCGTCCTTTGACAGCACGTCGAGGAAATGCTTCAGCGCGTTTATGTCAGCCATACTGTCCGCCGCTCTGCCGCTGTGATTGTTCATGTACGCGCCGTGTTCCTTTGTATACTCCTGCTCGGCTTTGTACAGCACGTCGTCAAGTTTACCCTGCGCGTGCAGCGATTCGATTTCCTTTTCGACCGACTCCAGCAGCGGATTGAAATCCTTACCCGCCTGCGCCGCCTCGCGGAACTTACCTATAAAATTTTTAACTCCGTCAAAAAAAGCCATTGTCGCAACCTCCTGTTTTACTTTATACACTAATTATAGCATATACTCATGCCCTGTCAAGTTTTTGCTTTTACATATGTAAAATTTAACGAAACACGCCTTATTTTATATTAAATATTAAAAAAAGGATTGAAAAAACGAAGAATATAGTATAAAATATTTTTATATACTGAGTTTATATAACCGCAGGGAGGTATTTTAATATGTGTGGTATTGTAGGTTATATCGGTTCGGAGCAAGCCGCGCCGATTTTGCTTGACGGGCTTTCGAAGCTCGAATACAGAGGATACGACAGCGCGGGCATCGCGGTGTTTGACAAAGACAAAATCGAGGTCGCGAAGGCAAAGGGCAGGCTCTCCGTCCTTGCCGAAAAAACAGACGACGGCAAAACGATACACGGCTATATGGGTATCGGACACACGCGCTGGGCGACGCACGGAGAACCGTCCGACGAAAACGCGCATCCGCACATTTCGAATTCCGGCAGATTCGCGGTAGTACATAACGGAATTATAGAAAATTACATCGCGCTGAAAAAGAAGCTTGTCGAAAGAGGATTTGAATTCATTTCCGAAACGGATACGGAGGTGATAGCGCACCTTTTTGAATACTATTACAAGGGCGACATCATGGACGCGATGATACGCGTTATAAACCGCGTCGAAGGCTCGTACGCACTGGGCGTACTCTGTTCGGATTATCCCGATCAGTTTATCGCGGTAAGAAAATCAAGTCCGTTGATCGTAGGTCTGGGCGACGGAGAAAACTTTATCGCTTCGGACGTTACCGCTATCCTCAAGCACACGCGCGATATTTATTATCTCGAGGATAACGAGATGGTCGTTCTCAGGAAGGACGGCGTAAAAATATACAACAAGGACAAGGAAGAAATCTCAAAGGAAAAGTTTACCGTGGACTGGGACGTGAGCGCAGCGGAAAAGGGCGGCTACGAGCACTTCATGATGAAGGAGATCGAGGAGCAGCCCAAGGCTCTGCGAGACACGATAAGTCCGAGGATCAAGGACGGCAGGATCGTTCTCGACGACATTTCTCTCACGACGGAGGACATCAAAAACATAAATAAAATCTACATAGTAGCCTGCGGCAGCGCGTACCATGTCGGCGTAGTCGGCAAGTATGTTATCGAAAAGATGTGCCGTATACCCGTTGAAGTACAGGTCGCTTCGGAATTTCGTTACTGCGATCCGATAATTAAGAAAAACGACCTCGTAATCGTTATAAGTCAGTCGGGCGAAACTGCGGACACTCTCGCCGCGCTCAAGGAAGCGAAAAATCACGGCGCGAGAATACTGTCTATCGTGAATGTTGTCGGCAGCGCGATAGCGAACGCGTCCGACGACGTTATCTACACATGGGCGGGTCCCGAAATCGCCGTCGCGACGACAAAAGCGTACAGCACGCAGCTCGCGGTCGTATATCTCATAGCAGCATATATGGCTGAAAAGCTCGGTATGCTCACCTCGGGCGAATACGCAAACTTTATAGCTGAGATCGAAGCACTCCCCGACAAGGTCGCTCAAATACTCACGTCAAAGGAGGAACTTCAGTTCCTCGCGTCGAAATTCTTCAACTGCCGCTCGATATTCTTCATAGGCAGAAATCTCGACTACGCCGTATCGCTCGAAGGTTCTCTAAAGCTTAAGGAAATATCCTACATACACAGCGAAGCATACGCGGCGGGCGAGCTGAAGCACGGAACGATATCGCTTATCGAGGACGGTACTCTCGTTGTCGCGCTCGCGACAGGTCAGGAGCTTTTTGATAAAACGGTATCAAACGTCAAGGAAGTCAAAGCGCGCGGAGCGGTCGTCATGGGCGTCACAACGGACACGCACGAGAACATGGAGGACGTGGCTGACTACGTTGTTAAAATCCCTTCGGCGCACGAAATGCTTCTCCCCTCTCTCACCGTCGTTCCGCTCCAGCTGTTCGGCTATTACGTCGCGTCTTTAAAGGGCTGCGACATAGACAAACCGCGCAACCTTGCAAAATCCGTCACGGTGGAATAAAAACGAATCTTAAAAAAGTACAAACGCCCCGAACAAAACATTCGGGGCGTTTTAATCATATTTTATTTTATAACGACCGCGCAGTTTAAATCGTCAAGCCACGTCTTACCGCTTCCGCGAAGCGTCGAAAGGTCGTTCACGACTATACTTCTCGGCTTCACTATAACACCCGGCTTATCAGCCGGAACAAGCGAGCTTATGTCGTTAATCGTGTAGTACAGACCTTCATACTTTCCGAGATACAACATCTCGTGACCCGGCATTATCAATATCGCGCCGGCGGCAACCGTGTCAAGAAAGGCTTTACGTTCCTCCGTCGTCATATTTGTCATTTCCGTCACCTGCGCCGGCATCTTCGACTGCCACGTTGTATTGCGCGCAAGCTCGAATCCGAAACAGCGGTACACTTCACGAGCGTATGACGAGCAGTCCTGAGAATTCATCATACCGCCCCAGCCGTATCTGTTGCCAAGCGACTTGAACGCCTGAGTGACGACGTTTGCGGACGTGTAATCGAGATATCCGACGTTTACATCACGGTTTGCCGGTATAAGCGCGCGCTTTTGATAGAAATTACCGTTCTCGTCGCGCGCACCCATCAGCACAACGTAATTATTCCAGGGAAGTCTGTAAGTCACAGTATCGGCATACTGAGGGTCGAGAGGCAGGACCGTTCCCATTGTGAGAAGCTTTTCGTTAAGATCCTCGTCCGCGCTCGGTTCCAGATATACCTTTTCGCCCGTCACCACAAGAATATCATCGGGATTTTTGAATTTCTCCCATTCCTCCTTATTTTTGCATACCGCTATATCCTCTGTCGGCACCCAGCCGGAGCAGCAGGCGTTCTTCGCAAGAGTAAACTTACCGTCGCCCGTCGTGAACATTATCACAAGCGGCTCGTTTACGGCAACCCCGCTCGCGACAAGGTCATCCCATTCGGGATCGGACGGGTCGTCGGACAGGTAATCCTCATATGGATATGCCTTCATCACGGTTCTGTTTACCGCAAAGCCGTATTTATACTCCATATTCTCTGTCACGGGCGCGTTTCTGATATTTTCGCGTATCTCTTCGTAATACTCCTCCTCGACGGGACTTCCGTTTATGTAAAGACCTGACGGCGAATTAAATCCCGCGTTCGCTTCGGCAAGCTCGACGCCGTTATACGTCCCTTTAATTGCCGACAAATCGTTTGTATTCGTTTCTGCGGCGGCATAATTTTTCTTATTGAATTCGGCTATTTCCTCGCTTGTCATTATTATTTCGTCCGAGCAGGCTTCGTTGTTATGCCAGAAGGAAGCAAGACACATTTCGCTTGTAACATTCGGAGCCTTCGCGGTGCTCTCCATATTCGCCGCATCGTCGCCCGAACCGCGAGTATAGTCGGACGCGACTATCTCGCCTACCGGCTCAAGATTTTCGTTCCAGCGGAACAGCTTCGCCTTGACGGCATTATCGGGCGCAATCGAATCGAGAACGTTTTTCAGCTCCTCCTCGTTAAAGTTCCTTGCGTTGATAAGCGTCCCTTCTGTGTCGTAATACGCGCATATATACCTTGTTTCGGCATACGCGTGTACAGCGCACGGAATAATCATGAACGCCGCCGCCGCGGCAATAATCTTTTTTAATTTCATTTTATTCTCCATTCGCATCTTATATTTTATCCGACTGACGGCGGGATCTTTTCCGCAACATACTCAAGCTCGGGATATTTCAGTATCAATCCGTTGTACTCGTAAAGAATACCGTTTCCGCTGTAATTATTTACATATACCTCCTCCTGCTCGGGGAACAGCTTTACTGCGTGCGGTCCGTCGGGAAGCTCTATCTGAAGCGACCTGAGATTTACCGTTTCCGTGACCTGTTGTCCGTTTTCGTCCTTCTTATCGAACGTTACCGTCTCGTCCTTAACGATACCCGGCTTGCCGTACGCTTCTCCGTCCACATAGACCGCAAGCGTATCGCCGTCGTTAAGAGCGTCTGCGTTCGTGAGGGTAATATGCGCGGTATAGTTATAATCGTCGGACGAATGTGCGGTCGTTACTATTCTGCGCTCCCATACCGGCATTGTAAGCACGTCTTCACCGTTATTCGTTAATGATTTGATGTAGTCGGTCAACGCTTCCACAAGTCCGCTGCCCTCGGCGATCATGTACTCCGCGCCGATTATATAGTCGTGCGACGCGAGAATGAGCTTTGTCGTGTCGTCGTTTTTATCCAAGTCTGTGTTGCCGGCGATGAGAGAAACGCTTTCTATCTTTCCGCCCGTAGGATTATTCGGGTTGTAGCGTATACGCATACCGCCTATCTGCGGGAAAGAACCTTCGTAGCTTGCCGTGAGGAAGCCCGTTTCCTCATTCTGCGCCGTTACGCCGACCGGTTTGCCGTTCTTCTCGCTTGAAATATATCCTTCAAGAGCGGCGTAGAGCTTCTTCGGAGTCATCTCCATGATACGCACGTTGTTCGCGAACGGCAGCGCGTCTATGATATGACCGAACGTGATTTTTCCGTTCGGAATACTCACGCGGTAGCCGCCGCCGTTTTCGATTGCGACTATCGGAACCGTTATATTGCCTTCCTCGTCTTTGTACGTGTCGGGCACAATATTTTTTCCTTCCTCTATCATCGCGTCGCATATAAGATTTCCGAAATTCGTCTCGCCTACGCGTCCCTCCGAGATCATACCTCTTATGGAGCCGCCCCAAAGCGTTGTTTTCGTTTCGCCGATTTCCTGTTTCAGCGTTTGGTCGAGCTTGGAGTTTTCTTGGGTTATGGTATCGGTGACCGTTTCGTCGGGAGCGATATTGTCGAAGAATGTGCGCGAGAGCATTGTTTCATCTACTTTTACCTCTCCGTTTTCCTCGATGTTGATCGCCATTCTGCCGACGTTTACGCTGCCTGTACCAGTCTGCGCTATCGTGATTTTGCCTTCCTGCGTGTTTACCACATGGTGCGTATGACCGTCGATGATAGCGTCAAGCTCAGTGTCCTTGAGTGCCTCGGCAAGCTCTAAGCTCGTACACTCGCCCTCCTCAGTTTCGCCCATATGCGTGAGCGCGATAATTATGTCCGCGTCCTGAGCGTCGAGAGCCGCCACTTGTTCCTTCGCGGTTGCGATCTCGTCTTTAAATTCAATACCCGCTACGTTTTCCGGCTTTGTCGACGTTCTTGTGTTCTGCGTGGTAAGCGCGAATATGCCGACCTTTACGCCGTTTCTGTTTATGATAACGTTCGCGCCGTTCTTGTCGCCGTCGGCGCACAAAAGCGCGTCGCCGTTATATGTGTTCGCCGATATTATCGGGAAGCTTGCCATATCTCTAAGCTCTTTGAAATGGTCAAGACCGTAGTCGAACTCGTGGTTTCCGGCTGCCATAACGTCGTAGCCCGCCGCGTTCATAATTGTTATTACGCTCTCGCCCTTCGACTGTGACGCAAGCGCAACTCCCTGCGTAGCGTCACCCGCGTCGACAAGAATTGCGTTGTCAAGCGTTTTTAAAGCCGCCACTCTGTCCGAGCCTATGACCGACGACGAGCCGGCAAGCGCGCCGTGCATATCGTTGGTGTGGAGGATAACGACCTCCGGCTCGTCGGATATGTCGACCGTTCTGCCGCTGTCGCTTATCGGCTCAAGACCCTCGCTCCATTCAAATACCTTTGCCTTTACAGCGTTTTCCGGCTCGTATATGTCGGCGAATACGTCGACTTCATCGGAAGATAACGCGCCCTTGATATTCTTCGCGCCGATAAGCACGCCGGAGGCGTCGTAGTACGCGGCGCAGTGTATATATGCCGTTTCGTCACTTCCGACGGCGGACGCCGGAATATAAACAGCCGCTGCGGCGACCGCAGTAAGAAACGCCGCGCATTTTTTTACAAACATACTCTTCATTATAACAAAACCTCACTTCATTTTATTTTCCGTTATAGAACATACCAAGTATATTTTATCATAACGCAGCGAATATGTCTATATTGATTTATGTCAAAATTTATGCCGTTTACGTATGACAACTGCACAAAAAAGCACCGTAGAAGTCGTAAAATGATATGGAAAGTAGGAAAATTATGTGATAGAATTTATATGATAAATTCAACGAAAGGAAGTAATCCTATGGATATCAATTATTTAATTTTACTTCAGAATTTCCGTAACGCGACGGGAGGATTTCTCGACGCGTTCATGGAGCTTATCACAAAGCTCGGAGAAACCTCCGTGATAGTTATTGCGATAGGCATAATTTATTGGGGCTTCAACAAGAAGAAGGGCATATTCCTTATGTTCTCGCTCTACACCAACAGAATAATAAACGGCTTCATAAAAATAACGGCGTGCGTTTACCGTCCGTGGATACGCGACGCGCGTATTAAGCCGGTACCCGCGGCGCAAGCCGACGCGACGGGTTATTCTTTCCCGAGCGGACACAGCGCGAACGCGCTGAGCGTTTGGGGCGGTCTCGCCGTCGACACGAAGGACGGATTAAAATGTCCGAAATGGCTCTCCGCTCTGCTCATAATACTTGTGCTCCTCATCGGCTTCTCAAGGAATTACCTCGGCGTTCACACGCCGCAGGACGTTGTGGTCTCTCTTGTTATCGGCGCGGCGGTACTGTTCCTGACGTCAAAGCTTATACCTCTCGCCGACGAGAAAAAGAATATGGATCTGTGGATAATGCTCGGCGGCGTCGCGCTGTGCGCGCTGCTCATTCTTTACGCCGCGCTGAAATCGTATCCCGTCGATTACGCAGCCGACGGCTCCGTCATCGTCGAAGGCTCGAAAATGGCTGTCGATTCCTTTAAAAACGCGGGTATGGGCATAGGTTTCTTTATCGGCTGGTTCATAGAAAGACGGTTTATAAAGTTTTCGACCGACGACAGCAGAACCGAGAACATAATAAGACTTGTATTCTGTATGTTTACATATATACTGCTTGACAAAGTGTCGGGCGGTGCGGCGAGCGCGCTTTCCAAAGCCGGACTGGGCGACGGATTCGCGAAAGCCGTTATGCAGTTCGTATGCGTATTTTACTTCGTGGCGGGCGCGCCGGCGATAGTAAAGCTGTTCTCAAAGTTTTTAATCAAGAATAAGTCGGAAAAATAACGCGGATATTTTATGTCAACATACGGAGGTATATATATGAAAAGACTTTTATCAGTATTGCTCGCACTCGCCGTGCTCGCGCCGACCGGCGCGGTCGTTTCGGCTTCGCCCGAGAACGGCGCGCACGACGCGGCTCTGAGATTTATCGAAAACGAGAGGGAATTTTATCGTCCTCGAAGCGGTGAAGGTCTTATGTCGCTCAACGACTACCCTCCGAGCTTTGATTTACGCGCCGCCGACCTTGACGGCAGCGGCACAAAGAAAAATTATGTCACGCCCGTAAAAAACCAAGGCGTGTTCGGTACGTGCTGGGGTTTTTCGGCAATATCGTCGGTCGAGACAAGTATTCTGACGGCGACGAAAACGTCCTACGAGGATTGGCTCGATAAATACGATATGGATATGGACTTGTCTGAACGTCACCTCGCCTGGTTCGCATACACGCCTATCCCCGAAGGCGACGTATACGGTCAGGACGGAGAAGGCATATACGTTCCAGGCTCGGACGAGGATCCGAATCTGCGTTTTAAGACGGGCGGATTTGAGGCAACGGCAACGTCCGTACTTTCCTCCGGCATAGGTCCGATGTTTGAAAAAGACTTTCCGTATAGGGGTAAAGAAGAAAATATAATCTACCTTACTCCCGAGAAACATCTCTCAGACACGAACGGCGAGGGATACATACCGTATTGCTACAGCGACAAGGACGATTGGAGTATAGATGAGGAATACCGTTACGGGCAGGTCTGCCCGCTCGAAGAAAGCTTCATGCTCCCTTCCCCGTTCACATACGAGTACAATGCTTCGGAGTATAAGTACGAGTATAAATACGATCCCGAAATAACGGCTTCCGCCAAGGAAATGCTTATGAGCGGACACGCGCTGCAAACCGCGTACTGCTCGCAGGATAAATATACCAACGAAGAGACATGGGCGCATTACGTTCCGACAAGCTCGGTTGAAGATCCCGAAATCGACATATACGCCGATCATGCCGTCGCGATAGTCGGCTGGGACGACAATTTCCCGAAGGAAAAATTTCTTTCCGAAAACGGTCTCCCTCCCCAAGACGGAGCATGGATAGTTAAAAACAGCTGGGGAGCCGAGGACAGACCTTTCCCCGACCATGACACGTGGGGCGACAAAGGATATTTTTATTTATCGTATTACGACCACAGCATAGAATATTTTGAAGCGGTGGATATGGACGTGGACGCGTCTCGCAGCAGCGACGAATATTACAGCTTTAAGTACGACTACCTCCCTTCCAATACAAAGTCGCGCTACTTTGTTTACGACGATCCGTGCTATATGGCCAATATTTTTTATACCGGCTCGGAAACTCCCATACTTGTGCGCACGCTGACGCTTCAAACAAACACCCCCGGAACCGTTACGGAGTTTAAGCTTTACAAAATCGACGAATCGAGCGAAGATCCGACGGACGGAGAGCTTCTGGCAAGCGCGGAGAAATCGTATGAATACGCGGGTTATCACCACATCGATTTGGAGCAGCCCGTGCTTCTTCCCGCGGATACAATGTTCAGCGTGGTCGTGACAAACAAGACCGCCGACGGAAAATACGAGATAGTAAACGACTACAACTTCTCCGAGACTTATTCAAGAATAATCATGGCGAACGATTACTCTTCTTATCCTTACGCTAAGTCCGTCGTCAACGAGGGCGAAAGCTGTATCGGCGAAACCGGCAAGGACGGGCAGGTAGAATGGAACGACTGGGGCACGCTGCTCAAAGAGATCGACAACATAGCCGCGCAGACATTTGAAGAAACGGGGCTTACGGACAGTCTTACGGAAACGGAGGACGCGCTGTCGGCATACAAGGCGGCGTCCGATGCTTACTACGACGCGCACCCCGACGAGAAAGGCGGCGACGATATCCCCGCGGAGCTTCAGTCCTATTACGACGACTGGAGAACGAAGCTTTCGCGTCTCAACGAAGCGTATAATTCCATCGAAGAAAACGGTATGGAAGCCGTGTTCGACGTCCGCGACAACTTCCCGATAAGCGTTCTTGCCGACCCCGTGGAAATTGTGGATTATCCGCTTTATTTCGACGGCGAAACGGCGTCCCTTTATAAAAATGTTGATTTTAATACCGAACCTCCGACCTTCTCGGATAAGGTCGATGTACCCGGCGCGGTATGCGAGAATAATAAGCTGACGCTCACGTCCGAATTTAAATTCTACACAAACTGCGAGGACGGATTATATCTCAGCACCGGCTCTACGCTCTGCGTACCAGAGGGCGAAAGCCCGTCGATCCGCAGCGCGTGTTCCGGCGTCGCGCTGAACAACCATATCGGCGGCGCATCCGGCATATATGGGTTCGGCGACAATACTCTCGAAATAGACGGCTCGCTCAGCGTTACCGCCGGCAATACCGCCAACGCGAGCAGCTGGGGCATTCTCGACGCGGGTATCGAAGGCGGCATGACGATAACGGGAAGCGGCAAACTTACCGCGCGCGGCGGCGATATCGTTTATGACGAGACGATAGAAGAATCAAGAGGAGATTCCTGCGGAATACTCAGTTACAGTAATCTTAACATATCTCTCTCCGAGATAAACGCGATCGGCGGCGATTCATACGCGCCGAGCTTCGGCATGGCTGTTACATATCCAAATTCAAATACCGCGACGCACATTCTGACCGTCAGCGACGGCGCGCACATAACGGCGCGGGGAGGAAACTGTTCCGACGCGGCGCAGGGCATAAGCATCGGCTGTATGGTTCAAAATTTGATAATCAAGGATAATTCCGCCATGAACATTGCGGTTTCGGACGGTCGTTCCAACGCCGCGGGACTTTTTCTTCAAAGCTCCGATTCCGAAAACGGCACCCCGATCGAAGGAACGATAGAGCTTTCACAAAACAGCTCTCTCGCGATATCGTCCTGTGATGCATCTATCGGCTACGGTATCGTTTCATCTACCGGTCTGCCGGTAAACGTAAAAATGGATAAAAGCTGTACGTTTACGTCGGAGGGTACGTCCTGCGCCGCAATAGGCGGCGATCTCACGGGCGTTATACCGATCGCCTCCGACGGCACGGTAGCGTCGTACGACGCTGCTTCGAGAAATTATATAGAGAATGACGATACTACGGCGAAAAAGTTATCGTTTTATCCCGAAAGCGCGTTCAATATCGTTTATGAAAACGATGCGGCGGCGGTCACCGCACCCGCCGGCAAATATACGCTTATTTTCGCCGCTTACGGCAAGGACGATACTCTCACGAACGTACGCTCGGAAACGGTCGAATTCGAAAATGCGGGAACGAAAACCGTCGCGCCCGATAATTTCGGCGAAGGAAGCAAAAGGAAGAAAGCAATGCTCTGGGGAAGCGTGAACGGCATGAGAGCCATATGCTCGTCTGCGGAAGCTTTAAGCCAAAATTAACCAACCTCGTATTATGTAAATTTTTGAATAATACGCAAGAAAAGAAATCATAATAAGTTCATAGCCAATAATTATTATTTTGAATATTACAGGAGGAATTTATTATGAAAGCCACAGGAATAGTAAGGAGAATAGATGATTTGGGCAGGGTCGTTATCCCCAAGGAAATACGCCGCACCATGCGTATCCGCGAAGGGGACCCTCTTGAGATCTATACAGAAAAGGACGGCGAAGTTATTTTTAAGAAATACTCGCCCATAGGCGAACTCGGTGATTTCGCCGCAAACTATGTGGAGACGCTCGCGAAGGCAAGCGGTCACGGCGCGTGTATCACGGACCGCGACAACGTTATAGCGGTTTCGGGACTGCCGAAAAAGGAGCTTATCGAAAAGCCGGTGTCGAGCGAGCTTGAAAACGTTATGAATGAAAAAATAATCGTAAGCTACAAGGACGGCAAGCCCGTCACGATAGCCGACGGCGTTGACAAATACAACGCGGGCGTAGTCGTTCCTATCGTATCGGAGGGCGACACGATAGGCTCGGTACTGTTCATCATGAAGGAAGGCGAACAGCCCTCGGAGGTTGAGGAAAAGCTTGCCGAAAGCGCGGCGGGATTCCTCGGAAAGCATATGGAAGGCTGAAACACGCAAAACGGATATAAAAAATCCCCTCGAAGCGAGGGGATTTTTATTTTACCGTTTGTTCTTGAATTTTAATCGTTCCTTATATTTTTCACGCTGCTCAAAACGTCTGTGCTCCTCCGTTTTTCTGTGCGTCTTGGATTTTTCCCGAGACGTTTGATTTTTATTTTTTCTCCTGAGCGACGGGAGCTTACCCGCGTTCTTAAGCGCGATGAGCGCGATAAGCACTCCGAGCAGCACGACCGAAACGGAAGCTGCCGCGATAGACTTACCCAACGTACCGCCCTGCGAAGCGGCACTCTCCTCCTCGTCGAAATCGGGAGCGTCGGTCGGCTTTACTGGACCCGGCATCTGCACGGGACCGACAAGCGCGGGACGCTTCGTCGGACGCGGCGTTGCCGACGCGCGCGGCGTGGCTGACGGGTGCGGCGCGGCGGTTTTGGTCGGTCTCATCGTGTTCGTCGGAGCCTTCGTCGAAGAAGGTCTCGTTGTCGCCGAGGGACGCGGCGTCGAGGTTTTCGCAGTCGCCGAGGGGCGCGGCGTCGACGCTTTTGCCGTCGCCGAAGGACGCGGCGTTGCGGAGCTTGACGACGTCGGCGCGGGTGTGGCGAATACGTTCGTATCATTGACCGTCATATTAAACAGCGTCGATTTCCCTTGTATTTTACGCAGGTGGCTTGCCAGCGCGCATAACGCATACGAGGTGGCTTCGCCGTCCGATTTGTTTAAATCCGACGAAAAGCCGCCGTCGCTGTTTCGGTAATTCATTAAGCCGTCAAGCGCGCTGCCGTTGCGTGCGGTAAACTGCTTGTCGGAATCTGCGTCTATGTTCATCGCGTCAAGCGCGATAACCGTCATAGCGGTCGACGCCATATCTCCCCAATCGCCGTCGCGAAGCTGCTCATCGCTGAGATAATCGAGCGCGTTGTCCACAGCGTCGCGCGGGCTGAGATCAAACGTCCACCCTGTTTGGTTCTGAGTTATCGTATATGCTCCGCTCGTCGAATAATACGGCGCAAGAGCTGTAACGGCGCAAGCCGTATCATACACGCTGTCGTCAAAGCTGCCGTCGGTATTTTGATGTGAAAGAATACCCGCGATTATGGAATTTCTGTCGCGTATGCCCCAGTCGGGTATCTGATAATTACCGCTGTCAAGCGTTATCAACGCCCATGAAAGTCCGTTTACGCCCGTCTTGTCCACCGGCGAGACCGCGTCGCGGTAATACGTGCTGTCGGCTACAAGATCGCGGCCGCCAACATACTGCGCGCTGCCGCCCGCCGCCGCAGCAGCGATTGCCGATCTCTGCATATCCTCCGCGCTGTGCGCTTCTCCATACGCCGCCGCGACGCCGTTAAGACCCGCCAGATATGACGCGTAGTCATAGGAAAGTCCCATACGGCTGAGCGCGGTTATATAAAGATTTGAATCGGTCGTGCCTATGCTGTAAAGAGGGTTGTCGTTTTCATCTTTCCATTTTACGGCATCGTTAACTGCGTTCTTCAAATCATTTTCGCTGTAATCCGCGTGTACGCAAAATGTTGGTATAAGGACGGACAGCGCGCACAACGCCACAATGATTTTTTTCTTCATATATAAAAAACCCCTTTTTCGACGTTAATTCTCAATATACATATTAAGTATATCATACTTTACCCGCATTTTTCAACCGTTATAAGTAACAAATATAAATTTTTATCTTCTTAATATATTTAAATAATGCCGAGGTTGTCACCATATTAAACTAAAAAAACTGAATTTTACTTGTTCTTATCTCTCAAACATGATAAAATATTTATATAAATTCAAGAATCGAGGAGAGATTTTTATGAAACGAATTATACCTGTCGTCATGTCGGCGGCTCTTATCCTCTCATTCTCGCTTATGTATACGACCGTCCTTGCGGCGGACGAGACCGTACCGATCACGTATAACTACAACCTTGTAGGCGAGATGTATAAGAGCGACGATAATCAAACAAGGCAAATGGAAAAAATCGACAGAGGACTTGTCGCGATAAAGTCCGGCAGCACGGTTTTTCTATCTTGGCGTTTATTTGACAGCGAGGACAATATTTACGGCAGCGCGGGATCCGATGTAAAATTCAACGTATACCGCGACGGCGAAAAGGTAAACGACGAGCCGCTGGATAAAACAAATTACACCGACGAAACGATCGGCACGGCTTATCAAGTCGCGCCCGTTGTTGACGGCATTGAGGGCGAAAAATGCGCCGAAGCGAGCGTTTCTTCGACTTCATACATTGAAATTCCTTTGCAGAGACCCGAACAGGAAACAATAACGGCTCCGAACGGTGAGACCGTCGGAACATTCCCCTTCGGTGTGGCTGATTGTTCGACGGGTGATCTCGACGGCGACGGCGAGTATGAAATTATTATAAAGTGGACTTCCTCGGAGCATGACGTCGGTTCGCCCGGCGACGGTATTCAGTCTCTTTCCGGCACGGTGCGCTTTGCGGCGTACAAGCTCAACGGAAAGAAATTATGGGAAAATGATATAAATCTTGGCAAAAACGTATATTCGAGCGCGCACACGGTGCAGTTTCTCGTATACGACTTTAACGGCGACGGAAAAGCCGAAATGATGTGTCAGACCTCGCTCGGCTCGAAGGACGCTTCGGACGCGTACGTATCGCACTCCGCTAAAACCGACGAAGAAATAGCGGCGTACACGGACGAAGATAACGAGAACGCCGAATTTCGCGGCACATGGGGACCTATCACGAAAGGCGACGAATTCCTGACGGTGTTCGAGGGTGAAACGGGTAAAGCGATAGATACTATCAATTTCCCGACCGCGCGTGTTGGAGACGGTTCTTCCTTCGGCGACACATCCGGCAACCGTTCAAACAGATTTGTGGCGTCGGTCGCGTATCTTGACGGCGAAAAGCCGTACGCGGTATATCTGCGAGGCTACTATTTCGGAAGAAACGGCAATCAGCGCACGGGTATAAGCGGAACGAGCTTCGACGGCGAAAAGCTTTCCGTTGACTACCAATTTGACACATTAAAGAATCAGCCCGGCTACTACGACGGCGCGGGTATTTACGTTGGCAACGGCAACCACAACTGTACAGTCGCGGACGTTGACAACGACGGCAAGGACGAATTTATAACGGGCGCGCTCTGTATGGAGGTCAACGATGATAACGAATTTAGACCCCGCTGGTGTACCTTCATGGAACACGGCGACGCGCTCCATATAGGAGATTACGACCCGACAATACCCGGTCTTGAATTTTTCACTATCCATGAGGACGGCGGTCCGAATACCATGAGCGGAACAGAAGTTCCCATTGATTTCGGTATGACCGTTATAAACTCTAATACCGGCGAAATTATAAAGCACTGGACAAGCGGCGGCGATAACGGACGCGGAATTATGGCGAATATCGGCGCGGGCGGATTTTATCAGGTCAAAAGCGCGAATGCGGGCTGCTATCAGTCGAACGGCGGCAGTAATTTTACCGCAGGCGATTTCGGCATGAGTCAAAACTTCCGTGTATTCTGGGACGGCGACTTGTTTGACGAGCTTCTCGACGGAACAGGCGTAACGGATTGGAACGGACGCGGTATGTCGTCTATATTCGACGCGTCAAGAAGCGGCTGCACGAAGGTCAATGGAACAAAGTCAACTCCGAGCCTGCAAGCCGATATTCTGGGCGACTGGCGCGAGGAGCTTATTTATCCGACAACCGGCATGGATAAGCTTCGCGTATTCATAACGACAACGCCGACGGATTATAAGATAAAGACCCTCATGCACGACCCCGTATACCGCTCGGGCGTAGCTGCGGAGCAGACGGCGTACAACCAGCCGCCGCACGTCGGTTTCTATATGTCGGAAAGTATGTTCAGGACCGACATTACGTCTCTGACGATAACACATGGACCGAACAGAGAAAGATACGTAAAGAACGAGCAGTTCGACAGCGACGGACTTATTGTTACGGCAAATTACGCCGACGGAGAACCCGAAGAAGTGAAGGGCTATATATTGTCCGGCTTTGACAGCGAAACCGTAGGGGACAAGACGATAACGGTCGAATATAAAGGAAAAACGGCGACGTTCGTCGTGAAGGTCCTTGACGTAAATAAAATCGAGCTTACGTCTCCCCCGACTAAAACAGAATATATTCAGGGAGAGCGTCTCGACCTGACCGGCATGGTCGTTACCGCCACCTATTCCGACGGTTTGAGCGCGGTCGTCGATAACGACTTATGCGAGACAAGCGGTTTCATCACGTCAAAGGTCGGCGAGCAGACCGTTACGGTTTCGTATGCGGGTCAGTCCGCCGAGTTTAAAGTCAACGTGAAAGAAGCGACCCTTTCAGACGTTAACGGCACGTACGAAAACAGCAAGACCAACGTCGCCACAACGTCGAGAAGTATAGGTTCGTTTACGGGAGCGTATGTATTTGAGCATACTTTTAAGATAAATTCGATGCCCGCGGCGGGAAACATAAATAACAAGAGCACGATTTCCGGCTTTACGCTCAGATTTATGAGCGACGATACCGAAACGGTAAAAGGAGGTACAGGCAGCGGCTGGACGCTTGTCCCGAGCAGTAACCGCACGACAGCGGACGTATATTGGAAATCGAGCGAAAACCAGGCTGCGAAGATTTCCCAAACACAGCTTAAGCTCGGCGAAACATACACCGTCCGTTACGCGTTTACCGACGTCGCCACGGGCGCGGGCGCGCGCGTCAGCATGTATGTTTACGATTCAAGCAACAAAGCGGTGGTAACGGCAAAAAATCTTGAATTGCGTAACTTCACCTTTGACGCACAAAAGGCTGCGCCTATCAACAGAATAGATATAACCACGCAGGCGGTCGCGGAAAACACCCCCGCAAGCGTTACGATAGACGGAACGAAAGTTAAACTGTGCGGCGTCGTAGGCGTTAACGGCAGAAAGATATCCTTCAACCTCAACAATGCCGACGAGGTCGAAAACGTGCATCTCATCGCCGCAAAGTACAGAGATTCCGCGCTCACAAATTTGAAGATCCTTAACGCAAAGGTGACCGCCCCGGGCATGTCCGAGGTGGCGACCACATTCGACCCCGATAAGATCTATGTCTGGGACGGTATGGCTCCGTTAGAGGTCTGGAGCAGAGAATAAATAAACCAAAAGCACGTCCATGGACTGTGTTGGATTGGATTTTCGAGGAACGACGCGGCTTAAGCCGCGTCGTTTTTCACTCTCTATATATGTTCCCGTATTTTTCATTCCCATACAAAAACCGCCTTGATTTCTCAAAGCGGTTTCATAAAATTGCTGCTTGGCAGGCGTACCCCTCTCCTGCATCTCTCAGAACTTGCGTTCCTGTCGTTACCATCGGCGTGTGGTCGGTACGAAATTTACCACCTCAAACAGCCTTTTTATTGTATATTCATTATACCATAACTATTCTCTTTTGTAAAGAATTTTTTTGTTTCTTATACATCTGCGCCATTCCTTATCTTTTATTTTAAGAAAAGTAATGATTGAATTTTTATAATCTTTTATATCTTGTGAGGTCTTTATGCGCAAAATCAGTTGAAAATTCTTTCCTCCTTCCTCAATCCGCTTTAGAACAAAGGCGGTATTGGGTTTGTTAGCCTCAAGGATATAATCGGGCTCTGCCAAAATTTGTGGTATATATTTACCAAATCTTTCATAGTCGGTCGGGTGTTTCTCACAAATATGGGATATTTGATTTTCTGTGATTATAACCTCGTCTGTAGCTATATCTTCCGTAACACACTTATATATTTCTCTGTCAATTTTTCCAACATGATTCACATCGCTTACCGCCGTTTCGACTTTTTTTGATTTTATTATACCACTTCCGCACGAATTGTCAACGTTTTTCTCGTCCGTACCTCTTTGACGTGCGTTTCCATAGCCGCTTTTTGTTCCGGCTTAAATTTCTTCACGCAAAAATACCCGCCCATATATAAGGACGGGTATTTTATTTAAGTTCAAATTACGGCTGTTTGCCGATATAAGCAAGTATACCGCCGTCTACGTAAAGCACGTGACCGTTTACGGCGTTCGATGCGTCGGACGCAAGGAATACCGCGGGACCCGTAAGCTCCTCAGCCTGAAGCCATCTGCCTGCGGGAGTTCTTCCGCAAATGAACTGGTCGAATGGATGTCTTGAGCCGTCCGGCTGCTTCTCACGAAGCGGCGCGGTCTGCGGCGTAGCTATATAACCGGGGCCTATGCCGTTGCACTGGATATTGTACGCGCCGTACTCCGCGCAGATGTTTCTCGTAAGCATCTTGAGACCGCCCTTTGCGGCAGCATATGCCGAAACAGTCTCGCGTCCAAGCTCCGACATCATCGAGCAGATGTTTATTATCTTGCCGTGACCCTTCTTTATCATCGACGGAATTACCGCCTTCGCAACGATGAACGGAGCGTTCAGGTCAACGTCGATAACAGCTCTGAATTCAGCCGCGGTCATGTCGCACATCGGGATCCTCTTAATTATACCCGCGTTGTTAACAAGAATGTCGATAACGCCGATCTCGGCTTCGATCTTCTTGACCATGTCCTGTACCATTTCCTCGTTGGTAACGTCGCATACATAACCCTTTGCGTCGATACCGTCCGCTTGATATGAAGCCAAGCCCTTGTCAACGAACTCCTGCTTGATATCGCAGAAAACGATTTTGGCACCCGACTTCGCGTATGCCGAAGCGATAGCGTAGCCGATACCGTAGCTCGCGCCGGTTACGAGCGCGACTTTGCCTTCAAGGCTGAAGTTTAAGTAATCACTCATCTTTGATTTTTCCTCCTTAAATTGTGTTTATTTTAATATAAAATATTAACTATCTCAAAGCATTTTCAAAAACCGCCAAAACGCAGCCGACGTATTTTTTTACTTCAAGCGTCGGGATAACGCGGTATTGGCGAAGTTTACGGAAATGCTTACAAAAGCGGGTCGGGACGGTATATGAGGTGGCTGAAATTACCCTCTATATCCTTATACCAATACGTCTTAAGACCCTTTGCATTTTCGCTTACGTCGTGTACCTCCTCAACGCGGTCGTCCGCCTTCAGCTTTGCGACGATTTCATCGAACGCCTTCGGCGAAACTGAAAACGCAAGATGCCTTATACCCGCGCTCTTCTCAACGTCCTCGGGCTTGTCGTCCGTGGCGGTGACAAACTCGATCATACTTCCGTCCGCAAATTGCAGGAAATACGTACCCTTGCCGTTGTCATACACTACCCTGCCGCCGTACATTTCCATGTACCAGTCTTTCAGCGACAGCGTGTCCTTTGAAACGACAGCCACATGTTCGATTCCGTAAATCATGAATATCAACTCCCTCCGATTTTTTTGATTTATACTTTAATAATATTATAGCACAAATCCGACTGAATTTCAATAGTGATTAAGGAAAGATTATACAAAAATATACGTCGGTTTTTACCTCTCGCCGACGGAAAGACCGTACTTTTCGTAAAACGCGGCAATATCCTCTTTATTTTTCACAAGCTCGGCAAAGCAGAGCTTCCTCGTCGTCTCGTCGTAAAAGCCTATTATCGTTTCGCCCGTGCATATGCTCGATTCGGTCCTTATCGACTTGGCTGAAAATCCCTTTGGAATCGCAAGGATTTTTTTATTTTTGCCGAACATTGATATCACTCCTCCGTCGTCAAAACGGCTCTTTATCGACACACATTATCGAATTGCGGTGTACGTTCATAAAGCCGGCTTTAAAGTTATCCGAATACTTTTCCATCGCGTCCGCGACGCTGCGCGGTTTTAAGTTATACGCGCCGCCCGACGCGAGACACATTCTCAGAGTCAGTATTTTTCCGTCGTCATGAAGCGTTTCGAGACTGTAAATATACGGACGTATATCTGATTCCTTAACGCCGCTTTTACTCTTTTTCATGACGATAAGCTCATCTCTTTGCATAAGCGATCCCGTGTCCGCGACGCCTTCGTATTCAAGCTCGACCGTGTACACGGCTCTGTCAAGCTTCGTGAGGTCGATCTCCCTGCCCTCCGCGATCCTTGCCGCAAGTATTTTGTAGCCCGGCGGCATCACCGCGTTTAAAGCGGACACAAGCTCGTCCTCGGAGTAATCGCCGTCGAATCCGACCTTCATATACTCGCAGTCGGACGTTACGCCGACGGAAAGCGGCTGCGCTACCGTCATAACGGGATGCGGATTGAAGCCCTGCGAAAATACGAAATTTATATCGCTTCGGCGCACCGCGCGATGAAACAAGCGCACAAAATCAAGATGCGATATATACTTTACGCGCTCGTCGCGCGAATATTTCAATATATAATTACTCATAACAAACCCCCGACCCGAAGGACGACGCGCCGCATCCCGAGCATTTTTCGCGGCAGTTAGGCGTAGTCTGAGCCTTCTTGGCTTTTTCATTCTCGTTTATCAAGAATTTCTTTGTCACTCCCGTGTCGATATGATCCCACGGAAGCGTCTCGTCATAGCTTCTTTCGCGCGCCGTGTAAAAATCGGGATCTATGCCAAGCTCGTCAAACGTTTTCATCCATGTGTAAAAATCAAAATGCTCTCCCCAGCCGTCAAATTTACATCCGTTTTCAACGGCTTTGATTATAACGTCGCATAAACGCCTGTCTCCCCGCGCGAAAACTCCCTCAAGATAACTTGTCTTGTTGTCATGCCAATTATAGCGTATACGGCGCGACTTTATCGCGCTTTTTAGCTCGTTCTGTTTTTCGATAAGCATATCCCGCGTGTCCTGCTTCGCCCATTGGAACGCCGTGAACGGCTTCGGAACAAAGCTCGACGTGCTGACGGTTATGTTTATCTGCTTCGCTCTCTCCTCCTTCGGAATGGCAAAATACACGTCCAGCACCTTCTGCGCAAGCTCCGCTATGCCGCGCACATCGTCCATTGTCTCCGTAGGCAGACCTATCATAAAATACAGCTTCACATTCGTCCAGCCGCCTCTGAACAGCATATCGGTGGACTTCAGTATGTCGTCCTCGTTTATATTCTTGTTTATAACGTCGCGCAAACGCTGCGTACCCGCTTCGGGTGCGAACGTTATACCCGTTTTTCTGACCTTCTGGACCTTTTCCATAAGCTCCAGAGAAAAATTGTCTATCCTCAGAGACGGCAGCGACAGTCCTATCTTCTTTTCCTCGGTAATTTCGAGCAGCCCGTCCGTCAGCTCCCTCAGTCCCTTAAAATCGCTTGTGGACAGCGACGAAAGCGATATCTCGTCGTAACCGCTGCATTTAAGGAGCTTGTCCGCGACGGAGAGCAGCCTTTGGGGCGTTCTTTCGCGAAGCGGACGGTAAATGTAACCCGCCTGACAGAAACGGCATCCTCTCAGACAGCCGCGCATTACTTCAAGCATCACCCTGTCATGGACGACCTCCCCGAAAGGCACTATGATCGTTTCAGGCGTGTACGCGCCGTCAAAATCTTTCATTACGCGCTTTCTGATTTTGCTTTTTGCGTTGGGATCGTTCGGCGTCACGCTTTTTACCGTACCGTCGCCGTTATACTCCACGTCGTAAAACGACGGCACATATACGCCCTCTATACGCGCTATCGACTTAAGATAATCGCGTTTGTTCGTTTTGCCGCTCTTCTTCCATTTTACGTATTCGTCCACTACCTCGTGGATTATTTCCTCACCCTCGCCCATCATGAAAAAATCGAATATATCCGCGACAGGCTCGGCGTTGTACGCGCACGGACCGCCGCCGCATATTATCGGGTAAGTCTCATCCCTGTCGCGGGATCTGACGGGAATATCGGCGAGGTTGAGCATATTGACGATGTTCGAATAACAAAGCTCGTATTGAAGGGTAAAACCCATCATGTCGAAATGCGTCACCTCGTCGCCGGTTTCGAGCGCGAAAAGACGCATACCGTATTTTTTCATTTCCTCTTCCATGTCCGTCCACGGAGCAAACACCCTCTCGCAGTACGTGTCGGAACGCTCGTTTAGGGTGTGGTAAAGTATTTTAAGTCCGAGATGCGACATGGCAATTTCATATGTGTCCGCAAAGCAGAAAGCGAAGCGCACGTCGACGCTCGACGGGTCCTTCATCACGCAGTTTAATTCCCCGCCCGTATAGCGCGTCGGCTTCGTTACGGCTGAAAGTATTTTGTCCCTATTCGTTATCATACGCTTCTCCTGTGACAACAGGCTCTGCGCCTTCCTTTTTTGCCGCCTTCTTTTCGCGTCTCGCCGCGATAAAGCCGTTTACCTTGTCCAGCATACCGGGCATCATGTCCACGAGCTTGTCCATAGCCGTGGACGAGCCGTTCATGGAAATAAGGCGGACGTTTGAGTTGTTTATTACGAGAAACGCTTCCGCCTTAACGGACGCGCCGCCGCCCATACCGCCGCCGAAATGAGTATCGTCGGTTTTCTTCGCGTCAAACTCGCTGCCGCCGCCGCCGAAGCCGAACGACACCCTGGAGATAGGAAGTATGATCGTTCCGTCCTCCATTTGTATCGGGTCGCCTATTACGGAATTGGCGTTGATCATACCCTTAAAATGCTCCGAAGCACTTTCGATCATTTCGCTTACTTTATTTTCAGACATCTTTACTTATCCTCCTGCTCAGTTTTTTTATTTTTATCATAACAGCCGCCGCCATAGCGGCAAGCTTGAGAATATACAATCCCCTTGTTCTTATCCGACAGTAAATACCGGCGGCAAGACACGCTTTGTCAAAATCTGCGTCGAGAGACACGTTCCATTTATCAAGCTGCATATTTCTGTCCGTCAGCGCGATAAAGTTGTATACCGCGGCGTTTGCCGCGCCCAGCGCGATACCCGTATACATCGCGTCTCCCGTACCGAAGCGCGACGACACGTTAAGCTCCTTTATGCGTATAGTCTTTGAAAGCGTATGCGATATTAGCTTCAGTATGTCGTCCTTCAGCTCCGTATAAACGGCTTTTGCAAGCTTCAGTACGGACGGCGTATTCTTCTCGTCGCTTTCGTCATGTTTTTCCTCAGCTTCCACAGCCTTTTTTTCGGTCTTGTCGGGCGGGTAAAGCTTTATTTTGACGAACGCGTATTTGAGAAAAATCGTTCCGTCCGCGGAACCGTCATACGAAACGTCGATCACGCAGTCCGCGGGGATCAAAAGGACGAGCAATATAACAGCGGCAACAATAAGAACGATGTATAAAGCCGTCATGGCGTCACCTCCAGATCACTCCTCGTCTGCCGCGCGGCTGCTTTCGTCCGCGCCTTCCTCATTATCCTCGTTTATTTCAAGCTGCATACCCTGCGGCGAAGGCTCGTACAATTCAGCCAAATCTATCGGCGGCAGATCTTTCGGATTTTTCAGCCCGAAACATCGCAGGAAATTTTCCGTCGTGACGTACAGTATCGGTTTACCGGGCGCGTCGAGACGGCCCTTTTCCTCGATAAGCCCGCGCTCGTAAAGTCGGTTCACGCACGCGTCGGAATTTACGCCGCGTATATGCTCGATCTGACCGCGCGTTATAGGCTGCTTGTAAGCTATTATCGCCAAGGCTTCCATGGCGGCGTTTGAGAGCGGCTGTCTCCGCTGCTCTCCCAATATTTCCTGTATGTACCCGTAATATTCGGGACGCGAGCAGATCTGGTAGCCCTCCGAAATATCGATGATATTAAATCCGCGCGTGTCGCGCTCATATTCTTTTTTAAGCTCGTCCACAGCCTCGGCGATGGTTTCCGCGTCCGTGTCAAGCACCACCGCGAGCTTCGCCGCCTTGACCGGCTCCCCCGCCGCGAACAGTATGCCTTCTATAGCGTATTTCAAATTAGTCATTCTTTTTCTTCCTTGTCGTTAAAATAAAATCGCGCTTATCCTCGTCATAATCCGCGCGCAGTCTGCTGAGCCTTATCATTTCAAGCACAGCCAAAAACGTCGCTATCATTTCCGGCTTGGAATCACCTCTTTGAAACAGAGACCCAAAGCGCACTCTTTTCCCTCCGGCAAGACGCTTGCATATCTTTTCCACCATGTCGTCCACCGACACCTTTTCCCTGCCGACAATCTGCGAGAATGCGCGTTTTTCCGGCTTCGCCATACGCAGCCTTCGCCTGAAAATGTGTGTGAACGCTTCAAGAAGCTCGTCCGTCGAATGGCTTATATCGTACTTCGGCACGGGAAAATTTATTTTTTCCGCTTCGCGGAACACCATATCCTTTGTTGCAAATTCGTTTTTCCTCAGCTCTGCGGACGCTTCCTTGAATTTTTGATATTCGGCAAGCCTTCGCGCAAGCTCTTCTCTCGGATCCTCTTCTTCCTCGTCGTCCTCGGGCGCGGGAAGGAGCATTTTTGACTTTATATAGAGCAGATGCGAAGCCATAACGAGAAACTCGCTCGTATTGTCCAGATTCGAATCCTCGATCCCGTCTATCGCTTCAAGATACTGCGCCGTGATCTCGACGATAGGTATGTCGTAGATACTGACCTTATTTTTTTGTATGAGCGTAAGAAGCAAATCGAGCGGTCCCTCGAACGTATCAAGCTTATATAATACCTTATCCATACTTATTCCTCTTATCGTTTACAGCACAAGACCTACAAAAACGTTTAAAAGACGCATTATTCCGTTCATGAACGCGTTCACGCCCGTGCCGATTATCCCGCCGAAGAAACCCGATAAGGACAGCAGCGCGATGAGTATCATCGAATATCTTTCGTACTGAAGCATTTTATAATACGTTCTGTCCGGCAGGAACATTCCCAGCACCTTCGAGCCGTCGAGCGGCGGTATAGGTATTATGTTAAAAACCATAAAACAGAGATTCCTTACCGCAAGCGCGCCGAGAATCATGCCCGAGACGGTTATTACTCCCGTCATATCGGGCGTAAATTTTTGGTTTATCACGAAAATTATCGCGTATATGAGCAGCGACAGAAACGCCATTACAAGGTTCGCGAGCGGACCCGCGACGGCGGTGAGTGCCATTCCCTTTTTTTGATTTTTATAGTACCTCGGGTCGACCATTACGGGCTTTGCCCAGCCGAATCCCGTAAATATCATGAGCAGCGTTCCCACAAGGTCAAGATGAGCGAGCGGGTTTATTGTAAGCCTGCCGTTAAGGCGCGGCGTGGGGTCTCCGAGCTTCGTCGACACCCATGCGTGAGCAAGCTCATGCCCCGTAAGCGCGATGAGCGTCACGGGAACATTTATTATTATGTCCAAAAGATTACGTCCAAACATATATTTTCTCCTATACGAATACAGTTATTTATATTATATCTTTTTTTCGCTCAAATGTAAAGTAATTTATCAAAAAAAACGGCGCGTTTCCGTGCCGTTTTTATTCTTTTTACTTCTTTTCCTGTTCCATTCTCTTCCTGAGATAGAACATACGTTTGTTCTCGTACATCATCGAATCGCTTCGCTCGATCGTATCCGAGAAATTCCTATCCTTTTCGGGATCGAATTTGGCGTACCCGATCGACATAGTAAGCATGATGCCGCTGTTCTTGTTACCCTCGACGGTCAGTTCTTCTACCACGGCGATAAACTGCTTCATATCGTCAATACTCTTGTCCTTGGCAATTACCGAAAATTCGTCGCCGCCGACACGGTATGCAATAAAGTCCGTTCTGTCCTTCATCGCGTCGCGCAGGATCTTTGCCGCGCGTTGTATATATATATCTCCCGCCTGATGACCTCTTGTATCGTTTATCGTCTTGAGACCGTTAAGGTCTATTGTCAAAATACCGTACCTGTCGGTATTCGACGCTTCAATATTATGCAGGTCCACGGAGAAGGAATTTTTATTCTTCAGCCCCGTTAAAGCATCGGTGTTTGACGAATCCTGATAAAGCGGGTTCGATATCTTTTTAAATATACGTCTCGAAAAACGCACCGATATAAGACAGCAAAGGAATACGATTATTATCGCGAGAATACGCAGAACAATATTAAACGTGTAAATATTCTGCGCGTTTATCATCACTCCCACAACGCCCTTGACGTTGCGTCCGTCCTCGCTCACGGGATAGAAATTTGCATAACGGTAACCGCTGTCCGTGTAAATAAAATCTCCCGAAACAATGTAATTCTTTATATACATGTCCTCGACGCTGAGCTTAACGTCCTCCTCGACTTCGCCGCCCTGCACAAAATACGGGTTATCCGCATTCTGTGTATCGAGAACGCACATTATTTCTCCGTCGTCGGCGTCCTTTTTGTATACCAGGATATCGGACACCGCCATATTATCCTTTATCGCGGAAAGATAGCTCAGTACCGCGCTGTATGCGCCATATGGAATTTCATCCTCGTAAAGACGCTTATCAAGATGAGCTTCTATTGTTTCGAATGTAAGATTTGCTCTCTCGTCGTAAGCCTCCGTCAACATTGACGTCATTATCCCGGATGTGACAAGGTATATGACAAGGCAGGAAAATATTACAAGCGAACATGTCAGTACAGAAACCTGTACGTTGACCTTTTCAAAGCTTCGTTTAAAAAAATTCTTTATCTTTTCCATAATCCTTTCATCATCCCCTTTTCGTTCATACTTATGTCTGAATTAGTATAGCGCATTATTATTATATTTAATTATACTACATTTTGTTCATTTCATCAAGTTCTAAATTGATTTCGTCTGTTTTTTGTTGATTATTCACGAATTTAATGTATATGAACGATACGAAAGCATAAACGAAAGGGAGCCGCGCGATATTTCGGCTCCCAAAATCGCCATTATTTAAGTTTATACGCTACGTCATTCCAAAGCAGTTCTTTTTCGAACGCCTCAACCGTCGTGTCCGCGCCGATATGAACAAATTCGATATCCATCATTGCCGCCCAGTCCTTCATCATTTCCGCCGTCACGTCGTAAGAGAGTACGCTGTGATGCGCGCCACCCGCCAAGATCCAGCAGGTCGCGCTCGTTTCGAGCGACGGGAGCGGCTTCCACATAACTCCCGCAACCGGTAATTTCGGCATAGGCTTTAACGGATTGCAAGCCTTGATGTCGTTTACGATAAGTCTCATTCTGCCGCCCATATCAACGAGTGACGCTACGATTGCGTCGCCGTTCTTGGAATCAAACACAAGTCTCGCGGGATCGCTTCTGTCGCCTATGCTGAGCGGATGAACCTGAATTTTCGGCTTGTCAGCCGCGACGAGCGGGCATACCTCGAGCATATGCGCGCCCAAGATGTGCTCGTTGCCCTTTTCGAGATGGTATGTATAGTCCTCCATGAACGCTGTGCCGCCGTCCATGCCTTCTGCCATAGCCTTCATTATAGCGTCCATCGCCGCGACCTTCCAGTCGCCCTCCGCGCCGAAGCCGTAGCCGTCAGCCAT
>CANQJC010000019.1 GCA_947624165.1 uncultured Clostridia bacterium
GGATTCTCGTTCGACTTGCATGTGTTAGGCACGCCGCCAGCGTTCGTCCTGAGCCAGGATCAAACTCTCGTTTAAATTCTGAATTGATTTCCTGCATCTTGTTTACTTATCCTGCACGTCTAATCTTCCGTATTACTTCGTCGCTAATGCTCGCAATACATCAAGTATTGCTCCGCTTATCTCCTTGTAATACGAAATTTATACGCACATGACAAGCAAAACGCCTTGTAAATCAATTCTATTCCCGTACTTACTCTGTCGGGAAAACTCTCCTCAGAGAGTTAAAAGTTCGTTTCCGTTAGCTCTTAACTAACTCTGACTAATTCGTTATTTCCGAATTTCTGTCATAAAAAACTCATAAGTTTATTTAACAAAAACCTGCACTATCTATCTTTCAATGTACATACTCTGCCTTGCGACAGCTTTATTATCTTACCACACCCATTTTGTTTTGTCAATACCTTTTTTGATTTTTTTTAGAATTATTTTTCTTTTTTTCTTTCATGGAACACTTGCCTTAAAATATCCTCTCCGATAATCATGTTTTCGGTAAACGGATTTATCGCCAAAGCCCAAACGGGATTGTTTTTATTGTAAACGATACTGACGCATTGTTCCATTGTGAATTTGAGCACGATACCCGACGGCGATTTCTGCTTCATCGACTGCTCGTCCGTAAATATAGGTAAGAAAATTTTTTTATCGTTTCCCGTAAGAAGGGCGGGATTAAGCGTCGCGCCCTGCTTAAGCGTCAGTTTTCCGTCTTTGTTTTCAAACGGTTCCTTCATATTTGATACCGACGGCAGCAGAAAAGTGCGCTTTGGCAGGAGATTTATCACGTCGGCAAGACTTTGCTGTGTTTTTTTCTCTTTAAATTCTCTTATTTTTATCTTTAAAATTTCACTTTCAAAATTACCCTGTCCCGACGCGGCGTTTGACCGATTCGGTGCGCTTTCCTTGCCGCCGTCGTTTCCCTCGGACGCGCCGGACGTGAGTTCGTCATACGCCTTCGAAATATCCTCCTTGAGAGCGTCGTCGTTCTTAACGGTCGGTTTTTCCGCTTCCTTATTTTTATTTTTTCTGAATAAAGCCATTTTATTTCCCCATTTCATCAAATTACGGCGCGACGCCGTTCGTATATATTATGCATATCCTTTTAGATAATATATATGAAAGAACCATATTTGTCAAGATTTTTAAATTTATGTGTTGCAAACTTCCTTCGATTTTGTTATAATGTAATCATAAATTATATAGAAAGAGGGTTTTTCCGATGAAAATTGCTTTAATTAACGAAAACAGCCAGGCTGCAAAAAACGGCGTTATCGTTGAGACTTTAAAAAAAGTGGTTGAGCCGCTCGGTCACGAGGTATTTAACTACGGTATGTATACCGCCGACGACGAAGCACAGCTCACATACGTGCAGATAGGCATACTCGCCGCCATTCTGCTTAATTCCGGCGCGGCGGACCTTGTTATAACGGGCTGCGGCACGGGTGAAGGCGCGTGTCTCGCATGCAACGCGTTCCCCGGGGTTCTGTGCGGTCACGTTGTAGATCCGACAGACGCTTATCAGTTCACGCAGGTCAACAACGGCAACTGTATCGCGCTTCCCTTCGCGAAGGGCTGGGGCTGGGGCGCAGAGCTTAACCTTCAGTACGTGTTTGAGAAGCTGTTCGTTGAAGAATGGGGCGGCGGATATCCGAAGGAGAGAGCCGTTCCCGAGCAGAGAAACGCAAAGATTCTCAATGAGGTCAAAAAGGTTACTCACAGAGACTTGCTCGATATTCTGCCCAATCTTGACCCCGAGCTTGTGAAGGGTGCCGTTTCGGGCGCGCAGTTCAAGGATCTGTTCTTTGCGAATGCAAAGTGCGACAAGATCAAGGCTTACGTTGAAACGCTTGTCGGCTGATAAAAAAGACATTAAAAGGACGTATCGAAGGATACGTCCTTTTTATTTATATTTTTGTTCAAGAGACAGGAGCCGCTCCTTAATATCAAGCCTGCCGCCGTAGCCTACGAGCGAGCCGTCCGCGCCGATGATCCGATGGCACGGAATTATTATCATTATCCTATTACGATTATTTGCCATACCGACCGCGCGCGCCGCGTTCGGATTTCCCACTTGTATCGCGATATCCTTATACGAACGCGTTTCTCCGTAAGGGACCGTCAGCAAGGCATTCCATACCCTCTTTTGAAATTCCGTTCCTCGGACGGACAGCTTGACGTCGAAGCTTCTGCGTTTACCGCTGAAATATTCGTCGAGCTGCGCCGCGCATTTATCGGTGAGCTTCGTTCTCATTTTAACGCCGTCGGGTACGCCGAGCGTCACGTCGGTTATTCCCGCTTCGTCGCACGCGATAGCGAGCCTGCCTATCGGGAAGTCGTATTCAAAATAATATTTCATATCGTTTCTCCTTTCCGTTATCGGACGCGTGACAATAAAATCAGGCGTTGTGCGGCATAATATAAAAGAATCCTTTGCAAAAAGCAAAGGATTCGAGAAACCGCCGCGCGCGGCGGTTTGGTACGCCCGAAGGGATTCGAACCCCCGACCTTTCGGTTCGTAGCCGAACGCTCTATCCAACTGAGCTACGAGCGCGTATAGCCTGATTAAGCTACGCATAATATGATACCACAATCAACCTCAAAATGTCAAGTCTTTTTTATTCTTTGGACAATTATTTTTCCGCGCGATACGTTTGCGGACGCGCCGATCAGGTTATATTCAGGAAATTCTCTATCATTTTCATACCGCGCGGCGTCAGTACCGATTCGGGGTGAAACTGTATTCCGAAAATCGGTCTGGTCTTGTGACGCACCGCCATTATACAACCGTCGGAGCTTTTCGATACAATTTCAAGCTCGTTCGGGACGCTCGAAGGATCGATGACAAGCGAATGATACCTTCCCACTTCGGCTGTTTTACCCATACCGCGAAAAATCGGACACGTATCGTCTATCTCCACGGTATCGCTCTTACCGTGCATTATGCGCGGCGCGCGGATTATCCTTGCTCCGAACGCTTCGCCTATCGCCTGATGTCCCAGACATACTCCGAGTATGGGTATATCCTTCGCTTCTCTGATAAGCTCCACGCATATACCCGCGTCGGCGGGGAAACCCGGTCCGGGCGAAATGATTATATGATCCGGCTTCTTGTCCATGACTTCTCCGACCGTTATTTTATCGTTTCTGTAAACCTCCGTATTCGGGCTGAGCTCGCCGATATACTGATAGAGGTTGTATGTGAATGAATCATAGTTGTCTATCATCAAAATCATTTTTTAAACCTCCCCGAACGCCTACGCTATGTTGCCCGCTTCGTCTATCGCCTTGATCACCGCGGACGCTTTGTTTACCGATTCCTGATATTCCTTCTCCGGCACGGAATCGTAAACGATACCGCCGCCCGCCTGAACATACGCTTTTCCGTCCTTGAAAACTCCCGTTCTTATCGTAATACAGCTGTCAAAATTACCGTTAAAGCTGATATAGCCTATCGCGCCGCCGTAAGCGGAACGTTTTGTATTTTCAAGCTCGTCGATTATCTCCATGGCGCGTATTTTCGGCGCGCCGGAAAGCGTTCCCGCGGGAAGCGTGGACGCGAGCGCGTCAAAGCAGGTCTTGTCGGCGCGCAGCTTTCCCTCCACGTCCGATATAATATGCATTACGTGCGAAAAACGCTCGACGTACTTGAACCGCGTCACCTTTACCGAGCCGAATTCGCTTACTCTGCCTATGTCGTTTCTTCCCAGATCCACAAGCATTGTATGCTCGGCGATTTCCTTTTCGTCGGCAAGAAGCTGCTTTTCAAGCTCCACGTCCTCCTCGATCGTCGCTCCGCGCGGACGCGTTCCCGCGATCGGTCCCGTATGCACCGTTCCGTTTTCCACCCTCACAAGCATTTCGGGCGACGCTCCGACTATCCTGTAATCTCCGAAATCGAGATAATACATATACGGCGACGGATTGATGAGCCTTAACGCTCGGTATACGTTAAGCGGACTGACGTTTGTTTCGACCGTGAAACGCTGTGACAGCACGACCTGGAATATGTCGCCGTTCTTTATATATTCCTTCGCTTTTTCCACCTTCGCACAGAATTCCTCCTTGGTCATGTTTGAGGCGACCTTGGACGGCGAACGGTACTCTCGTTTTTCCTTTTCCGCAAGCCGCGACAGATCGCGCATTTCCTCGCGTATGTCGAGAAGTCTGCCCGTCGCCTTGCGGTACTGCGCTTCTATGTCGCCCTCCGCGTGGATATTGACGATTATTACTATTTTCTGACGTATATGGTCAAACGCGATTATCTCGTCCGTCAGCATAAATTGCATATCGGGTATTTTCAGCTCGTCGGGATTGGAGTTCGGCAGCTCCTCGAACCTGCGTATAATGTCATACGCGAAAAACCCGACCGCCCCGCCGTTAAACGACGGTATGCCTTCGAGCTTCGGAGCGTTATAGCGCGACACCGTTTTTTCAAGCTCCTTTACCGGCTCTCCCTTGTACGTCTCCGTTTTACCCGTATAATCTGTAACGGTGATCTCGTCGTTAAGGCTTTTGAATATTATGAACGGATTTCTGCCGATAAAGGAATACCTCGCGGTAACGTGATTCTGACCTATGCTTTCGAGCAGAAAGCAATCCTTTTCGGTACGCATACGCTTAAACACGCTTATCGGCGTGTCCATATCCGCGTAACATTCCATTGTCAGCGGAATGATATTATATTTTTCAGAAAGTTTTTTTACTTCTTCTACGGTCAAATTAAACATATATTCCCGTCCTTCCTTGCAGGGCTTATTTTCTCTCATTGAATGAAAAAAGCCTTTTTCACATCAGAAAAAGACACAGAACCTCATTTTATATATACTAATCTCGTCTCGTCTTATCTAATATTGGTATTATACCAACATTCTTCGGGCTTGTCAACATTCGCCGTCAAAAAAATCAGACCTCACGAGGTCTGATTTTTTGCCGAGACGGACGGGAACGTCACGTAAATCGTGGTACCCTTTCCGACTTCGCTTTTTACTCTTATTTTCGCATTATGGCAGGCGCAGATGTGCTTTACTATCGAAAGTCCGAGACCCGTGCCGCCCACCTTCTTCGAATGGCTTTTATCCACGCGGTAGAATCTTTCGAAAATACGCTCCGTGTCCTCCTCGGGTATGCCTATTCCCGTATCCTTCACGGACAGCTCCGCGCCGTCGCTCCTCTCGCCCGCGAACACTGTTATTTTTCCGTTTTCCTTGTTGTACTTCACCGCGTTGTCGATAAGATTGTACACAAGCTCGCCTATGAGCGTTGCGTTTCCCTTTATGTATGTCGGTGCGCCGCTGTAATATATCTGTATGCCGCGCTCCTTCGCGGTCTTTTCGAGCGCGCGTATCGTTTCGACCGTTATATGCGACAGGTCGACGATCTCCGCGTCCTCTATTCCGTTCTGCTCGTCGAGCCTGGACAGATTTATGATATCGTCGATAAGCTGAAGAAGCCTTTCCGATTCCTTCTCTATTTTACTTCCGAATTCGCTTATATCGTCCGGCTTCGCCATGCCGTTCGTAATCATCTGCGCGTAGCCGGAAATGGTCGTGAGCGGCGTTTTCAGCTCGTGCGACACGTTCGCCGTGAACTCGCGCCGTATTTTTTCCGTTCTCGCGCGTTCCTCGTTCTCGTCCGCGATACATTCCAAAAACGGCTTCAGTTCGTCGTATATTTCCGCGCCGCTGATATTGTTTATGTCTATGCTGTTGATCGGCTCCATAATGTTGCGCGTCAAACATTTTGAAATATAAAACGCCGCCGCGAATACGGCGATAAGTATTACTGCGGCGATAGGCAGCACGCCCATCGTCATGCCCGCCGCGACGCCCGTCGGCTGGGCTATTCTCAGCACCGTACCGTCCTTTACCTTCACAGCGTAATAATATATCCGCTTACCGAACGTTCGCGATCTTCTGACGCGCTCGCCCTCTCCTTTTTCGATCGCCATCGTTATTTCGGGTCTTTCGGAATGATTTTCAAGCGACTGTATATCTGCTTCGTTGTCGTAAAGGACGCTTCCGTCATCGGCGATAAGGGTTACGCGCACGTCCGTCGCCTTGTCGTAAGCGTTATGAAGTATATCGAGCGCGCGTTCCGTCGTGTAATTCTCCAGGCACGACGCCATGACAGCCGCGCGGGAGCGTATCTCGTTATGCTCGCCGAGCGTAAACTGAACGTAATACGCCAGAAAGACAAGCAGCGTAGTAACAAGAACTGCGGATATTGCAAATATCCGCAGAGTATTATTGATAACCTTTCTCATATTTTATATCCCACATTCCTTACGGTCTCTATACATTTTCCTTTCGCGCCGAGCTTATGGCGCAGACTTCCTATATGTACGTCGAGCGTTCTGCTTTCGCCCTCGAAACGGTATCCCCAAATTTTTTCCAGCAGCGTTTCGCGCGGGACGACCGTACCACGGTGCGACATCAGGAATTTAAGAAGCTCAAATTCCTTATACGTGACCGCAACGTCGTTTCCGTCCACGCTTACGCGGCGGCTTTTTTCGTCAAGAACGATCCCGCCGCGCTCCATAACGCCCGGCACGGGCGACGCGCTGCGGCGAAGTACCGCCTTTATTCTCGATATAAGCTCCATAACGCCGAACGGCTTCGTTACATAATCGTCCGCGCCGTTTTCGAATCCCTTCACCTTGTCGCTTTCCGTCCCTTTGGCGGTCAGCATTATAACGGGCAGATTTTTCGTGCGCTCGTCGGCGCGTATTTCGCGCAGTATTTCTATCCCGTCTTTATCGGGCAGCATAATGTCGAGCAGTACCATCGACGGGACCTTTTCCCCGAGCCGCTTGTGAAAGGCGGCGGCGTTTTCAAAGCACTCCGTTTCAAAACCCGCCGACTTTACGGCGTAGCTTATCAGCTCTCTTATATCCTCGTCGTCCTCGACGCAATATATTATGTCCATACGTTTTCCTCCCGCGTGCGGATATTACGCGTTGCTTTCCGCTTCACCCGAGGGTGAAAACGGCAGAGCGTATTTTTTACTGAACGACGCGCAAAGCTCCTTGTACTCGTCGCGGTCGCGGCGAAGGCTCATCACGTTATGAACGTCGTAATTCTCGTCGTGCAGCTCTATTATCGCCGCCGCCACGTTCGCACAGTGATCCGAAATTTTTTCGAGCGACGTTATATAATCGGTAAATACAAAGCCTTGATTTACGCTGCATCTTCCCTCCTGCATACGGCGTATATGACGGTTTTTCAAGTCTGTACGGAGACGGTCTATAACGTCCTCGAGCGGTTCAACTCTGTTCGCCAGCTTCACGTCGTCGTTTGAGAACGCGTTGATGGTCAGATCTATTATCTCGCCTACCGCGCTTACCATTATCGTGATCTCCTGTCTCGCTTTATCTGAAAAATGAACGTCCTTGTCGCGTTTTTCACGCGCCGTAAACACAAGGTCCGACGTGTAGTCGGTCATTTTTTCAAAGTCGGATATGGAATGAAGCAGTATCGACACCTTCTGCGCGTCCGTCCTGCTGAGATTCTGCGCGGAAAGCTTTACAAGATACGCGCCCAGCGCGTCCTCATATTCGTCCGCCATATTCTCGTTTTCTATAACAAGTCTGTCGTTTTTCTCCGAATACTTCGCCACGCAGTCCTGCGCCAGCGTAAAGCTGTCCTTTACTATATACGCCATGTTCGTCGCGAGAGCCACGCACTGTTCCACCGCGAAGGACGGCGTAAGCAAAAATCTTTCGTCCAGAACGGCAAACGCGCTCTTCTCCGCGCCCTCCTTTATCGTCATACGGACAAGCTTCTCGATAAATCCCGTAAACGGCATCAGCACGATCGTTGAAACCACATTGAATAACGTGTGTATGACGGCTATGTCAAACGCGTTTATAGGCGAATCCATGAACGTAAGCTTCAAAACGGCGTTTAGCGAATAAAATACCGCGAGGAACAACAGCGCGCTTATTGCTTTTATATACAAATTCGCCATAGCCGCGCGTTTCGCGTTTTTGCTCGTGCCGATACACGATATAAGCGCGGTTATGCACGTTCCGATATTTTGTCCCATGAGTATCGGTATGGCGGTCGAAAACGTGATCTGACCCGTCGCGCTCAACGCCTGAAGTATACCGACCGACGCGGACGACGATTGTATTATTGCCGTCAGAACCGCGCCGACTATAACTCCCAGCACGGGATTCGAGAACATAACAAGAAGGTGTGCAAACGAAGGCGAATCCTTAAGACCCGAAACGGATACGGACATCGTGTCCATACCGAACATGAGCACCGCGAAGCCCAGGAGAATGTTGCCTATGTTTTTATTCTTATCGCTCTTTGTCGCCATGAGCAGAACTATTCCCGCAAGAGCAAGTATGGGAGTAAAGTTTTCCGGTTTTACGATATTCGCGAGAAGGCTGTCGCCCTGTACTCCCGAAAGGCTCAGGATCCACGCCGTCACCGTCGTTCCTATATTCGCGCCCATCATTACGCTTATGGACTGCGTGAGCTTCATGATACCCGAATTTACAAATCCGACCACCATGACCGTCGTAGCCGACGATGATTGTATCACAGCCGTCACGACCGCGCCCAAAAGCACTCCCATGATTTTGTTCGACGTGAGCTTTTCAAGTATCGTTTCGAGCTTTCCTCCGCCGAGTTTTTTCAGTCCGTCGCCCATGACGCTCATTCCGTAAAGGAACATAGCGAGACCGCCGCACATTTGGAACAGTTGAAAAATGTTCATAAATTCACCTCTTTTGTAGCCTTCATGTAGATCTCCCGCATAAAATTATATAATACCAATGTAAAATTGTATTCAATTTTATCTTAAATTTATGTAAAATCTTTTATTACGCTCCATTTTTCTATCAGCCCTTCGAGACCGAGCGAAGCGTTCGCCGGACTGGTCGACGGCAGACATACGGCGTCGCGGTTCGGATTGTATTTTGTGAACAGCTTATACGCCGTCCGGCCGTTCGTGAAAATTTTTTCTATGTCCGCGCTCTCGAAAATCAAGCTTAAATCGTTCGGCGTGACGGAACGTATGGAATTATCCGACGAACCTGTTATCTCGCAGCTTTTTATCACATCCCAAAGAGCGATTCGGCGGCGGATGAGAAGGTCTTTTTTATCCTCGACGCTTACCGGCGTTTCCTCGCCGGTCACCGCCGCTATCACGCGCCAAAACCTGTTCATCGGGTGTCCGTAGAAAAAACGCGTCTCGCGCGATTTTACCGACGGAAAGCTGCCGAGTATCAGTATTCTCGAATCCTTGTCGTACACGGGTCCTATCGTATGATGTTCCATCGCTCGCCGCCTCCCAAAATTATTTTAACACATCCGGCGGCGTTTGGGAATAAAAAGTTTTATTTTACGTTAATTTTTTTATAATTGACATATCTTTTTTTCTAATGTATAATACGTTTGAAAATACAACCGAACGAGAACGCGCGCCGCTCTTTATGGGAAGCGTCGGCGCGCTTCATAAAAAAAGAAAGGAAAATAAAATCATGAAAACAGCCGCCGCGCCGCTTTTTACCGACCCCGTACATAACGGAGCGTCGGATCCCGTCGTAATATACAATGAGGAAAAGGGAACGCATTACATGTTTTATACCGCGCGCCGCGCCGACGCGGACGAGGAAGGAGTTATGTGGGTACACGGCTCGGATATAGGTATCGCCGAGAGCGGCGACAACGGCAACTCATGGAATTACGTCGGGACGTGCAGGGGATTGAACTACGAAGAAGGAAGAAACACCTACTGGGCTCCCGAGATCATACGCCACAACGGTCTTTATCATATGTATGTGAGTTACGTCCCCGGTATTCCGTCGGACTGGAACCACCCGCGCTTTATACTGCATTACACGTCGGCGGATTTGATAAATTGGAGCTTTAAAGAAAGAGTAAATCTCAATTCCGAAAGAGTTATCGACGCGTGTATCTTCCGCATGAAAAACGGGGTGTTCCGTATGTGGTACAAGGACGAGCAGCGCGGCTCTCATACGTATTTTGCCGACAGCGAGGATCTTTCGCATTGGGAGGTCAAGGGCTGCGCCGCGGACGACGTGCCGCACGAGGGTGCGAACGTGTTTGAATTGGGCGGTAGGTACTGGCTGATAACCGATTGCTGGAACGGTCTTGACGTGTATTACTCCTCGGATCTCACGAAATGGACAAAACAGAAAGAACGCATACTCGACGAGGGCGGCACGCGGAAAGACGACGGCGTCATAGCCAACCACGCCGATGTATACGTCAGCGACGGCAAGGCGTATATATTTTATTTCACTCACCCCGAACGCAAGGGAAGATTTCTCGACGACACGAAATTCGGCGAACGCCGTACCTCGATACAAGCTGCGGAGCTTGAAATAAAGGACGGGAAGCTTGTCTGCGACAGAAACAAAGAAATAACGATAAAGCTGAGATAACGACTATACAAACAAAAAAAGCGGCGAGCCGCTTTTTTTATTTTTCCGCAGAGACGGACACGTTCGTCCCGTCGCTCGTTATGACTATGTCCCCGTTCAGATCCGTCCGATAAACCTCGCTGCCCGCGTCCTTGAGACGGCTTACGATGTTTTCATGCGGATGATCGTAATAATTGTCCTTTCCGACGCTTATGACGCTTATCTCCGGCATTACCTCGCGCAGAAACGGATACGATGTCGATGTGCCCGACCCGTGATGACCCACCTTGAGTACGGTCGATTTCAGATCCGCGCCGCTCTCAAGTATGCTTTCCTCCTCTTCACGCTCCGCATCGCCGGTAAACAGAAACGAGACAGAGCCGTAGGTTATTTTGAGCACAATTGACGTGTTGTTCAACTCGTCCGTATCCTCGCTGAGCGGTCCGAGGATCTCCACAAGCGCGTTGCCGAGAATAAACGAATCGTCGGCGGCGGGAGTTTCGATTTTAAGTCCGTTTTCCTCGGTCTTTCTCACAAAATTTTTATACGCCTTCGTGTCCGAGGGCGTTTTCGGAGCGATAACTCTGTCGACGTCCGCAACGGACAGCACGCCCGAAAGACCTCCGACGTGATCCTCGTGCGCGTGTGTGCAGACAACGCAGTCTATATGCGAAATGGCGCGCCGCTTCAAATATGACGCGACAAGACTGCTGTCCTCCGCGTTCCCGCCGTCTATCATCATATTCGCGCCGTCACATTCTATCAAGGCGGCGTCCGCCTGCCCCACGTCTATAAAATGCGCCGCAAACTGCGGATTTTCGGGAACGTCCGGCGAGTACGTCTCAAACGTCGCGCAGCTCGGCGTAAACATCAGCAGCGCGGCTGTCAGTATAAAACTTATTATTCTTTTCATACGTGAACTCCTTATCCCAAAAAGGACGGTCGCGCCGTCCTTCGGTCAGATATTCTTTTTTACAGGCTCGCCGAATACGGGCAGTCCGTTCTCGTCATAATCAAACACCTTTGCGCGCGCATGGCGGTTGTTGTCGCGGAGCGGGTCGCCCTGCGTGTCCTTGTAGCCTCGGCTGTGATACACAAGCACGTCCCTGCCGCGGTCGGTCGTGAAGCAATTATGCCCAGGTCCGTACTGTTCGTTTTCTTCGCTGGACATGAAAACGGGTCTGTCGCTTTTGTGCCATGAGATAGGGTCGAGCAAATCGCTGTCCGCATCCGCCCACAGCATACCCATACAGTATCTCCAGCCGGTGTCGGACGCGGAATACGTCACTATGACCTTGCCGTTTCTCAGGAGGACTGCCGGACCTTCATTCACCTCAAACCCCTGCTTCTCCCAGAAATACTCCGGCGTGGTGAGGAGCATCGGTCTTGTCGCGAGCGTCCACGGATTTTTCATACGCGCAATATAAATGTTCGACGGTCCGTTTTCAACCGTTTTCTGCGCCCACAGCACATACTGCTTACCCTTGTGCGTGAAGCTCGTCATATCGAGAGAAAAGCTTTCCACGCCCACGTTGATCCTGCCGACCTCGAGCCACTTGCCCGTTATCGGATCGTCGTCGCGGCACATCAGAACGTAAGGTCTTATATCCCATACGTCCACCGAATCGCCTGCGGTGAAATATATATACCATGTGTTATCTATATAGTGAAGCTCGGGAGCCCATATGTGCGAGCCCATTTCTCCCGTGGAGTGCTTGTACCAAACGATATACGAATCCGCGGTCAGCAGCTCGTTGAGCGTCCGCGCGCGGCGCAGCTCTATACAGTCGTACTGCGGCATCGTACCCGTAAAATAGTAAAAGCCGTCGGTATGGAGATAAATATACGGGTCCGCTCTCTGGTACACAAGCGGGCTGTTATATTCAAAATCCTTGTCCATAGTAATTTCCGTAACCTTTCTCCCACAAAGCATGAAATTCAAGCGCGTTGCCCGTGGGCGGGCAAGGCGTCGGACGAAGCGCGCACGCGTTCGCCTGGCGTCGAAGAACGGAGCTTTGCATAAAAAAATCCGTCCTCGCTGTTTATGCCAAAGTATATTATAATAGCAAAAGACGGATTTGTAAATATTTATTTCGGAAATTGTTTGCCGGTATTGTCGATTATATAATTTTCATGGTATATAAGCTCCGATACCGTGGCAAATTCGTATTGACATTCAAGGGCTTCCAGTATTTTCGGGAGCGTGCGCGCGGTGTTTTCCGTACCGTTGTGCAGAAGGATTATATCTCCCGAGGACGTGTTTTTCACGCTCCTGTCATAAATCTGCTGAGAGGACGCGCCGCCGTAATCTATTGCGTCCACCGACCATTGAATGTACGCCTTGCCGCTGTTTTCGGCGGCGCGTACCACCGTGTCGTTATAACCGCCCGACGGAGCGCGCATCAGATACGGCTTTGTCCCCGTAACGCTTTCAATGACTGCATCGCATTTATCCAGATCCTCTGTTATTTCCTTTTCGGACATCTTTGTATAATCCGCGTGGTTATACGAATGATTCCCCACTTCATGCCCGCGCTCGGCTATCTTCCTCAGCGCGTCGGGATACTTCTGCGCCCACGTTCCGACGACGAAAAAAGTCGCGCGGCACGAATACGCGTCCAGCGTATCGAGAATAGAATCTATATCTTCATCGTTCCATGCGCAGTCGAACGTGATCGCTATTTTGTCGCCCCTTTCGCCGACGCTGTATATCGGCACTTCCCTGCCGTTCACGCGGAATACGCTTACCGTTCTCATCGCTCCCGCGGCGACGAACGACAGCGACGCTATTATAAGCGCGGCAAATATAAGATGCTTAAGCTTTACGACAACGAAACTCACTATGCTCATCCTCCCCGATAAGTATGTCCTAATACTATCTTATTCGGGAGGATAAGCATTTATTACCTGCTCTGCCGGCTCATTTTTTATGACGCGAACGTCACGGCTCAATTTATGCTTTGCGCGGACGCGCCGCGTTTTCCTACAAGAGCCACGAGGGGAGATTTTTCTTTGCTTCTCTCGGCGTTTCGTTATCCGCGCCGCTCTTTATTTTAGTGTCCCCCGATTTTGTGCTCTCTTGTTTTACTTTCTTCGGTTTAGTGTCCCTCTGTTTAGTGTCCCTCGATTTTTTTGCCTTTTGGTCCGTTTTGCCCTTTTCTTCATTTTTTACCGCTGCGCGGCGCGCCGTCTTTACCCGCGCCGTCTTATCAGTAACAGTTTCTTTCGAATTTATGTCTTTTATACATTCCTCTATTTCCTTGTCGCTCTCGAGCGGTTCGCTCAGAAAACGTCCCGAAAACAGTTTTCCCGTTCTGTCGTGAACGCGGTTAAAGTATCTCGCATAAGCGATTGTAACGGATTTCATTATTGCCGAAATCCCCTTGTCGCCCTCCTTGACCGCAAGACGGATCTCGTTGTCGGACAGGCCGCACGCGTGTATTATGCCCGTCGCAAAATTTTTTTCGAGTATTTTTCCGAAATTGCTTCTGTCCTCGTCCGTTATGAAAAGTCCGTTTCCGCGAAGCGTCACGAAATAATTACCGCTCTCGCTTTTTTTTCTTGCTTCTCTTGCCATTTTTACTGTCCCTCCTTTTTTATGGGTTATCCCTGTAAAATAATTTTATCACAAATAACGCGGGGACACTAAAACATTTTCTTTACATTTTGGGGACACTAAAAACATTTTTATTACATTTTGGAGACAAGTGGGTAATAAAGCGTTTTTTGACGGAATAATTATATTTTATAAAAACAAGGAGGGATAAGGTATGGAGGTTTACCATAACAAAACAATAAAGGAAACGGCGGCTCTTTTTTCCACCGACATAAAGAACGGGCTCGGTACGGAGGAAGCGAAGCGCAGGCTCGGCGTTTACGGGAAAAACGAGCTTAAACGCAAAAAGCGTAAAAACATAGTCGTGAAATTTTTCGAACAGTTTAACGATTTCATGATAATGATACTGCTCGGCGCGGCAGCCGTATCCTTTTTTACCTCCCTTATGCGCGGCGACGCGGACGTCACCGAACCCGTCATCATTCTTGCGATAGTGACGCTCAACGCGCTTTTGGGAGTTATTCAGGAGAAGCGCGCGGAAAAAAGTCTCGACGCGCTCAAAAAGATGTCGTCGCCGCACGCGTGCGTGCTCAGAAGCTCCAACACTCTCACCGTCGACGCTGCGGACGTTGTCCCCGGCGATATACTCGTGGTCGGCGCGGGCGACCTCGTCGCCGCCGACTGCCGTCTGATAAGCTCGAATAATCTTACCGTTGACGAATCCTCGCTTACCGGCGAAAGCATGAACGCCGAAAAGGACGCGACGCTGATACTCGATGAATTCGCGCCGCTTGGGGACAGGAAAAATCTTATACTCTCCTCCACCTCCGTGACGGGCGGAAAAGGTATGGCTATCGTCACGGGAACGGGTATGAACACGGAGGTCGGGCGGATCGCCGACATGCTCATGAGCGGCGAAAGCGAACGTACGCCGCTCCAGAAAAAGCTCGCCGATACGGGAAAGACGCTCGGTATCGCCGCGCTTGCGATATGTCTCGCTGTTTTCATAATGGGATTGGCGTTGCATCTGCCGCCCTTCGATATGTTTATGACGGCTGTTTCGCTCGCCGTCGCCGCGATACCCGAAGGACTTCCCGCGATAGTAACCATCATGCTCGCGATAGGCGTAATGCGTATGTCGACGCACAACGCGATAGTGCGTAACCTTCCGTCCGTGGAAACGCTCGGCAGCGCGTCCGTGATATGCTCGGACAAGACGGGAACTCTTACGCAGAATAAAATGACCGTCACCGCCGTGTACGCCGCCGACGAGAAACTGCTGCACAAGCTCTGCATGATGTGCAGCGACGCGTCGGACGCGCATAAGGATCCGACGGAGGACGCGCTTGTCGCCGCCGCGAAAAAGCAGGGCTTTGACAAGGCGGCACTCGATAAGAAATACAGACGCGTGGCTGAAATACCGTTCGATTCGACAAGAAAACGCATGACGACGATGCACCGCGACATAAAGGGCTATAAAACCATCGTCAAGGGCGCGGTGGAATTTGTTCTGCCGCTGTGTAAATTTAATTATAACGGTCAGAAGCCTATCGTGCTTTCGTCGGGCGCGAAAAGGAAAATTCTTGCCGAAAACGCGAAGATGACCTCTCTCGGACTGCGCGTTATAGCCGTATGCTTCCGCGACGATTATCTCAAGTCGGACATAAACGAAGAAAACATGATTTTCGCGGGATTGGTCGGGATAGAAGACCCTCCGCGTCCCGAAGCCGCAAGATCCGTCGAGCAATGCAAAAAAGCCGGTATACGCCCCGTAATGATAACCGGCGATCACGCGGGGACCGCGCTCGTCGTGGCGCGGAAAATCGGCATAGCCGACGCGTCGTCACAGGTAATGACGGGAAGCGAGCTTGACGGCATAAGCGACGAAAGACTTGCCGAGGTTATAAATAATTACGCCGTATTCGCGCGCGTTACGCCGAGCCATAAAATGAAAATCATTAAGGCGTTAAAGAGCAACGGCGAAGTCGTCGCGATGACGGGAGACGGAGTGAACGACGCGCCCGCGCTCGCCGCCGCGGATATCGGCTGCGGCATGGGAACGGCAGGTACTGACGTGGCGAAGTCCGCGTCGGATATGGTACTCACGGACGATAATTTTGCGACTATCGTATACGCCGTGAAGGAGGGCAGAAGCATATTCGCCAACATTAAAAAAGCCGTTCAATTTCTCTTGTCGAGCAACATAGGCGAAATACTGACGGTATTTATGGGGATAGTATTCACAAATTCGTCGCCGCTCACGGCGATACAGCTTCTATGGGTAAATCTTGTTACCGATTCCCTGCCCGCTATCGCGCTCGGTCTCGACGCGCCCGAGGACGATATTATGGAGAAAAAGCCGCGCTCGCCGAAAAAAAGCATATTCGCGGACGGATTGTGGGCGTCGATAATATCCGAGGGAATGATGATCGGCGCGCTCTCGCTGCTTGCGTTCACCGTCGGCACGCGTTTCTTCGGCGGTCTGACGGCGGGCAGGACGATGGCGTTCGCGGTGCTGAGTATATCCGAGCTTGTCCACGCCTTCAATATGCGGAGCGAACATTCCGTGATAAAAGCCGGTCTTTTTAAGAATCCGTATCTGATAATATCGCTTGCCGCCGGACTTATTCTCGAAGTGTCGGTCATATCCGTACCGAAGCTCGCGCGTATTTTCGGCGTCGTTCCTCTCGGTTTAGCCGCATGGCTTATAACCGCGCTGCTTTCCGTAATGCCGCTCGTTATAGTCGAAGCGCAGAAAGCACTCACCGCCGTTATCGCGCGCAGACGTTCATAGGACGCGGGAAAATACACGAATATCTTAAAAATTTGATTTTTTTGCCGCCGCCTATTGCAAATTCCGATAAAATGCGTTATAATTATAAACGAAATAATTTCTGACCAAAGAGGGTTTAGGAGTTTTACGGCTCCTATACCCTCTTTTATTTTATATCGGAGGGTGATATAATGACGGGCGACAAAAGATCCATATCGAGCGCGCTTGAAGAGTACCTCGAAGCCATATATGAAATTTCCGCATCAAAACAGAATGTGAGAATAACGGATATCGCGCTGCGTCTGGGCATTTCGAAGCCGAGCGTAAACAGAGCCGTGAACACGCTCAAAAATCACGGTCTTGTTTGGCACGAGCCATACGGGGATATCGTGCTTACGGAACGCGGACGCAAGATGGGCGAAAGCGTGAACCGCAGACATATAATGATAAAAAATTTTTTCATGAAGGTCCTCTCGCTTACGGAAAACGACGCCGAAAAGGAAGCGTGCCGTATAGAACACAGCATAAGCGAAAACACGGTGGAGAAGATGAAAAGGTATATGGAAGGATAAAAAAGACGTTAAGGCTTGCGCCTTAACGTCCTTTATTTTATGTACTTTTCAAAAAATTCATCCGGCGGCAGCGGCTTGTCGTACAAATAACCTTGAAGGAACGACGTGCCTGCCGATTTGACGATATCCTGTATATCCTTGTTTTCCACGCCCTCGGTACAAACCTGTATGCCCGCCTGTATACAATATTTTATAATAAACTCCACCAGGCTCCTGTCCTTCGGACGATCCTTTATGGAACGCGTCATGGTATGGTCAAGCTTTACTATGTCCGTCGGCGTATCCTTCAGAAGCATAAGAGACGCGTAACCCGTGCCGAAATCGTCAAGCGCGATAGAGATACCTTCGTCGCGCAGGCTTTGAAGTATAGCGGCGAGATCCTCGGTATATTCGACGCGGCAGCTTTCGGTAAGCTCCGCGATAAGAATATTATGCGGGAGCTTGTATTCGTTAAGCTTTGATATGATATAATCCTTCAGCGTTTCATCGGAAAACTGAATATAAGAGAAATTTATATTCACGTGCGGAAGCTTATGCGGCATATCGGAATTGTTCCATTTCGATACATATCTGAGTGCTTCGTCCACGACCCATCTTCCGACGGGGATAATCTTTTCGCTGTGCTCGAGAACGGGTATAAACTCCACAGGACTTGCCTTGGGGAAGTCGTCGTCCTCCCAGCGCAAAAGCACCTCCGCGCCGTGCAGGGCCCCCGTCGAAGCGTCTATTACCGGCTGGAACACTATCGAGAACCCTTTGAATCCGTTCGTGATACTGTTCTGGAGAGCCTCGTTCATACGTACAAGGCGGTTTCTCTGCATTACAAGCTCGCCGCTGTAATATACGATATCTTTTCTTTCCGCCTGCTTCGCCGCCGCGACGGTGTATGTAAGATTACTGTTTATCTGATCGAAATGCTGTCCGTCCTGCGGGAAGAACGTAACGCCCGTGACGAAATGTATATTTATTTTTTTACCGCCGACGGTGATATTTTGTACATATTCCTCGATATCGGACCAAAGAGAAATCGCTTCCTCCCTGCCGCCCGACATGAACATCGCGAACTGCGTGCCGGCAACACGGTAAACGGTCGCGCGCTTTTCGCATATGTCAAGCAGTCTGTGGCCTATCGTGTAAAGGACCGTGTCGCCGAAGTCATAGCCGAATTTGGCGTTGATACGCTTGAAGTTACGTATATCTATCATCATAGCGACGCCGCTTTCGCCCCGTTCGAGCATCGCGCTCAGATTATTGCGGAAGGCGTACGCGTTCCACATTCCCGTTCCCGGGTCTATCTTGGTTATCTGACCCATATTGCAGACGTACCCCGCCATGACCTGCGGCGCGCCGTCCTCGTCATACGTCATGTATCCTCGGCAATTCGCCCATATATAGTCTCCCGCCTTGTTCATAATGCGGTACTCGCAGTTGAGGTACGGAGTTTCCCCCGACGTCAGAGCTTCGATTTTCTTGTCGTGTCCCTTGATATCGTCGGGATGTATCCTGTCCGCCCAAAGCGACGCGGGTGACAGGCGCGTTGAAGGAAGGCTGAAATAATCCTTTGCGGATTCGGACCAGTGCGCCACGTTATTTTTCATATCTATACAGTAAAAAAACATATTGCTGTTGCTTTTCGAAAGTATGTCGAAAAGTCTCGAATCAAAATCCGATAAAAGGTCCTTCACTCTTATTCCTCCCCGCTACTCAATTTTTTTGTATTCCTTATTAAAGATACCACAAATAATTAAAATTGTCAACAATTTTAGCATTTCCCGCACGATTTGCAGACCTCGCCCACGGGGCATATTCCGCATTTCGGATTGCGCGCGTGACAAACGGCGCGTCCGTGCGCGACGAAACGATGGCACATACGAAGCTGATGCTCCGGCGGTATGATCTTTTTCAGATCCTCCTCGACCTTCGTCGGGTCGTCGTTGTTTGTCAGCCCTATCCTCTTCGCTATTCTTTTACAGTGCGTATCGACAACCACCGCGCTCTTTCCGAATATGTCGCCCAATACGAGATTTGCCGTTTTACGCCCCGTACCCGCGAGACTTGTCAGATCCTCCATGGTGTCCGGCACCTCGCCGCCGTACGCGTCCAAAATACGCCGGCAGCAAAGAATGATATTGCGCGCCTTGTTTCTGTAAAATCCCACCGATTTGATATCCTCGCACAGCTCCTCATAATCCGCGGAAGCGAAATCCTCCGCGCTTTTGTACTTTTTGAAGAGACTCTCCGTCACGATATTCACGCGCGCGTCCGTACATTGCGCGGAAAGCTGGGTCGCTATGAGCATTTCGAGCGGCGTCGAATAGTTAAGCGTACATTCCGCGTCGGGATACGCCTTGTCGAGAAGCTCCCGCACGCGCTCGGCACGTTCTTTTTTTGTCAATTCCGTTACCCCCTTTGCGTAAAAATACGACGTTACGTATATTCTACCTTTTTTTACGAGAAATTGCAATAAAATACTTGCACTTTTTACAAATAAATTATATAATATTTTGCATAAAAGACTTTACGAAAGGAAATATATAAAAATGGAAAAATATGAGAAAATAAAATCCTTCGATCCTGAGGTATACAACGCCATACTGGACGAAACGAGCCGACAGCAGAATAAGATAGAGCTTATCGCGTCGGAGAATTTCGTTTCCGAGCGCGTCATGGAGGCGAACGGTTCGCCGCTGACAAACAAGTACGCCGAGGGTTACCCCGGTAAGCGTTACTACGGCGGCTGCGAATATGTGGACGTTGTGGAGAATCTCGCTATCGAGCGCGCGAAGGAGCTGTTCGGCGCGGCTTACGCAAACGTGCAGGCGCACAGCGGCGCGCAGGCAAACATGGCGGTATTTTTCGCCCTGCTTACCCCCGGCGACACGGTACTCTCCATGAGCCTTGCCCACGGCGGACATTTGAGCCACGGCTCGCCCGTGAATATGTCGGGAAAATACTTCAACATAGTACCCTACGGCGTTACCGAGGATACGAACACGATAGACTATGACGAGGTAAGAAGGATCGCGCTCGAATGTAAGCCGAAGCTCATACTTGCGGGCGCGAGCGCGTATCCGAGGGTCATAGATTTCAAGAAATTCGCGGACATAGCGAGCGAAGTCGGCGCGTATTTGATGGTCGACATGGCGCATATCGCGGGACTTGTCGCGGCAGGCTGCCACCCGTCGCCGATGCCTTACGCGGACGTTGTGACGACGACGACGCATAAAACGCTCCGCGGTCCGAGAGGAGGACTTATACTTACCAACAACGAGGAGATCGCCGTTAAGATAAACAAGGCGATATTCCCCGGAATACAGGGCGGTCCCTTGATGCACACAATCGCGGCGAAAGCGGTATGCTTTAAGGAAGCTCTCGATCCGAGCTTCAAGGAATACGCCGAACAGGTCGTAAAAAACGCGGCGAAGCTTGCGCAGACGCTTCTTGACGAGGGCTTCAAGCTCGTTTCGGGCGGCACGGACAACCACCTCATGCTTGTTGATCTGACCGATATGAACGTCACGGGTAAGGAAGCGGAAAAGATGCTCGACGAGGTCGGCATAACAGTGAACAAGAACGCTATCCCGTTCGACACAAAAAGCCCGTTCGTGACGAGCGGCATAAGAATAGGCACGCCCGCTTCGACGTCGCGCGGCTTCAAGGAGGACGACATGGTCGAGGTCGGAAAGCTCATCTCGATGACCGTCAAGGACTTCGAGGGTTCAAAAGACGAGGTGCGCGCACGCGTAAAGGCACTTTGCGATAAGTATCCGCTTTACAGATAAGACGCGGCGCGGACACGCAAAAAAAATATAATTTATTCTTGACAAACGAGTTTTTTTATGGTATTATAAATAAGCTGTATGGCTCGTTGGTCAAGCGGTTAAGACTCCGGCCTCTCACGCCGGCAACGCGGGTTCGATTCCCGCACGAGTCACCAAACCCGTATGAATGATATTCATACGGGTTTTTTTATCCATAAAAATATACGCCGCCGCGCAAGTGAATGTCGATATGATTGACAAGGATTCGGAAATATTATATAATTAAAGAAATAAATCTGTACGAAAAAATTTACAGGAGGGCATGACTATGAAAAAAATAGCGGCTATGATCACGGTACTCTCCCTTGCGGGGACGTTCGTCATTCCGGCGGCGGCTGAAAGCTCGCCCCTGAGCCTTTACGGCGGCAAGGGCAGTCTTGAGGTCACGGCTGACCCCACGAACACGGACAAGGGAAACGTATTCGCGTTCGACGGTTTTTCGACAAACAGAGGAGACGACCCGCAAAAGGGCGTGAACCCGTATATCGAGCTTCCGTCGGACTACCTCTACGAAGAGAAAAGCGGCAAGTACGAAATGAAAAGTGACTGGAGCGTTTCGTTCGACTGGTACGGAATGTCGCAGGGCTTCCGCTACGCGTTCTACACGGGAACGACCGATATGTTCGGCAAGGGCAGCATGACGGGAATTTACTTCTTCCCCGACAGCGGCTCAACGTCAATAACCGAGGGGCTTATAAACGACGAGAAAAAGTTTACCCAAGGCGGCGAGTACGTGTCGATAAAGAATGAGTGGCACAACTTTAAGCTCGAATGGAAGAATAAAACGTTCACGATCTACAAGGACGGCGCGGAGTATATAAAGGCTGACGGCAAGGATTACGCCTACTCCGACGCGAAAGCACCCGTGACGCGTATCGGCTACACGCCGTATCAGACCGACCCCGGCGTTTACGCGTATGTGGACAACATCGTCGTGACGGCCGGCGGCAAGGAGCTTTTAAACGATACCGCAGACGGCGAGTACACGGAGATAGGCGACGTACCGCCCGATCCCGAACCGCTGACTATCCACACGGACGTGTCGAACGGCAGCGAGACGCAGAAGCTTATCGAGGAGCGTCCCGATATGCAGCGCAGGATGGAAACGCTCGACAGAGGTCTTGTAGCCGTGTCGGCTGAAACGTACGGCTTCATCTCGTGGCGGTGGCTCGGCACGGAGAGCGCGGACACGAGGTATAACCTCTACAAAAACGGCGTAAAGCTCAATTCCGAGCCGATGAACAAGACGAATTACGTTGACTGCGACGCGAAGACGGGCGACGCTTATTCTGTCGCTCCCGTAATAAACGGCGCGGAGGGCGAAAAGTGCGACGAGGTGAAGCTGCTCGACAAGGACTATATCGGCTTTAAGCTCGACGTTCCCGAGGGCGGCAAGGTCAGAATAAACCCCGAGACCGAGGAGGAATATTTCTATATCGCGAACGACGCGTCGACCGCCGACCTTGACGGCGACGGAGAGCTTGAAATTATCCTCAAATGGGATCCGTCCAACTCTCGCGACAGCTCGCACACGGGTGCGACGGGCAACACGCTTTTCGACGCGTACAAGCTCGACGGCACGAAGCTGTGGAGAATTGATTTAGGTATAAATGTCCGCAGCGGCGCGCACGACACGCAGTTCTTATGCGCGGACTTCAACAACGACGGCAAAGCCGAAGTCGCTATGCGTACCGCCGACGGCACCGTCGCGGGCGACGGCAAGGTCATCGGCGACCCGAAAAAGGACTGGAGAAACGACATAGGCAAAAACCTCGACGGACCGCTCTACCTCACCGTATTCGACGGAGAGACGGGCGCAGTCATAGACACGACCGATTACTACCCGCAGACGACGGGCGAGCGCGACGGCGTTAAGTGGGACGTAAGCTCGTGGGGCGACGACTGGGGCAACCGCTCCGAGCGTTACAACGCGTGCGTATTCTATGAAAACGGCGACACTCCGTCGATGATGTTCGCGAGAGGATATTACGACAAGACGGTTCTTGCGGCGTACTCAATGGTTGATAATAAAATAGTAAACGACTGGATATTCGACACCGACTTTATGACGAAGGAGGAATCGCTCCCCTACCGCGGCAAGGGCAATCACTCGCTTTGCGTCGGCGACGTTGACTACGACGGCAAGGACGAGATAATCTACGGCTCCACGACTTACGACGACGACGGAAAGCCGATGTACTCAAACGTAGATTTGGCGCACGGCGACGCGCAGCACATGGGCGACCTCGTTCCGTCGCGCCCCGGACTTGAGATATTCTCGGTACACGAGAGCGGCAAGTACGGTCATCAGATGAAGGACGCGCGCACGGGCGAGATTTTATGGTCGTCGCCGAAAACAAGTCTCGACGTTGGACGCGGCGGCAGCGACGACATCGACCCGACGCATCCCGGCGCGGAAAGCTGGTCGTCGATAGGACTTCTGATCGCGTCGGACGGAAGCATTATAACAGATCATTACAGCATACCCGCGAACTTCTTCGCGTGGTGGGACGGCGACCTCGGACGCGAGGTCCTCGACGGAATAAACATTTCCAAGTACAACCCGTACACGTATAAGGTAGAGGAAATATTCTCGGCGACGGAGTGCCACTCGAACAACTCCGCGAAGTCGAACCCGACGCTTGCGGCTGACATTCTCGGCGACTGGCGCGAGGAGGTAATATACCCGACTATCGACAATTCGGAGCTTCGCATTTACACGACGACGATACCGACGAGCTACAAGCTCCCGACGCTCATGTCGGACAATCAGTACCGCGACGCGGCAGCCGTTCAGAACGTCGGTTACAACCAGCCGACGCACGTTGACTACTGCCTCGGCTACGACACGGAAACGATACCCGTTCCGCAGATTTACACCGTTGACGAGAACGGAAACAAGATAACGAACCCCGACCTTGCGAAGAAGGAGTGGAACATCGCCGACCTTTACGAGGGCGACGTTACACAGCTTGCGGCGGACGAGCCGAAGGCACTCATAAACGGCGCGCCGTATTACATCGACGGCGGCGACAACGAGCTTGCGCCGTACATCACAAACGAAAGAACGATGGTTCCCATGCGCTTTATATCGGAGGCGTTCGGCGCGTATGTGTCGTGGGACGCGGACGCGCGGCAGGTAACGGTGCAAAGTCCCGAAGCGGACGTTGTAATGACGATAGGCAGCACCGATTACACCGTTGACGGCGCGGCAAAGACAATGGACGCTGCGCCCGAAATCACGAGCGACAGGACGTTCGTTCCGCTCCGAGCCGTATCGGAAGCGTTAAACAAAAAGGTCGAATGGTACGGCGAGACGGGCGTTATCACCGTAAGCGATATTGAAACGGCAGTCGACGACAAGGCGGTTCTCGAAACGCTCAAGACCGCGAGGGCGATGCAGCCGGCAAGCGGCAGGGCGTACACGAACGGCGAAAAGATGACCGGCACGCAGTCGACCGCTTTGGAGGTATACGCGAGCGAGGGCGACGGCAAGGCGGCATGCGATTTCGATTACAGCACAGCATGGAAGTCGAACGGCAAGGGCATAATCATGATGCACACCGACAAATGGCCCATAAGCGCGGTGATCGTGAAATTCGCGGACAACAAAAAGCACCCGTTCAAGGTTTCGACGCGGCAGGACATTCCCGAAGCGGACGTTAAGGACATCACAAACCGCGACGGCTGGGAGGTCGTGATAGATTCGTCAAGCGACGGCAGCACCGACGCGCAGACGTTCATCTTCCCCGTACCGAAGTACACAAACTCGATAAAGCTTCAGCTCCTCGACGACGAGCCGTGTGAGATAACCGAGCTTGCGGCTCTGGGAGTTCAATAAAATAAGGATAAACTGTCGCACTCGCCGTTAACAGCGGCGGGGTAAGACGGCGGCGCGGGTGCAATTCCCGCAACAAATCACCAAGCCCGTATGAATGAATTCATTCATACGGGTTTTGATTTGTGATAAAATGATTTTAATACATGGGTTTGATTTGCAAAAAAAGGATTTCATGCGGATTTTGATTCATGTAAAAATGTTTGATACGTGATTTTGATTTGCGATAAAAAAGGATTTCATGCGGAGGTTATTTGTGTAAACGGGAGCAAAAAAAACACACCCCGAAGGGTGTGTTTTTTGTTTATATTATTCGCCGTCCAACTCCGGCATTTTGCCTATACCTACCGTGATTTCATCACTCTTGCCGTCGGTGAATGTGTAGGTGTGGTCTTCCTTACCTGCAACCACATCCGCGCCCCAAATCGTCTTGATGTTCTGAGCAACCACAGCCGCCCAGCAGTTAGCCGCGTTATATGTTGAGTGCAGTCTGTCATCTACGTTGTATATCTTCGACAATTCGTTCAACTGTTCACCCGATGCTTCCGAATCTCCGTCTTTACCGTAATCTGCGCCGTACTTGTCATTGAGGAACTTATAGCTGATAGCCGCAAGGTCGATGTAGTCTACGTCCTCGGTATACTTCGGATTTGCAACCATCTGCTCGCCTTCACTGATCTGCTCGCTCATATATTCGTCGGCAACAGCCTTCATGTTACCCGACCAAGCTACGCTTGAGCCGTAGTCATGCTGTGAAGCGTTCGGCGAAACAAGGATTATCTTCATGCCGATTTCAAGAGCTTCGTCGACCATACCTCTTACAGCCGTCTTCATGTCATCGACCGTTACATAAGTCTTGTCGTTATATCCGCTTTCGAGTACGAGATAATCGCCTTCCTTCGCGCTCTCTCTTATCTGCGTGAACGCGCTGCTGTAAAGTCCGGGAGCCGTTACGCCTGAGTTCGCAAGGTCAACGACCTCTATGCTGTCCGTGATGTAGTCCTGAAGAACCTGACCCCAACCTGTCTGATAGAGGTTGTTTGTCGGGCTGCCGCCGTTGTAATAGATACATACGAGCGAATCGCCCAATGTGAACATCTTCGGAACTCTCGTCACGCTTGCGGGAACCTTCGATATCGTAACGTTCGCGGTCACGCCCTTATCGTCGTAGGTCTTCATCGTCGCATAGCCCTCCTTGACAACGATGTCGTTGGCTGTGTACGAATTGACCGTCGCGCCGTTCTGGAGTATGTTGTTAACAAGTATCTGCTCGTTTGCATAGATATCGCCGCGGTCACCCGAAGCACCCGTGATTTCGAACTTATACGTTCCTGCGGGTATCGCGATCGTGTCGCCTACCGAATAACCCACCGTGCCGTTACCCTTTACCTTTGTATTATAAATCACGCCTACTTCAACCTTATCCGCGCCCGTAGCGTCGAACTTGTTATCTGTAAGCTCGGAGAGCTTCTTCTGTGAAACTACCGCGCCGTCCTTGGAAGCCGTTACGAGATAATCGTCAGCCGCAACAAGATCGGAAACGTCTATAACCGTGTTCGCGTCCGCAGGAGTGATCTCCTTGTCAAACTTACCTACGATAACGGGGATCTCGGCGGTCGAAACAGCCGTACCGTTTGTTACGGTAACCGTTATCTTGGCTTCGCCCTCCGCTTTGACTGAGAGCGCGCCCGTAGCGGAGTCGATTTCCGCAACGGTCGAATCGTCTATCGACCATACGGGAGTTACCAAATCATTGATATCGTCTCCGTTGCTGTCCACAGCGGAAAGTACCTTGTATTCTCCCGTCGCGTCCGTCTTGTCGAATGCGCGCGGACCGTCCGTCGTTAGGTCAAGCTCCTGGAAGTCGTCTATCGTGATTTCGATGCTTGCCGTCTTACCCGTCGTATCACCCGTAGCGGTAATGACATACTTTCCGGGCTTCGCAGCGTCCGTAACGGAAAGCTTTCCGTTATTGTCTATCGACATACCCTCGGCGGGAGGTTCGGTCTCCGTCGGTTTAACGGGCTTCAAGCCGTCTACCTTATCCCAGATGAATATTCTCTGATTCGTCTTTGTTGTCATATCGATAACGTCGTCCTTCGCAAACTCCGTTATCGAGTCGATCTTCTTAAGCACGCCCGCGCTCGTGTATGTCGCAAGAATGCGAACGCAGGGTTCGGGAGCCGTGTACTGCTTCGCGCCGATTATCGTCCATGTGAAGCCGGCGTCGTTTGAAACGACCTCGGATTTTGTATACTGCTTTTCAATCGTTTTTCCGCCGACCTTTGCGAAATCATCATCGCCGGCAAGAACCATGCTCATCGGGTCGGGTTTTATTGCCGAAACCTCATAAACCGTCATGAACACGCTCTCTCTGTAACAACCGCAGTAAAGCGTCGTCATCTTCTTTACTTCGTCGACCGTTAAGGGAAGAACGCCCATCGTCATATTGTTATATGTAACGGTTACCTGATTTGTGGCTTTGTTGACCGTGAAGTCAACCGTCACATCGCTCGTGATGGCACCTGTCGGAGGAACAACTTCGACTTTGTTTACAACGTCCGTTTCGTTATAGCCGTCCGTCATAGCTGCATTTGAGCCCTGCCAGCCGGTGAACGCTTCGATACCCGCCGTCTTTGACGACCGCAGACCGAACAGGACCGTACCGTCTTCGTCCTTGATCGCCATGTGAGTAACATCGTTTGCTCTGCTCGCAAACTGGCTCTTTACTCTTAAGCGAACCGTGACCGCGCTCATGTCTTCGGGGAACGTGATACCGTCGCCGAGCGTGGCGGTCATGCTTCTGTGTTTCGCATCGCCGTTGTCGGGGTTACTCAAGGAGCCTTTTCCGTCTGTCCAGTTGCCCTCGTAATAGAGGTAATCCTCATGGTCGGCGTCAAGAACGGCCTTATCGGTCAATTCATAATTCTGAATACCGAGAGTGAACGTTCCCGTCTTTGTCGTGTAGCCCTTCTTTTCTATCGTATACTTATAATCTGTGTTATTGGGGATATCCGCGATCGTCGCATTGCCGTCAGCGTCCGTCCATACCGACGGCAGCGGATCGTCGTCGCCGCTCTGGAGCGTTATTTTCGCGTAAGGATTTGACTTTACTTCAACCGTTGAAACAACAGAACCCTCGGAGTATACGGCGGTATATGTTTTGTCCGTATTTCCGGCAACAAATTCCGTTACAGCCGTACCCGATGTGTCGGTACCTTCCACCCACTTTTCAAAGTGCATGCCGGGTACGCTGGGGGGATTGGGAGCTTCAAGCTTCGTTCCCTCGAGAACTGAATCATAATGCTGCAAATCAGCACTCTCATAGCCTACAAATGAAACCTTTCCCGCAGCGGGAAGCACATCGTCTTCATAATATTTCAGGTTTGCGATACGCGACTGGTAGTATCCGTAGTTTACTACCCCCGTGTAAATGCCCGTTATGGGAGCTTCATCGGTCACTGTACCTGCCGCACCCTGTATACCGTCTTTGTAGATTATGTATTTCTTGTTGTCAAGGTCATGTACCATTACGAGCTTTGCGGAAACCACTTCATTTGCCGTCTTGGTAGTCGTCATCTGCACGCTGCCGACTTTTGCGAGCTTATCGCCCGTACCGCTTGTAAATCCAAAGCCCATATCGCCTGTTGCCGTGCCGCCCGTAGTAAGAACCGACGCGTCAAATTCATAAATATGTACTCCGCTTGCCGAAGGCGTTAAGTCGTCAACGTTTGCGGGAATAAACGACAACGCCGCGTCCGAAGGCGAGTTGCCGACGGCAGTAAGGTAAAGATATCCGTCCTCCTTGTTAACGCCCGCCGACGTTTGTCTATTACCCTGCGTCTCCGCGGGACTGCCGGATACCACATAGCAGAAATGCTGATATCCCCAGCCGTCAAGCGCGGGAACAGCAGCTGTTGTCTCCGTGCCGGAGCCGAAATCCACAACGTCGGGTTTGCGCGCGTCTTCGGGTTTTCCGTCAGCCGCTTTTGTCGTTACGTCACCCGTTTTTGTAACGCTCGTCAGGTCAAGCGCGTACTTTTGCGTCTTTTCCGCGCTCGCCGGTACAGCCAGTGCCGTAAACGCCGACGCCGTCATCGCAAGCGAAATCACAAACGACAACAATCTCTTTGTTTTTTTCATAATTCTCCCTCTCTCTCTTTTTTTGATGAACTTTATGAATTTGTTCACAATATACTGACTGTATTATACAACAAATTTGTCAATATTGCAATAGTAAAAACAGTTTTTTTGCGTCGGTTTTTTATAATTCGAAAATCATGCGCGTCATCGGTATCCTCGGTCTATGGCGGCGGTCCCGCAGCCTCCCGTGAGGGCGGCGTTCATTAACGTGTAAAAAACCGTTTCGCCTATTGCATTTTCTTTTTTTCGGGTATATAATTATACTATCGAAAGGGGGAAATCCGATGGCTGCCGAAAATTACGATATAGATTATCTGAGCCTGCTCGCACAGCAGTATCCGACGATAAAGGACGCGTCGAAGGAGATAATACGTCTGCGCGCGCGTCAAAAGCTCCCCAAGCTTACGGAGCATTTTATGAGCGATATCCACGGCGAATATGAATCGTTTCTGCATATCCTCAAGAACGCGTCCGGCGTTATTAAGGATAAGATCACGTCGATCTACGGACGGACGCTCTCCGAGCATGACAGGCTCGTCCTGGCTACGCTTATATATTATCCCAAGCAAAAGCTGGAAATCATCAAGCGTGAAACGGAGGATATCGACGACTGGTACAGGATCACGCTGTACCGTCTCATCGAGATATGCCGCGTCGTCGCGGCGAAGTATACGCGCGCGTCGATACGGTCTTTTTTGCCGAAGGAGTTCGGCTCGACGATAGACGAGCTTATCCACGCGAATACGGATTACGGCTCGGACAAGGCGAATTATTATAATCAAGCCATTTCCACGATAGTCGAGCTTGGTCAGGCGGACGATTTCATCGTCGAGATATCCACGCTTATACAGACGCTCGCGATCGGGCGGTTACATATTATAGGAGATATTTTCGACCGCGGTCCGAGAGCGGATATTATTCTCGACACTCTTTTGAATTATCACAGTCTTGACATACAATGGGGCAACCACGACGTTCAATGGATGGGCGCGGCGGCGGGCAGTCCGGCGTGTATCGCGAACGTTGTTTCGATTTCGACAAAGTATTCGAATTTCGACTGTCTGGAGGACGGGTACGGAATAAATATGCGTCCGCTCACGGTGTTCGCGCTCGAAACGTATGCCGACGACCCGTGCGAGTGCTTCATTCCGCGCAACCCGAACCGCGTCCGTATATCGCGGCACGACGAGAATTTCTGGGCGAAGGTGCATAAGGCGATATCGGTCATAGAGTTTAAGCTCGAAGGGCAGATAATCAAACGCCGTCCCGAGTTTATGATGGAAAATCATCTTATGCTGGACAAAATCAATTACGCCGATGGTACTATCACGTTGGACGGCAGGACGTATAAGCTCAAGGACAGCAATTTCCCGACTGTCGATCCCGAAAATCCTTTTGAACTTACCGAAGCGGAAAACGAGCTTATGGAGCTGCTGCGCACGTCGTTTTTACGCAGCGAAAAGCTTCAGAAGCATATACGGTTCTTGTATAAAGAGGGCGGTATGTATCTCGCCTTCAACAATAACCTGCTTTATCACGGCTGTATTCCCATGAACGCCGACGGCTCCTTCAAGGAGGTGACGCTCGCCGGAGAAAAGGTCAAGGGTAAGGCGTTCATGGATAAGTGCGAACAAATCGCGCGCGACGGATATTTCGCGCGTCCCGGAAGTCCCGAAAGAGAGTACGGCAAGGATTTCTTGTGGTTCCTCTGGTGCGGCTGCTTCTCGCCGGTGTACGGCAAGAATAAAATGACGACGTTCGAGCGGTATTTCATAGACGACGAGAGTACCTGGACGGAGATAAAGGACGACTATTATTCGCTCGCCGTCAACGAGGACGTATGCGATAAAATCCTTCTCGAATTCGGGATAGACCCGTCGGAGTTTTCTCATATTATAAACGGTCACGTACCCGTTAAGATAAAAAAGGGCGAAAGTCCCATAAAGGCGGGCGGCAAGCTGCTCGTAATAGACGGCGGTCTGTCGCGCGCGTACCAGTCGGTGACGGGTATGGCGGGGTACACGCTTCTGTTTAATTCGCACGGGCTGCTTTTGAGCGCGCACGACGCTTTTGATTCGGTCGAAAGCGCGATCAAGGAAGAAAAGGATATCCATTCCACGCTTGACGTCGTGGATCTGGCACCCGCGCGGCTTTTGATAGAGGATACGGACGAGGGAAAAATACAGGCGAAAAAAATCCTCGACCTCACCGCGCTCGTCGAGGCGTACCGCGACGGCAGGGTAAAACAGTATTAAACGAAAGGATTGAGTTCATGAAATACGAAAATCAACCGATGCATATCTCGACTCCCGTCCCCAACGGAACGTACGAGACGACGCTGACGATCACGGCGCACGAGGATATCACCTTTACCGTCCTATCGCAGTCGCGTCGGTTCATGGTCAAAGACGCCGTTATGAAAGGCGGCGAAAAAAAGGATTTTAAATTTATCGTCAGCGTGTGCGATTACCACAAGCGCGACGAGGAGCACACGCACGTCGGCGGCGTGGAGCTTGACATCGTCTGCGACGGCGATCTCACCGCCGTGTCGGCTGTGTCGCCCGTGGACGTACCCGTTATATACATAGCGGGCGACTCGACGGTCACCGACCAGCCCGCGGAGTACCCATACGACCCGACCTCCACATACTGCGGCTGGGGTCAGATGCTTCCCGAGCTTCTCGGCGAAGGTATCGCGGTCGAGAATCAGGCGCAGTCCGGCTCTACGACCGAGGATTTTAAAAATATCAATTTCACGGCGTTCAAGGACAAAATCAAGAAGGGCGATTTTCTCATCGTAGAATTCGGTCATAACGACCAGAAGGTTCGTTCTCTCGACGCGTTCGGCGGTTACGCCGACAATCTCAGGTATTATGTAAACTTCGCGCGTGAACGCGGCGCGGTCCCTATCATATCGTCGCCCATCAACCGCATACTGTTTACGGAAAACGGTACGCTGTTAAACCTCTTGGGCGACTACCGCAACGCGGCGAAAAGCGTATGTGATGAAATGAACGTACCGTTCCTCGACCTGTGGACGCGGACGACCGAATTTTTTGAAGCGGCGGGAGCGTCGCGCGCATGGGATTATTTCCGCTGCTATGGCGACGACCGCGATTACACGCACACGAACGACGTCGGAGGAAGCGTAATAGCGCGCTTCGCGGCTGACGAAATGATAAAAAACGGTCTTTCGTTCGCGCCGTTGATAAAAAAAGACATGATAAGCGTCGAGACGCCGGAAAGAGACGAGAACGCGAAACCCATGAACGCGAAGGAGCTTTCGCACGTTATGACGGTGGGACTTGTAAATCTCCCCGACGGCGTCGCCCCCGCGGATTTGGACAGGGACATAACAAAAATATAAAAATGCGTAAAAAAATCCATCGGTAAGCCGATGGATTTTTTATTTTACTCCGTAATATATATTCTCGTTCCGAACGGTATCGTCGCGGCGATCCAGTTTATGTCGTCGGGGTGGAGCCGCACGCAGCCGTGGGATATGTTAACGCCCACGCGTCCGTCATACTCGCCGCCGCCGTAATACAGAAGCGTCGAATGGAGCGCGTATCCGTTATAGAATCGAAGCACGGGTCCGACGTAGTAGCCCGGGTAATCCCATTGCGTCCGTTCTATGTACTCAAACTGACCGGTTATCGTCGGCGTGTCCCACGCGCCGAGCGCGCACGGGAATTCCTTGAGCTGCGTCCACGTATACTGCTGTCCCTCGTAAACTCTTACTTTATATTCGTGCTTTGAGACCCACACGAGATAATTCGTTTTGCTTCCTATGCCGTCGCGGTTAACGGGTATCCTGTTCCTGATTTCGCGCACATACGGCGACTCGCCTATCAGGATATCCATATATTCGCCGTAATCCGCAGATTCGACCGTGGATTCAAAGGCTTCGGCAAGAGCGCGCACGGGTACGAACAGAGAGCCGTCTATGTAAACCGTTTCATGCTCGGCGTTAACACCGACGCCGAATATCGTCATATAAATATTGTTCGCCCAGAACACGACGGACTTGTCGTCCGCGACGCATGCCACGCTGTCGTCCTCCGCGTTGTATTTTACCTCAAGACCCATGGCTTCGCCGATCGCGCGCACCGGCATCATCGTCACGTCGTCGACTATCCTCGCGTGCGGCGACACGTTGTCGAGCCAGCGGTTTGTGACATGCATGCGTATTTCCTTATCGTAGTGAGGATTACCCTCTATGAGCGCGCCGTTATTCTGTATGTACTGACCATTTTCGTCAAGATATCCGTATGTCTGCACCTCCACCGATTCGCCCGGTTCGACGCGCGTATCGTAATAGCGTATGGAGCGCAGTCCTTCCACGAGCTTTACCTTGAATTTTTCGCCCATGCGGTACTTCGGCACCTCGAAAACCATGCTTACCTTCGGCGTGTCCCAGCCGACGTAACGAAGCTGAGAGCCGAGCAGGTCTCCGTCGTCGCTGTAAAGCTCTATGACCGCGTTTTTGGAGATGATGTACTTATGCTGAAGTATATCTATATCGAGTTTAAACTCTGTCGAAAGCTCCTGCGGCGGCGCGTTAAGAAGCGGATCCGTTTCGGACGGCGCGTCGTTTTGCGGCGCGGGCGTTCCTTCGGGAGCAGCCGTAACGTCGGGCGCAGGCTCGTCGGTATCGTCCGTCAAAGACACGGGCGCGTCAGCTTCCGGCTCCGCGTCGTCCGACACTCCGTCGGTCGGAGTTGCTGTCGCAGCGGTCGGAGCGGCTGTCGCGGAAGGCGTTTCCTGCGGAATAGCGTCGTTCGGCGCGGCAAACGCCGAGGACGTACACGCCATGATCAGCGCGGCTGTCAGTGCGATCATATTTTTTTTCATAATTATCCCCCTTGATGCTTATCCTGCCGTCATTTGCCGAGACGGCGGCTTTATTTGATTTTATCATATACGTTCGGAAATTTCAAGCTCGTCTTGAATTTTATGCACGCGCCGCGCACGGTCGGCGAACATGTTAATTTACTCCGCGTCCGTCGATGAACGTTCTGACGCACTTTGCGTCAAACTCAGTCGGCAGCTTCGTGAACACGCACAGATCCGCGTCCTTGCCGACCTCGATACTCCCCACCCTGTCGGCTATGCCGCAGTTTTTCGCGGCTGTGATAGTTATTCCCTCAAGTGCCTTGTACGCGTCCATGCCGTGCTTTACCGCCATAACGGCGCACAGCGGCAGATTGCCTATCGTGATTTCGGGGTGGTCGGTTATAATGGCGACCGGCACTCCCCTGTCCGAAAGATTTTTATATGTGGCGAACGTCAGATTCCGAAGCTCCGGCTTGCTCCTGTCCGAAAGCGTCGGACCAAGCATAATGGGCAGCTTTTCGCGTTCGAGTATGTCCGCTACTCTGTCGCCGTCCGAGCAATGCTCGATAGTGACGTTTATATCAAATTCCTTGCCTATACGGATCGCGCTGCATATATCGTCCGCGCGGTGCGCGTGGATCTTCACGGGTATTTCCTTATTGAGAACGGGAATAAACGATTCCGATTTTATATCAAATTCCGGCAGCTCGTTGTTTTCGCAGTCGGCGTTATAGTCGTCGAGCTGTTTTTTATACCGCCGCGCCTTTATGAGCGTCTCGCGTATCAGAGCCATGGTACCCATACGCGTGACGGGAGCCTGCTCCTTCTCGTTATAGACCGCCTTCGGATTTTCGCCGAGCGCGAACTTCATCGCGGCGGGAGCTTTTATTATCATATCGTCCACGCATATACCGGCCGTCTTTATCGCGGCGAATTGACCGCCTATCGGATTCGCGCTGCCCGGTCCCGTCAAAACGGAAGTAACTCCGGCGTTACGCGCCTCCTCAAAGCCGCGGTCAAACGGATTTATCCCGTCAATCGCGCGAAGCTGCGGCATGACGGGGTCGCTGTCCTCATTCCCGTCGTCGCCCTCGAATCCGAGCGAGTCCTCGAACATTCCGAGATGACAGTGCGCGTCGATAAGCCCGGGTATGACGAACATACCCGACGCGTCGATCTCCTCGTCAATATCATACTCGGAAAAATCCTTAGTTTCTCCGACATACACGATTTTCTCATCAAACACCACCGCGCCGTTTTTATATTCGCGGCGCGTTTCGTCCATTGTTAATATATGCGCGTTTTTTATCAGTTTCATGATTTTTATTCCTTTATCGGCGTGTAGCCGACCTTTTCTATAATTTCCTGTCCCTGTTCCGACGACGCCCATTCTACCAATCTTTTCGTATTCTCCGACGCGTCGGCGCGCGTTACCGCGTAAAAATCGCTCGAAATCGGGTACGCGCCGCTGCGGATATTTTCCTCGTTTGGATAAACGCCGTTTACGCTGAGGAGCTTTATTCTGTTATTCCGAAACATCGACGACGCGTAAAAGCGGTCTCACATCATCACCCCGTTAACGTGATTCACCGCGCTCGTCGCGGCGACCGCGCCGTCCGCGGCGGCGGTCACTATCTGCCTTAAGGGCGTGGTCCTCACGTCGCCGGCGGCGAATACGCCGGGGAGATTTGTTTTCATATAAATATCGGTCTTGATAAATCCCAATTCGCACGTTTCAACGCCGCACGATTTCGCGAGAAGCGAATCGGGCGTTACGCCTATCGCGATCACCGCGCCCGCCGCGTTTATAAACCCGCGCGCGTTTGTGGCGGTATTCCTGACGTACACGCGTTCGAGCGTCTGTTTTCCGTCAAAGTAATCCACGGCAATATCCGTGTAAATCGTGATTTTCGTATTCTTTTTAACTTGCTCGACAAGCGACGCTGCCGCGCGGAAACGCTTGCTTCTGTTTAAAATATACACGTTTTCGCAGAACCGCGCGAGATACAGCGCGTCCTCGAACGCCGTGTTGCCGCCGCCCACTACGACCGCGTCTCTGTCCTTAAAAAACGCTCCGTCACACGTCGCGCAGTACGAAACGCCCGCGCCGGCGAACGTGTCCTCGCCCTTCGCTCCAAGCTTTTTCGGCGACGCGCCCGTGGCGAAAATTATCGTTTTTGTCTGATACTCGTTTCTGCGCGTCACGACCGTTTTAATCGGTCCCGCCGCGTTTCTTATCTCTTTTACGTTTTCGGTCTTGAACTCCGCGCCGAATTTGCGCGCGTGTTCTTCTATCCGCTTCGCAAGCTCCGCGCCCGACGGATTATCGCCGAAGCCCGGGTAATTGTCCACCTCATAGGTTTTTACCGCCTGACCTCCGCAGGCGAGCTTTTCAAGCAGCAGCGTTTTCATACCGCCGCGTCCGGCGTAAATCGCCGCGCTCATTCCCGCGACGCCGACGCCGATTATTATCACATCATACATTGTGCCGTCACTCCTTCGCCGCGTCGTCCGTTTCGTTAACATACGCTTCTATAATATAGCGCGGACGGCGTTTGACCTCCTTGTAGAGCTTGCCTATATATTCTCCGATAAGTCCGACCGACAGCAGCTGCACGCCGCCTATGAACCATATCGACATCATCAGCGAAGCCCAGCCCATGCCGGCGTTTCCGAGAAGCTTCTCGACAAGCGCGTACACCGCCATTATGATAGATATTACGCACACCGCCGCGCCGAGCGCGGTGATCAAACGTATGGGGCTTATCGAAAACGAGGTTATCCCGTCGAACGCGAAGGAAAGCATTTTCTTCAGCGGATACTTCGATTCACCCGCGAAGCGTTCGTTTCTGTCGTAATACACGTTCGTCGAACGGTAGCCCACCAGCGGCACCATACCGCGCAGGAACACGTTTCTTTCGGGGAAGTCCGAAAGAGCGTCGAGCGCGCGGCGGCTCATGAGACGGTAATCGGCATGGTTAAACACTATATTCACGCCCATGGCACTCATAAGCTTATAAAAGCCTATCGCGGTCGTGCGTTTAAAAAACGTATCGGTATCGCGTTTGTTCCTCACGCCGTATACGACGTCATACCCTTCCTTGTAATTCTTTATCATATCGGGTATGACGTTTATGTCGTCCTGCAAATCTGCGTCGATAGAAATCGCGCAGTCGCACTCGTCCTTTACGGTCATAAGCCCGCCCAGAAGCGCGTTCTGATGTCCGGCGTTTCGCGCAAGCTTTATTCCCGCGATCTCCGTATGGGCTTTCGCGAGAGCGTCTATTATTTCCCACGTCTTATCCTTGGAGCCGTCGTCCACGAACACTATACGGCTCATGCCGCCGATAAGTCCCTCCGACTTCATTTTGTTGAACAGCTCTATCATACGACGGGACGTTTCCGGCAAAACCTCTTCCTCGTTATAACAAGGAACCACAACATATAATTTTATTCCGTTATCCATAACCATATCTCCAGTTATTCTGATTCTGTTTTGTTTATTGTATCACGTTTCCTTATGTAATGTCAAGGGAAGCGTTCCTATCGGCGCGGCTTGACAAGCGCGGACGCGTATAATATAATCATATATGTAAAAACGCGCTTTTTTAGCAAAAGGAGTCGATTTGACTTGACGGGAAATTCAAAGCGTATAACGCTTACGTTCGCGCCGCCGCTTATCGTGTCGGCGATATTCGCGCTGAAGCGGTATATACTCGCCGCAGCCGCAAAAGTAATACCGCCGTGTCCGATACACGCTCTCACGGGGCTTCTCTGTCCTGGCTGCGGCAACACGCGCGCGGTAAGGGAAATGCTGTCGTTTCATTTTATAACCGCTCTGCGCTACAACATAACGGTGCCGCTTCTGTCGGCAGCCGCCGTCATGCTTTACGCGCAGTACGTTATATCCGCGTGGGCAAGACCCGTAAGGCTTCTTCCGAGAAGAACGTCGTTTTACGTCGTCCTGCTCGTTTTGTTCGCGTTCTACTGCATACTGCGCAACATTATAAATTTTATGCCGTAAAAAACGCTTCGCGTAAAAGCGAAGCGTTTTTTGATTTTCAGTAATAAAGTCTGTGATTATATATTATGTCGCCCAACGCGCCGGAACCGAGCGCGCCCGTTATGGAAATTACGATCGCCGCGATCGTCGAAAGTATCGCTATACCTATGCCTACCGCGGAGAAGATCACGCCGAGCTTGACTTGTATATCCTGCGGATCCTTCTTGAAAAGAGGTATTCCCAGAACAAGACCGATTATTCCGCAGACGATAGATATCGCGCCGCCGACGCAGCACATCAGCTGAAGTCCGAGGGAGACCGAGCCGAGTATAAGCACCGCGAGCGACTGATTGCGTCCGTTATTGTTATAAGACGGCTGAGTAAACGGCTCGCCCTGCGTGTTTTCATTGCCGTAATTATTATAGTTATTATAATTTTCGTCCATTTTATTACCCTCCGTATTTTGATATTTTCATTTTATCACGCGGGATCGGATTAGTCAATACGGGCTTATGAATTTTTTTGCGCCGATCGGGAAGTATTTTTTTGTATATGATATTGCAAAAACGACATGATTGTGGTAAAATCATTGTATAAATTATAAATTTAAGGAGGAATTATACAATGTTAAAGGAAGACGTTCTAAAAAAGCTTACGGACTGCGGTCTTGTCGCGGTCGTTAGAGCGAACAGCGCGGAAGAAGCAATTAAAATTTCGGACGCGTGTCTCGCGGGCGGCTGCACGGGTATCGAGCTTACGTTCACCGTTCCCGGCGCGGACAAGGTTATCGCGGCTCTTGCCGAAAAGTATTCAAACGGCGAGATGATGCTCGGCGCGGGTACCGTTCTCGATCCCGAAACGGCGAGAATGGCTATTATGGCGGGCGCGAATTTCGTTGTAAGTCCGGCGTTCAACCCCGAAACGGCGAAGCTTTGTAACCGTTACAGAGTACCGTATATGCCCGGCTGCGCCACGATCACCGAGGTCATCACAGCTATGGAAGCGGGCGCGGATATAGTTAAAATATTCCCCGCCGACCTCTTCGGACCGAAAATCATCAAGGACATCAAGGGTCCCCTTCCGCAGGCTCAGATGATGCCGACGGGCGGCGTTGACAAGGATAACGTTGCCGAATGGATAAAGGCGGGCGTTGTCGCGGTAGGCGCGGGCTCGTCGCTCACAAAGGGCGCGAAGACCGGCGATTACGCGGCTATCACCGAGACGGCTAAGGAATTTATCGCAAACATCAAAGCTGCGAGAGCGGAGCTTAAAAAATAAATTTTAAAGGAGACAAAAATAATGGCAAAAGTTGTTACAATGGGTGAGATAATGCTCAGATTGTCCACACCCGGAAATCAGAAATATATTCAGGCTACCCAGTTTGACATAAACTACGGCGGCGGCGAAGCCAACGTTGCGGTATCGCTCGCGAATTACGGTCACGACGCGGAATTCGTCACAAAGGTCCCGAAGAACCCGATAGGCGAGTGCGCCGTCGCGGCTCTCCGTAAATACGGCGTTGAGACGAAGCACATCGCAAAGGGCGGCGACAGACTCGGTATCTACTTCCTCGAAACAGGCGCGTCGATGCGTCCGTCGAACGTTACATACGACAGAGCGAACTCGTCGATCGCTACGGC
>CANQJC010000020.1 GCA_947624165.1 uncultured Clostridia bacterium
GAGGGTTTCGCGGGTTACAGCCTGTTCCAGAACCTCTGCGCCGGCGGTCAGACGCGCGACGGTCTTGACGCGACGAATGACCTTTCTTTCCTTTGTATTCAGGCTTCGATGCACACGCGTCTCCCCGCGCCGTCGTTCTCGGTGCGTATCTGGAACGGTACGCCGAACGAATTTATGATTAAATGCGCCGAGCTTACGCGTACGGGCGTGGGACTTCCCGCGTACTACAACGACGAGGTTATTATTCCCGCGCTCATGAGCAGGGGAGTTACGCTTGAGGACGCGCGCGACTATAACATAATCGGCTGCGTAGAGCCGCAGGCTTCTCACAAGACCGACGGCTGGCATGATGCGGCGTTCTTCAATATGTGCCGTCCGCTGGAATTGGTATTCTCGAACGGTGTTGACAAGGGCGTCCAGGTCGGTTTACAGACGGGCGACGTTCTTCAAATGAAGACGTTCGACGAGTTTTACAATGCGTACAAGGCGCAGATGAAGTACATGATACAGCTCATGGTAAACGCCGACAACGCTATTGACGTGGCGCACGGAGAGCGCGGACAGCTGCCGTTTGTGTCGATGATGATAGACGACTGTATTGCGCGCGGAAAGACGATACAGGAGGGCGGTGCTCACTATAACTTCACAGGTCCGCAGGGCTTCGGTATCGCGAACATGACGGACGCGCTGAACGCTATAAGAACGCTCGTGTTCGATAAAAAGCTCGTGTCTATGGCTGATTTCAAGGATGCGCTTTTACATAACTACGGCAGAGGTCTTACGCCGAAGGCGGCAAAGAACGCGACGGCGGAGGTAGTAAAGAATCTTGCCGATATGGGCAAGCCCGTTTCAAAGGCGCAGGTCGAGGAAATATGCAGAATGTTCCTTGCGGGAACGTCGTCAAAAGAAGATTTGGCGCGTTACGACAAGCTGCTTGAAATGATAGACGAGCTTCCCAAATACGGAAACGATATTGAAGAGGTAGACCTTTTCGCCCGCGAGGTCGCGTATATCTATACGCGCGAGGTCGAGAAGTATTATAATCCGCGCGGCGGTCAGTTCCACGCGGGACTGTACCCCGTTTCTGCTAACGTACCTCTTGGCGAGCAGACGGGCGCGACGCCCGACGGCAGACTTGCGAATACGCCTATCGCCGACGGCGTAGGCCCGCGCAGCGGCAGCGACCGTCTCGGTCCTACGGCTGCGGCTAACTCCGTCGCGAAGCTCGACCACGGCATCGCGTCAAACGGAACGCTCTACAATCAAAAGTTCCACCCGTCGGCACTCAGCGGTATAGAGGGACTGAAAAACTTCGTTTCGTATATCAGAGCGTATTTCGACCAGAAGGGTATGCACATGCAGTTTAACGTCGTTAGCAAGGAAACGCTTTTGGACGCGCAGCAGCACCCCGAAAACTACAAGTCGCTCGTTGTCCGCGTAGCGGGTTACAGCGCGCTGTTCACAACGCTTTCGCGCTCGCTTCAGGACGATATAATAGCGAGAACGGAACAGGCAAACTTTGTCGACTGATTAAAATTATAAAAGGATTCAATATGGAAAACTATTTAGATGCAAAAGGACGTATATTCGATATACAGAAATATTCCATACACGACGGACCCGGAATACGTACTATCGTATTCCTTAAGGGCTGCGCCCTGCGCTGCCGTTGGTGTTGCAATCCCGAATCGCAGGAATTTGACGTTCAGCCGATGATGTTTGAGGGTAAAGAAAAAATCATGGGCAAGGACGTTACCGTCGCGGAGCTTATGCCGATAATACTTCAAGACAGATTCTATTATGTAAGAAGCGGCGGCGGTCTTACGCTGTCGGGCGGCGAATCGCTTTTACAGCCCGATTTCGCGCCGCACCTGCTGCGTGCAAGCAAGGAGCTTGAAATCAACACGGCAATTGAAACGACCGGCTTTGCGAAGTGGGAAACGATACAGAAATATCTTCCGTATCTCGATTATGTACTTATGGATATAAAACATATGAACAGCGCGAAGCATAAGGAGTTTACGCGTCAGCCGAATGAGCTGATACTCGAAAACGCGCGTAAAATAGCGGAGAGCGGTATGGTAAATCTCACGATACGCGTGCCGGTGATCCCGACGTTCAACGATACTCCCGCCGAAATATACGATATTGCGATGTTTGCCGCGTCGCTGCCGGGTGTTGAGAGACTGCACCTTCTCCCGTACCACCGGCTCGGTCAGGGCAAGTACGAAGGCTTGGGCAGAGAGTATCTTATGGGCGACTTGCCGCTCATACCGAACGACCATATGCAGCTGCTTTTGGAAAATGCAAAAAAGAGCGGTCTGAAATGTCAAATCGGAGGATGACGGGGACACTAAAATAATATAGGGACACTAAAATAAAAAATAAAGGGACACTAAATTTTAGTGTCCCTTTATTGAACTTATTTACATGGGATCGTGATCGTGACCTCGGTACCTTTTTGCAGTACGCTTGAAATTTTGATTTTGCCGCCGAAGCTCGATTCAAGCGATTGCTTGGCGATTGCAAGCCCCAATCCCGTACCGCCGGTATCACGCGAGCGTGCTTTATCGACGCGGTAAAACCTGTCGAAAATATGTGGGAGCTTATCCTCGGGAATACCTATTCCGTTGTCCGTTACCTTAATGCATATATCGTTATAAACCTTGCTTGAATATACGTTGATTTTGCCGCCCTCGCCGGTGTATTTGAGCGCGTTGCTTACCACATTTATTATTGCGCGTTCAAGAACGCCGTAATCGCCTGTTATGATAGGTACTTCGTTTGTCGGACGGTAAGTAAGCGTTTGATTCTTTTTCTTTGCCGTAAGACTCATTCTCTCGACAATTATTTCAAGCATTTTCCTCACGTCGATCGTGTCCGGCGTTTTAATGTAGGTGTGGTTTTCGTCAAGCTCGGACAGAGTAAGCAAATCGCTTATTATCCTCGCCATTCTGTCGGATTCCGAAGCAATTACGTCAAGGAAGCGCACCTGAAGCTCTCTGTCGACGTCCGGCATATCGGCGAGCGTTTCCGAATAGGATTTTATCGTCGTAAGCGGCGTGCGCAGCTCGTGCGAGACGTTTGCCACAAAGTCGCGGCGCGAATGTTCGAGTTTTTCCTGCTTTGTTATGTCGTGAATTATAACGATTATACCTCCGACCTTATTATCTACCTTGAACGTTGCAAAATTCAGCTGAAGATATTGGTTGGAAATACGCACCTCGCGTTCCACGCTGCCATCGGGCTGCATATACAGTAGATCGCCGAGAGTGATTCCGGCGTTGATCTCCTTAAAGAATCTGTCGAATTTTATATCATCGAAATAGCGGCGTTGGAGCAGCTTCTTTGCTTCGCGGTTATAGTGTATCAAATTGCCTTTCATGTCGAACGCGAGAATTCCGTCGCTCATGTTCTGCAATATAGTTTCAACCTTGATTTTTTCTCCCATGGCTTGATCCGAAGAACGCTTTCTTGTCTGAGCAAGGTCAACGAGCGCGTTTCGAAGCGATGAAAGCTCGTCGCGGGATTCGGTCTTTTGCAGAGCCGTTATGTCGCCGTCCGCAAGCTTACGCGCGTGAGACGAAAGCTGCTGAATGGGGACGGTGATCGATTTTGAAATTATTGTTGCGAATATCGCAGATACGATAAGCGACAATATTAAGGACATCAAAAATATGTCTATCAGCGTCTTTGTGACGGAAGCGAGCTGATGACAATTGTCCTTTATATATACGACGTACTTGACGGCGTCTCCGTTTTTGAGCGGGAACGCATAGTCCATATATTTTTTGCTTATCCGCGCTTCTTTTGCTTCGTTTCCCGCGATTGCCGTTTCGACGGTAGGCGTATGGTCGATAATGGTCGTACCGTCGGAAGACGTGAGGACCTTTCCGTCCTTACCGTCGAGTATACAATAAAATCTTGACGCTGTTATACCGAGAGAGCCTGAATGTGAGGATAATATGTCGTTGATCATGGCTATGTTGTTTGCCGAAGACTCTTCCATGACCGTCGCCGCACCGTCGTCCTCCGCGGGGGCGGGGATAGTCAGCTCGTTTGCGGCGGCGAGAAGGTCGTTTTTGATATCCTCCGTGAAAACCGTATCGACAGACTGCGAAAATTCGCGGTGATAGTGATTTGATACGCCGATAAGATTAAATATTCCGATAAGTATTTCAGACGAGAGAACAAGAAACACAAATATTATTGTGATCTTCCATCGTATACTTTTAAACATATAGAAAATCCTTTCCGCCTAAATATTCTAAAACACCCAAAACCAAAGTGTTTCGGGTGTTTTTCGCAAATTATTATTTGTTGAAATAGTAGCCTACGCCTCTTTTTGTGATTATGTATTTGGGCATACTTGGGTCGTCCTCGATTTTTTCGCGGAGCCTTCTTACGGTCACGTCGACCGTACGCACGTCTCCGTAGTATTCGTAGCCCCATACGTTTTCAAGAAGCTTTTCTCTTGAGAAGATTTTTGTGGGCTGCGTTGCGAGGAAACGGAGAAGCTCAAATTCACGAAGAGTTATGTCGATAATTTCTCCGTTCTTCGTAACCTCGTAGCGTTCTGCGTTTATAACAAGATCGCCGGATACGATATCGTCCTGTCCTTCGTCGTTTTTGTTTTCGGGTATCGGGGGCGGTGCGGCACTTCTTCTTAAATTCGCCTTAACTCTTGCCGCAAGCTCGCGCATTGAATAGGGTTTTGTGATGTAATCGTCCGCGCCAAGCTCCAAGCCCAGGATTTTATCTATCTCATCTTCGCGCGCGGTAAGCATTATAATAGGAACCTGCGACTGCTCGCGTATTTTCTTGCATACTTCCCATCCGTCGAGACCGGGCAGCATTACGTCGAGCAGGATAAGATCCGGATTCTCCGTAAGAGCTTTTTCAAGTCCCGTTATTCCGTCCAGTGCGGAAATCGTTTTGTAGCCTTCTTTCTTGAGTGAAAAGGCAAGAATATCGTTTATATTCTGTTCGTCCTCGATGACAAGTATTGTTCGCTCCATTTATTTCAACCCTTTCGTTAGCTTAATGTTTCCCATTAAGACATATTTTTCGCTATTATTACATATATTTTATCAGAAAGTTACATGAAGTGCAAGTATATTTTGTAAAAAAAACAAAAAAATTTTGAGAATGATAAATTTTATGAATATTTCCTCAATCATATAGACAAGAATTTATTTTTGTTATATAATGTAACTTAGTACAGAATCATGAAAACGGAGGGATCTTCAATGCCGGACTACGCTGAAAAAACGGTGCTGATGGACGAAGCGACAGCCGGACGCGCCGTAAGCAGGATCGCTTATGAAATTTTGGAAAAAAACGAAGGTACGGACAACCTTGTCGTAATAGGTATTCAAACAAAGGGGTTCCTTCTCGCGCGGAAAATCGTCGACAGAATACGCGAGATAGAGGGGATCGCCCCGCCGCTCGGCAGTCTTGACATTACGTTTTACAGAGACGATCTGACGCGTCTTGCGGCTCATCCCGTAGTTGCGGGGAGCGATATTGCCTTTTCCGTCGAGGACAAGAAGATAATCCTTGTGGACGACGTGCTTTACTCAGGAAGAACGATCCGCGCCGCTATGGAAGAGATTTTCGATATGGGACGTCCCGAAAGAATAGAGCTTGCCGTGCTTGTTGACCGCGGAGGAAGGGAATTGCCGATATGCGCCGATTTTGTCGGTCAAAACGCGCCCGCTTCGCACGAGGAGTACATAGACGTCAAGATAAATAATGACAGACTTGAAAAAGTTTCAATATGCGTCAGGGGGGAAGAACGATGAAGAAGGATCTGCTCGGTCTTAAAAATCTGAGCGCGGAAAGTATAACGAACATACTTGACGTCGCCGATACGATGAAGCTCGTTTTAAAACAGCCAAACAAAAAAACGCCGCATCTTCAGGGCAAAACGGTCGTGAATTTGTTTTATGAAAACAGCACGCGTACAAGACTTTCATTTGAACTTGCCGCGAAATACATGAGCGCGAACGCCGCAAATATAACGGCGAGCGGCTCGTCGGTACAGAAGGGCGAAACGCTGACCGACACGGCGCATACGATAAACGCGATGGGGACGGATATCCTCGTAATGCGGCACAGCATGAGCGGCGCGCCGCATCTTATCGCACCGCTTGTAAGCGCGTCGGTAATAAACGCGGGCGACGGAATGGACGAGCATCCGACCCAGGCACTTCTCGACATGATGACGATACGCGAGAAAAAAGGAACGATAGACGGCTTAAAGGTGGCTATCGTCGGGGACATATATCACAGCAGGGTCGTCAGAAGCAATATATACGGTCTTACGAAGCTCGGCGCGCAGGTAAGCGTCGGCGGACCGAGCACGCTTATACCGCAGGGTATGGAGAATATGGGCGTAAAGGTTTTCAAAAGCGTACACGAAGCGATTTTGGACGCGGACGTGGTAATGGGACTCAGAATACAGCTTGAACGTCAAAAAAGCGGGCTTTTCCCGACGTTGAGAGAGTATTACAGATTCTTCGGGATCGACGAAAAAAGACTTAAATTCGCCAAGCCCGACGCGCTTGTGATGCATCCGGGCCCCGTGAACAGGGGAGTGGAATTTTCCACGGCTGTTATTGACGGAGACCAAAGCGTTATAAACGAACAGGTGACAAACGGAGTTGCGGTGAGAATGGCGGTCATGTACATTCTTTCCCGCGGCGGTTTTGACGAATAATCGGGAGGTATGCTGTAATGAGAATACTTATAAAAGGCGGCAGAGTTATAGACCCCGCCAACAATATTGATAAGGTTACCGATATTTATATCGACAAGGGCGTCATAGCCGAAATCGGAGAAAACAAGGAACTTGAAGGGATAGAAATGGAGGTAATAGACGCGTCGGGAAAGACTGTCGTTCCCGGACTTGTCGATATGCACTGTCATTTGCGCGATCCGGGACAGGAGTACAAGGAGGATATTGAATCCGGCACGAGAAGCGCGGCTGTCGGAGGTATCACCTCGGTGGCTTGTATGCCGAACACAAAGCCCGTCGTTGACAGCGAAGCCGTGGTTACGTATATCAAGACAAAGGCTAAGGATGTGGGCTATGTAAACGTTTTCCCTATCGGTGCGATATCCAAAGGACTTGAGGGCAAAGAGCTTGCCGAGATAGGAGAGCTGAAGTTTGCGGGCGCCGTGGCGGTGTCGGACGACGGACGACCGGTGAGCGATTCGGGACTTATGCGCCGCGCGATGGAATACGCCGATATGTTCGACATGACCGTCATTTCGCACTGTGAGGATCTGAGCCTTGCCGACGGCGGTCACATGAATGAAGGCTACATGTCCACGTATCTCGGCTTGAGAGGTATAACGCGCGCCGCCGAAGAGGTTATGGTTTCGAGAGATATTTTGATTGCGGAGGCGACGGGCGCGGCGATCCATATTGCCCATGTAAGCACAAGAGGGTCGGTCGAGCTTGTACGCAGAGCGAAAGAACGCGGCGTGAGAGTTACGTGCGAGACGTGTCCGCACTATTTCACTCTTACCGAAAAAGCCGTCGACGGATATAACACAAACGCAAAAATGAACCCGCCGTTAAGGACGGATGACGACGTTGAAGCAATAAAGGAGGGTTTAAAAGACGGAACGATAGATTGTATCGTTACCGACCACGCGCCGCATCACCCCGACGAAAAGAACTGTGAATTCGCGCTTGCGATGAACGGTATCGTCGGCTTTGAAACGTCGCTCGGTCTGTCTGTCGAATATCTTGTCAGGACGGGTGTGCTTACGCTGAATCAGCTTATCGAGAAGATGTCGCTCAACCCGTCGAGAATACTCGGGTTGAGCAAGGGCGATCTGTCGGTCGGCAGAGCGGCGGATATAACGATATTTGACCCCGAAAAGGAATGGACGGTACGCGTATCGGATTTCCTGTCAAAGAGTAAAAATTCGCCGTATGACGGATTCAAGCTTCACGGAAAGCCCGAATATGTCATAGTCGGCGGTAACATAGTGGTTAATCAGGGTATTTTGCTTTAATGGAGGAGAAATTATGTCGGTTGATTTGCTTGTCAGGAAAATAAAGGAAAAGGGTAATCCGTCAGTTGCGGGTCTCGATCCCAAGATAGACTACGTGCCGCGCTTTATACGCGATGAAGCGTACGAGAGATACGGAAAAAATCTCAAAGGCGCGTGTGAAGCGATCTGGCTTTACAACAAGGGTCTCATAGACGCCCTTTACGACGTTGTCCCCGCCGTAAAACCGCAGTCCGCGTTTTACGAAATGTACGGACTTGACGGGGAGGAGCTTTTGCATCGGACGATCGCTTACGCCAAAGAAAAAGGACTGTATATAATTCTCGATGTGAAGCGTAATGATATAGGTACGACTGCGGAAGCGTATTCAAGGGCGTACCTCGGCAGGACGGAGATAGAAGGCGAGGAATATGAACCGTGCGGGGTAGATTGCATAACCGTTAACCCTTTCCCAGGTACGGACGGTGTGAAGCCATTTATACAGGATTGCGTCAAGTATGACAAGGCTATATTCACGCTCGCAAAAATGTCAAATCCCTCGTCCGGCGAGTTTCAGGATATCGTTACGGAAAACGGCGCGCGCGTATACGAGGCGATAGCCGAGAAAATAAACGAATGGAACAAGGGAACCGAGGGCGAGAGCGGTTACGGCGCGGTAGGCGCGGTAGTCGGAGCGACGTATCCCGAACAGGCGAAAACCCTGAGAGAGCTTATGCCGAAATCGTATTTTCTCGTACCGGGTTACGGCGCGCAGGGCGGCGGCGCGGCGGGCGTTAAGCCGTGCTTCAACTCGGACGGTCTCGGAGCGATAGTCAATTCGTCGCGCGGGATAATGTGCGCTTATATGAAAGGCGATTGGAAGGAAGAAGAATTTGCCGAAGCGGCGAGGTCGGAAGCAATACGCATGAAAGAGGATCTGACGAGCGTATTGTGATAAAAAGGAGAAAATATGAAACACACAGAATTATGTAAACTTATATTAAAAACAGAAATTGCGGACGGCATATTTGATTTTACGATAGACGCGCCGAAAATCGCCGCCGAAGCTCAATGCGGACAATTTTTGCATATTGATTGCGGCGGCGCGTTTCTGCGTCGTCCCATAAGCATATGCGACGTATACGACGGTAAAGTGAGATTTATTTTCGAGGTCAAGGGCGAGGGTACCAAGGCACTCGCGAAATATGAGGTCGGCGATTTGATCGACGTTATGGGACCGCTGGGTCACGGATTTGAAATTGACGGCTCCGTAAAAAATCCGATAATCATAGGCGGCGGGATTGGCGTATTTCCGCTTTACAACCTCGCGAAGAAGCTTAAAAATGTCGATGTTTTTCTCGGATTCAGGAATAAGGACAGGGTCGTTATGGAAAAAGAATTTGAAGACGTTTCGGATATGGTAATAGTCGGAACGGACGACGGAAGCTACGGATACAGCGGCTATATAGCCGCCGCCGCCGAACAGTATCTGTCTTTTCACGACTGCGATATGATTTATTCGTGCGGACCCATGCCGATGCTTAAGGCGGTCAAGAAGCTTGCGGAGGAAAGAGGAATAAGATGTCAGCTTTCCCTTGAACAGCGTATGGGCTGCGGAATCGGGGCGTGTCTCGTATGCAGCTGCGAAACGACAAAGAGCGGTTCGGACAAATACGCGCGCGTATGCACGAACGGACCGGTATTTTACTCCGAGGAGGTGACGCTCAATGACTGATACAAGAATAAATTTCTGTGGAGTGGAGTTTAAGAATCCGATAGTCACCGCGTCGGGTACCTTCGGATTTGGAATGGAATACAACCAATTCGCGCCGATAGAGGAATACGGCGGGTTCAGCGCGAAGGGACTTACGCGTTTTCCGCGCGAGGGTAACAGACCTCCGAGGATCGCGGAAACACCGAGCGGCATTTTAAACAGCGTCGGGCTGCAAAATCCGGGAGTGGAGTATTTTGCCGAAGCGATAATGCCTATAATTTCGGAGTACGACACAAATATAATAGCGAATATATCGGGTAACACGCCGGAGGAATACTGCGAGATGGCGCAAATACTTTCGGATACCGACGTGTCGCTTATAGAAATGAATATTTCCTGCCCGAACGTCAAACACGGAGGACTTGCCTTCGGAACGGACGCGGGAGTTGTGGAGGAACTGACGGGAGAGGTAAAGAAATACTGTAAGAAACCTCTTGTTGTGAAGCTTTCTCCGAACGTCACGTCAATATCGGATATTGCAAAGGCTGCGGAAGCGGGCGGCGCGGACGGAGTTTCGCTCATAAACACGCTCCTCGGCATGAGGATAGACGTAAACACCCGCCGTCCCGTGCTCAGAAACAACACGGGCGGCTTGTCAGGTCCTGCGGTAAAGCCCGTGGCGGTACGAATGATACACGAGGTTTATAACGCGGTAAGTATTCCGATAATCGGTATGGGCGGCGTTGCGGCGGGCGACGATGTAATAGAGCTTATGCTTGCCGGCGCGTCTCTCGTCGCGCTCGGTACGTCTCTTTTCAAAAAGCCGGATCTTATATATGACGTGAAATCCGATATTATAAATTATATGGAACGTCACGGCATAGAAAATATAAATACGTTGGTCGGCGCGGCGCAGATGTGGTAAAACGTCTTGTCTTATACAGCCGCGCTTCGGGCCGCCTTCGGATATACGCGGCACGGCTTACGTGCAGATAAATGTGATATGCGTCTTTTGGGCATTTGTCTCAAAAGACGCATATCAATTTTATTTTCCGCGCACGGCTGATTTTTTTGTATAAAAAAAGGGTTTTACGCAATAAACGGAGTATTATTTATAGGGAAAATCCAATCGTTTCAACCCAAAACGTCAAAAAAATGTTAGAAAATGAGAAAAAAGGGTAAGTATTAGATAGACGCGCGCTTTAAGCGTAAATATAAAATGGCATTATAGGTATATTTTTCTGCATAACGTGCGAAAATAATACCGTCAAGAGGGAGGTGGCGGCGTGCCAAGGCGTATTTCCGACGATATTATAGCCCGCATAAACGACGAGAACGATATAATAGACTATGTGTCGCAGTACGTACAGCTAAAAAAAACGGGACGTGATTACAGCGGGCTGTGTCCGTTTCATCACGAAAAAACGCCGTCCTTTCACGTCAGCCAGGATAAGCAGCTGTTTCATTGTTTCGGCTGCGGCGCGAGCGGCAATCTTGTTCAGTTTGTGATGCGTACCGAAAATCTCGATTTTGTGGACGCGATAAAGCTTCTTGCCGACAGAGCGGGTATAATCATTCCCGAGGACGACGGTTTCACGGACGATAATCACGAGAAAAAGAAAAGAATACTTGAAATGAACAAGTGCGCGGCAAGATTCTTCTACTCGTGCCTGAAGGATAAAAAACTGGGCGAGAAGGGTCAGCAGTATTTAGCCAAGAGAAACATACCATGGAAAACAATAACCGTTTACGGACTCGGTTACGCCCCCGACAGCCGCGACCTGCTTTTAAAACACCTCGCCGCGAACGGATTTTCCGTTGAGGAAGCCGCCGACGGCGGGCTGGCGGTGAGACGGGAAGGTAAAATATACGATAAATTCAGAGGACGCGTGATGTTTCCTATCATCGACGTCAGAGGGAACGTGATAGGTTTCGGAGGGCGCGTCACGGACGACGTAAAAGAGGTCAACGGCTACAAGATACCGAAATATCTCAATTCGCCCGAAACAGCGGCGTTTGACAAGGGAAGAAATTTATTTTCACTTAATCTCGCAAAAAATTCAAAGGAATCGGATCTTATATTGTGCGAAGGGTATATGGACGTTATATCCGTGTATCAGGCAGGCATAAAAAATATTGTTGCGACGCTCGGTACGGCGATAACGGAAAACCAGGCGAAGCTTATGCTTCGTTACGCCGGTGAAATATTGATATGCTATGACAGCGACGAAGCGGGCGTAAAAGCGACGCTTCGCGCGATAGACGTAATAAGCGGCGCGGGAGGACGTTCGCGCGTTATAAAGCTCGGCGGCGCAAAGGATCCTGACGAATACATAAACAAGAACGGAGTTGAAAAGTTTAAAGAAGCGGTCAGAAAGGCTGTTCCCTCCACCGAATTCAGGATTTCACTTATTAAAAAGCAGTACGATACGACAACCACCGACGGTAAAATAATGTTCATCGACGAAGCGGCAAACGTCTTGGCGTCCGTAAAGGACGCGGTAGAGGCGGACGCGTATATAACAAAAATAGCGGAGGATACGGGAATAAGCCGCGGTGCGGTTTTGAGCAAGTACCGCGAAAAAACGTCGGGGAACAGGCACAGGCGTATTCCGATGAAAACCGAATATCGGAAACAGACGGAGCGCAAGGAACGCGAGACGGTCAGGAAGGAAAATACAACGCCGACGCTTATTGCCGCCGAAAAACGTTTGCTCGGACTGATGGCGCAGAGCAAAAAGCTTTACAAAATCGCGGAAAAACGTATTAAACCCGATGATTTTTCGACGCAGGTTTACAGAAAGCTTTCACGGCTCATATACGACAGCTACGATCACGACAACGCGCCGGAACCGGCGATAATTTTAAATTCGTTCGATTCGGACGAGCTGAGCGAAGCGTCCGAGGTTTTTTACAATTTTGAGGTTTACGACGGAGACGAAGCGACCGTTGCGGAGCTTTTAAATACAATCACATTGGAAAAGCTTGATATCCGAATCAAAAACGAAACGAACGCGGCTGTGCTTGCCGAATTGTTTCGGGAACGGCAAAAAGCGATTGAAGAAAAAAATACTTGGGAGGATTAGGTAATGCTTGAAAGAAAAAAGGCGATCAAGAAGGAGCTTATTGAAAAAGGGAAGAAAAAAGGGGTTCTTTCCTATAAAGAGATAACGGACGCGTTTGAGGAGATAGAAATAGCGACCGACGAAATCGAACAGCTCTACGACAGGTTTGAAAAGGAAGGAATAGAGCTTGTCGAGGATCTCGATAAGGAGCTTGAAGAAATCGAGGTCACAAAGGAGGAGCTTGAAGACCTGTCAGTTCCCGAAGGTATCAACATCGACGACCATGTAAAGATGTACCTGAAGGAAATAGGTAAGGTCGATTTGCTGACAGCCGAGGAGGAAATGACGCTTGCAAAGCGTATGGCTGACGGCGAGGAAGCGAAGCGTCGGCTTGAAGACGAGAACGCGAAAATTTCCAAAGCGGAAAGAAAACGTCTAGAAACAGCCGTTGAGGACGGAGAACGCGCGAAGAAAGGACTTGCGGAAGCAAATCTGCGTCTTGTGGTAAGTATCGCCAAGCGTTACGTCGGACGCGGTATGCTTTTCCTCGACCTTATCCAGGAGGGTAATCTCGGACTTATAAAGGCGGTCGACAAATTTGACTACACAAAGGGATATAAATTTTCAACATACGCGACATGGTGGATAAGACAGGCTATCACGCGCGCGATAGCAGATCAGGCAAGAACGATAAGAATACCCGTACACATGGTCGAGACGATAAATAAGCTTGTGAGAGTGTCGCGTCAGCTTGTGCAGGAGCTTGGCAGAGAGCCGACGCCGGAGGAGCTTGCGAAAGAGCTTAATATGCCGGTGGAAAAGGTTCGTGAAATTTCAAAAATTTCACAGGAGCCTGTTTCGCTTGAAACGCCGATAGGCGAGGAGGAGGACAGTCATCTGGGAGACTTTATTCCCGACGACGACGCTCCGGCTCCCTCCGAAGCGGCGAGCTTCGTACTTCTTAAAGAACAGCTCGGAGACGTGCTCAAAACGCTTACCCCGCGTGAAGCGAAAGTGCTTCGGCTGCGTTTCGGACTTGACGACGGACGCGCCAGAACGCTCGAGGAGGTCGGAAAGGAATTTGAAGTGACGCGAGAAAGAATACGCCAGATCGAAGCGAAGGCACTGAGAAAGCTGCGTCACCCGAGCAGGAGCAAAAAACTCAAGGACTTTTTAGATTGATAAATAAAAAAGCAATATCCGAAAAGATATTGCTTTTTTCGGAATACGGAGGATATGTTATGAATTGGATACAGGTAACTGTTTTTACCACGTCGCAGGGTATCGAGCCGGTAAGCGGAAGACTTTATCAACTCGGTATAACGGGCTTGGAAATAGAGGACGAGCTTGACTTCAAGGATTTTCTGGAAAACAATCGCCGGTATTGGGATTATGTCGACGAAGAGCTTACCGAAAAAATGAAGGGCGAGACGAAGATAAAGGTATACGTAAGCGACGATACTGCGGGACGCGATCTTCTTATCGCAATAAAATCCACCCTTGCGGAGCTTAAATCGCTCGATAAGGACGGTGAATTCGGCAGACTTGAAACAGAAGCGGATAATATGACCGAGGAGGATTGGGCGAATAACTGGAGACAGTATTTTCATACCATGGAAATAGGCGAGCGTATAATTATAAAGCCGGAGTGGGAGCAGGTCGGCGATACGAACGGAAGGGTAGTATTTAACATTGAGCCCGGAATGAGCTTCGGGACAGGCTCGCACTTTACCACGCAGCTATGTCTCGAAGCACTTGAAAAATACATAGTCCCGGGCGTCAAGATGCTCGATCTCGGCTGCGGAAGCGGTATTTTGTCCGTGGTATCCCTGCTGCTCGGCGCGGATATGGCCGTCGCCGTCGATATAGACCCCAACGCCGTCGATACCGCCTACGCAAACGCTGAGAGAAACGGTATCGACAAATCAAAATATACAGTCCTTGCGGGTAATGTTCTCTCGGATGCGGACGTTCAGAGAGAAATATCGAAAAACCGATATGACGTAGTTGCGGCGAATATCGTCGCGGACGTTATAATCGCGCTCGCGCCGAAGACGCGCGAATACATGAAGGATAACGGAGTATTTATCACGTCGGGAATTATCAGCGACAGGATAGATGATGTAAGCCGCGCTTTATCGAAAAACGGATTTTGTATAAAAGACACGGTAAGACGCGGCGACTGGGCTTCCATAATATGCGTTCGGGGGTAAATCATGTTAAAAATTACCGATAATGTATACCGCGCCGACGGAAAATACGGCGTGTATCTGATAAAAGATGAAAAAACGGTCGTCGTCGACACGGTTTGCGATGAGTATGCGGAGGAATATGTGACCGATATAAAATCGGGAACGGAGAATAAAAAAGTAGATTTTCTCGTGCTGACACATACGGAACCTCATTGTAAAAAATTCGTGCGCATGATGATTGCGGAGAATCCCGATATTGTCATTGTCGGCACGATTCCGGCGGTAAAAAATCTGAGGGAAATACTTAACGGCGGTTTTTGCGAACAGATAGCGAAGAACAACGCCGAGCTTGATGTGGGTGCGTATCCGCTGAGGTTTATTATCACGCCTAATCTGCCTTGTCCCGACAGTATGGTCGTTTTTATCGAAAAACGCGCCTTATTGTTCGGCGGACGGCTGTTTTCCTCCGAGAGCGATACTGCCGGCGGCGCGGAGGAATACTATTTAAAAAATCTGTCTCCGTTTCGAGCTTTTGTGAGCGAAGCTTTAAAAAGACTTCCGAATGATATAAAAACAATATGTCCGTATCAAGGAGAACCGATAAAGGATAACGCTCTCGGTTTCATAAAAAAATATGAGAAATTATCCGAAGAACGATCGGGAGAAAAAATTACCGCGGTATGTTTTTCGCCGCGCGGCGGCTATACCGAGCGGATGGCGCGTATCGTCGAAAAAACCTTGAACGACGAAGGAGTAGGGACGATGCTCGTATGTGCGGACGATAAGGACGCGGCGAAAACGCTCAACAGTGCCGACGCTGTCGTTATCGGGACCTCGACGCTCAACAAAAACGCGCGTCGTGAAATACTTTCCCTGCTTGCCGAAGCGGACGCGGTACGCCTGAACGGAAAGCCGTATTTTGTGTTCGGTTCATACGGGTGGAGCGGCGAAGGAACGCAGATAGTCCACGCGTATCTAAAAATGCTCAGAATGAAACCGTTTTCAAAGCCGATAGGCGCGTACTTCGATCCGTCAGAAAAGGAGGAAGAAGAGCTGCGTGAAGTCTCCGCGAATTTTGCGAAAATGCTTTGCGAAAACGGTTAACGGACGCAATATATTGACTTTTTCGCTAAAACATGATACAATATGTATTGCATTTTCAATACAGGAGGAGATTTAACATGAAAAAATTTGCAGGCTTGACAGCGGTAATTACCGCGATCATTATGTCCTTCGGCACGGTTTATGCATATGATTTTCCGCAGCCGGACTGGGGTGCTCTTTTGCAGGAGAGGACCGAGATGGTAAAGGAAACGGATTTTGAACTGTACGCGGAAGCAAGTCCTGATAAGGCTTTAAACTACGGCGCGAAATTCGAACCGGCTGCCGGCGCGTATATAGGTATGAGCGCGGACACGTCGGAGGAATTCAAGCCGCTCGGTTCTTATTTAACATATATAGAATCGTTTTCACAGCTTGATTTATACTATCCGTCCAACGAGATGGCACGCTCGGACAATTCTGTAATTATGGTGGGCTGGACGGTAAATTCGCTCGACGACGTTGATTATGACGCGGTACAAAAGACGTGCGAGAACCTGAACGCTTACGGAAAGAAGATTTTCTTCCGCTTCGCGAATGAAATGAACTGCTCGCAGCTTGGCGACGAGCCTGACAGATATGTTGAAATATTCAGAAACGTTGCGAATATAGCGCATCAATACCCGAATTTGGCTGTCGTATGGTCGCCCAACGATATGGGCGCGCTTGACAGACCGTTCGAGTATTATTACCCGGGAAACGAATATGTCGACTGGGTGGGAGTAAGCTGCTATACGGAAAGGAAATTCCAAAACAACGCAAACACATCGGAAAGCGATTCCATATACTTTATGACGGGCGACTATTCATGGACAACAAACAAACTGAAGCCGCTCATAGATTTTATGGAGAAAAATAATATAGAGAAACCAGTTATGATAAGCGAAGGCGCAGTCGCGCGTTACGACGAAACGGGAGCGAGCTACGACGGCTGGCATGAACCGCGCTTGAGAAATATGCTCTGGAACACAATAATGAAGTATCCGCAGGTAAAGATGATAAACTATTTCAATGTTCATTTTGACGGATACATCGGAGAACAGTTCAGCATTTTAAACTATCCCGCATCGATCGACATATTCAAGGACGCGGCTTCGAGCGGTGCGTATCTGCGTTCCGCCGACGATACACCGAAGTTTGTCTTTAAGCCGGCCAATGACGCGGGGACCCTTACAGCGGACGAAAACGGAATAATAAAGCTTCGTACGCTCGCGTACTTTGCAAACCAACCAAACGTTACCGTAACGTACAGACTGGACGGCAATTGGTTCCATTCATCGGATCAAATCCCGTATACGTGTAATTTGGACGTAAATTCCATCAGCGACGGCGCGCATACAATGACTATCGCTACCGACACAGTCTCTAAGGATTACGCGTTTACAAAGAACGGAAACAGTATATCCTTCGGAACGGCGGGAGGTGCCGATATGTCCGTTCCCGCGCCAAATCCCGCTCCCGAAAACGGCATATCTGTTATTTATAACGGAAATCCGATCGCATTTGAGCAACCGCCGGTGATCATCAACGATCATACGCTTGTTCCGCTTCGCGCGATATTTGAAGCCATGAATGCTTCCGTAGACTGGGACGACGCGACAAAAACGGTTACGTCCGCAAGGGGAGATATAACCGTTTTACTCACGATAAACGACAACATTCTGTACAAAAACGGCAAAGGCACCGAAATCGAAGTCCCCGCGCAGCTTGTGGGCGATTATACTATGATACCCGTCCGCGCTATCGCCGAAGCTTTCGGCAGCAACGTTGAGTGGATACAAGAAACAAAGACGGTCGTTATAACCGAATGACATTGAAAGCAGCCGGTCCGCACTGTCGGACAGGCTGCTTTTTACGGAGCGTTTACCGATAATAAAACCTTCGGAAAACGGGTATAATATTCCTGTAAAGGACAGGCTTTGAAATATAGTCTGAAAATGGGTAAAAATTTTAATTTAAATTTAAATTACTATTGATTTATCGGTGAAAATAGTATAAAATGAAAGTAAATAAATGCTAATTAAATAAGGAGGTATAAGCGAAATGAGCAATATCAAATTCGATTATTCAAAAGCACTTCCGTTTATCGGACAGCATGAGATAGACAATATGTCGGCTTACGTGAAGGAAGCGCACGATATGATTCACAATAAAACGGGGGCAGGAAACGATTTTCTCGGTTGGGTCGATCTTCCTACCGACTATGACAAGGACGAGTTTGAGAGAATCAAGAAGGCGGCGGAAAAAATCCGCTCGGATTCGGATGTGCTTGTCGTGATCGGCATAGGCGGTTCGTATCTCGGCGCAAGAGCCGCTGTGGAAATGCTCGGTCATTCTTTCTACAACGCGCTTGACGCAGAAAAGAGAAAGGGTCCTGCCATTTTCTTTGCGGGAAATAACATCAGCTCGACATATATGGCCGACTTGCTTGAAACGATCGAGGGTAAAGATATTTCCGTAAATGTTATTTCAAAGTCCGGCACTACGACGGAGCCTGCTATCGCGTTTCGTATTTTCAAGGAATTGCTCGAGAAGAAGTACGGCAAGGAAGGCGCGAAAGGCAGAATTTACGCCACGACGGACAAGGCGCGCGGCGCGCTCAAATCGCTTGCGGACGAAGAAGGATATGAAACGTTTGTGATAGCCGACGACATTGGAGGAAGATATTCGGTGCTTACCGCCGTAGGACTTCTCCCTATCGCCGCGGCGGGAATAGATATAGACGCTATGATGAAGGGCGCGAAGGAAGCGCAGGACGAATATTCAAATCCCGATTTAAAAAAGAATCAATGCTATCAGTATGCGGTCGTAAGAAACGCTCTTGCCAGAAAGGGTAAGACGGTTGAAATGATGGTCAACTACGAGCCCGCTCTTCACTATTTCGGAGAATGGTGGAAGCAGCTCTACGGCGAAAGCGAAGGCAAGGACAACAAGGGAATTTTCCCCGCAGCCGCCGATTTCTCGTCGGATCTGCATTCGATGGGTCAATATATCCAGCAGGGACAGAGGATATTGTTCGAGACGGCTCTTTTGGTCGAGTCGCCGAGAAAAGATATAGAAATTCAGGCTACCGACGATAATATTGACGGTCTCAACTTCCTTGCGGGAAAGACGATAGATTTCGTAAATTCGAAGGCGGCGCAGGGAACGGCACTTGCTCATACGGACGGACAGGTTCCGAATCTTTCCGTAACAATACCTTCGCTCGACGCGTATAACTTCGGAAAGCTTGTTTATTTCTTCGAAAAGGCGTGCGGTTTGTCAGGATATCTGCTCGGCGTGAATCCGTTTGACCAGCCCGGCGTTGAAGCGTACAAGAAGAATATGTTCGCGCTTCTCGGCAAGCCCGGATACGAGGACGCAAAAGCCGCTCTCGAAGAGAGATTATCCAAATAAGATTTTGATGAGAGACGACTCTCAAAATATAAAAATATTTTAATAAAGGAGGAAGATTAACATGGTTGAACTTCTGATTGGAAAAAAAGGCACAGGAAAAACAAAGGCTCTTATTGACAAGGTAAACACCGCGATTACCGTAGCGAAGGGCAACGTGGTCTACATCAGCAACAGCGGAGAAAATATGTTTGCTGTCAATTCAAAGGCGAGAATGGCTAATACTTCGGATTTTGACATTAAATCATACAGCGAATTTCTCGGATTCGTAAGCGGAATCGTGAGCCGTGACTATGATATAACAAATATTTTCGTTGACGGTATCTTTAAGATAGTCGGAACGACAAGTCTTGACGGCTTTGAAGATTTTTTAAACAGACTTGAGAACATGGGCAACAAATTCCAGATTTCTTTTGTATTGTCTGTCAGCATCGACGCGGATACGGCACCCGAATACATAAAGAAGTTGTCGTAAAAATTAAATTTGCCTGCATGAACCTCTTTGTTTGTGCAGGCATGATTTTGTTTATTTGGAGGTTAATACAATGCAGTATAAAAGTACGAGGGACAAAAGCATTTCCGTAAGCTGCGCGGAAGCGATAAAGACGGGATTGAGCGCGGACGGCGGTCTTTTTGTACCCGAAAGTTTTCCTTCGGTTACCATGGATGAAATCAAATCGCTTTCTTCCATGTCGTACAATCAAAGAGCGTATTTTGTACTCGGCAAATTTCTCACGGATTTCACGGACGAAGAACTGAAGAAGTGCGTGGACAGCGCGTACACAAAGGAAAAATTCGAGACGAGCAGTATCGCGCCGCTTTATAAGCTCAACGACGGCACGTACTTCCTTGAGCTGTGGCACGGTCCCACCTGCGCGTTTAAGGATATGGCTTTACAGATCCTTCCGCACTTGCTTACAACGTCAATGAAAAAGACAAACGAGGATAAGGAGGTCGTGATCCTTGTCGCAACTTCCGGCGATACGGGAAAAGCCGCGCTTGAAGGCTTTAAAGACGTCGAGGGTACGCGAATCATCGTATTTTATCCCGATAACGGCGTTAGCGAAATTCAGAAACTGCAAATGGTGACGCAGGAAGGGAATAACGTATGCGTCGCGGCGGTTAAAGGTAATTTTGACGACGCGCAGAACGGCGTGAAGAAGATATTTACCGATAACGATTACAAAAATCTTCTTGAAAGAAATCAGTTCAGACTTTCGTCCGCAAACTCGATTAACTGGGGCAGACTTGCGCCGCAGATAGTATATTACTTCTCGGCGTATGCGGAGCTTCTCAAAAACCATGAGATAGAAGCGGGCGAGAAGATAAATATCGTTGTGCCTACCGGCAATTTCGGTAATATTCTCGCCGCGTATTACGCGAATAAAATGGGACTGCCTGTCAATAAATTCATATGTGCTTCGAATGAAAACAACGTACTGACCGATTTTATAAAGACCGGCGTGTACAACAAAAACAGAGACTTTCACACTACGATTTCGCCGTCAATGGATATCCTCATATCGAGCAACCTCGAAAGATTCCTTTTTGATCTTTACGGCGGTGACGATGAGCGGATCAAGGAGCTTATGTCCAAGCTGAGCGAAACGGGCGCGTATGAAATATCGGATGACGTTAAGGCAAAAATGCAGTCAATGTTCTGCGCCGGATACTGCGACGACTCCGAAACAATGGCTACGATCAAGAAATGCTCTGACGAATACGATTACGTTATGGATACGCATACCGCCGTCGCAAAAGCCGTTTACGACAAGTACGTTGGCGAGACGGGCGATATGACAAAGACGGTGATCGCGTCCACGGCAAGTCCGTTTAAGTTCAATCAGAGCGTGCTCATAGCTCTCGAGGATCATAATGCCGTCGCGGGAAAAGATGAATTTACGCTTCTTTCCGAGCTTGCCCAAAAGAGCAGAATGACAATTCCGAAATCGCTTTATTCGCTTAAGGATAAATCGGTCGTTTTCGACCTGGTATGCGATAAGGATGAAATGAAGCAGTTCGTAAGCGATTTTCTCATGGTCGAATAATATAAAATTTATTATTTGGGGGGTTAAATATGCGTTCTGTCACGGAAACAAAAAATGCACTCGCTTCGGGCGAATACGACGATAAACTGAAGTATTTGTACTCGTGTTCCGACAGCGATACCGCGAGGTATGCGGAAAGATATACAGACGTTATCAACAGCTTTGAAGAAACCTTTGGAAAAGCCGATGAAATCGCTCTTTTTTCGGCACCCGGGCGCACTGAGATAGGCGGTAACCATACCGACCATCAGCACGGATGCGTGCTTGCGGGGAGCGTTAATCTTGACGTTATCGCCGCAGCTCGCCCGAACGGCACCAACACGGTGCGTATACAGTCGAGAAATTATAAAATGGACGTCATAGACCTTGACGACCTCGAAATACATATCGAGCAGTACGATAAGGCGATAGCTCTTATACGCGGCGTGATAAAAAAATTCGTAGATTCGGGATATGACGTAAGGGGCTTCGACGCGTATACCGTTTCAAATGTGCTTAAAGGATCGGGACTTTCGTCTTCGGCTGCGTTTGAGGTGCTTGTCGGAACAATAATAAACGGTCTTTTCGCGGAGGGCAAGGTAAGTCCGATAGAAATTGCGCAATTCGGGCAATACGCGGAAAACGTGTATTACAACAAGCCGAGCGGTCTTATGGATCAGATGGCGTCGTCTGTCGGTTCGGTCGTTGCAATTGATTTTGCAAGTACGGAGAAACCGCTCGTCAGCAAAGTCGAATTTGATTTGGCGACGCACGGATACGCGCTTTGTATAATAGATTCCGGCGCGGATCATGCCGATTTGACGGACGAATATGCCACGATACCGAGCGAAATGAAACAGGTCGCGGGTTTCTTCGGCAAGGAATACCTCAGGGAAACAGACAAGAACGACTTCTTCGCAAACATAAAAAATATACGAAAAAAGCTCAATAATGACAGAGCGGTCCTGCGCGCAATACATTTCTTTAATGAGAACGAACGCGCGCAGAAAGAGGTGGAGGCTCTGCGGAACAACGATTTTGATGAATTCAGACGTCTGGTGAAGCAGTCGGGCTTCTCGTCGTATATGTATCTTCAGAATGTGTTCGCCGCGTCGTCGCCGCTCAATCAAGCGGTATCGCTTACGCTCGCGCTTTGCGATGAGCTTCTCGGCGACAGGGGAGCGTACAGAGTACATGGCGGCGGATTCGCCGGTACCGTACAGGCGTTTGTGCCGTTTGATATGCTCGATTACTTCAAATCGTCTGTCGAAGGCGTTCTCGGTGAGGGAATGTGTCACGTTCTGTCCATCAGACCTGTGGGAGGATACGAGCTGAAGTGATGATCCCGTATTGTCTCTTGCGGCATGGTTTAATATTTATAATTAAAACGTCGGCTTGCCGGCGTTTTTTTGTCGAAAAATTTTTTTGATTCGACAACTATATTTGACATTTTTCTTACATTTCAAGGAGTATAATACATTTTAGAGGTGAGGACAATGGTTGTATATGCCGATGTATTATTCCTTGTCAATTTTATATCGTGTTATATCATGATTCAAATCCTTGCCAAAACGGTGTTCGTTGTAAAAATAAGCAAAATACGCGCCGCCGCCGCGTCACTTTTGGGCGGTGCGGGCGCGGTGGCAGTATTCTGTATTCCGTTCGGGAAAGCATCGGGAGCCGCCGTTCGTATTTTGTCGGTATTTTTCATGATTTTTACCGCGTTTTACGAGCAAAGAAAACGATTTTCGGAGCAAATCGTTTATTTCGCGCTTTTGTCGGGCATGACGGTTTTTGCGATGATTTTTGTTGCGTCTGCGGCGGTTCGGACGTTAAACGTCACGGTTAAATCAGGTATTTTGTACTTTGATTTACCGCCGAAAATTTTCCTGCCGTCTCTCGGAGCATCGTATTTTATTATGCTTTTCTTTGTAAAAGCGTTTAAAAACAGGAAAAATAAAAGATACTATATTGTATCGGTGACACATAACGACAGGACAGTAACCGTAACTGCTTTATTCGACAGCGGAAATCTCCTGCGCGAGCCGTTCACGGGAAAGTATGTAAGCATCATGGAATGGGAAAGCGTAAAAGAGTTTTTCGGCGCGGATTACGATTATTCGCAGATAGAAAATCATGCCGAGGATATGAAGCTTTGGGCGGTCCCTTTTAATTCTGTCGGGAACCAATCGGGAATAATATTCGCGTTCCTCGCCGACAGCCTTTTTATCCGAGAAGAGAAAAAAACAATAAAGAAAGCGATGATAGGGATATGCGGGAACGCGCTTTCAAAGGACGGGAAATACCGCGCGCTTATCAACGCGGGACTATTATGAAGGGAGTTTATTTTTGTAAAATGGAGCTATTGAGGAAAATAAGCAAAAAATTTGTTTTTATCGGAACGAATCCATTAAAATGCGACGACGTGTTCTACATAGGCGGCAGCGACACGCTCCCGCCGCCGCTCAACAAGGAGGAGGAAGCGGAGTTGATCGCGAAGCTTGCCGAAGGGAACACCTCCGTCAAATCAACGCTCATAGAACGGAATTTAAGACTTGTGGTATATATCGCGCGTAAATTTGAAAATACGGGCATATATGTCGAAGATTTAATTTCAATAGGTTCGATCGGTCTGATAAAAGCGATAAACACCTTCAATCCGGCAAAAAATATTAAGCTTGCCACCTACGCGTCCCGCTGCATAGAAAATGAAATATTGATGTATCTCCGTAAAAATTCCAATATGCGCAGCGAGGTCTCGATCGACGAACCTCTTAACGTCGATTGGGATGGAAACGAACTGCTTTTATCGGATATTTTGGGTACCGATAACGACGTTATATGTAAAAACATAGAAGAGGAGGTCGACAAAACGCTTCTCGCGGACGCGCTTGAAAAGCTTTCGGGGCGCGAACAACAGATAATGCGTCTGAGATTCGGTTTGGGCAGCGAAAAGGAAAAGACGCAGAAAGAAGTTGCCGATATGCTCGGAATATCCCAGTCGTACATATCAAGACTTGAAAAAAGAATAATAGGCAGACTGAAAAAGGAAATCGCTAAAATGTGTTAAAGCTGCCGAGGTCATATCTTGTACATAGCCGCCCTGCGGCGGTTTAATAAGGAGGAATAAGATATGACAAACAAAGTGGAAATATGCGGGGTAAACACGTCTAAGCTTCCCGTTCTTTCGCGTGAGGAGAAGGACGAATTATTCATAAAAATAAAGGCGGGCGACATGAAGGCGCGCGAGACGTTCGTTAAGGGCAATCTCAGGCTTGTGCTGAGCGTGATACAGCGTTTTAACAACAGAGGTGAAAACGCGGACGATTTGTTTCAGGTCGGCTGTATTGGACTTATCAAGGCGATAGACAATTTTGACCTGAGCCAGAACGTTCAGTTTTCAACTTACGCCGTACCGATGATTATCGGCGAAATAAGGCGGTATCTGCGCGACAATAACTCAATACGAGTAAGCCGTTCGCTCAAGGATATAGCATATAAAGCAATGCACATAAAGGAAAAACTCATCAGTGCAAATTCAAAGGAACCTACCATTTCCGAGATAGCGAGGGAGCTTAATCTCCCGAAGGAGGACGTCGTTTTCGCGCTTGATGCAATCGCCGAGCCGGTTTCCCTGTTTGAGCCGATCTATCACGACGGCGGCGAAGCGATTTTTGTGATGGATCAGGTCAAGGACACAAAAAACGTAGATGAAAATTGGCTTGAAAGCATAGCTTTAAGCGAAGCGATGAAGCATCTTGACGAAAGGGAAAAGCATATATTAAATCTGCGCTTTTTTCAGAGCCGCACGCAAATGGAGGTGGCTGAGGAAATCGGTATTTCGCAGGCTCAGGTGTCGAGATTGGAAAAGAGTGCATTGAAACAGCTCAGAAAATATATCTGAAATAAAAATAATGTCAAAAAAATAGTTTTCCGCTCTTGCATTTGTCATAAAATTCATGTATAATAAATATATATAGCATATTATGCCGGTTTAAATAATGTAAGTGGAGGAATGAAGATGATTAGCAAGGCATTTCAGAATATTATAACGCAGATGACAGACGTTTATCCGAAGAAGTTCGGCATAGTTGATTCTCACGGATTGATTTTGGCTTCAAACGGAGACGAACCTGACGAAAGTATTATAGAAAATCTCATTATCGCGGCTTCGAGCAGCGACAAAGTCCTTTACAAGGACGGATATACCGTGCGCGCTATGTCAAATAAGCCTTACGCGGAATATATCGTTTACGTCGACGGTACGGACGAGGTTTCAAAATTCTGCTGTAAGTCTATCGTTGTGGCGGCTAATAATGTGCGTTATTATTATGATGAAAAGTTCGACAAGAACAACTTCATGCAAAATATCATTTTTGATAATCTTCTTTCCTTTGACCTTCACCAGAAGGCGCGCGAGCTTCACGTTGATATAGATATACCCAGAGCCGTATATTATGTAAAGGTTCTCGAAGAGGGCGAGAACGGAATTTATGAGGTTTTGAGGAACATGTTCCCCGATAAGGAGAAAGATTTTGTCATCAATATAGATGCAAGCAACATCGTGCTTATCAAGGAACTGAAAGAGGTAGAAATGTCGGATAAGCTCGAGGAGACGGCGCAGGCGATCGTCGATACGGTCAGCGCGGAGACGATGCTTACCGTATGCGTCGGACTTGGAACGGTAGCGGTAAATATAGACCAGATAAACAACGCATACAAGGAAGCGCAGATCGCGATAGAAGTAGGAAAGGTATTCGATGAGGAAAAATACATTTTAAACTACGACAATCTCGGGATCGGCAGACTTATTTATCAGCTCCCGATCAAGCTCTGCGAACTGTTCTTGCAGGAGGTATTTAAAAAGGGCGACATTTCAACGCTTGACGAAGAAACGATCCTTACGATAAATAAATTCTTTGAGAACGACCTGAATGTGAGCGAAACGTCGAGACAATTGTTTGTACACAGAAACACTCTCGTGTACCGTCTTGAGAAAATATACAAGCTTACAGGACTTGATCTTAGGAAATTCGACCAGGCTATCGTATTTAAGGTAGCCATGATGGTTCATAAATATCTTGAATCTAACTCTATGAAAATATGAGAATAGGGGGATATAAAACCCCCTATATTTTTTTGAAGGGGCGGGTATGAATGGACGATAAAAACAAGATCGTTCGAGCCGTAATAATAACGGCAGCCGTGACGGCTGTGGCGACGGGATTTATAACCTCGTTCGTAAAGGATAATATATCGCCGTATCTCGTAAGCGGCGATGCGGACAAGATGTTTGCCCGTAAAACACAAAGTATTGAAAGAATCTTAAGGACGCACTACCTGTATGACTATGACGAAACGGAGCTGCGCGAAAACGCGCTTCGTTCATATGTCGACGCGCTTGACGAGCCGTATACGCATTATTACAGCCCGAGCGAATTTTCATCTTATCTTACAAATACTCAGGACGGATATGTGGGTATCGGCGTTGTTGCGGGCGTCGACGATAACGACAGAATCGTCGTTATCGCGCCTTTTGAGGACACGCCCGCCTTTGAAGCGGGAATCGAACCGGGAGACATTATAACCGCCGTCGAGGGAAAAGAGTATGACGGAAGTATGCTCACCGAAGCGGTCGACGCGATAAAAGACGGCAAAGAGGGTACGAGCGTAAATATAACCATATTAAAAACGAGCGGGGAAACCGTCGATCTTTCAATCGAAAGACGCGACATTTCGGCGGATTCGGTCAAAACAGAAATGCTCGGCGACGGCGTCGCCTATATGAGGATAACGGGATTTAATATGAGCTCGGAAAACGGAGAGCACAGCACGTCGTCCGAATTCGAGCGGCAGCTTTCGTCTCTAAAAGAACAGGGAGCGGATAAGCTGATAATCGATCTTCGCGACAATCCGGGCGGCGTTTTGAGCGAGGTATGTAAAATTGCCGACGCGCTGCTGCCTGAGGGTACGATAACCTATACGGAAACAAAAGACGGAAAGAAAAAGTATTTTTCGTCCGACGCGGAATTTACCGACATGCCGTTGGCTGTAATTGTAAACGGGAACAGCGCGAGCGCGTCGGAGGTGCTGACGGGCGCGCTGAAGGATTACGGCAGAGCGGTCACGGTCGGAACCAAAACATACGGAAAGGGTATTGTACAGGACGTTATACCGTTCTTCGACGGGTCCGGGCTCTCGGTCACGTCCGCCAAATATTACACGCCCAACGGCGTGTGCATACACGATATAGGAATAGAGCCGGATATAATATGCGAACCGTCGGAAGAGTACAAGGACGCTTACGCGACGACAATACCGCGCGAGGATGATTTGCAGCTGCAAAAAGCAATCGAGGCAGTTAAGGAGAAATAAGAAGATGATTAAACTCAGAAAATGGCCGTGGATACTTTTGGGAAGTATTTTTTCGCTCGCCCTGTGGACGTTTATCAGCGTAAATACGGAGCTTTTCCGCAGCAGCGACGATACGTTTGATTATTTTTTGTATATCACATCATATGTTCTTGTTATTGGCTTCTGGGGACTTGTCGTAGCCGATTTTGATATTTCCGAAAGACTGCACAAGATAATTTCCGTGGCAATATTTGCCCTGACGCCTTTTTTCTGTATGCAGATCGCCATGATACTTTCTGGCGCGCCGGAATATTCGTTCGGGATATACTTTATAAATATCCTCTTTTATTCGTGCATTATGGCGGTCGCCATGGCTGTGACCCGCAGTATGCGTATAAGCTCGATAGTGACGGTTGTCGTATCGTATCTTTTTAATCTCGCAAGCTTTGTCGTAAACATACTTCGCGGTACGCCCCTTATACCGGGGGATTTTCTTGCTATCGGCACGGCGGCGCAGGTCATGGAAAATTACAGCTTTGAAATGCAGTATCCGATCGTTGCCGCTACGGTTATCGCCGCGCTTGTGATCGCTCTTTCGGCGAAATTTTCGTTTAAGTTTTCGTTTAAATTTAAAAATATAATCCTGCCCTCGGTCTCGATTTTGTTTGTAGGCGTGTTTATGCTGTCGCTCGGTTTAACGGACTATACGTACAGCGAAATGGACGTTTTCGACCAATATCACGCTAATAATACGCACGGCACGCTTTACAGCTTTTACATAAACGTGCGTAAAATGATACTGCATAAGCCAGAAGGCTACGACCCCGCGGAAGCGCGGGCTTTGCTCGACGCCGATAACGGCTCCGAGAAGGCTAACGAGGATTCTCCGAACATTATAGTAATAATGAACGAGAGCTTCGCGGATTTGAAAAGCGTCGGGGATTTCAAAACGAGCGAGGATTATATGCCGTTTATACACGACATGAATAAAAACACAATAAAGGGCGAGCTCCTCGTTTCGCCCTTCGGAGGATATACCTGCAATACTGAATTCGAGTTTCTCACGGGTCTTTCTATGGGATTGCTTCCAAACGGTTCCGCGCCGTATCTTCAGTACGCGTCCAAGGAATATGATTTTTCTCTGCCGGCGCATCTGTCGTCGCTCGGATATAAAACGGAAGCTATTCATCCGTACTATGCGCGCTGCTGGAACAGAAAAAAGGTATACGACCTCATGGGATTCGATAAATTTATCAGTCTTGACAATTTTGACGACGTTATTCCCGAGGAGGAATGGGAGTATGTCAGATACTATATAAGCGACAAAACGGTTTTCAACGGAATACGTAAAGAGCTTGAGGATAAAGAAAAGAATAAAAAAATGTTTATCTTCAATGTAACCATGCAGAACCACGGCGGCTACACCTACGGCGGCGCGGAATTCCCGACGGTGACATTGTCGGATATGCAGGGTCATTACAAGGAAACGGAGCAGTATTTATCTCTTATAAAAGAGAGCGACGAAGCGTTTGGAGAACTCGTAAATTTCCTTAAGGGATTTGATGAAAAAACCATTGTAGTCATGTTCGGCGACCATCAGCCGGCGGTGGAACAACAGTTTTACGAGGAGCTTTACGGCAAACAAATATCGGAGCTGACGGGCGAGGAATTGCAAAGACGATATAAGGTTCCTTTTGTGATTTGGGCGAATTATGATATTGAAAGCGGCACGGACGTAAAAAAGGATTCGGACGACGATGACGACGATGACGACGACAAATCAAAGGATACGAGCCTTATAAAAACAAGCCCGAATTATCTTGCCAATCTTATACTCGATACGGCAAAGCTGCCGAAGACCTCGATAGGAGGTTTCACATCTCAGATAAGCGGCGAGATCCCGCAAATAAACGTTATGGGACATTACAACAAAAACGGTGTTTGGGAACGCAACTCGACAGAGGATTCCGAGTATCTTAAAAAATACGCGTCCGTTGAATATTACGCGCTGAAAAATAAGGATAAATAATAACAAGGGGCTTCAAATAATTTGAAGCCCCTTTTGCTTTATTCCGATATCTTTTCGAAAAATTCCTCCGAGCCGATACCGCTCGGTCGATTGTATCTTTTCAGCAAAAACAACGATTCGGAATAAGGCTTTATATAATTTATGCCTTCCGTACAGGTAAGGCTCATCTTAAATCCCATTTCCTTTAGCACGTCGGTGCTTATCTCGTCGTATTCGCCGAACGGATACGTGTATATTATCGGCGAGAAGCCTGTTTTTTCCATAAATCTGTCCTGCGCCTTTTTCGTATCTTCATAGAATATATTTTTATATTCCTCGTCCGTTTCGCCGTAATTGCGTCCCGCGCCTTTTCGTCCGTTGTCCATGGAATGAAAGTTATACGAATGGTTGCCGACGTCGATACGCGGCGACAGAAACAGGTCGTATATGTCGCTCCAGCGCAGGTAACCGTAGCTTAAATTTGCGATATTACTTTCGGAAAATTCGTCGGTGTAACTGCCGACAACGGAAATTACGGCTTTTGCGTCGCACTTTTCCAGCAGCGGCTTTACGTAGCCGTAATTGTTGTAAAAGCCGTCGTCAAACGTGAGCATGACGGGCTTCTTCGGCATTACGCCGCCGTTTTCGGCATAATCTATAAGTTCGGACGCCGATATGAACGTGTAGCCGTTTGCGTGAAGATACTCTATGTCTTTTTTGAGCGTGTCCGGGGTTATGACGTACATTCCCGAACGGCTTTCATCTTTTATTACGCTGTGATACATAATGATTGGGAGCGGGATAGATTCACCTTCGCTGTCGGGTGAAAAAACAGGTACGGTCGATATGTTGTCGAAAAGCACTCCGAGAATGACGCAGTAGAGAACAGATACGAAAATAACCGTACAAAAGGTTTTCATCTTATTTATCATAAAAACACACCCCTCATCAAATATTATGACGAGGGGTGTGAGGAAATTACTAAAATCACGCCTTATTTACCGAGCCGAAAAGCTCCATTTTTTCTTTTACGATAACCTTTATCGCTTCGGTTCCGGGGGCGAGCAGCTTTCTTGGATCGAAGCCCTTGCCCTGAAGATCCTTACCCTCTTCGATGTACTTTCTTGTGGCTTCCTGGAAATAAAGCTGGCACTCTGTGTTTACGTTTATTTTCGCAACGCCGAGAGATATGGCTGTTTTGATCATATCGGCGGGGATCCCCGTACCTCCGTGAAGTACGAGAGGTAACTCTCCGATAAGCTCTTTGGTCTTGGCAAGCGCGTCGAAATCAAGTCCCTTCCAATTTTCGGGATATTTTCCGTGGATATTGCCTATACCCGCCGCGAGAAAATCGACGCCGAGATCTGCGATTTTTTTACATTCGTTCGGGTCTGCGATTTCACCTGCGCCTATCACGCCGTCTTCTTCGCCGCCGATAGAGCCTACCTCCGCTTCTATCGAGATGCCCTTTTCATGGCACACCTTTACGAGCTCTTTTGTTTTTTCGACATTTTCCTCTATGGGGAAGTGCGAGCCGTCAAACATAACGGAAGAAAATCCCGCTTCGATACATTTATAGCAGCCCTCGTATGTTCCGTGGTCGAGATGCAGAGCCACGGGGACGGTTATGTTCATTTCTCCTATCATAGCCTTTACCATAGCCGCCACGGTTTTAAATCCCGTCATATATTTGCCCGCGCCCTCCGATACTCCCAAAATTACGGGCGAATTATTTTCCTGGGCGGTAGCCAGTATAGCCTTTGTCCATTCCAGGTTGTTTATGTTGAACTGACCTACGGCGTATTTGCCCGCCACCGCTTTATTCAACATTTCCGTTGCCGATACTAACATTTTTTATTCCTCCTTAAATTTATTAAATAAATATAATTTTTTATTTCAGTCGCCGATTATTATCGCATGGGCGTTGAGAAGCCGCGTAAGCGTTTCTTCGCTCGTCTCGATAAGCTTCGATTTTTTACATCTCGCGCAGGTGAGGATTATGTTGCCGTTTATTATGTTAAAATCAACGTCCTCGTGACCGCATACGCACGAAATACGGCGGCGGTCCTTGAGTTTATGCAGACGTTCGATGATCATATACAGAAGGTTGAACGACTCGTCCTCATCCTCCTCGTAAAGCTCCTCAAGAGCTTCGGGATAAAGCTCGGTGCTTTCGCAGAGCTTTTTTTCAACGTCCTTCTCGCCGCCTGCAAAAAATATATCTATCCCCGCCGCGGGGCATTTGTACGTTATTATTTTCTTGTGCCAGAAGCTGTCTCTCGATATCGAGTAGGTGTGGCGTTCGCCGCAAAGAGGACATTCCACGTCGATTTTATAGCGGTCGCTCTTCTGCGTGATGTTTACGCACACTTCATGACAGTTATGCGTCGGGCATATAAGCTGTATTCTGTCGGTGCCGGAGAAGTTGAATACAGAAAGTACCCTTGACGAAATATTGGAGCAGAAGGGGCATATATACGCTACCGTTCGTTTTAAATCAACAAGCATTTTACATTTTCCTTTCCGCCCGAATTTTACGGCAAGCCCTGCCCGCGGGCAGACGGGATCAGGATATTCCGATTTTATTTTCCCTTGCGTAGAAGAAGAGGTATTGTTGAGCAAAACCGCCCAGAGGACCGAACCGTTCGGCGGCAAAGCGTGAGATCGTGTCTATGCTTTGCTCAGAGCCGAAATAACAATACTCCATGATTCTTTTTATCCATACGTCTACGGGGAAAGAGTCGGCGCGGCACAGCCCGAAAAGCAGAATACAGTCGCTTACCTTATTTCCGACCCCTTTTATGCTCATCAAAGCTTTCTTAGCGTCGAGAGTGGAGAGTGAGCGGATATATTCGTCGCTCAATTCGCCGTTGCTGAATTTCAACGCCGCGTCAATAATATATTTATCCCTGTATCCGGCGCGTATTACCGATAAATCGGCGCACGTCAGCGATGCGACCGTTTCGGCGTCGGGGAAGGAATAATATGTATTTCCCATATATTCTGTTTTATTCCCGAAGGCGTGACAGAAACGCTCTATTATCCCTTTGATCCTTGGGATATTGTTGCTTGCGGAGATTATAAACGAAACGACAGTCTCCCATAGCTCCTGGTTTAATATTCGTATTCCGTCTCCGTAGGACACGGCTTTCTTCATTACGCTGTCGCGGGACAGTGTTTTTTTGATTTCGCCGTAATCGCGGCCCAAATCAAAGTAATCGAACCATACGGAACGAAAATCCTCCTCGGTCGTTTCATAAAATGTGACCGTGTCGCGGCTTTGGGAAATTTTAAGTGCCTTGCCCTTGGCAACGCCGATATAGGTTTGTTCGTCCACGGCATTGAACCTGAAGCATTGACCGCAGTCAAATATATGATCAAGGTTGAAATCCCGCAATCCCGTGACGATCAGATCATTGTTCTTATATTGCAAATCCATACAAATATTATACCACATTATCCCTATCTTAGCAATTACAATAAAGTAAGTTTGTACAAAATCAATAAAAATTTTTTTTCGAATTTGTATAAACAGTGGACTAATTTATATATTTATGTTAGAATAGTATTATAAAGCTATGGAGGTAATCAAAATGACGGACAAGGAATTATTTGACGAACTGAGTTACAAAAGAGAAAACGCCTATGAAAAAATGAGCGACGCCGAGAAAAAGGATATGCTCGGATTATGCGACGAATACCGCGAATTTCTGGACGAGGGAAAGACGGAACGCGAATGTGTCGCGAAGGCGATCGAAATGGCTGAAAAGGAGGGCTTCGTAAATATTGACGACGTTGAAAAAATAAAGTGCGGAGATAAGCTGTATAAGATCAACCGCGGCAAGAATATTCTTTTGACCGTAATAGGAAGCGAGGACATAAAGAACGGTATAAATATCGTCGGAGCGCATATAGATTCGCCGAGACTCGATCTTAAGCAGAATCCGCTTTACGAAAGCAACGGTATGGCACTTCTGAAAACGCACTACTACGGAGGAATAAAAAAATATCAATGGACGACCATACCGCTGTCTATCCATGGAGTGATCTATACGCGCGACGGACAAAAAATAACGCTTTGTATAGGAGAAAACGATAGCGACCCCGTATTTTGCATAACCGATCTTCTGCCGCACTTAGCGAAGGATCAGATGTCCAAGAAGCTTGCCGACGGCATAGAAGGCGAAAATCTCAACGTACTTATCGGCGGAATGCCAATCGGCGACGACGACGTAAAGGAAAAGGTCAAATTCGGAATTTTAAAAATACTTAATGAGAGATATAACGTGACCGAAAGCTCTTTCCTCAGCGCGGAGATCGAGATCGTACCCGCATTTAAAGCGAGAAATATAGGATTCGACGAGAGCTTCATCGGAGCATACGGACAAGACGACAGAGTATGCGCCTTTACGACACTTAAGGGTATTTTCTCGGTAAACGCTCCAAAACGAACCGCGCTCGCGATACTCGTCGATAAAGAAGAGATAGGTTCCGAGGGGAATACGGGTATGCTCAGCGCGTTTTTCCCGATGACGCTTGCCGAAATAATAGAAAAGCTTACGGGCAAGTGCGGCGTGACCGATTACAACGAGGTAATCGCCAATTCAGCGTGCCTTTCCTCGGATGTCGGTGCCGCGCTTGACCCGAATTACGAGAATGTGAGCGAAAAACGTAACGCGTCGTTTGCCGGCGGCGGTATTGCCGTCATGAAATATACCGGCGCGCGCGGTAAATCGTCCTCGTCGGACGCGTCGTCCGAATTTGTATATGAAATAGGAAAAATTCTCGATGAGGACGGAGTTGTATGGCAGACGGGCGAGCTTGGAAAGGTCGACCAAGGCGGCGGCGGAACGATCGCGCAGTATGTGGCGAATCTCAATATGGACGTTATAGACTGCGGCGTGCCGGTGCTTTCAATGCACTCGCCGTTTGAGGTGACGGCAAAGAGCGACGTTTATATGGCATACAGAGCTTATAAGGCGTTCTACAACGGAAGATAACTAAAAAACAGTACGCGTATTTCATATTTACGCGTACTGTTTTTATTTTTTTGGACATATACATAATAAAAGGGGGAGGTGTCTTATTTGATAAAGCTTACGGAATATGTCAGAATACACGCGCTTACCGTTGCGATGTTTTCGGTATGTATTCTTCTGCATTATCCGTCCGTATTCTATATAACCTATGCGGTAATGCTGCTGCACGAGCTTGCTCATTGTGCGGCGGCGGTATGTATAGGACTGAAAGTGGAATATATTGCCTTTTATCCGTTCGGAGTAAACCTCAGACTGAAAAATAAAATCGTTCGCTCTCTCGCCGACGAAGTGATCCTGTATATCAGCGGACCGGCTTTGAACGCGCTTATCGCGCTTTGCGCCGCTTTTATATGCAAGAGATATAATTACGAGATATTCAGAATGTTTTATATAAGCAATATAATGCTGTTCCTAATGAATATGCTTCCCGCGATACCTCTGGACGGAGGTATAATACTGCGGCGAATATTAATCGATTTTCTCGGATACAGAAGAGCATACGGCGTAATGAGATGTGTGAGCGCGGTAATTTCGTTCGGGTTGGCTGCTATGGGCGCGTATGTGTTTGTAAAATCGGGATTCAATTTTTCGCTGCTTTTGTTCGCGTCGCTTATTATGGGAAATATGTTTACTCAATCGGAAAAATACGACGTCGATTTTGTGCGCGGAATGATGTTCGGCAAAAGAAAAAACAGACGGAGAGTATGCCACATACTTGCGGACGAGGATTCAACGCCGCGGGAAATAGCTTCGCGCTTCTCCGCGCGGCGGTATAATGTTGTATATCTTACGGACAGCGACGGAAAAATAACGAAAACGCTTACGGAAACCGAGGTTATAAATCATCTTATGGACAATAATATTACAATCTGATAACAAGTATGGAATTTTTTGCGGAAATGTGCTATACTGATAAATATGTTAGGATCAACAAATAGACGAAGGGCGAGGTTTTATGGCGACCAAAAAGAAAAAAACCACAAAAAAAACCGTGTCGCGCGGTAAGAAACAGGAAAGAAACCACTTACCGACATATATAATATCAATGATCGTTCTTACGCTTCTTGTTTCGGTATTTATGTATCTCGAAAACGGCGGCGTTGGGATCGTCAATACTGCGGTCAAGAAGGCACTGTGCGGAATGTTCGGCATATGCGGCTTCTTTGTTCCCGTGCTTCTTGCCGGCGTAACGGTTTATCTTGTCAATACGAAGGATATAAAAAAGTTCTGGATAAAAACAGGGCTTTCGTTTCTTGCCCTTTTAAACGTAAGCTCTATAATCAACCTCGCGCTTGACAATACCATAAGCTACGCTTTCGTCTACGGATATGAGAATTACGCGGGCGGCGGCTTTCTCGGCGCGTGCGTTTCGGTATTTCTTGAAAGCATGGTACAAAAAGTCGCATCGTATATAATACTTATACTTACGCTTATTATTCTCGCGAGCCTGATATCGAACGTTTCGATTTTTGCGGAGGTCGCGGGCGGTATACGCAGACTGTACGAGTCGGCGAAGGACAAATATTACGAGTACGGCGACGACGAAAACGGCGATGAAGGCGGCGAATATTATCCTGAGAACGAGAAACGCGCCGTAACGAATATTCTCGACGCCGCCGAGGATTTTGCCAATGATATAGAATATCAGAAAAAAAATAAGAAAAAGGATAAACAAAAGCCGGAAAAAGTACCCGCGAACGAACCCTTCTCGAACGGTATAGACGAGGTGTTTTCCTTTGACGAACCGACAGACAGGCCGGACGGCGATAACGAGGCACCCGTCAAGGAGGAAGCGGCAAAAAAAGAAAAGGCAAGCAGTATATCCGAAAAGGAAAAGGAGCGTTACAACGAAGAGTTTAACAAGGCTATCGAAGCTCCCGTAATACAATATGTCAAGCCGCCGATCAAACTGCTGAATACGGTGTCGGCGACGTCGGGCGACAAGCGTGAGGAAATGCGCCGTACAGCGGAAAAGCTTATCTCCGTGCTTGACGATTTTGGCGTTAAGGCGAAGCTTATGCAGGTTACTCAGGGACCCACCGTTACGCGTTACGAAATTTCTCCCGATACGGGCGTGAAGCTGTCAAAAATCGTAGGTCTTGCGGACGATATCGCTCTTAATCTCGCGGTGTCGACCGTACTTGTCGCGCCGGTACCGGGGAAAGCGGCTGTCGGCGTGGAAATTCCCAACAAAAAGGTAGCCAGCGTTTCCATACGCGAAATGCTTACGTCGGATGAGTTTAAGAAAGCAAAATCAAAGCTTACAGTCGCGCTCGGCAAGGATATAGGCGGTAACGTCGTAATAGGCGATATTGCGAAAATGCCGCACGTGCTTATAGCCGGAGCGACAGGCTCGGGTAAAAGCGTATGCATAAATACAATAATTATGAGTATTTTGTTTAACGCTTCGCCCGAAGAGGTACGTCTTATAATGGTAGATCCGAAGGTCGTCGAGCTTGGAGTGTATAACGGTATACCGCATTTGCTTATTCCCGTCGTGACCGACCCGAAAAAAGCCGCCGGCGCGCTCAATTGGGCGGTGTCGGAAATGATGCGCCGATATGAGCTTTTTAAAGAAACAGGCGTGAGAAAGCTTGAATCGTATAACAAACTGATTGAAAGCAAGGGCGGCGACAAGGTTCCGCAAATCGTAATTATCATTGACGAGCTTGCCGACTTAATGATGGTCGCGGCGAAGGAAGTGGAGGATTACATAGTTCGGCTTACCCAGCTTGCGCGCGCTGCGGGAATACACCTCATAATCGCTACGCAGCGTCCGTCGGTAGACGTGATCACGGGTCTTATAAAGGCGAACGTTCCGTCGAGGATCGCCTTTGCGGTATCCAGTCAGGTCGACAGCCGCACGATCATCGACAAGGGCGGCGCGGAAAAGCTCCTTGGAATGGGAGATATGCTTTATCACCCTGCGGGTGCACGTGCGTCGATACGCGTCCAAGGCGCGTATGTCACTGATTCGGAAATTGAATCGGTAGTTGATTTTATAAAGGAAAATTCGGGCGATACGCATTACAGCGAGGATCTTGAAGAAGAAATAGAACGTCACGCGTCCGGCGAAAACGGCGTTACGCCTGATACGGAGGAAGACGGCGACGCGCTGCTGCCGGAAGCGATAGAACTTGCCGTAAGCTTGGGTAAAATCTCAACGTCCATGATACAGCGGCGTCTCGGAGTGGGATATTCCCGTGCGGGAAGGATCATTGACCAAATGGAAATGCGCGGTATCATTTCAGGCGCGAACGGCTCGAAACCGAGAGATGTTCTTGTAACTCACGCCGATTTTGCCGCGCTGCCGGAGGAAGACGAGTATGACGAAGAATGACTTTCTCCCGATATGCGCCGAGGATATGAAAAAGCGCGGTTGGGACAGGCTTGATTTTCTTTACGTCGTCGGCGACGCGTATGTTGATCATCCCAGCTTCGGTCACGCGATAATATCGCGCGTACTCGAAAATCACGGATACAGAGTAGGGATAATAGCTCTGCCCGACTGGAGAAGTCTCGATGATTTTACGCGTATGGGGAGACCGAGACTTGCAACGCTTGTCAGCGCGGGGAATATAGACAGCATGGTAAATCACTATACCGTATCGAAAAAACGCCGCCGAGACGATATGTATGCTCCGGGCGGCAAATGGGGTATGCGCCCTGACAGGGCAACGATCGTATACTGCAACAGAATAAGGGAAGCGTTCGGCTCGGATATGCCGCTGCTTATAGGCGGCGTTGAAGCAAGTCTGAGACGATTCGCTCACTACGATTATTGGGACGATAAGGTACGCCG
>CANQJC010000021.1 GCA_947624165.1 uncultured Clostridia bacterium
GCCATTAAAGACCGTTCTCTATTTTTATTGCGAGTGCGAACGTATTTCTTATAAAACCGAGTTCGACACTTCGCGGTCTGGTGGAGCTGAGGAGAATCGAACTCCTGTCCGAAAACAAATCCGTCCAAGCTTCTCCGAGTGCAGGTTATGATGTTGATTCCCGCGCGTACTGCCCCATAACCAAGGCTATACGAGCGGTAGTCCCAAAGGTCATGGAAAAGGACGGGACGATCCTTAACTCACGTTCACCGCTTAAATATGATGCTCCGTTCGGCGGCGCGGTAACGCCGAGGGAACACACGCCGCAATTAGGCAGCGTAAGCTAATTCGTTATTGTTAGCGTTTATATTTAAGGTTTGAGCCTGTTAAAGCGGTGCTCATCGCTACTCGCTTCTCGGAATTCATCATCCCCGTCGAAACCATTACAGCCCCGAGTTGAATAGATACAAAACAATACTATCATAATTTTATCGAAAATTCAAGAGTTTTATACATTATAAATCAATTTAAACAGTAAAAAAGAGCGTATCATTTGATACGCTCTTTTACTGCTTTGATTATTCCGCAAGCTTAACGAGATGCGCGTACTTTTCTTCCGCGTTCTTTTTAGCCTTTGCAAACAATTCCTTCGCTCTTTCGGGATTGGAACGTGCAAGCGAGTTGTAACGAACTTCGCCCATGATAAAGTCCTCATAATCCATCGTCGGAGCCTTGGAATCGAGCTGGAACGGATTCTTGCCCTCAAGAGCAAGTCTCGGGTCGAATCTGAACAAGTGCCAGTATCCTGCCTGAACCGCTTTCTTCTCCTCGGTTTGAGCAATACTCATACCGCCCTTGATTCCGTGGTTGATACACGGAGCATAAGCGATTACGAGCGACGGACCGTGATAGCTTTCCGCTTCTATAAGAGCCTTCAAAAGCTGGTTCTGATCTGCACCCTGGGCAACCTGAGCGACATATACGTAGCCGTAGCTCATTGCGATAGCGGCAAGGTCCTTTTTCTTGACCTCTTTACCGGCAGCGGCAAACTGAGCGATCGCGCCCGTAGGCGTAGCCTTTGACGACTGACCGCCGGTATTGGAATAAACTTCGGTATCGAATACGAGTACGTTTACGTCCTCGCCGGAAGCAAGAACGTGGTCAACGCCGCCGAAACCGATATCGTAAGCCCAGCCGTCGCCGCCGAATATCCAGCATGACTTCTTCGACAGATATTCCTTGTCGGCGATGACATTCTTGGCTTCCTCGCTGTTGATGTTCGCGATTGCTTTAAGAAGCTCGTCCGTTGCGACCTTGTTTGCGTCCGCGTCGTCCTTTGTCTCGATAAATTTATCGATTACGGGTTTAACGTCCGCGTTATCCTCGGCGATCTTCTCAAGTCTCGCAATATTTGCTTTTCTCAGCGTATCCTGAGCTATAAACATACCGAGACCGTATTCCGCGTTATCCTCAAAGAGCGAGTTTGCCCATGCGGGACCGTGTCCCTCCGAGTTTGCCGTGTACGGCGTGGAAGGCGAGGAACCGCCCCAAATCGACGAGCAGCCCGTTGCGTTGGCGATATACATTCTGTCTCCGAAAAGCTGTGTAACGAGCTTTGCGTAAGGTGTTTCGCCGCAGCCGGCGCAGGCTCCCGAGAATTCGAGATAAGGCATTCTAAACTGGCTGCCCTTAACCGTCGATATCTTGAATTTATCAAGGACCTCCTGCTTATCCGCAAGATCTACGAGATAATCGTAATTCTTCTGCTCGTCCATGTTCTCGTCGAACGGTTTCATAACGAGAGCGGGATCCTTCTTGCCTGCGTTGTTCACGGGACATACGTTTGCGCAGCTTCCGCAGCCTGTACAGTCGTAAACCGATACAGCCATTGCATAGTAGTATCCGTCAAGCTGCATAGCGTTCTGATACTTGATTCCTTCGGGAGCGTTGTCAAGCTCCTCTTTGGTAAGGACTACCGGACGTATACAAGCGTGCGGACATACATATGAACAGTTACCGCACTGAATACATGTCTCATTGTTCCAAACGGGAACGTCGATGGCAATACCTCTCTTTTCGAATGCCGACGAGCCGAGGGGAACTTCTCCCGTCTGATAAGCTTCGAACGTCGAAACGGGGAGCTTCATTCCGCGGAATTGATTTATGGGAACGAGAACGTTGTTAACGTAGTCGATAAGCTTGCCCTCGCCGGAATGTTTGATCGAGAGATCTTCGCTTTCCGCGTTCTTCCAGCTTTCGGGAACGTCTACCTTTACGACCTGCTGCGCGCCCGCGTCGATCGCGTCGTGATTCATTTTAACGATCGCGTCGCCCTTCTTCGAATAGGAAGCCGTAGCGGCGTCCTTCATATACTTTATTGCGTCCTCTTCGGGAAGGATCTTGGAAAGCTTGAAGAATGCCGACTGCAATACGGTGTTTATTCTGTTTCCGAGACCGATCTCCTTACCGATTTTAACGCCGTCGATAGTATAGAACTGAATGTTATTGTCAGCAATATACTTTTTAACCTGACCGGGAAGGTGAGTTTCAAGCTCGTCCGCGTCCCATGAACAGTTCAAAAGGAATACGCCGCCGGGCTTGATGTCGGATACCATGTCATACTGTCTGATGTATGAAGCCTTATGGCAGGCGACAAAATCGGCTTTGTTGATAAGATATGTCGATGTGATTTTCGGATTGCCGAAACGCAGGTGCGAACATGTAAGACCGCCCGATTTCTTTGAATCGTAGTCGAAGTACGCCTGAACGTTCATATCCGTGTGGTCGCCTATGATCTTGACGGAGTTCTTGTTCGCTCCGACCGTACCGTCCGCGCCGAGACCCCAGAACTTACAGCTTGTGATTCCTTCGGGCGTCGTGTCGGGATTTTCGTCGATAGGCAGCGAAAGATGCGTAACATCGTCCTCGATACCGATCGTAAATCTCTTCTTTTCCGTATTCTTGTAAACCGCGATGATCTGAGCCGGAGTCGTATCCTTTGAGCCGAGACCGTAACGACCCGTGTAAACGGGAACGTTCTCGAACTTTGTGTCGCGCAGAGCGGCAACAACGTCGAGGTACAAAGGCTCGCCGATCGAACCGGGTTCCTTCGTTCTGTCAAGAACGCTTATCTTTTTAACGGTCGAAGGAATTGCTTCGGCAAGATGCTTAGCGGAGAAGGGTCTGTAAAGTCTTACCTTTATAAGACCTACTTTTCTGCCGTTTGCGTTCAGATAATCCACGGTTTCCGAAATCGTGTCGCAAACGCTGCCCATAGCGATGATCACTTCATCGGCGTCGGGCGCGCCGTAATAGTTAAAGAGCTTGTAGTCGCTGCCGATTTTTTCGTTGACCTTATCCATGTACGATTGAACGATGTCGGGAACGGCTTCATAAGCCTTGTTTGAAGCTTCTTTTGCCTGGAAGAATACGTCGGGATTCTGCGCCGTACCTCTCTGAGCCGGATGCTCGGGGTTAAGCGACTTGCGTCTGAAGTCGTTCAATGCGTCCCAGTCGAGCATTTCAGCAAGCTCGGCATAATCCCAGCATGCTACCTTCTGATATTCGTGCGACGTTCTGAAACCGTCAAAGAAATGGATAAACGGGATCTTTGCCTTTATTGTTGACAGATGAGCTACCGCGCCGAGATCCATAGCCTCCTGCGGATTTGTCGAAGCGAGCATAGCAAAGCCCGTCTGACGGCACGCCATAACGTCCTGATGATCGCCGAAGATTGAAAGCGCGTGCGAAGCGAGTGCTCTTGCAGATACGTTAAATACGCACGGAAGCTGCTCGCCGGCGATTTTGTACATATTCGGGATCATGAGCAAAAGACCCTGTGACGCCGTGTATGTAGTTGTGAGCGCGCCGGCAGTAAGAGAACCGTGAACCGCGCCTGCCGCGCCGGCCTCTGACTGCATCTCAACAACCTTTACCGTACGTCCGAAAATGTTTTTCTGACCGGCAGCCGACCACTTGTCAGTTACTTCAGCCATGGTTGATGATGGTGTGATAGGATAGATAGCAGCGACGTCCGTAAACGCGTATGACGCGTAAGCGGCGGCGTTGTTACCGTCCATGGTTTTCATTTTTCTTGCCATCGGAAAAATTCCTCCTCTTGATTTATTTGTCTAAGAAGTGTTTTTTATGACTTCTTACTGTATTTTATATACATATCTATATAATACCACTTTCACGCCGTAAAATCAAGAAATAACAAAAAAAACTTGCACGATTTTTTTTATCGTCTTTTAATGAAATTGCACAATTGGACGATATTTATATTTTACAGCGAGATTTTTGACGCGTCATGTCGGCTTTGATGCTCTTTTCATAATCCAGAAAACGCTCGTAAAGCGCGCAGCAGCGGTTGGAAAGTCTTGTAAGCGACGGAGAGGAAATGTCGCCGCCGCTTCTTATCGCCCTGTCCATAAGCAGATCGAACCTTCTTTTGGACAGATCGGCGTAAATGCCGAATATAAAAAGATATGTTGATTTAACAAGCAGTTTCATAAATATTCCTCCGGGACTTTAATTAAGATAGTATATATTATCTTCAAATTTTTATACGTTAGCCATGTAAAATTTGCTTCGGCGAATAAATATTACCTCGGCGTACCCGCGGGAAACAAAACTGTAACATTGTTGTAAAAAACAGATAACAGCCTTGTAATTGCAAAAACAGATATTGGGTGCTATAATAAAAAAACGGATTCAAAAGACACAAGATATAGTGGTTTGTATAATATATTTATATTATGAGGGGTGTGAAGGAAAAAATGAAGGTTGTAAAAAAAGATAACACAAAAGAACAATTCAACGTGCAGAAGGTAGTCGCTGCGGTAAACAAATCCGCGTTCCGCGCGCTCGTAAAGTTTACGGACGACGAACTGGATTTTATATGTAAATTTGTAGAGGACGAAGCGAAGAAAACGGGCAAGGAGGAAATACAGATTTCCGAAATGCACAACATCGTCGAGGGCGCGCTCGAAAGAGTTAATCCGAAGGTTGCGAAGAGCTATCGCGATTACAGAAATTACAAGCAGGATTTTGTTCAGATGCTCGACGAGGTTTACAAAAAAAGCCAGTCCATAATGTACATAGGCGACAAGGAGAATTCAAACACGGACAGCGCGCTTGTATCGACCAAGAGAAGTCTTATATTCAATCAGCTCAATAAGGAGCTTTACAAAAAATTCTTCCTCACGACTGAGGAATTGCAGGCGTGCCGCGACGGCTACATATATATACACGATATGTCGGCTCGCCGCGATACGATGAACTGCTGTCTTTTTGACGTGCAGAACGTCCTTTCGGGCGGTTTTGAAATGGGAAATCTTTGGTATAACGAGCCGAAGACCCTCGACACCGCTTTCGACGTTATAGGAGACATCGTTCTTTCCGCAGCGTCGCAGCAGTACGGAGGATTTACGGTCCCGAGCGCGGATTTGATTTTGGAGCCTTACGCGGAAAAATCGTATGAAAAATATATAAATAAGTATACGCAGCTCGGGCTTACGAGAGAAAAAGCGGAGGAGGTCGCCCTCGCGGACGTAAAGCGTGATTTTGAACAGGGCTTCCAGGGCTGGGAATATAAATTCAATTCCGTTTCTTCGAGCCGCGGCGACTATCCGTTTATCACCGTGACCATAGGCACGGGTACCGGCAGATTTGCAAAGCTGGCGTCCATATCCATGCTCAACGTCCGCAAGAACGGTCAGGGTAAGGAAGGACATAAAAAACCCGTACTTTTCCCGAAAATCGTATTTTTGTACGACGAGGAGCTTCACGGAGAAGGTAAACCGCTTGAGGATGTTTTTGAAGCGGGTATAGAATGTTCGTCGAAAACGATGTACCCCGACTGGCTGAGCCTTACGGGAGAGGGATATGTTCCGTCCATGTACAAAAAATACGGCAAGATAATTTCGCCGATGGGCTGCCGCGCGTTTTTGTCGCCCTGGTACGAGCGCGGAGGTATAGAGCCTGCGGACGAAAACGATACGCCCGTATTCGTCGGAAGATTTAATATAGGCGCGGTATCACTTCACCTTCCTATGATACTCGCGAAATCCCAGCAGGAGAACAAGCCGTTCTTTGAAGTCCTCGACTATTATTTAAATCTGATACGCCAGCTTCATTTAAGAACGTATGATTACTTGGGTGAAATGCGCGCCTCGACGAATCCTCTCGCGTACTGCGAAGGCGGATTTTACGGAGGTCATCTCGGCATACACGACAAAATCAAGCCGCTTTTAAAAAGCGCGACCGCGTCCTTCGGTATCACCGCTCTTAACGAGCTTCAGCAGCTGTACAACAAGCACTCGCTCGTTGAGGACGGAGAATTTGCAATAAAGACGCTCGAACATATAAACGATGAAATTACGCGCTTCAAGAAGGAGGACGGCAAGCTTTACGCCATATACGGCACTCCCGCGGAGTCGCTGTGCGGACTTCAGGTAACGCAGTTCCGTAAAAAGTACGGCGTGATAGAAAACGTGTCGGACAGAGAATACGTTTCGAACAGTTTCCACTGTCACGTGACCGAGGATATCACGCCGATAGAAAAACAGGATCTCGAAAAACGCTTCTGGGAGCTTTCCAACGGCGGCAAGATACAGTACGTGAAATATCCGATAAGCTATAACAAGGACGCCATACGCACTCTTGTGCGCCGCGCTATGTATATGGGCTTCTACGAGGGCGTAAACCTCTCTCTTTCGTACTGCGACGACTGCGGTTATGAGGAGCTTGACATGGATGTATGCCCGAAATGCGGAAGCAGAAATCTCACAAAGATAGACAGAATGAACGGTTATTTGTCATACTCGCGTGTCAAGGGCGACACAAGGCTTAACGCCGCGAAGATGGCGGAAATCGCGGAAAGGAAAAGTATGTAATGCGCTATCACAATATAACCAAGGACGATATGCTTAACGGCGACGGTCTCAGAGTTGTACTGTGGGTCGCCGGCTGTGAACATAAATGTCCGGGCTGCCATAATCCGGTAACCTGGGACATAGAAGGCGGTCTTGAGTTTGACGACGCAGCCAAGAAAGAGATTTTTGACGAGCTTGGGAAAAATTATATATCCGGCATAACGATTTCCGGCGGCGATCCGCTGCACACGCGCAGCCGCGCCGATACGGGCGCGCTTGTCGAGGAGATCGCAAGGACCTTCCCGAACAAAACCATATGGCTGTACACCGGCTACGAATGGCAGGAGATTAAGGATTTGCCGTTTATGAAATACGTAGACGTGCTTGTGGACGGTGAATTTGTTGAAAAATTTAAAGACAACACAATACCGTGGCGCGGCAGCTCGAATCAAAAGGTAATAGACGTGAAAAAGAGCCTTGAGATCGGCAAAACGGTACTTTCGGTAAAATAAGGAGAAAATGTATGCAAAGAGTTGCACAATTTGAAAAAGTAAGCTTCGATCAGTTTAAAAAAGATTGGAACGACACGTTTTGTACGTCGGACGGAATAGAGGAGATATACAGCGATATCAAGCTGCCCAAGCGCGCGACCGCGGGATCCGCGGGCTACGACTTTTATACGCCGATGAGCATAGAGCTTAAGCCGGGCGCGACGATAAAAATCCCTACGGGTATACGCGTAAGGATAAACGACGGCTGGGTACTGAAGCTGTATCCGAGAAGCGGACTCGGCTTTAAATTCCGCGTGCAGATGAACAACACGGTCGGAATAATCGACAGCGATTATTATCAAAGCGACAACGAGGGACACATATTTTGTAAGATAACGAACGATACAAACGAGGACAAAACGGTATTTCTGAATAAGGGCGCGGGTTTCTGTCAGGGGATTTTCGTGGAATACGGGATAACATTCGACGACGATGTCGTCGGGGAAAGAAACGGCGGCTTCGGCAGTACGGGCGTATAACGCGAAGAATAAAAAAGAAAAATATTGACAAGATAAAATTAAAGGAGGAGTATAAACATGGGATTTTTAAAAGGTAAAACCGCTCTGATAACGGGCGCGGGATATGTCGCTCTGAAAAACGGCGGCTGCGGAGCGATAGGATATGGTATCGCCACGGCATACGCCAAAGAAGGCGCGAACCTTGTGATTACGGGACGAAACGTGAAAAAGCTCACGGACGCCAAGGAAGAGCTTGAAAAACTCTACGGTATTAAGGTCTTGCCCGTCGCCGCCGATATAAGTGCCGGTTCGGACAACGAAGCTACGGCGCAGAACGTTGTAAAACGCGCGATAGAGGAATTCGGCAGTATTCATGTTTTGATAAACAACGCCCAGGCTTCGGCTTCGGGAGTGACGCTCGCGGACCATACGACCGAGCAATTTGACCTCGCGCTGTATTCCGGCTTGTACTCGACGTTTTATTATATGAAAGCGTGTTATCCGCATCTTGTCAAGACAAAAGGCTCGGTTATAAACTTCGCTTCGGGCGCGGGACTTTTCGGCAACTTCGGTCAGTGCTCTTACGCCGCGGCGAAGGAAGGCATACGCGGTCTTTCGCGCGTTGCCGCGACGGAGTGGGGGAAGGACGGCGTTAACGTCAATGTTATATGTCCCCTCGCGTGGACGTCCCAGCTTGAGAAATTCGAGGAAGAGTACCCCGAAGCGTTCAAGCAAAACGTGCAAATGCCGCCCATGGGACACTTTGGCGACTCCGAGCTTGAAATCGGCAGAGTGTGCGTGCAGCTTGCGTCTCCCGACTTTAAATATATGACGGGCGAAACGATAACTCTTGAGGGCGGTCTCGGATTAAGACCGTAAATCTGAATAATTCAAAAGGGGACACTAAAATTATGTGTCCCCTTTTTAGTGTCCCCAAAAAATTTTTAAATAAAAATGTAAAATGTACTTGACATTTTATTTTTTGTATGCTATATTATAAATGTAAAGTGCATTTTACATATAGTATGGAGGTGACAAGGTGATCGTTGCGGTAAAAGATGCGCGCCGGAAAAAAGGCATAACGCAGGAGGAGCTTGCGAAAGCGGTCGGCGTAACGCGGCAGACGATAATATCGCTTGAAAACGGTCGATATAACGCGTCGCTTTTACTCGCGCATAAAATTGCAAATTTTTTCGGCGTAAAAATCGAGGAGATATTTATATTTGAGGAGGACGAATAAAATGGATTTTGAGAAAAAAATAAAAACAAGAATGTATCTTATGATATTTTACATTGTGATAGGAGCCGCCATGTGGTTTATCACAATTTTTAACGAACAAATAAGCGACACTCTTTCGGCGTGCGGGATCGCGCTTGTCGCGGCGGGCGCGGTGCAGCTCGGACGGTGCGTTTACCTTTTGAAAAATCCCGACAAACTGCGCGAGAGGGAAGTGTCGGAGACGGACGAGCGCAATATCATGCTCATGGAAAAGGCGCGCTCGCTGTCGTTCGCGGTATACATAATCCTTGCCGCGATCGCGGTTATCGTGCTTTTCGCCATGAACTTAACCACGGCGGGCAGCATAGTCGCGTATTCCGTCTGCGGCTTCTGCCTTATCTATTGGATTTGCTACATGATAGTAAAAAGAAAATATTAACAAGCAAGAGACGTATTGAATAATACGTCTCTTTTTTTATTTGTTTTTAAATTTATATTGCAAATCCGTGAAAATGTGTTATAATAACTGACGGGCGGTCACCCGCCCAAATTTACTTTACGGAGGTAAAAAATGAAAAAACGAATTTTAACCATACTGCTCACATTTTCCGTATTCTCCGCATTTATGCCGTGCGTCGCAAACGCGGAAGTAAAAAAATACGGCGAATGGCTGTACTATGAAGTAAACGAAGACGGCTCCGGCGTTACAATCACACAATGTGACAGCAGCGCAGCGGTTGACATTGTTATTCCTGAGGAAATCGAAGGATTGCCGGTGACGGGAATCGGTGACGGTGCATTTCAGAGATGTTCGTCCATAACCGGCATTACTATTCCTCCGAGTATAAAAAAAGTGGGCTCAATGGCATTTAGCAGAAGCTATGGATTAAAAGGTGTTTATATAACGGATTTAGAGCAATGGATGGAAATTGACTTTGTTGATGTCGGTTCAAGTCCTACAAGATTGGCAGGAAAGCTGTACTTGGACGGTGAACTTATCACAGATTTGGAAATCCCCGAAGGAACGGAATGCATAAAAAACTGGACATTTTACGGCTGTACCGATATAAAGAAAATCACCATACCCGAGAGCGTGACAAGTATAATGAACGGCGCGTTCTACTGTTGCACGGGAGCTGAATTCGTTACAATACCAAAAAGTGTGCTGTCTATCGATGGAAATCCGTTTATAGAGTGCGGCAGCTTAAATATAAATGTGGATAAAGACAACCCGAATTATTGCTCTGTGGACGGCGTTGTATTTAATAAGGACAAGACAGAAATTGTCGCTTACGCAAAAGATAAAATACAGCCGAGCTATACTATTCCGACAGGCGTAAAGAGCATTGGTAAATATGCGTTTGCAATATGCGACTACTTAACGGCAATTGTTATACCTGAAGGTGTGAGTGAGATAAAAGATTACGCGTTTGAAGGTGATTCTTTATTGACGGGGATCAGACTGCCTCACAGCCTGCGGAAAATAGGTTCGGGCGTTTTTTCGTCAACAGGTCTTTCGGAAATAGTAATTCCCGACGGTGTTACCGAGATTGGATATCATGCATTCTATGCCCTGCGGGATTTGTATTTGGTAATACCCACGAGCGTGGAGAGCATTACGCGTGATAATATGGCTATAAGTTCTGGTGGTGCTCAGGTGGTGCCCAATATATATTTCCTCGGCAGCGAAGAGGAATGGCAAAATATTGCCGAAGAGGATTTTGGCGATGTACATTACAACGTGTCTTTAGAGTCTCCTCCAGATGACTTTTTTGGCGGCACCGCGTCGGAAATGTCTAGTAAAACAGTTAATGGTCAGCGGATATTTACACTTTCTCTTGACATACCATATATAGACTGTAGCCTTTACGCCGCAGCATATGACGCCGATGGAAATCTGTTGTCGGTCAATATAGCACCCGTTATGATGTTTAGCGACACTTCCATAGCGATAGATAAAAACGATAACCTACAGAAAGTGAGATTTTTTGTGTGGTCGGACAAGCTGCGTCCATTGTCGTTATCTTTTGACGCAACCCTTAATGAGGAATAAAAAAACGGGCATAGCCCGTTTTTTTATTCCTGTTTATCCAAAAACTCGCGCGCCTTCTTGATTGCTTTTTCAACGGTTTCCTTTGCGGGACCGCCGATGATTTTTCTGTCGTTCACGCACGTTTCCATGCTTATCGCGTCGTATATATCGCTTTCGATAATATCCGAAAACTCCTTAAATTCGTCCATAGTCAAATCGTCGAGAGATTTGTTATGTTCGATCGCATAAAAGACCATACGTCCGATCACAGCGTGAGCTTCGCGGAAGGGAAGTCCTTTTTTTACAAGGTAATCGGCGGCGTCCGTTGCGTTTGTGAAGCCGCCCTTTGAACCTTTGAGCATATTGTCTTTTTTTACCGTCATCGTCGCGAGCATTTCACAGAATACCGGCAGACACAGCTTGACCGTGTCTATCGCGTCGAAAATCGGCTCCTTGTCCTCCTGCATATCCTTGTTATACGCGAGGGGAATACCCTTCATCGTTGTCAAAAGTCCCATAAGATGACCGTACACGCGCCCCGTTTTGCCGCGTATAAGCTCCGCAACGTCGGGGTTTTTCTTCTGCGGCATTATCGACGAGCCGGTAGAATACGCGTCGTCCATCTCGATGAACGAAAATTCATGGCTTGACCATAAAATAAGCTCCTCGCAGAAACGGCTCAAATGCATCATTATAATCGAAAGGCAGCTTGCAAGCTCTATCACAAAATCCCTGTCCGACACTCCGTCGAGAGAGTTCATCGTCACGCCGTCAAAGCCAAGCTGCTCGGCGACAAATTTTCTGTCGAGCGGATAGGTCGTTGCAGCGAGTGCGCCGGAGCCTAAGGGCATAACGTTCGTGCGCTCCCGACAGTCCTTAAGACGCGACAGGTCGCGCTTGAACATTTCAAAATACGCCATTAAGTGATGCGCAAGCGTAACGGGCTGAGCCTTCTGCAAATGCGTGTAGCCCGGCATTATCGTTTCGGTGTGATCTGACGCCAAGTCAACAAGCGTATGGAGCGTGTTCAATATAAGCTCCTCGATGTCAGCCGTTTCGTCCATAAGGTACATACGTATGTCGAGCGCGACCTGATCGTTGCGGCTCCTGCCGGTATGCAGACGTTTTCCCGCGTCGCCGATGCGCTCCGTGAGGATTTTCTCGATATTCATATGAATATCTTCCGCGTCGGTTTCAAATTCGATTTTGCCTTCCTCGATGTCGTTCAGGATGTTTCTAAGCTCGGAAATGATTTTATCGCTGTCCTCGCGCGGAATTATGTTTTGTTTGCCGAGCATCGCCGCGTGGGCGATGGAACCCTTGATATCCTGCTTGTACATACGCTTGTCGAAGCGAATTGACGAATTGAAGTCGTCAACTTTTTTATCGGTGCTTTTGCGGAAGCGACCGCCCCATAATTTTGCCATTTTATCAATCCAATCCGTTCTTTTTCTTCATCATCGCTCTGACCTTTAAGGGCAGACCGAACAGATTTATAAAGCCCGCGCTGTCTTTGTGCGAATACAGCTCGTGACTGTCGCCGAACGACGCGATGTCCTCGTTGTAGAGCGAATAAGGCGACTTCGCGCCGGCGGGCGTAACGCTGCCCTTATAGAGCTTTACTCTCACTTCGCCCGTAACGGTTTCGTCCATAACGTCGACCATAGCCGAAAGCGATTCGCGCAGCGGCGTAAACCACTTGCCGTCGTATACAAGCTCCGCAAATTTTATGGCTGCCTGACGCTTGAACGCCTGTGTGTCGCGGTCAAGGCAGAGATATTCAAGCTCCTGCAAAGCGGCGTACAGAATCGTACCGCCGGGCGTCTCGTATACTCCTCTTGACTTCATGCCGACAAGTCTGTCTTCGACGATATCGGCTATGCCTACGCCGTACTGACCGCCGATTTCGTTTAATTTCTCAACGAGCGGACGCGGCGCGTAATTTTTGCCGTCGATGGAAACGGGTTCGCCCTTTTCAAAGCCGATCGTGATGTACTTAGGCTCGTCCGGAGCTTTCTCCGGCGATACGCCGAGCTTCAGCAGGCTGTCAAGCTGCGGCTCGTTCGCGGGATCTTCGAGATCCATGCCCTCGTGGCTGATGTGCCAGATATTGCGGTCACGCGAGTATAAATCCTTCTTCGTAACGGGAATTTCTATATTGTGCGCTTCCGCGTAATCGACTGCGTCCTCGCGCGATTTTATATCCCAAATTCTCCACGGTGCGATGATTTTCAGAGACGGATCGAGAGCTTTTATCGTAAGTTCAAAACGAACCTGATCGTTGCCTTTGCCCGTCGCGCCGTGACATATGGCGACCGCGCCTTCCTTGTGAGCTATTTCCACAAGCTTTTTTGCGATTATCGGTCTTGCGTGAGACGTGCCGAGAAGGTATTTTCCTTCGTACACCGCGCCGGCTTTCAGTGTCGGGAAGATGTAATCCTTTACATAATCGTCCCTCAGATCCGCGATGTAAAGCTTCGACGCGCCCGATCTCTTCGCTCTTTCCTCAAGTCCTTCCGTTTCCTTACCCTGACCGACGTCGCCGCATACCGCGATCACGTCGTAGTCGTAATTTTCCTTGAGCCAAGGAATGATAATGGACGTATCGAGACCTCCCGAATACGCCAAAACAACTTTTTCTTTTGCCATAGTTGTATTCCTCCAATATTGTAAAATTAAGTGTTTTCCACTTCACGGGTATTATATACCAAAGTACGGAATTATTCAAGAGGTTTTTGATTATCGTGTAAAATTTTCTGCGGAGGACACGCGTATTATTGGAAAAGGTTGCATTTTAACCTGATAGGGTGTATAATAAATCTGTTAAAATATACGTTTACGCCAAGTGTAAAGCCAAAGAGAGGTACGCATTATGACCAAGCTTGAACAACTTGCATTCAAAATGACCGAATACTACGCCGCCGACCCCGCGCGCGTGCAGCATTTTATAAAGGTTCACGCGTTCGCGCATCTTATCGGCGTGAGCGAGGGACTTTCGGAAAAGGAGCTTTTTATTCTCGAAACCGCCGCGCTCGTGCATGACATCGGAATAAAGAAAGCCGAGGAGGTGTACGGAAGTTCCGCGGGACATTATCAGGAGGAACTCGGTCCCGCAATCGCTGAGGAGATGCTTGAGGAGCTTGGCTTTGACCATGACGTTACAGACCGCGTGCGCCACCTTGTGGCGCATCATCATACATATACCGACATAGACGGCGCGGACTATCAAATACTTGTCGAGGCGGATTTTCTCGTAAATCTGTACGAGAACAGCGAGCCGGTGTCCGCGGTCAAGGCGGCTTATGCGAAAATTTTCAGAACAGAATCGGGAAAACGGCTATGCCGCGCTATGTTCGGCATAAATTAAGGAGAAGCATATGATTATTATAGGTATTGACCCGGGTTACGCGATAGTCGGAATAGGCGTTGTGGAATACGTCGGAAACAAATTCCGTACAATAGAATACGGCGCGATAACTACTCCGGCAAAAATGGCGACGACGGAAAGATTGAAAAGAATATACGCGGGTATAAGCGAATACGCCGACAAATATAAACCCGATGCGGTCGCTATCGAGGAATTGTTCTTCAATTCGAACCAAAAGACCGCAATAAACGTCGCGCAGGCGAGAGGAGCGATACTTGCCGCGGCGGCAAATAAGGATATAGCAATATACGAGTATACGCCGCTCCAGGTAAAGCAGTCCGTGACGGGATACGGCAGAGCAGATAAAAAACAAATACAGACTATGGTAAAAATGCTTCTGGGTCTTAACGCTATCCCGAAGCCCGACGACGCTGCGGACGCTCTCGCGATAGCGATTTGTCATGCACATTCAAATAAGATGAACAATATGTTTGGAATAAACGGCGTGTGACGGGATCTATATATGGGATGTTTTGGACGAAACCCACAAGATATTGTGGGTTTCGTAACAATAATGTAACAATTATGAAAAATTACTGAAATATAAGAATTTTGTTAATTATGTATTATTGATTTATAAATTTTATGTATATATTTATCTATTTTCAACATATAAAATTCTGTTTTCTTAAAAAAATATTTAAAACTGCAAATAAAATTAACAATTTTGTAACAATTGTAGGGTTGACATAATTGTAATATTATTGTATTATAGACGCAGAGGTTGATGCAAATGTATTATTACATAAAAGGAACTCTTGCTCATAAGGGCGACGGTTTTCTGGTTATCGACGCAAGCGGAGTAGGCTATATGATCTACACGTCGCTTCATTCGATAACGTGCTGCGGGGACGTCGGCGACGAAATCACGATGTATACGTACCTGCACGTCCGCGAGGACGTTATGGACTTGTTCGGCTTTGCAACGAATGAGGAAAGAGCGATGTTTTTAAAGCTCATAAGCGTGTCGGGCGTCGGACCCAAAGCCGCGCTTGCCATGCTTTCCGTAACAACTCCCGCAAAGCTTGCTGCGGCGGTCGTCACGGGAGATGAAAAGGTGCTTACAAAGGCGTCGGGCGTCGGAGCGAAAATGGCGCAGAGGGTGATCCTCGAGCTTAAGGATAAGATAGATACGGATGAGCTTGACCTCGAAACCGACGATGCTCCCGAAGCTATCAGCGACGCGGGCGCGGAAGCGGTGAGCGCGTTGATCGTACTCGGATACAGCCCGGGCGAAGCACGCGCGGCTGTCGGAAAAGCGGGCGCGGGACAAAGCGTCGAGGAAATAATAAAGAAAGCTCTGGCAAATCTTTTGTAATGTGGGAGGAATATGTCTTTGTTTGATGAAGATGAACGAATCGTCACAAGCGATTTTATAAACGAGGACGCGGAGATCGAATACGGATTAAGACCGAGAACGCTTTCCGAATATATCGGGCAGAAAAAAGCAAAGGACAATCTTGAGGTATACATAAAAGCGGCTCTTGAGCGTCACGAGGCTTTGGATCATGTTTTGCTCTACGGTCCTCCGGGACTTGGCAAAACGACACTCGCGGGCATTATCGCGAACGAGATGGGCGTGAATATAAGAATCACGTCGGGTCCGGCTATCGAAAAGGCGGGCGATCTCGCCGCGATACTCACGAACCTTTCCGAGCATGACATACTGTTTATTGACGAGATACACCGTATGTCGAGAACGGTTGAGGAAATTCTCTATCCCGCGATGGAGGATTATGCTCTCGATATTATTATCGGAAAAGGTCCCGCCGCGAAATCCATAAGAATCGATTTGCCGAAATTCACGCTCATCGGAGCGACGACGCGCGCGGGATTGCTGACGGCTCCGCTGCGAGACAGATTCGGAGTGATAAGCAGACTTGAGATGTACAGCGTCGACGAAATAAAGCAGATAGTAATGCGAAGCGCGTCGCTGCTGGATGTTGAGATCGACGAGGAGGGTGCCGCGGAGATAGCGTCGCGCTCAAGAGGAACTCCGAGAATAGCAAACAGGTTTTTAAAGCGAGTGAGGGATTTCGCACAGGTCAAACACGACGGAGTAATTACATACGAGGTTGCCGCCGCCGCGCTCAAAAGCATGGAAGTGGACGAACTTGGTCTTGACGAGATCGACGCGAGAGTAATAAAGACGATGATAGAGAATTTCGGCGGAGGTCCCGTCGGACTTGACACAATAGCGGCGACGATCGGAGAGGAATCAAACACGATCGAGGACGTGTACGAACCGTATCTTCTCCAGCTCGGTTTTATATCGAGAACACCGCGCGGCAGGATAGCCACAAAATTAGCTTACGATCATTTTGAAATACCGTTTTCGGAATGATTTGCATATGTATTAGGATAAAAGGAGTGATGTGCAAAATGAGAAAGTTGAGCGTATCGATCATATCGGTTCTGATTTTTCTTTTTTGCGGCGTAACGATCGCATCGGCTGAAAGCATGATGCTCGAATATGACGGAGGAACGCACGAATATAACGGAGCGGTTTACGCGCTTGTCGTAAACAACCAGCTTATCGATCCTCCTCTGTCGCCGATAATTTTTAACGACAGGGCTCTTGTGCCGGTCAGAGAAATATTCGAAGAGGTAGGCGCGACGGTCAATTATATCAGCGATACTCAGACGGTAGAGGTCATCGACGGCGATTCTTACGTCGAAATGAAAATCAACGATAATGTGGCGTACATAAACGGCGATAAAACCAATATTCCCGACAATGTTGTGCCGAAGCTTATTTCTAAGGTCGGAGGAGAAACAAAAACAATGGTGCCTGTGAGATTTATCAGCGAAAACATAGGTCTTGACGTTGAGTTTGATCAGCAGGACGGCGCGATCCTTATCGATTCCGACGGATATACGGTCGCGGAGCAGCAATCCTACGACGAGCCGGCATACGAGGAGGAATCGGCGGAGGAAGATGTTTATGAAGAACCGAATGTGATTCCCTATGTGACCGACGTATCTTACGAAGCATTGAGCGATAATGAAGTAAAGGTCACGATCGAAACCGATTCGCCGATAGACGGATACACGTTTTTCCGTCTCACATCGCCGGAAAGAGCGGTAGTGGACATTTCGGGAGCGCGTCTGTATGGGCTTGACGATATCATAAAAGCGTACGAAGGAGGAATAACGACCATACGGCTTGGCGATAACGCCGAAAGAGCGAGGGTCGTTATAGATTCGGAAAACATAATAAAGGATTATAATGCGGAAAAGACTGCGGAAAACAAGATAGAAGTGACTGTCGTGACGAAAAGCGCGCCCGCGCCTGTCGTAACGCAGCAGAATAACGCGGCGGCAGTCCCGCAGAATAATACGGCTGCGCAGCCGTCTTACTCGGCTCACGAATCGTCCGAAAAGCTGATCGTACTTGACGCGGGACACGGAGGAAGCGATTCCGGCGCGGTAGGTTATCTTAACGGTAATATGGTGCTTGAAAAAACGCTTACTCTCCAAATCACCAACAAGGTAAAAGCGATCCTTGAAAACGCCGGATATACCGTTTCCATGACGCGTACCGGCGATACGCTCCCGTCGCTTACGGAACGTCCGGCGCAAGCCAACGCTGAAAACGCCGCGCTGTTCGTAAGCATACATATCAATTCTGCGGAACCGAGCGAAGCGAACGGTACCGAGGTGTTCTACGCAAGCGAAAACAACGGGGACGCTTACGGCGTAACGAGCAGTCAGCTTGCTAAAAATATTCTCGACAGAATGATTTATTATATAGGATCGACAAACAGGGGCGTTAAGTGCGAGGAGCACGCCGTCACAAGACGCTGCAATATGCCCGCGTCGCTTGCCGAGGTAGGCTTTATAACGAATCCGACCGAGGTATACAACATGACTACGGACGCGTATCAGCAAAAAGCCGCTCAGGGTATAGCGGAAGGCATAATTATGACGTTGGAAGATATCAATATCCCTAATTAAGTTTGAACAGGATCGCTGCGAAATATCGCGGCGGTTCTGTTTTTTTTGTTGCCATTATAAACTGTTTGTGATAAAATCAAAGTACGGGTGCTTACACCCGTCTTGACAACGATGTTTGTCGAGTATACAATTAGTGTTAAAATAAACAAGAAGAGGTAGACAAACTTGAAAAGAACTGATTTTTATTATGAGCTTCCTGAGGAGCTTATCGCTCAGGAGCCTTTAAAGGACAGAAGCTCGTCGCGGCTGATGATTCTTGACAAAAAAACGGGCGAAACGACCGATCGCCATTTTTATGATATAGCGGACGAGATAAACGAGGGAGACGCACTGATACTGAACGATACGAGGGTACTTCCGGCGCGTTTGTACGGATATAAAAAAGATACGGGCGGCGCAATTGAATTTCTCCTGCTCAACAAACGCAGTCTCGACGTTTGGGAGGTTATTTTGAAACCCGGACGCAGAGCGAAGGAAGGCGCGAAATTCGTATTCGGAAACGGCGAGCTTGAAGCGGAGGTCCTTGAAATCGTAAACGACGGAAACAGGCTCGTCAAATTTACTTACGACGGCGTGTTTGAAGATGTGCTTGACCGCTTGGGAGAGATGCCGCTGCCGCATTATATAACGAAAAAACTTGAGGATAAGGAACGCTACCAGACTGTTTACGCGAAGAATCCGGGCAGCGCGGCCGCGCCGACCGCCGGACTGCATTTTACGCCGGAGCTTATCGAAAAGATAAAGTCAAAGGGGATAAGGATAGGATATGTGACGCTTCATGTCGGTTTGGGAACGTTTCGCCCCGTTAAGACCGACGATATTCTCGAACATAAGATGCATTCGGAATTTTACGTACTTCCGCAGGAGACGGCTGATCTGGTAAACGAAACAAAGAAAAACGGCAAAAGAGTCGTATCGGTAGGAACCACGGCGACGCGCGTGCTTGAAACGGCGGGGCTGAGCGGACTGCCGCTTCGGGCGTCTTCGGGCTGGACGGATATATTTATCTATCCGGGCAAGGAGTTTCATGTCATAGACGCTCTCATCACAAATTTTCATCTGCCGGAATCGACGCTTATCATGCTTGTGAGCGCGCTTGCGGGACGTGAAAATACGCTTGCCGCGTATGCGGAAGCGGTACGAAAGAAATATCGTTTCTTCAGTTTCGGAGACGCTATGTTCATAAGATAAGGAGAAAATAATTATGTTTAAAATACTCCATACAAACGGATCGGCTCGCCGCGGTGAGTTTCATACCGTACACGGAACGGTACAGACGCCCGTTTTCCAGAACGTGGGTACGCTGGCGGCGATAAAGGGAGCGTTAAGCTCGTATGATTTGAAGCAACTCGGCTGTCAGATAGAATTGTCAAATACTTATCATCTTCATCTGCGTCCAGGCGACGAGGTCATAAAAAAGATGGGCGGAGTTCGCAGGTTTATGAACTGGGACGGACCTATTCTGACCGACAGCGGCGGCTTTCAGGTGTTTTCACTCGCCAAGCTGCGGAAAATAACCGAAGAGGGCGTAAGCTTCAGCTCGCATATAGACGGACGCAGAATATTTATGGGTCCCGAGGAAAGCATGAGGATACAGTCAAATCTTGGTTCGACGATCGCCATGGCGTTCGACGAGTGTGTGGAAAATCCCGCACCGTATGAATATGTGAAAAATTCGAGCGAAAGGACGTGCCGCTGGCTTGTACGCTGTAAAACCGAGATGGAAAGACTTAATTCGCTTGAAGATACGATAAACAAGGAACAGATGCTTTTCGGAATAAACCAGGGCGGCACATACGACGATTTGCGTATAGAAAGCATGAAACGTATTGCCGAGCTCGATTTGCCGGGCTACGCGATAGGCGGGCTTGCCGTCGGGGAGCCGCAGGAAGAGATGTATCACATTCTTGACGTGACTCTGCCTTACGCGCCCTATGACAAGCCGAGATATTTGATGGGCGTCGGAACGCCGTCGAATATAATAGAAGCCGTCGCGCGCGGCATTGATTTCTTTGACTGCGTAATGCCGTCGCGTAATGCGAGACACGGCTTTATTTTCACAAGCAAGGGTACAATGAATATGCGTAATCTCAAGTATGAGCTTGACGACAGACCGATAGACGAAAGCTGCGGCTGCCCGACGTGCCGCAGGTATTCGAGAGCATATATACGTCACTTGTTTAAGGCTGAGGAAATGCTCGCGATGCGGCTTTCCGTGATCCATAATCTATATTTTTACAACAACCTTATGAGTGAGATCCGTTCGGCGATAGAGGAGGATCGTTTTGAGGATTTTAGACGGGAGAACGCGCGTAAATTGTCGGAGCGCGTCGACGATTAAAAAAAGCGGGATATAATTCACGTTATATGAATATTCATAGTTGCAATTTCAGGAAAAATAATGTATAATTAAAATAGTCAAAATTGAAGGAGGATGTTGCTATGAAAGCTAAGTACAAAAGAGTGCTTTTGAAAATAAGCGGCGAGGCACTTGCGGGACCGAACGGCTTCGGACTTGACGAAGGTACGCTTGAGCGCATAAGCGAAAATGTAAAGAAAATAGTCGATATGGGCGTTCAGGTATCGATAGTCGTCGGCGGCGGCAATATTTGGCGCGGCAGAAGCAGCGAAAACATGGACAGAACGCGCGCCGACCATATGGGAATGCTTGCCACCGCAATAAACGCGCTCGCGCTTTGCAGCGCGCTCGAAAATTTCGACGTGCCGACAAGAGTGCAGACGGCGATAGAAATGCGTCAGGTCGCCGAGCCTTATATACGAGGTAAAGCGGAGAGACATCTCGAAAAGGGCAGAGTGGTAATTTTCGGATGCGGAACGGGAAACCCGTTTATGTCCACCGATACCGCCGCCGCTCTCAGAGCCGTTGAGACGGACGCGGACGTAATTCTCCTCGCAAAGAAGGTGGACGCCGTATACGACAGCGACCCGAACATAAACCCCGACGCGAAAAAGTACGATGTGCTTTCATTCAGCGATATCCTTTCGAAAAATCTCGGAGTTATGGATTCTACGGCGGCGTCCTTGTGCCGCGACAATAACGTGCCTATTCTCGTATTCGGTCTTAACGATCCCGCCAATATCGTCAGGGCGGTAAAGGGCGACAGAATAGGAACGCTTGTAAACAATAACGGAGAGCTTTAATATTAAAATAAATATAAGGAGGACAATATTATGGGTAAGTATCCCGAAATCGAAGCAAAAATGGAAAAAAGAATAAACGGCTACGCAGCCGAACTGAAAACGATACGCGCGGGACGCGCGAACGCGTCGGTTCTCGATAAAGTTGCCATTGATTATTACGGCACGATGACCCCGATCGCACAAGTGGGAGCAATTTCGTCGCCGGAGCCGCGTCTGCTGGTGATCCAGCCGTGGGACGCGTCCGTATTAAAGGAGATTGAAAAGGCGATAAACGCTTCGGACGTCGGTATTGCACCTCAGAATGACGGTAAGGTCATACGTCTTAACTTCCCGCCCCTTACGGAGGAAAGAAGAAAGGAGCTTGTTAAGACCGTCAAAAAATATACGGAGGAAGCGAAAGTGCAGATAAGAAACGCACGCCGCGACGCGCTCGAGGATTTCAAGAAGCAGAAGAAGAACGGCGACATGACCGAGGACGACGTAAAAAACGCCGAAAAGGATATTCAAAAGCTGACGGACAAGTATATCAAGGAAATAGACGATATCTGCGCGTCAAAGGAAAAGGAAATATTAGAGGTATAATATAAATTTGTATGGGCGGATATTATCCGCCCTTGCACTTATTAAGGAATTTAATCGAAGAGGAAGAAGACATGCTCTTTAAACAAAAAAAGAAAAAAGAAATCGACATGCATAATCTTCCGCGTCACATAGGCGTTATAATGGACGGTAACGGACGCTGGGCAAAAAAACGCGGACTTCCGAGAAGCGCGGGACACAGCGCGGGCGCGGAAGCGTTAAAGAAAATAGTCACGGAAGCGAATGATCTCGGTGTGAAATATATAACGGTTTACGCCTTTTCGACGGAAAATTGGAAGCGTCCGAAGGAAGAAGTGGATTATCTCATGAATTTGCTTCTCAATTATCTCAAAAACGCCGAACAGACGCTTTCCGGCGAGAACGTCGTCATACGCGCTATCGGCTCGCGCGCCGAGTTTTCCGAAGAGATTCGAGAACAGATAGTAAAGACGGAGGAATTTACAAAAAACAATACAGGGATCGTAATGAACATCGCTCTTAATTACGGCGGACGCGAGGAAATCGCGACTGCGGCGAGAAGGATCGCCGAAATGACGCTCGACGGTAAAATCAAGCCCGAGGATATAGACGATAAGCTTATCGGCGAAAATCTCTACACAGCTTCACAGCCCGACGTTGATTTACTGATACGGACGAGCGGAGAGCAGCGTTTGTCAAATTTCATGCTCTGGCAGGTGAGTTACGCGGAAATGTGGTTCACCGATAAGCTGTGGCCGGATTTTAAGCCTTCCGACCTTTGCGACGCTATTATTGATTTCCAGAACAGAGGAAGGAGATTTGGGGGAGTATAAAATGATTACGAGAATAATAACGGCGGTTGCCGCGATTGCGGTTTTTGCGGCGATACTTATCGCGCCGAACGCGGTGTTTACGATCGCGCTTGCGGCGGTAATATTTATGATGCTGTACGAATGCTTCCATGCGACGAAAGCCGACGCGTTAATGAAAGCGTTCGGTTATTTCGGCGCGGCTTTGATAATCGTGACCGCGCTGTTTTCCGACAGTCTCGCAAATAGATTCCACACATCGGGATCGTCGCTGTTTATTATCGCGGCGATCGCCGTTTCGATACTGCTTCATATGCTTCTCGTCGTTATACTGCATACAAAGCGCGACTATAAAGACGTTCTTGCAAACGCTTTCCTTATGTTGTATGCGGTCGTCACGATGGGCTGCGTATGGCTCATGAGGAAATGGTTCGGAACGTCGAGAATGCTTTTGATTTTCGTATGCGCGTGGTCGTGCGATACGTTCGCATATTTTACGGGACGTTTTTTCGGCAAGCGTAAGCTTATACCGAACGTAAGTCCCAATAAAACCGTCGCGGGTGCGGTAGGCGGCGTAGTCGGCGCGGTAATCGGCTGCTTTGTTTGCTTGTGCGCGGCTGAGTTTTTCGCGAACAGACGCGAATTTCAAAGCCTTGCCGCGCAGATACCGACGTTTATCCTATACTCGGCTGTGTTGGGAATATGCGGCGGCGTATGCTCGCAGATAGGAGATCTGGCGGCGTCGGCAGTAAAACGCGATACGGGTATAAAGGATTTCGGAAGCATTTTCCCGGGACACGGCGGCTTTATGGACAGATTTGACAGCGTGATGTATATCGCGCCGATACTCCTGATCATATATTATTTTACGGTGGTAATGCTATAGCTTCGGAGGAATGGAAATGGAAAGGTTAAAAAGAAACGTGCCTTGCACGCTTACCGAACGCGTCCTTCAATTCGGCGAGGGTAATTTCCTTCGCGGATTTGCGGACTGGATGATAGATAAGCTAAATAAGGAAAACGGCGGCGATTACGGCGTGGTACTCGTGCAGCCGATAGACAAGGGACTTGTCGATACCATTAACGAGCAGGACGGACTGTACAGCTTATATCTGCGCGGACTTCAAAACGGTGAGCGCGTCGAAGAAACGCGCGTCGTAGAATGTATAACGCGCGGAATAAATCCGTTTAAGGATACGAACGATTTCTTTGAATGTGCAAAAAATCCCGATTTGAGATTTATTATATCAAACACGACCGAAGCGGGAATCGAATACAAGCCAAATCAATCGGCTGACGATTTTGCGGACGCAACGTTTCCGGGCAGGCTTGCGATGTTTATGAAGCGTCGTTTTGACTCGGGACTTCCGGGATTTATCCTGTTTCCCTGTGAATTGATCGATAAAAACGGAGACAATTTGAAAGAATGTATATTGAAATACAGCCGCGACTGGCGTTACGGTGCGGATTTTGAGCGGTGGCTGAATGAAGAAAATCACTTCACGAATACGCTCGTGGACAGGATAGTAACGGGTTATCCGCGTGATACGGCAAAGGAAATGGAGGATAATTTCGGATATCTTGACAGCGTTATCGACACCGCCGAGATATTCCATTTATGGGTGATCGAGGGAGATAAAGCTCTTGCCGACGAGATACCGTTTCATAAAATCGGCTTGAACGTGCTTTGGACCGACGACGTAACTCCGTACAAAAAACGCAAGGTCCGCATTTTAAACGGCGCGCATACGATGATGGTTCCGGCGGCGTATCTCGCGGGGCTTGAAACGGTAGGAGAAGCTATGGAGGACGAGCTTGTATTCAAATATATGAATCAAGGTCTTTTTGAGGAGATAATCCCCACGCTCGATTTGCCAAAGGACGAGCTTGAACGGTTTGCCAACGACGTAACAGAACGATTCAGGAATCCGTTCATCAAGCATTATCTATTGAGTATCGCGCTCAATTCCGTGTCAAAATTCAAAGTACGCGTGCTGCCGAGCTTAACGCAGTACGTCAAGAAATACGGTGAGGAGCCGAAGAAGCTTGTTTTTTCGCTTGCGGCACTTATTGCGTTTTACAGAACCGACGCCGCAAACGACGACGCGTCAGTGAAGGAGTTTATGAAGACGTCGCCGCCGGCTGAAATACTGGCGAAAACCGAATACTGGGGCGAAGATCTATCATATCTTCTGCCGTCCGTCGAGAAACATCTGTCAAAAATAGATAAGGACGGGATCCGCGCGGCAATGGAGGCGGTGACCGAATGAAGCGGATAAAGATACACGACCGAGACAATGTTGCCGTCTTGCTTGAGGGCGAATATGCCGGACATAAAATTGCGCTTACCGATATCAAAGCGGGCGAAAACGTCATAAAATACGGTTATCCGATCGGTCGCGCTGCGGAGGATATACCCGCGGGGGCGCATGTTCACACGCACAACATAAAGACAAATCTTTCCGGCATAGTCGATTATACATACGAGCCGACAGCGTTTGATATGCCCGCGCCGCAGAAACGTTCCTTCATGGGCTATCGACGTAAAGACGGACGCGTGGGGATACGCAACGAGATTTGGATCATAAATACTGTCGGGTGCGTGAATAAAACGTCGGAAATACTTGCGCGCGAGGGTAATAAGCTATATGCGGACAAATGCGGCGGCATTTTCTCCTTTCCGCATCCGTTCGGATGTTCACAGCTCGGCGACGATCAGAAAACGACGCAGCTTATATTAAAGGGACTTGTGAATCACCCGAACGCGGCGGGCGTACTCGTTCTCGGACTGGGCTGCGAAAACAATAATATACCTGTTTTTCGCGAAATACTCGGTGAAACCGATCCGAACCGCGTAAAATTTATGAGTACGCAGGAGAATGACGACGAAATCGCGGAGGGGCTGCGCTTGATCGGCGAGCTTGCGAAGTACGCTTCAGAGCAAAAACGCTCGGAGTGCGATATGTCGGAGCTTGTTATAGGCTTAAAATGCGGCGGCAGCGACGGATTTTCGGGACTTACCGCCAATCCGCTCATAGGCAGACTTTCGGACAGGATAATTGCGTCCGGCGGGAGCACGGTCCTTACCGAGGTGCCGGAGATGTTCGGCGCGGAATCAATTTTGATGAACCGCTGCGCCGACGAAGAGACGTTTAAAAAAACTGTGTCGCTCATAAATGATTTCAAGGAATATTTCATGCGTCATAATCAGACGGTGTACGAAAATCCGTCTCCGGGGAATAAGAGGGGCGGAATTTCGACGCTGGAGGATAAATCGCTCGGCTGCGTACAGAAATCCGGCAGCGCGCCCGTGGTCGACGTGCTCGGGATCGGCGAGCCGGTCGTAAAAAAGGGATTGAATCTATTGACGGGACCAGGTAACGATATAGTCGCGGTCACGAATCTGACCGCGTCGCTCTGCCATATGATATTGTTTTCCACGGGACGCGGTACGCCTGTCGGCGCGCCCGTGCCTACGGTGAAGATAGCGACAAATTCAGCTTTGGCGGGCAGAAAGCCGCATTGGATAGATTTCAACGCGGGAGAGATATTAAACGGAGCGGAGCTGACGGACGAGCTTTTCGATTACGTCGCGGCGGTCGCTTCGGGTGAGGAAACGAACAATGAAAAGCACGGTTACAGAGAAATTTCTATTTTTAAGGATGGCGTGGTACTGTAATTCGTTACGCATCGAAAAATAATAAATTTTTCGCATAATCGGTAAATTTTTGACCTATGTTAAAATAAGGCACATAAAGCCGTGCGGAAGGAGTACAATAATTTTATGGAAAATAACGCTGAGTTTGAACATAAAATATCAGTATTAGGCTCGACAGGGTCTATCGGTACGCAAACTCTGGCTATTGCGCGTGAATATAAGGGCATCGTCATAGAAGCTCTTTCAGCACATTCCAATATCGATTTGCTTGAAAAGCAGGCGAGGGAGTTTAAGCCGAAAACCGTATGCGTAACGGACGAAAAAGGGGCTAAGGAATTAAAAATCCGTCTTGCAGACACGAATACTAAGGTGCTTTCCGGCAAGGATGGGCTTATCGGCGCGGCATGCGAAAAAAACGCGAAGACGATCGTTACCGCCGTAGTTGGTATTTCGGGGCTTGAGCCGACGATAGAAGCGATAAAAGCAAAGAAAAACATCGCGCTTGCGAACAAGGAAACGCTTGTTACGGGAGGACATATCGTAACGCGTCTCGCAAGGGAAAACGGAGTAAAGATTTTGCCTGTTGACAGTGAGCACAGCGCGATTTTTCAGTCGCTTGAGGGCTGCCGCAGCAAAAACGAAATAAAAAGAATATTGCTCACCGCGTCGGGCGGACCGTTTTTCGGCAAAAAACGTGACGACCTGCGGAATATAACTCCCAAACAGGCTCTCAAACATCCGAACTGGAATATGGGCGCGAAGGTTACGATAGATTCCTCCACGCTTGTCAATAAGGGACTTGAAGTTATCGAGGCGAGGTGGCTGTTTGACACTCAAAATATCAAAGTGCTCATTCACAGACAAAGCGTTGTTCATTCCATGGTCGAATTTATAGATAACGGCATAATCGCGCAGCTCGGCGCGCCTGACATGCGTTTGCCGATACAGTACGCGCTTACTTATCCGTCGAGACTTAAGATGAAGGGGAATGAGCTTGATCTTATTGATTATTCGCCGCTCACGTTCGAGGAACCCGACACAAACACTTTCAGCGCGCTTGATCTTGCGTATGACGCGCTAAAAAAAGGCGGCGGCGCGCCGGCTGTGTTTAACGGCGCGGACGAAGCGGCAGTCGAGATGTTTCTGAACGGCAAAATATCGTATCTCGATATAGCGGATGCGATAGCCGCGGCAATGGACGCAATAAAAACGCGTGAGGATCCGTCTCTTGATGAAATACTGGAGACAGACAGAGCGGCAAAGGAATTTGTAAGAAGACATTATATTTCATAGGAGGCAAAATAATTGGTAACGGCGATTGTATCGATAGTTATGTTTCTTGTCATGATCTCGCTGCATGAATTCGGGCATTTTATGGCGGCAAAGCTTTTGAATTTCAAGGTGGATGAATTTTCAATAGGTATGGGACCTGCGATATTCAAAAGAAAAAAAGGCGAAACGCAGTATTCATTGAGAGTCTTGCCGCTTGGCGGTTACTGTAAGTTTGACGAGGGAGAAGATACTGAAAATTCGGATCCCAGAGCCTTTGCCAACCAGAAAACATGGAAGCGGCTTATCGTGCTTACGGCAGGGGGCGTAGTCAATATAATTCTCGGCTTTGTTTTGTTTGTGCTTATCGTACCGTGTGTTTCGCCGGTCAGCACAAATGTTATAGACACGATCGCCGAGCACAGTTATATCGAGGATTCTGGACTGATGAGCGGCGACGAGATCATTGATATAAACGGCTCTCACGTCGGTTTCTACAACGACATAGAACTTTTCAAGCAAAATGCCGATAAAGACGAGGACATAACCGTTACGGTAAAACGCGGCGGCGAAAAGCTGAAATTTACGTTTAAGCTGTCCGAGCAATATGTGGAACAGATTTACGGCGAGGACGGTATTCAAATAAACAATACGATAAACGGTTATACTACGGGTCGCTTTGTGAATTATTCGGAAGAAATACCCAAAAACGATGCTCTCGTCGGTGAAACGCGTACCGCGTCGGGTTATATACTCGGTTTTGTCCCCAAGGCGAAGGATATAAATATTTTTAACGTATGGGGCGAGGCGTTGAATCAAACGCGTTTCGTCGTCAAGCTTGTGTATCAGTCGTTCTGGCAGATGATAACCGGCAGGATAGGCGTTGAGGAAATGTCGGGTCCGGTCGGTATCGTCAGCGAAGTGAACAACGCCGTAAATTCAGGGTCGAGAAGCTGGCTTTCCGTATTGAATCTTATCGCCCTTTTGACGATAAATCTGGGAATTTTCAACCTTCTTCCGATACCCGCGCTTGACGGAGGACGCATACTTTTCGTGCTGATAGAAATGATAAGAAGAAAACCGATACCGCCGGAAAAGGAAGGATTGGTACATGCGGCGGGTATGCTCCTTTTGCTGCTGTTCGTTCTGTTTGTGTCGTTTAACGATATAATGCGTCTTATAACAAAATAAATACAATAGGTCGTTTTCGATTCGACGACGACAAAGGAGTTATTATATGAAAACACGAGTAGTAAATATCGGAGGAGTAAAGATAGGCGGCGGCAACCCGATCGCGATACAGTCCATGTGCAATACGGACACGCGCGACGTAAACGCGACGGTCGAGCAGATAGCGACGCTCACCGACGCAGGATGTGAGATCATCCGCGTAGCCGTGCCGGACATGGAAGCGGCGCAGGCTGTCGGAGAAATAAAAAAAAGGATCTCGATACCGCTTGTCGCAGATATCCATTTTGATTACCGTCTCGCTCTCGAATGTATCAGGAACGGAGCGGATAAGGTAAGGATAAATCCCGGTAACATAGGCGGCACGGACAGAGTAAAAAAGGTTGTCGAAGCAGCAAAGGAACGCTGCATCCCGATACGGATCGGCGTAAACGGCGGCTCGCTCGAGAAGCGTCTTTTACAGAAATACGGCGGCGTGACTGCGGACGCGCTTGTTGAGAGCGCGGCGGGGCATATCGCGATTTTAAAGGATTTGGATTTTGACAATATAGTCGTGTCGATAAAGGTTTCCGATGTTCCGACAATGATAGACGCGTACCGCAAATTCAGCAAAGCGAGCAGTATTCCGCTTCACATCGGCGTTACGGAAGCTGGTACGCTGCGCTCAGGCACAATTAAATCGGCTGTCGGAATAGGCGCGCTTTTGGCGGAAGGAATAGGAGATACAATGCGCGTGTCGCTTACAGCCGATCCCGTGGAGGAAATTTACGCCGCTTATGACATACAAAGGGTATTGGGATTGAGAAAAGAAAACGCGGAGGTAATTTCATGTCCGACCTGCGGCAGGACCCGCATTGACCTTATTCCTATTGCCAACGAGGTCGAAAGACGCGCGCGTTCGCTTAAGAAGAATATAAAAATCGCGGTCATGGGCTGCGCGGTGAACGGACCGGGTGAAGCGCGCGAAGCGGATATCGGCATAGCGGGCGGCGACGGCGAAGGACTTATATTCAAAAAGGGCGAGATTGTAAAAAAAGTAAGCGAGGACGCTATTGTGGACGAGCTTATGGCGGAAATAGAAAAATTATGATTACATATACAAGGAGGGTGAAAAATGAAAAAATACCTTATTATAAACGGAGTAAATCTTAATATGCTCGGGATACGTGAGCCGGAGATATACGGGGATTCCACTCTTTCCGATTTGGAAAATAAAGTATCGGCAAGAGCGGACGAGCTTGGAGTTTCCGCAGACTTTTTTCAGAGTAACTTCGAGGGCGAAATCGTGGAAAAAATTCACGCCGCGTTGGGAGTATACGACGGAATAATAATAAATCCCGGTGCGTTCACGCACTATTCCTATGCGATACGCGACGCGTTTGCTTCGGTAAAAATACCGGCGATAGAAGTGCATATTTCCAATATACATAAGCGCGAGAAATTTCGTCATACGTCCGTTATCGCGCCGGAGTGCGAGGGACAGATATGCGGATTGGGCTTCAAGGGATATGAACTTGCATTGGAGGCACTTGTATGCAGAAAAGAGTAGACGCGCTGCGCGAACGGCTTCACGACAATGAAGCGGCCTTCATTTCGGGATATCCGAATATTTTTTATTACAGCGGCTTCACTTCTCCCGACGCTTATCTTCTTATTTCTCATGACGCGCAGTATATTATTACCGATTCGCGTTACACTATCCAGGCGCGCGTTCAGGCCGACGGTTTTGAGCTTTTTGACGTAAAGGACGGTTTCGAAAGAGTTTTTTCGAAGATCAACGCGAAGTATATAGGCTTTGAGGAAAACGCCATGAGCGTCCGTGAATATAAAAAACTGCGTACAAAGCTTGGTGAAAACCGTGACTTCGTGGAGATGAACAAGCTGATAAGTGAACAGCGTAAAATTAAAGACAAGGATGAAATAAATAAAATATCCGAAGCGGAGCGTATAGGCGACGAAGCTTTTTTGCATACGCTGAAAAAAATCAAAGCGGGAGTAAGCGAAAAGGAGATCGCGCTTGATTTGGAAATTTTTATGAAAAAGCAAGGCGCGTTGTCTTTGTCGTTTGAAACGATCGTCGCTTCGGGGGCGCGTTCGGCGATGCCGCACGGCGTTGCTTCGGATAAGATAATTGAAAACGGAGATCTGTTAACTCTCGATTTCGGCTGTATATTTGAGGGCTACTGCTCCGATATGACAAGGACTATCGTTGTCGGTAAAGCCGACGAAATGCAGAAGAGTATATACAACACCGTTTTAAAGGCGCAGGAAGCCGCTATCGGTGCGGCGCGCGAAGGCACTCCATGCGACAAGGTAGACGAAGCGGCGCGCAGTATAATAAACGACGCCGGTTACGGCAAGAATTTCGGACACGGTCTGGGACACGGCGTAGGGATAGAAATACACGAATCTCCGTCGTTTACGCCGCGCTGTTCGGAAAAACTGAGGGACGGTCATGTTATAACGGTTGAACCGGGGATATACGTAGACGGTTTCGGCGGCGTTCGTATAGAAGATTTGATAGTCATAGAAAACGGCGTTGCGAGAAATCTTACACATGCCCCGAAAGAACTTATAGAGCTTTAAACGAGGAAAAAGACGCCCGAACGGGCGTCATTTTTCATATATCCGCATGAGATTCCGCGTCGATCATTGATTGTGCGATCGTGCCGTAACCTCTCTTGGGATTGTTGACAAGAACATGCGTCACCGCTCCGATAAGTCTCCCGTTTTGAATTATCGGCGAGCCGCTCATTCCCTGGACGATCCCGCCCGATTTCTCCAGCAGCGTGCTGTCGGTTATTTCTATCACAAGTTCCTTGTCTGCGTCGTCGGTGATTTTGCTTATTCTTATCGAATATTTTTCGGGCTTTACGGTAAACGCATCGGATAATATATACGCATCGCCCGTTTTTATTTCGTTGGCGGGCGCGACGCTTACCGCGCCGCCGAGGACCGAAAATTCATCTGATTCGGCTTTGCCGAATATTCCGACCTCGGAATTTAAATAAACGCTGCCTATTTTATCGTTTTCAAATACGCCGTTTATTTCCCCGGGTTCGCCTTTCTTGCTTTTTGCGACCGATAAAATGTCGCAGCTAAGAATATTACCCGACCTGACGGATAAAATATTACCGGTATCTACGTCGTTTACCGAATGACCGAGCGCGGCAAAATTTTTTGTGGAAGGATTATAGTAAGTGACCGTGCCTATACCGGCTGCGCTGTCACGAACCCATAATCCGAGACGGTAAACATTATCCTCCGCGAGCGCGGGTACGGCATAAACCTCTATTTCGCGGTTTCCCCGCGTTATGCCGAGCGTCACCCCTTCGGGATGCACGTTTACGATCTCGCTCAGTTCCTCGGAGGACGCCGCGCGTTTGCCGTTCACTTCTTTTATCCTGTCGTTTATTTTTATGCCGCTGTCCCGCGCGGCGTTTTTTCCGTTGACGTCCGTTGTACCGACGACAAGCAGTCCGTCCGTAAACAAGCGTATCCCGACGGCTTTTCCTATCGGAATTACCTTTATATCGTCCGCATATGCGGATTGGATTAAACACATACTTATTATGAAGCACAGAAATATATTAAAGGAAAATTTTTTCAAAATACACCACCACCTTTCACAAGTTTAAATTGACCGAAAGCAATATTGTTTATACTGCAAAACATATTGAAGAAATGGCTGTGAATTTACTTCCAACACGCCGCGTGAACGGAATCGGACGAATACGGCTTGAAAATTGCGGTCGGGATATAAAATTATTTTTTTGCATATAAACGGGAAATTCGTACAAATATACTTTAAAAATTCAAAAAAGTATGGTATATTAAATACGTAGCAATAAAATTTAGGAGAAACGAAATGAATAAGATACTTGACAACCTAAACGACAAACAAAAGGAAGCGGTGCTGGCAACAGAAGGACCCGTTCTCGTGCTTGCGGGCGCGGGTAGCGGTAAAACGACGGTTCTTGTGAACAGAATAGCATATATTATTTCCGAAAAACATATAAAACCATGGAATATTTTAGCAATTACATTTACCAATAAAGCGGCAAACGAAATGAAAGAACGCTGCGAACGTATTCTCGGCGATGCGGTGAACGATATGTGGGTAGGCACGTTTCATTCGGTATGTGTCAAGATCCTGCGTTCGTGCATAGATCTTTTGGGATATAGGCGCGACTTTGTTATATATGATACCGCAGATACGAGGACATTGATGAAAGAATGTCTCAGGGAGCTTAATATTGACGAAAAAAGCTTCCCGCCGCGTAATGTTCTTTCTATTATCAGTAACGCGAAAAACGACTTGATGGACGCCGCAACGTTTGAAAACGCGTATAGGAACGATTACCGAATGAGCATAATCTCAAAGATATATTACAGATATCAGACGAAGCTTCGTAAAAACAACGCGGTGGATTTTGACGATATAATTTTGAATACCGTTAAGATTTTAAGCGAAAATCCCGAAGTGCTCCTTCGTTACAGCGACAGATTCCGTTACATACTTGTGGACGAGTATCAGGACACAAACAATTCTCAGTATCTGTTGATAAACTTACTGGCGCGCGGTCATCATAACCTGTGCGTCGTGGGTGACGATGACCAGAGCATATACAAATTCCGCGGCGCGAATATAAATAATATTCTGAATTTTGAGGACGATTTCCCGGAAACGAAACGTATAACCCTCGATCAGAATTACCGCTCTACGCAGAATATTTTAAACGCCGCGAATCATGTCATATCGCATAACAGGGGCAGAATGGGCAAAAATCTGTGGACGGCGCATGAGGACGGGAACAAGATTTTCGTTTACACGGGTACGAACGAATACGAGGAAGCGCGTTTTATCGTGCGCGAAGTCAAAGCGTATTTTGACGAGCACGGCAAATTCTCGGATTGCGCCGTGCTGTACCGTACAAACGCGCAGTCGCGCGTGATAGAAGAAATGATGATGCGCGACGGAATACCTTATAAGGTGCTGTCGGGATTAAGATTCTACGACAGAAAAGAAATAAAGGACATTATAGCGTATTTGAGGGTACTTTATAACCCGAACGACGATGTGAGCCTTGCGCGTATAATAAACGAGCCGAAGCGTAAAATCGGTAACGCCACGCTTGACAGAGCGCGCGAGATCGCTTTAAGGGACGATATTTCTCTCTATGAAGTCGTATCACATGCGGATAAATACCCGGAGTTTAAGACCGCGATAGGAAAGCTTATTGATTTTTCAAATCTGATAGAGTCAATAAAAAAGCTTGTCGACGTCGTGCCGCTGTCCGTTTTGCTTGAACGCGTATTGAACGATACGGGCTATATGCCGACGCTTATTGCCGAGAATACAACGGAAAGCAAGACGCGCGTAGAAAACCTCGGCGAATTTATGTCGGTGGTCGCGGAGTTTGAGAAAAACGAAGAAACGGAAGGTACTCTGGGTGAATTTCTTGAGGGTATCACACTTGTCTCAGATGCGGACGGATACGACGAAAACGAGGACGCGGTCGTCCTCATGACGATACACAGTGCAAAAGGACTTGAATTTCCTGTGGTTTTCCTTACCGGTCTTGAAGAAGGTCTCTTTCCGGGTATGCGCTCCATGGAAACCGAGGAGGATATAGAGGAGGAACGGCGTCTGTGCTATGTTGCCATAACGCGGGCGAAGAAAAAGCTTTACGTTACAAAAACACTGAGCAGAACGCTGCACGGTAAAACGCTTCCGGCGGTACCGTCGCGATTCTTTGATGAAATTCCTGTTGAGTATACCGAAGATAAAACGACAGTCAAGCCGAAATTTGCGCGCGAATTGAGAGATATGGGCATTTACAGCTTGTCTGCGCCGAAGAAGGAACGGTATACAAAGCCTGCGGTCAATCCGTTGATGGGAGATTTTCCCGATTTCAAAGAGGGGGACGCGGTCGAACACAGGAAATTCGGACGCGGCACGGTCCTGAAAGCCACGCCCTGCGGCGGCAACGACTGTATACTTGAAATTGATTTTGAGGAAGTCGGATTTAAACGTCTTATGGCGGCTTTCGCAAAGATAAAAAAGATTTGATTTTTGGAAGTGATACAAATGGCTGACGAAAATATACTCGGAAAAGCTCCCGTCACGGGGCTTCTGTTCCGTCTCGCCGTACCGACGGTACTGGCGCAGCTTGTGAATCTGCTTTACAGCGTCGTTGACAGAATTTACGTCGGACATATCCCCGAAACAGGCTCGCTCGCTCTTGCCGGAATGGGCGTGACTTTCCCGATAGTAATGCTGATATCCGCGTTCGCAATGCTTGCCGGAGCGGGCGGCGCGCCGAGAGCCGCTATCGCTATGGGTGAGGGCGACAATGAAAAAGCCGAGAAAATCCTCGGCAACTGCGCGATGCTCCTTATAATATTTTCGGTGGTACTGTCGGCGTTTTTTCTGCTCACAAAGGACAAAATACTTTTGATGTTCGGTGCGAGCGAGAGCACTCTGCCGTACGCGTCGGACTATGTCGGGATATATCTTCTCGGAACGGTGTTCGTGCAGCTTGTTCTGGGACTTAATATGTTCATCACCAATCAGGGCTTTACGAAAATAAGCATGGCGACTGTATGCATCGGCGCGGTGATAAATATAATTCTCGACCCGATTTTTATCTATGCGTTAAATATGGGGGTAAAGGGCGCGGCACTCGCGACGATAATCGCGCAGGCGGCGTCGTGCGTATGGGTCGTGAAATTCCTTACGGGTAGGAAAACAATACTCAAAATCCGTTTAAAAAATCTGAAACTGAGCCGCGCGGTAGTGCTGTCGGTGCTGTCGCTGGGGATTTCGCCGTTTGTGATGAACGCGACGGAATGTCTTATACAGCTTACCTTTAACAACGGAATGTTAAAATACGGCAGCGATCTGCACGTCGCGCTTATGTCGGTGCTTTTCAGCCTGACGCAGCTTATCTGGATGCCGATGCAGGGCTTTTCGCAGGGCGCGCAGCCGATCATAAGCTATAACTTCGGCGCGAAGAATATGGACAGAGTAAAAAAGGCGTTTCGCGTGCTGTTCGTTACAAGCGTGATATTTTCGGTCGCGGTGATAGGCGTGATCGAAGCGTTTCCCGAATTATTTCTGCGGCTTTTCACGAGCGACGCGGAACTCATACATATAGGACGCAGCGGCGTGCGTGTATTTTTGGCGGGCATGGCGATAATGGGTGCGCAGAGCGCGTGCCAGCAGACGTTTCTTGCGCTTGGAGAAGCGAAAATATCAATGTTTTTGGCATGTCTTAGGAAAATAATCCTGCTTTTCCCGCTCGCGCTGATACTGCCGAAAATCGGCGGCATGGGCGTGTGGGGACTGCTCTTGGCTGAGCCGGTAAGCGACGTTATAGCGGCTTGCACCACAACGGTTATGTTCGCCGCGCGCAGCAAGCGGATACTTAAAGCGTAGACGGGAATGGAGGAAAACATGAAAAAGGTAAAAATAACGGTCATGAAAATCGCGCGCTATACCGATTTGATGGAAAAATACGAAAACCCGCTCGAGAATGCGTGCGATATGCGCGAGGGACAGGTATTTATCGCGAACGGCTGGCAAAAGCCCGAGGGCTTCTGTGACAGCGCGTGGGAAAGCGTATCGCCGTTTGTTATGACTCTTGCTTGCGGCGGCGAGGATATTTACGACGGCTGGATGAAAAACAAAAGATCTGCCATGATTTCCTGCAACGACGGATTCAGACCCGTAAGCTTCCTGCTCGAAGCCTTGGATATCGACGCGGATTGAATTAAATTTTCATGAAAACGTATTGCAAGATTTACGGAATTGTGATAAAATAATAACAATTATAAACTTAGAGGTGATTTTTACATGGGAATGACAATGACGCAGAAAATTCTCGCCGCGGCTTCGGGTCAGGAATCCGTCAAGGCGGGAGATTTGATTATGGCGGATTTGAATTTGGTTTTGGGCAACGACATAACGTCGCCCGTCGCTATCAACGAGCTTGATAAGATTGGCGGCGGCGTTTTTGATAAGACGAAAATCGCGCTTGTACCCGACCATTTCACGCCGAACAAGGACATTAAATCGGCACAGCAGGCGTTAAAAGTACGTACTTTTGCGAATGAAAACGACATTTTAAACTATTTCGAGGTAGGCGAGGTAGGAATCGAGCACGCGCTCCTTCCCGAAAAGGGACTTGTTGTAGCGGGCGACGTTGTGATAGGCGCGGACTCGCACACCTGTACATACGGCGCGCTCGGCGCGTTTTCGACGGGCGTAGGCTCGACGGATATGGCGGCGGGTATGGCTACGGGCAAGGCGTGGTTCAAGGTTCCCGAAGCGATAAAGTTTAATCTCACCGGCAAGCTTAATAAGTACGTAAGCGGCAAGGATCTGATCCTGCATATAATCGGCATGATAGGCGTTGACGGCGCGCTGTATAAGTCAATGGAGTTTACGGGCGAGGGTATGCACTCGCTCACGATGGACGACCGTTTCACTATCGCGAACATGGCGATCGAAGCCGGAGCGAAGAACGG
>CANQJC010000022.1 GCA_947624165.1 uncultured Clostridia bacterium
CCTTGCACCCGCCCATATAATTTATCAAGCACAATCATTATTTTAGCATTTGTTTCATTTACTCTGTCTATTATCTGCTGTTCCTCAAAGAATGGATTAATCATATTTGCCACAGCACCTATTCGACATAATGCTAAAACGGAATATACCGTTTCGGGAGTGGACGACATAACCATTATCACAATATCGCCTTTTCTAATACCTGCACATTCCAAAGCTCTTTTTGTCTTTTCAACATTTTTAAACAACTCACCATAAGTAATTTTTCTTCCGAAATATATCAAGGCAATATCATTCAAATTGTCTTTGTGCATTTCATAAATATTTTCGTATGCGGTACGTTTAGGCAATTCTATACTTAATGCCTTTTCGCTGTAGTGTTTCAGCCACGGCTTGTCTATCGACGGATAGCCGGTTAAGATTTCGTTTGACATGATTCAGTCTCCTTTTTAATTTATAATATAAATTCTTATTAAATATTTACACAAATAATATCACAAAATGAGATAAAAGTCAATATCTCAAAACGAGATATTATATTATAGTTTTATAAAATCATAGGAGCAAAAAATGAGGTTAAAAGATTTAAGAGAAGACAGAGATTTAACACAAAGCTATATTGCCGAGAAACTGCATATAAAACAAAACACTTATTCAAACTACGAAAACGGTAACAGGGAAATACCTATTACCGCCTTAGTTAAACTTGCTTTGTTTTATGAGACATCTGTTGATTATATTCTTGAATTGACCGATGAACCGTATCCATATCCGAGAAAGAATAAAAAATAATTGTGCGCTATCCGTGTGCTACGCACAAAAACACAGGGCATCTCGGAAATACCGAAACGCCCTGTTTATGCGGATTTTTCAGTTAAATCAGCCCTTCAATGCTTCCTCAACAGCAACCGCCACAGCGACAGTCGCGCCGACCATCGGGTTATTACCCATACCGATAAGACCCATCATTTCAACGTGAGCCGGAACAGACGACGAACCCGCGAACTGCGCGTCGGAATGCATTCTGCCCATAGTGTCGGTCATGCCGTAAGACGCGGGACCCGCCGCCATGTTGTCGGGGTGCAGCGTTCTGCCCGTGCCGCCGCCGGACGCAACGGAGAAATACTTCTTACCCTGCTCGATACATTCCTTCTTATATGTTCCCGCAACGGGGTGCTGGAAACGCGTCGGATTCGTGGAGTTACCCGTGATAGAAACGTCCACGCCTTCCTTATGCATTATCGCAACGCCTTCGCGAACGTCGTCCGCGCCGTAGCAGCGAACCTTCGCTCTTTCACCCTTCGAATACGGAGTTTCCTCAACTATTTTCAGCTCGCCCGTGTAATAGTCAAACTTTGTCTGAACATATGTAAAGCCGTTGATCCTCGAAATGATTTTAGCCGCGTCCTTGCCGAGACCGTTAAGTATAACGCGAAGCGGCTCTTTTCTTGCCTTGTTTGCGGAATTTGCGAGACCTATCGCACCCTCCGCCGCCGCGAAGGATTCGTGACCCGCGAGGAACGCGAAGCATTTCGTTTCTTCACGCAGGAGCATCGCGCCCAGATTTCCGTGACCCAAGCCGACCTTTCTGTCGTCGGCAACTGAACCGGGGATACAGAACGACTGAAGTCCCAAGCCTATTTTTTCTGCGGCTTCCGCAGCCGACGCAACATTTTCCTTAAGCGCGATCGCCGCGCCTACCGTATACGCCCAAGCGGCGTTTTCGAAACAAATCGGCTGAATACCTTTCGTGATGCCGTAAGCGTCGACGCCGTGCGCGTCGCAGATCTCTTTTGCTTCCTCGATTGAAGATATGCCGTGCTTCTTAAGCTCGGCGTTGATCTGGTCGATTCTTCTCTCATAACTTTCAAATAATGCCATTATCGTTTACCTCCCTTATTATTCTTCACGAGGGTCGATAAGCTTTACAGCATCATCAACTCTGCCGTACTGACCGCTTGCTTTTTCAAGAGCCTCGTTTGCGTCTGTGCCTTTTTTGATCATTTCCATCATCTTGCCGAGATGAACGAACTTGTAGCCGATGATCGTATCGTTTTCGTCAACGGCTATCTTTGTTATGTAGCCCTCTGCAAGCTCAAGGTAACGGGGACCCTTCTTGCTCGTCGCGTAAGTCGTACCTACCTGCGAACGAAGACCTTTGCCCAAGTCCTCAAGACCCGCGCCGATGGGAAGTCCGTCCTCGGAGAACGCCGTCTGTGTACGTCCGTACACGATTTGTAAGAACAGCTCGCGCATGGCGGTGTTTATCGCGTCGCATACGAGGTCGGTGTTGAGTGCTTCAAGAATCGTCTTGCCGATAAGGATTTCCGACGCCATAGCCGCCGAATGTGTCATACCGCTGCATCCTATCGTCTCAACGAGAGCCTCCTCGATAACTCCGTCCTTAACGTTGAGCGTCAGCTTGCAGCCGCCCTGCTGCGGCGCGCACCAGCCGATACCGTGCGTAAGACCGGAAATATCCTTGATTTCCTTCGCCTGTACCCATTTGCCCTCCTCAGGTATGGGAGCGGGACCGTGATATGTACCCTTGGCGAGGGGACACATCTTTTCTACTTCTGCTGAATATTTCATACTATTACTCCTTTCGTTATTTGCGGTAGATCCGCTCGTTACTATCAGTATACCATATTTCCGCAACCGCCGCAATAAAAATTTTGTAAAATTATTGCTCCGAAGGCGTTTTATTTCAAAAACACGCGTTTTATTGCCGTTCCCCTTGACACGCGCCTTGAATTACTATATAATTTAATTACCTAAGGGGAGCTTATCGCTGAGAGGAAACGCACGTTTCGACCCGTAACCGTATGCGGATAATGCCGTAACGGGAATACAGGACATTCATGCTCCCTTTTCGGGAGCATTTTTTATGAAACGAGGTACATTATCATGTCGTCTTACACAACTCAAATGGACGCGGCGAAAAAGGGTATTGTGACGCCCGAAATGAAAATAGTAAGCGCGAAGGAAAATATGGACGTGGAGATACTGCGTCAAAGAGTGGCGGCGGGCAGCGTCGCGATCCCCGCGAATAAGCGTCATAAGGCTCTCAGCCCCGAAGGCGTCGGCGAGGGTATGAAAACAAAAATAAACGTTAACCTCGGTATCTCGAAGGACTGTACCGATTATAATGTCGAATGGGAAAAGGTACGTATGGCTGTTGAAATGAAAGCCGAAGCGATCATGGATCTGAGCTGCTACGGCAAAACCCATAACTTCCGTCAGCAGCTTATAAACGAATGTCCCGCCATGATAGGCACGGTGCCGATGTACGACGCCGTGGGTTATCTCGATAAGGAGCTTGCCGATATAACGGCCGATGAGTTTCTGGAGGTGATCGAAGCGCACGCGAGCGAAGGAGTGGACTTTATGACCATTCACGCCGGAATCAACCGCAGAACAGCCGAAATTTTCAAGGAATCCGGCGGCAGACTTACAAATATAGTATCGCGCGGCGGTTCGCTCATTTACGCGTGGATGGAGATGACCGGCAACGAGAACCCGTTTTATGAATATTATGATAAGGTTCTCGATATACTGGCAAAATATGACGTGACGATAAGTCTGGGCGACGCGTGCCGCCCCGGTTCAAACAACGATTCGACCGACGCTTCGCAGATAACAGAGCTTGTGGAGCTTGGTATCCTCACAAAACGCGCGTGGGAAAAGAACGTGCAGGTAATGGTGGAGGGCCCCGGACATATGGCGATAGATGAAATAGCCGCAAATATGAAGCTCGAAAAGCGTCTGTGCCATAACGCGCCGTTTTACGTGCTCGGTCCGATCGTTACCGATATTGCCCCGGGCTACGACCATATAACGTCCGCGATAGGCGGCGCGGTCGCGGCGGCGAACGGAGCGGATTTCCTCTGCTATGTAACGCCTGCGGAACATTTGCGCCTGCCCGACGCCGACGACGTGCGCGAGGGCATAGTCGCGGCAAAAATAGCCGCGCACGCGGGCGACATCGCAAAAGGGATAAAGGGCGCGCGCGATATCGACAATAAAATGAGCGACGCGCGCAGACGCGTATGCTGGGACGAGATGTTTAAATACGCGATAGAGCCGGAAAAACCGCAGCGGTATTTCAATGAATTGCCGCCGGAGGAACAACATACCTGCTCCATGTGCGGCAAGATGTGCGCTGCGCGTACAATGAATAAGATCCTTGCCGGAGAAAAGGTGGATGTTAAATAAGATACATATATAATAGGAAGAAACTCGGTCTGATTCGATTTTTCCGAAATATTAAATCATTTTGTGTTTATAAAAAAATTTAAACATTTTTTCGCCTACGGACCGCATACCTATGCGGTTCGTAGCAATTTCGTCACAACTTTTCAAACATTTGTAATATATTTGTAATATCTTTCGTTGATTTCACCATAATTCGAACAATATCTTGATTATTTTAGAATAATTTGTCAACATGTTGTGCATGACAAAAATTTTATGTAAACGAACTATGACAAAATATGTAAAATAGGTAAACATAAAACCGTAATATTTCAGTAATTTTACGCTATTATTTCAGTTAGATTACATTCAAATAACAAAAATAATACGAAAATTTTAAGAAATTTAACATTTTTGACATCAAAGGGGTTGACAGCGAGTTTCATAAGTGTTACAATACAGTCAACGTCGAAGAAAAACAGGACGTTTACGCAATTCGCGACGTAACAAAAATATTACGAAAACTCATAGGAAACATCTTTGAAAGTGAAAAGGAGAGATTATATCTTGAATAAAACAGCAAAAAAGATTATCTTATCTGTTCTATCGTTATCCGCTGTGCTCGGTACGTCGGCGTTTGCCGCTGACCTGAGTGGCTGGGCAGTATCCGACTACCAGCAGGCAAATGAAGCGGGACTCGTTTCATATTCGGTTGTATCTAATAATTTAAAAGATAACATTACACGTGAGGAGTTCTGTGAGCTTATTGTAAATCTTTACGAAAAGCTTACGGGTGAGGAAATGATAGAACCTCAGGTATCTCCGTTTACCGACACGAACAGTATGGCTGTCGCACAGGCTTACTGCTACGGAATGGTTTCGGGTACCGGGGACGACACATTCACACCCGACAGACTTGTAACGAGAGAAGAAATGGCTAAGATGCTTGTCAGCACTCTTACGGCAAGCGAAGTGAGCTTCAACCTTTCGGACGGCTATGAAGACGCCGGCGTTATCGACGCTTTCATCGACAGCGACGAGGTAAGCTCATGGGCAAAGCCCGCTGTCATAACGATGCTTAACTATTCGCTTATGAACGGCGTTAACGATGAAATGTTCCAGCCTTTGGGCTCGGCGACGAGAGAACAGGCGATATCGAGCGTAAACCGCTCGTACACAACGTTCAGCGACAGCGACTACATGCTCGACCTGCCGGAGATCACACTTCCCGAAGACGGCGCGGAAATAGAAGAAGGAGACTTCACGGTTGAATGGACGCCCGTAAACGGCGCGCAGGGCTATCATGTTATAATAAAGGACGCGGACGCGTCGTCGGTGCTTCTTTCCGACGTTTATGATGAGAGCAGCGTTGTTATCGAGGAGGGCTCGCTCGGCGTTGACAGAGATTACGCCATCACAGTCGGCGCGGTTCTTAATGACGGCAGCGAAGTTTACAGCATGCCCGTAGACTTCAGATATAAGTCAAAGGCTCCCATACCCAACAGCGAGTATCTTGCAGAAAATCCCGTTGCGCAGGGACTGCTTGACGAAGCCGATAATTATCTCGGTGTTCCCTACGTATGGGGAGGAACAAGCCCCATGGGCTTCGACTGTTCCGGATTCGTTCAGTACGTATGCCGTGCGAACGGAATTTCGATCCCCCGCGTTGCCGATGACCAGCTGCACGGACCCGGTACATATGTGACAAGAGACCAGCTCCAGCCCGGAGACCTCGTATTCTTCGGCAGCGGAGATTACGCGTCGCACGTCGGTATGTATGTCGGCGAAGGTATGATGATCCATGCGCCCCATACAGGCGATGTGGTAAGATATGCTTCGATTGATTCGTCATATTATCAGTCGAGATTCCTGGGCGGTAAAAGGGTAATATAATTGTATAGGAAAAGGGAAAGACGCTTGTGATTACACAAGCGTCTTTTTGTTCCGGCAAACGGTTTCATTGACATTAACGTCCTGACCGCAAAACCATGTATATCCGTTTGACGGGTACCCCCAAAAACCGATGCTTCTGCGAAGCGTCGTTTTTTTATTAAAAAAATAATTTTATAAAAAAACAAAAAAACACTTTACTAATTTAATCTGATACAGTATAATAAATGATATAAAAAATAAAAACAAAGGGGAATAGGACAATGAACACAAAAAAAATAATTGCATTAACGGCGGCTCTCGTAATGGGAGCTATGGCACTTACGGGCTGCGGCGGTCAGGAAGCCGACAATACCGCTGCTGAGGACACGTCCTTGCAGAAGGTTCAGGAACAGGGATATTTCACGCTCGGTCTCGACGCCGATTTCGCGCCTATGGGCTTTACCGAGGACGACGGCACGATAGTCGGATTCGATATTGACCTCGCAAACGCCGTTGCGGAAAAAATGGGTCTCGACTCGGTAGAGGTAAAGCCGATAGACTGGGATTCAAAATCAATGGAACTTTCGACCGGCAAGATCGACGTTATCTGGAACGGCTTCTCGATAACGGACGAGAGACGCCAGGAGGTACTTTTCTCGAATCCGTATCTTTCCACAAAACAGTCGATAATCGTAAAGACAGGCTCCGATATTAAGACAAAGGCTGACCTTGCGGGAAAGAAGATAGCTCTCCAGGACGGCTCTACGTCGGAGGACGCTTTGAAAGCGGACGCTGCCACTTATGAATCCATAGGCGATGCGAACATCTCAAGATTTAAGGAAAATTCTCAGGTGCTCATGGAGGTTGACGCGGGCAGAGCCGACGCGGCTGTTATCGACGAAGTGTTCGTAAGATATTATCTCACGAAGGAGAATCTTCTCGACAAGTTCACGGTGCTTGAAGAAGGCTTCGACGAGGAAGATTACGGCGTAGGCGGCAGACAGGGCGACTACGCGCTTATGGAAGCCATAAACAAGGCTCTCGACGAGTGTAAAGCCGACGGTACAACATCGGAGATCTCCAAGAAGTGGTTCGGTGAAGACCTCGTAAAGTAATATGCACGAAACAATGTCTTATCTGAGGGATATATTGCCCCAGCTTTTGGCGGGACTGAAAATAACGCTCAAGCTGTTCGTCGTAACGCTTGTGCTGTCGCTTCCGCTGGGGCTTGTCATTTCCCTTATCAACGAGGCGGTCTCGGAAAAACCGACGGACAATTTCGCGGTAAAATGGTTTATAAAATTTCCGATAAGGAATATTGTGCGTCTGTATCTTCTCGTTTTCCGAGGTACTCCGCTCATGCTTCAGCTTTTCTTCTTTTATTTCGGCGCGGCGATGATCACGCTGTCAAACGGGGAGAGGTTTGCCCTCGCGCCGTTCGCCGCGTCCGTGATAGCGTTCACGCTCAATTACGCCGCCTACTTCGCGGAAATATTCCGCGGCGGCATAATCGGCGTAAATTCGGGACAGTATGAAGCGGCGAAAGCTCTCGGATTGACGGGGATACAGACCATGCGCCACGTCGTCGTGCCGCAGATGATACGCACCGTCATTCCTCCGATTGCAAACGAGACCATCGTTCTCGTAAAGGATACCGCTCTCGCGTCGTCTATCGCTCTCATCGACCTTTTGAAAGCGTCGCAGAGAGCCGTGAACAGGGATATGAAAATATCGCCCCTGCTTGTGGCGGCGTTCTTCTACCTGATGATAACGCTCGTTCTGACGTTCGCGTTCAATTACGTTGAAAAGCGTCTTTCCATATCCGATAAGGGCGTGAGGTAAAATCCGTGTCCAAAGGGCTTTACGTTTTTTTGAACATTTATATCGGCTTTTTATATTTATTTTTTGTGCAAAATAAGGTAGAATATAGCTAATATGATATATTGTCTTTAAAATCTGAGAAAGGGAGAGAATGACATGAAGAAAAAAATCATTTCGATTATTGCGGCGAGTGTACTCGGCGTGCAGGCTTTGGCAATGCCTATAATGGCGAATGCCGAGGAAAGCCGGACGTATGTAGATCATACTGATTTCAGCGACGTTTCGATAGGCGGCGCGGCAAAGGTAGGACCCAACGGTTCGGGTTACTATGGTCTCGGTATTATTATCGACGGTTCACCCTGGCTTTCAAAGGGAAGCGCGGGTATTCACTACCAGACGTTCTGCTATGACGAGCAGAGAAAGGTGAACTACATAAATATGTATTCAAACAGTGAAAAGGGCGGCGCAGCCGGCGAAGGTTCGATGTATTTCTACAACAGAAACCTTACGAACGGTAACCAGATGGGCCCCTACGGTATCGCTGAATTTGAAATTCGCTTGAAGCCCGACACGCAGAACTTCTGCTTCATGATGGGTTGGTTCGAGGACGCGACGAGCGGCAGCTTCAACAGAGCCACAGACCTCGCGCTTAACCTTACGATCGGTCTTGACGGCGTAACGGCGAGCAACGGTCCGAGAACGGAAAACCTCGGTACGCTCACGGCTGACAAGTGGTATAAGGTAAGAGTTACTCTCGACAACAAGCTTGAAGAATACAACGCCGTTATCACGGAGGTTGACACGGGCGCGGTTGTAGGCTCGCTCGACGGTATGGCTTACATGGCTTCGATCCCGTCGACACTGTTCGGTATCAAGACGACCTGCTGGGGCTATGTAAGAGGTAATACTTACAATTACGATATGACAAACGTAACGATCGGCAGATCGGAGACAAAGTATCCGATGCAGTAATCATAAAATGAAAATAAAAAATTACCGCTTTTAAAGCGGTAATTTTTTTTCGAAAAAATTATGCCGCATTATGCAATATATAGTGTACACGCGCTTTCTGAAGGACAAAGATACACTAATCGGCAAAATTATTTCTCTTTAGCAAAAATTTTTTCTTGAAATTATGTATAAAAGCATATATAATATAATATATAGTGTACGGGAGTACCTATAAAGGAGAGATTACTATGTATAAATTCAATTACGTACATAGTCAGAACTATGAAGGCTCCGAGAAGAAGTTTCGGGAGATGCTTCTGAGGGAGTCCGAACGGGTAAGGCCCATTATACGGGAATATTTCCTTAAGGAATACATTCTCGGAATGGGAGATACATACGAAACATTTAAGTTATATTGCAAAACCTTCGACGTGGACGAGATGCTTGACACGCGTATGATCATCATCAAGCCCACCGGCGCAAGAGATTTTGAAGATTTCTTCTTCATCAAGAACACTGCCGAACAATATATCGGCGAAGAAAACATTTTACTCAGCACTACGATAAACAACTTCCTGGTTATTATTACAACTATTCTTGACAGGACGGAACTCACAGACCTTCTCGATAAGACGCGCCGCGCGGTTAAGCAATGCTACAATTACGGCGTTATGGCGGTATACGGCAAAGTCGCGTATCTTTCCGACACGCCCGCCGCATACGAACGCCTTAAGGAATGTATGGGATACTCTTTTTATTCGGATTCTGACAAAACGCTGTATGAGAATGATTTGAAGATCGGTGAAAGCAGTACCGCGCTTCGTCCCGACTACGGAACGGTCGAGCACGCGGTAAAGAGCGGCGACCGCGACAAGGTGAAGGCTCAGCTTGACAGCTTCTTCGACGAACTTGAAGGAGCGATGCCCACCCCCGCCGTCGCGAAGACGTACTGCCTGGAGCTTTACGTCTGCATAATACGCTGCTGCGAGGTGGAGAAGATCGACGCCTATATGAAGGGTATCATGTACCTCCAGGACGCGAAGGCTATCGGCGAAATACGCTCGTTCATCGAGGAAAAGGGTCTTGAAATAACCGATTCCAACACGCCGGAGAAACATCGTATTTACAGCACGCTCATACGCGACACGATAAAGCTTATAGACGAAAACATCAGGAACGAGAATTTGTCTCTGCGCTGGCTTGCCGGAAACATACTCTACACCAACGTCGATTATCTCGGCAAGCTCTTCAAAAAGGAAACGGGAAAGAATTTCTCTCACTATGTAATGGAAAAGAGAATGGAAATGGCGAAGGAAATCATTCTCGAAGGCAAGCACGACAGAATATACGAGGTCGCGGAAAAGGTGGGCTACGGCTCCAATTCGCAGTATTTCAGTCAGGTATTCAAAAAATATACGGGCGTGTCGCCGCTTGAATACAAGGAATTTGCTCGGCTTATGCGCGAAAACAAGAAGTCTGAAAATTAAACATAAACATCTGTTTTTTCAATGTAATTGGACAAGACGGTATTGTATAATTAGAGTTGATTCCTGAATAGAAGGAAATATAAACCAATGTTAATAGCATCACTGTAAAGATGTTTATTATAAATCAAAATTAAAACTTTTATGGAGGTATTCACATGGGTAACAAGATGAAAAAGCTAATCTGTGCGCTTTTGACTTCAGCTATGCTTGTAAGCTCGGTAGGCATGATAGCTTTCGCCGACGGCGAAACTGATACGCCTGCTGAAGGCGCGGCTGTAACGGATGCCGCTGCGGCTGATCCTGCCGCTACGGCTGACCCCGAAGCTACGGCTGATCCCGAAGCAACGGAAGCACCCGAAGCGACAGAAGCTCCCGAAGCTACGGAAGCTCCTGAGGCAACGGAAGCACCTGCGGCTACGGAAGCTCCCGCACAGACGCCGACGGAAAGCAAGTACGACACTGATAACTATTATCAGAAGTCGCTCGCTCTTTGCTCTTCGCTCGGTATTATTACAGGTTATGAGGACGGCAGCATAAAGCCTGACTCAAAGGTAACAAGAGCCGAAATGGCGTCGATAATTCTGAGAGTTCTCAACATTACTTCGACGTCTCCTTATCAGAACGGCTTCACGGACGTAACTTCACAGCACTGGGCTGCCGATCAGATCCAGTCGGCTCTCGAAGCGGGTATAATCAGCGGTATGGGCGACGGCACCTTCCAGCCGGACGGTAACGTTACATACGCGCAGGTTTGCGTAATGCTCGTTAACGCTCTGAACTATCAGCAGGATGCCGAGTATGCAGGCGGATGGCCCGTAGGCTATCTGAACGTTGCCGGTCTGCCCGAGCTTGACCTTTTAAGAAGCGCGCCCGGCGTACAAGACGAGCCTTCGGACAGAGGCGTTGTTATAAAGATGGTTTATAACGCTCTTCTCGCCGACTATAAGGAAATCAGCAACTATGTAGGCGACCAGCCTATATATAAATCGACACGTACGCTTGCGGAAGCTAAGTTTGACGTAATCGAGGACACGGGTGTTCTTACGGCTACTTCAAAGACAAGCGTATCGGGTACCGATCTTCAGGAAAATGAAATAGAGATCCGCGACGACGACGAGAAGCTTAACATTTTCGATTGCTCGCTGATGGGTCTTGAAGATTATCTCGCTCAGAAGATAACCTACTATTACAAAGAGAGCAGAGGACTTATGCCCGAAGTTCTTGCCGTATCGTATGACGCTGCCAAGACGCAGTCTCAGGTGATCGACGCTGACGACATCGAGGAGCTTTCCGGCTTCGACGTTGACGCAGGTTCGATCAAGATAGACGGCACGGGCAAGGCTAAGGACTGCTCCGGCGCGACGATCATTTACAACGGTAAAGTTCTCGCAGCCGACGAAATAAACGAGCTTGGCTCGGATATCGACGCGTTCCTCAAGCCTGAGGTTGGCCAGATAAAGATAGTTGACAGCGACAGAGATAACGTATACGATATCATATTCGTTGACAAGTATGACATTGTTATTGTTTCAAATGCAAGCGATACAAGACTTACGGGTAAAATATCCGCTGCCGTTGACGCCGATACTATCGAGGATATCACAGCTTACACGCTTACCCTTGACGACTCCGTAGACAGAGTTATCACGGTAACCAAGGAAGGCGAGGTTCTCAAGCTCAGAAACCTCAAGAAGGACGACGTTGCCGCTGTTAAGGCAAGCTATGACGCGACTGTTGTTGACATAAACGTATCGGGCGAAAGCATCACGGGTACCGCTTCGGGTATCTCCAAGAGACTTGACAGAAGCTACGCTACGATAAACGGCAAGAAGTACGATGTTGCAAACATCGCCGTTGCGGACCTTAAGACAGGTTCCGAATGTACATTCTATTTCGATCCGTTCGGACGTATCGCGTTCATTGACGCCGGTGCGGGTGCGGTTCTTCAGTCAGGCGAAGCATACGGCTGGGTTATGAACGGCTATATGTCTGAAGACGGAAGCGATTACATCGTTCAGATGTACAACCTTGACACGAAGAAGTCTGTTGAATTGAAGCTCAATTCAAGCGTTAAAATTTGGGGTCCGACAGATACCGAGGACAGGGGCTACAATGGTGACGAAGCTATCTCGGTTATCGACGACATCATACAGGGTAACGGCAGAAGAACCGGCTTCCTCAAGACAACAAACAACATGGATATCAGACTTGTAAAGTATAAGGCTAATTCGAGCAACTCCATCTCGAAGATATACTTTGCTGTTGATAAGAAGAAGGTAGACGATATATCGGCTCTCAGAGTTGACAGACAGGATATGAACGGCAGCAGCTACCCCGTTGTATCAGGACTTGTCGGCGGTTATAAGATTGCCGACGGTATGATGGAACTCTCTGTTCCTAAGACAAACGCAGACATGAAGAACGCTGACAACTATAAGCTCGGCGAAGTTGTTTCGAGCGCGTATGCCGTAAGAGAGAACGGTTCAAGCCGTAACTTCGTTGTCGGTGAATTTGACAAGTCGGGCGTACCGACGATCCTTATCAACTACACCGCAAGCGCAGACGCTCTTGCAAGCATGAACGACCTCGACACGGCGGGTAACAACCCGATCATCGTTGTTGATGAAGTATTCGAAGGCGTTGACGAAGAAGATAACCCCGTATACACGGTTAACGGTTACAATTCGGGCGCAGAGGTAAGCTTCACAACGACCAAGTCGGCTGTACTCGGTAAGCTGAACGCCAGCGGCGATAAGGACATAATGACTCAAAGCCCGAGAGCGTACAGCACCAAGCAGCTCTGGAACGCTCAGGATTCTTCGAGCAAGCTCTCTGACTTCCTCAGCGAAGGCGATATCATTATTCAGACCGGCGGAGACAAGATCCTTCTTGTTGTGGACGTAGACGACCTTAAGGGTGCGGTCCTCGACGATCAGGAGATCGATAAGAGCTCGGCTATGCCGTTCGGAGCTTGGAATCCGTATCCGACGCGTAACGCGTTCACATACGGTCCGCTTCTTGATTCATCGCTCGACGCTGAAGCAAGAATGGAAGTTGACGCGGCAAGCTGGAACGTTCTCCAGTTCGACGCTGCTAAGCTGATGGATACGATCGAGATTACGAAGGACGGTAAGGTTACTATCGATACCGAAGGAAGCACGATTGCTGACGTACAGAGCTTCGACGCAGCTACCGAGACCGGCGATTACGTATTTGCGAGATTTGCCGATAAGGGTTCGCTTCAGGAAATCGTAGTTTACAGATTTGTAAACTAATCAGACTTCGTGAATAACGATTGAATAATTAAACGACGGACATGAAAATGTCCGTCGTTTTTTGCGTCCGCGCTACCACACCGCTGTGTACTGCGCCACACGCCCCACCTCGTGCCGCCGCCATGTCTCGCCACTTGTTACGCCCCCGCGCACCGCGCCGCCACCGCGCTACACGCGCCGCACACCACCTACCCACACGCCACCGCGCTACCTCCGCGCGGCGCGCCTGCGGCGGTGAAGATGCAAATTTGTAAAAAAAATTTAATTTTTTTTCAAAAAGGTATGGAATTTTTGCCGCAAATACGATATAATTATAAGATAAAATGACTACTCATCTGTATATTTATATTTTCGGTCAAATCTAAGCGGAAAGGCGATGAAATAACATGAATGAAATATTGAATATTCTTGACAAGGAAAAGAACAGCATTTCGCGTGCGAAGATAGCGCAGATGCTTGGCGCGGACGAGCAGGAGGTCGCCGAAAGCCTGGAAAGACTTGAAAGAGAAAACGTGATAGTAGGTTACAAGACGATAATAAACTGGGACAAAACCGATAAAGACGTCGTGACGGCTCTCATAGAGCTGAGGATCACTCCCCAGAGAGGAGAGGGCTTCGACAAGGTCGCGGAGCGTATATATAAATATCCGCAGGTCAAGTCTCTTTATCTCATGTCGGGAGCGTATGACCTTGCCGTTACGATAGAGGGCAAGAGCATGAAAGAGGTCGCGCTTTTTGTCGCGCAGAAGCTCGCGCCGATGGATTCGATCATTTCCACGGCGACGCATTTTGTGCTGAAGAAATACAAGGAGGAAGGAATTGTATTCGAAGATGACGAAAAGGATACAAGACAGGTGATTACGTTATGATAGATTACGAAAAAATCGTTTCGCCCGTCGTCTCGGCTTTGCCGCCGTCGGGGATAAGAAAATTTTTTGATATAGCCGCGGAAATGAAGGACGCTATTTCCTTGGGCGTCGGCGAACCCGACTTTACCACGCCGTGGACGATACGCGAAGCGGGTATATATTCGCTCGAAAAGGGACAAACCCACTACACCGCCAATTCGGGACTTATTGAACTGAGAGAAGCGATCTGCGAATACAACGAGAGAAAATTCGGCGTTACATACGACCCGCAAACCGAGGTGCTTGTAACGGTCGGCGGCAGCGAAGCGATCGACCTCATGATACGCACGCTTGTGAACCCCGGCGAAGAGGTGCTTATACCCGAGCCGTGCTTCGTGTGTTACAAACCGCTTACCATCATGGCGGGCGGCGTACCTGTGCCGATAGAGACGAAGGAGGAGGACGAATTTCGCCTTTTGCCCGAACAGCTTAAAGAAAAAATTACAGATAAAACGAAGCTTTTGATCCTGCCGTACCCGAACAATCCGACAGGCGGCGTAATGTCGAAAGCCGACATGGAAGCGATAGCGGACATGCTTCGCGGCACGGATATAACAGTATTGTCCGACGAGATTTACGGCGAGCTTCGTTACGGCGACGAGGGACACACGCCGTTTTCAAAAATCGACGGCATGAGAGAAAGAACGGTCGTCGTCAACGGATTCTCCAAGGCGTTCGCCATGACCGGCTGGAGACTCGGTTACGCGCTCGGTCCTTCGGAAATCATATCTCTTATGCGTAAAATCCACCAGTACGGCATAATGTCCGCGCCAACCACCGCGCAGTATGCCGCGATCGAAGCGTTAAAGAACTGCGATAACGACGTTGAGGAAATGCGCCGCGAATACAATTACCGCCGTCGTTATATCGTGGACGGCTTCCGCGCGATGGGTCTTTCGTGCTTTGAGCCTTTGGGCGCGTTCTACGTGTTCCCATGTATAAAATCGACACACATGACCTCGGAGGAATTTTGCGAACGGCTTCTTGAGGAGGAGCATGTCGCGGTCGTCCCGGGTAACGCGTTCGGCGAAAGCGGCGAAGGATTTATACGTTGTTCATACGCGTATTCGATAGAGAACATTCAGGAAGCTCTGAAAAGAATAGAGCGTTTTGTTCAGAGACACAGAGGGGAGTAAAACATGGATACAAAATATATATTCGTAACCGGCGGCGTCGTTTCGGGACTTGGAAAGGGAATAACCGCCGCGTCTTTGGGCAGACTGCTCAAGGCGCGCGGCTACAAGGTCACAATGCAGAAATTTGACCCGTATATCAATATGGACCCGGGTACAATGAGCCCGTACCAGCACGGCGAGGTGTTCGTCACCGACGACGGAGCCGAAACAGACCTCGACCTTGGTCATTACGAGCGTTTTATAGACGAGAATTTGAGCGTCAATTCCAATGTTACCACAGGTAAAATATACTGGAACGTCATTTCAAAGGAACGCCGCGGCGACTATGAGGGCAGGACCGTGCAGGTGATACCCCACATCACGAACGAGATAAAATCGAGAGTGTACCGCGTCGCGAACACGCAGAACACCGATATAGTTATAACGGAGATAGGCGGCACCGTCGGCGATATCGAATCAACGCCGTTCCTCGAATCAATAAGACAGGTATCAAACGAAGTTGGCAAGGAGAATTGTATGTATGTACACCTCACGCTGGTTCCGTACATATCGACGTCGGGAGAACAGAAAACCAAACCGACACAGCACAGCGTCAAGGAGCTTTTGAGCCTTGGTATCCAGCCGGACGTTCTTGTCCTGAGAACGGAAAAGCCGCTCGAGGAAGGACTTGCGGACAAGATAGCACTTTTCTGCAACGTGTCGCCCGACTGTGTAATAGAAAATCTCGACCTTGATACGCTTTACGAGGTCCCGCTCGCCCTTGAAAAGGAAGGGCTTGCGAGGGTAGTCTGCAAGAGACTCGGTCTTGAGGACAGAGAACCTGACCTGAAGGACTGGACGGAAATGGTAAACGTTGTAAAGGACCTTATGGCGGGCGGCAAGGACGAGGTGACCATTTCGCTTGTCGGCAAGTACGTGTCGCTCCACGACGCTTACATAAGCATAGTCGAATCGCTTAAACACGGCGGCATACAGAATTACGCGAATGTTAATATAAACTGGGTGGACAGCGAGGAGGTCACTCCCGAAAACGCCGACAAGATCCTAAAGGATTCGGACGGAATACTTGTCCCCGGCGGCTTCGGCGACAGAGGTATAGAAGGCAAGATCATAGCCGCGCGTTACGCGCGCGAAAACAATATTCCGTATTTCGGAATATGTCTCGGTATGCAAATTGCCGTCATAGAATATGCGAGGAACGTTTTGGGATATAAGGACGCCCATTCGTCGGAGCTTGCTCCCGACACGACGCACCCCGTTATAGACCTCATGCCGGAACAGCGCGACGTTGAGGATTTGGGCGGTACCATGCGTTTGGGAGTATACCCGTGCAGGATCACCCCCGACACGCTTGCCCAAAAGGTTTACGGCAGCGATTTGGTTTATGAACGTCACAGACACCGTTACGAGTTCAATAACTTTTACAGAAACGAAATAACAGCGAAGGGTATGACGATATCGGGACAATCGCCCGATGGAAAGCTTGTCGAAATGGTAGAGATCCCGTCGCATCCATGGTATATAGGCGTACAGTTCCATCCCGAATTCAAGTCAAGACCGAATCGTTCGCATCCGCTGTTCGCGTCATTCATCAAAGCCGCGCTGGACAGAAAAAAGACGAACGAATCATAATATCCGTTAAATAAATTCAGAGAGAAGGGTAACAACTTGAGACAATATTGGAAGTACATAAGGTCGCACCTGCTTTACTTCATATTCGGACCTCTTCTTATGCTTACCGAGGTGGCGGGAGAAATAGTCTTGCCGACAATCATGGCATCCATGATAGACGTGGGTATAGCCAATAACAATATGGCTTACGTCGTGTCGCGAATGGCGATCATGTTCGGCTGCATATGCATAATGATAATAGGCGGTCTTGGAGGTCATTATCTGTCGGTCAGCGCGTCGGTGGCATTCAGCGCGGACATACGCAAGGACGTATTCAAAAAGGTTCAGAGTTTTTCGTTTAAAAACATCGACACATTTTCCACAGGCTCGCTCGTGACGCGTCTGACAAACGATATAACTCAGCTTCAGAATATAACGCGTATGTTTCTGATAATGGCGATGCGTTCGCCCGGAATGTTGATAGGCGGTATAATCATGGCTTCGAGGATAAATATCTCCCTCGCGGCGATACTTATTATTATAATTCCGCTTCTCGGTCTCACGATAGGACTTTTGATGTATAACGCTTATCCGAGATTCACGACGGTACAAAAGAAACTGGACGCGCTCAATTCCGGCATACAGGAAAATATCACGAACGTGCGCGTCATAAAATCATTCGTAAGAGAAAAATTCGAAGTAAACAAATTCCGCACGGCAAATACCGATTTAAAGGATTCCACGCTCGGCGCGATGCGTATAGTGATATGCACCATGCCGGTCATGACGCTTGCGATGAATATCACTATGATACTGACGGTATGGAACGGCGGCAACCTCGTTGTAAACGGAGGTATGGCTGTCGGAGACCTGACCGCGTTCACAACGTACATAGTGCAGATATTGATGTCGCTCATGATGGTTTCGATGCTCTTCCTTCAGAGCGCGAGAGCAGCCGCGTCGTCGCGCAGGATCAAGGAGGTCCTGAATACCGAGGTTGACCTTACCGACGAATATTCGTCCGAGAAAGACCGCGTTGTTACGCGCGGCGAGGTGGAGTTTAGAAACGTCTCCTTCAAATATTACGAAAGCCGTAAGGAAAACGTACTCAACAACATAAGCTTCAAAATCGACTCGGGCGAAACGATAGGCATAATCGGCGCGACAGGCTCCGGCAAAACGTCGCTCGTGCAGCTTATACCGCGTCTTTATGACGTTACAGAGGGCGAAGTGCTTGTGGACGGAGTTAACGTAAAGGAATACAGCATACGCCATCTGCGCGACGGCGTAGGTATGGTCCTTCAGAAAAACGTACTTTTCTCCGGCACGATAGAAGACAATCTGAGGTGGGGCGACGAAAACGCGACCCGCGAGGAACTCGAAGAAGCCGCCGATAACGCACAGGCGGACGCTTTCGTAAAATCGTTCTCGGACGGATACAAAACCGAGCTCGGTCAGGGCGGCGTGAACGTGTCCGGCGGTCAGAAACAAAGACTTTGTATCGCGCGCGCTCTTTTGAAGAAACCTAAAATTCTTATTCTTGACGACAGCACCAGCGCGGTCGATACCGCGACGGAAGCAAAGATAAGACACGCCTTTGCCACGACGCTCAAGGATACGACAAAAATCATAATAGCGCAGCGTATTTCGTCCATAATGGACGCCGACAGAATACTTGTTCTCAGCGAGGGACGCGTCACCGGCTACGGAACGCACGACGAGCTTATGAAGTCGAACGAGGAATACCGCGACATTTATCGCTCGCAGATAGACGAGGAGGTGACCGCGTAATGCCTCCGATGAATACAAGACGGGCTGACACAAGAAAGCCCAAGAATACAAAAGCGACGATAAGACGTCTTATGTCATATTTGAAAGAGGATAAATTCAAAATAGGCATAGCGTTCATATGCGTTCTCGTAAGCGCGGCGACGAACCTTATGGGTTCCTACATGCTGCGCCCGATAATCAATAACCTCGTTGCGGACGTAAGCGTCGCCGAGCGTATTTCGACGCTTGGATTCAATTTGCTGAAAATGGCTTGCATATACGCAGCGGGCGTAATGGCCGCCTTCTTCCAGGCGAGAATAATGATAGGCGTTTCGCAGAGAGCGCTTCTCGCGCTGCGCGGCGACCTGTTTGAAAAATTACAGAAGCTTCCCGTGCGTTTCTTCGACACAAACAACACGGGCGATGTTATGAGCCGTTTCACAAACGACGTGGACACTATCGGCGAAATGCTCAATTCCACGCTCGTGCAGATTTTCCAGGGCGTTGTGAGCCTTATCGGAACGCTCGCGCTGATGTTCTACACCAACTTCTGGCTAAGCATCGTGACGATAGTCGTCGCGCCGATAATGGCGAAAATCGGTACGACGATCGCTTCCCGTTCGAGAAAACGCTTCACAAAGCAGCAATCGGAGCTGGGACGCGTCAACGCGTATATTGAGGAGATTGTGACGGGACAGAAGGTCGTAAAGGTTTTCTGTCACGAAAAACAGGTTACGGACAATTTTGAGAAGCTTAACGATTCGCTCAAAAACGCGCAGATAAAGGCGCAGTTCGCGGGCGGTATGATGGGACCGAGCATGAACGCGATGAGCCAGGTCAATTATACGTTGACGGCGGGCGTAGGCTCGATACTCGTAATACTTGCTCGTCTCGGCAAAGCCGCGAAGCTTGCTTCGCTCGATATAGGCGGTCTTACGGTATTCGTAAACTTCTCGCGTCAATTTTCGCGTCCGATAAACGAGCTTGCTCAGCAGCTTACCGTGGTAATGTCCGCGCTCGCGGGCGCGGAACGCGTGTTTGACGTTATGGACCGCGAGCCTGAAAGCGACCGCGGCAGCATCGTACTCAAGGACGTAAAAGGCGACGTTATGATAGATAACGTCACGTTCGGATATAATCCCGATAAAACCATATTGAAAAACGTTTCGATATACGCGCATCCCGGACAGAAGATCGCGCTCGTAGGTTCTACCGGCGCGGGCAAGACAACGATAACAAACCTTATAACGAGATTTTACGATATAAACGAGGGTAAAATAACAATAGACGGGATAGACATTTTTGATATCGACCGCAGCAGTCTCCGTGAAAATATAGCGGTTGTTCTTCAGGATACTCATCTCTTCACCGGCACAGTCATGGAGAATATACGCTACGGCAGACTTGACGCCACCGACGCGGAGGTGCGTCAGGCGGCTCTCACGTCGAACGCGCACAGCTTCATACGTCACCTGCCGGACGGGTACGACACGATCCTCGAAGGCGACGGCTCGAATTTGTCGCAGGGACAGAGACAGCTTTTGAATATCGCGCGCGCCGCTCTTTCGAGAGCACCGATACTTGTGCTTGACGAAGCGACAAGCTCCGTCGATACGCGTACCGAACGCGATATAAACAAGGGTATGGATACGCTGATGAAGAACAGGACCACGTTCGTTATTGCACACCGTCTTTCCACGATAAGAAACGCCGACGCGATAATGGTTTTGGAAAACGGAGAAATAATCGAGCGCGGCAATCATGAGGAGCTGCTCGCGCAGAAGGGCAGATACTACGAACTCTACACAGGTCTTAAGGAGCTTGACTAAAATTTATGCCTTGGGCATGGAAAGGAAGGTTTTACCCAATATGAAGGTATACCAGTTAATATATACCTCCGTGCAGCACAGTCTGTCCGACCCCGAGCTGGGGCTTTCAAATCAGTCGGGACTGCGGGTGTTTTCCTGTACGCAGGGTATGACGAAGCAGAATATTGATGAAATAATACGCTTTGCCACGTACCGTCTTCCGAAAAATAATGAGATTGAGTACAGCACGACCCCGTGCGACCCTTCGGTTCCTGAACTGTTTCCGAAGATTTTCCGTACTCTCACCCTCTCGGACGGCAGATATGCGGCTATGCAGATTTCCTACGCCGGTTATGATTTTGATTCTCAGCCCGGAAACGTGTTCGCGCACGCGTTCGTGTTTGACGACGTCGACGCGGATTTTATGCCTGAGAGGTATATGGGACACCCGCTTTACAGAACGCATCTGAGCGAGAAGGATCTTGCAGGACAAATCGTCCATTACCTGAAACCGCTCGATTCTATCGAGCCGACCGAAGGACTTGAAGATAAAGTAATAGATTTCATTTCCTCGCATAAGCATGAGCTGACGTATATGCTCGACAAGGCTATGCGCCTTCTCACTTCCGACGACATTAAGAATATGTGTATCGCGTCGAACGACGCGGAATTGACGCGTATGTACCTTTTGTCGCTGAAATGGCTGCTCCCGCGCAATGCCGCGCAAAACATGGGTATCTCGACATATAACGTGTATCTTCCCTCCGACAAACAGAAGCAGATAATATTCCACGGTACGGTCAAAGGCTCGAACAATATAACGCGGCAAGCCGTGGAAACGCGGGCAAACTGTCTCTATATAGACGTTGAAAACACGAAATTCGGCGACGGACCCGTTTCCATGCTCTTAAGCGTACCCGTAAAAGAACTGCGCGGAATCTATTCGAAATATAATTTCACCTCCGCGTCGCAGCTTCTCGACTGGGAGGCGACATGGGAGGGTACCTCCAAGACGGGTATAGCGGCAAAGCTCTTGAAGCTCAAAAAATCAGCGGGAGACGACGCGTTCAGGACCCGCGTCCTTGAAATTTATCCCTCCGTAAACGACCTGAACATGGCGGGCGTAAGATTCGAGATTTCAAAAATAATGTTCGACAACCTCAACCTTTTCGAGGACGAACGCGCCAAGGTGACGGAAATATACATCGGTCAATGTCTCGATAAGATGTGCGCCGGAGAGACGATAGAAATAGGCAGCCCGCCCGACGGCGACGCCGCCAAGGAGCAGTCGCGGACGGTATGCGCGAAGCTTCCCGAGTATATGCGCACCATACGTTCTTCGTATGACAATATAACGGACAAGAATAAAATATCATTACTCGTATTTCTGGGCGGCGTAAAACACGCCGCAGACGTCGGCACGTGGAAAGAGCTTTTCAAAAATACCGACGATTTGAAGCTGTTCGTCCGTATGGCGGCGCAGGTGGTAATAACCGGCAGCGGACTTGCGGCTTTCACGCCCGTTGAAGGCTGGACGACGAGCGACCTCGCGGAGCTTGTCGCTTACTTCGACGCGTCCACGCGCGACGTATTCCTGAAAAAGAGCTGCGTGAAATTCATATATAACAATAAGGACGAGGATTGGGACAAGTACGGTGTTTCCATGACGCGTCACACGAAAACAAAAAATCAGCAGGAGCAGGACATTCAGAAGATACGCCGTATGCTCGGAAAGGTTGGATATATACCGTATCAGCGCGGTAAATATACAGATTTGAAGAGCGAGGTCACGGACGACATCCGCAACAATAATTCGCCGCTTCTCATATCGCGCCTTTTGTTCGCGGTATACCGCTGGCAGGGGACCTACGGAAATCAGATCGAAGCGGAAAAGGCGGCGCGTAATGTGCGCGAGTTGATTTTGGAAATGCGCCGCACACAGACGACCTGCTACAATTTCATGATCTCGAAGCTCGCGCTCGAGATAATTGAGTCGCCGGGTCACTATCATGAAGTGATGGTAAACACGGATACGGTGCCGCCGAGCTTCTGGAACTGGTTTTTGATAGGCTATAACAAATGCAAACGGGACGACGACAAGCTGCTTGCATACACGCGCGTATACAGCGCGAGCAAGGCGAGGATGTCGCGAGTGCCTGCGAAGAAGAAAATGCGTGAAACATTTCAGGACGTAGTTGAATAGGAGAGATGAAAATGAATTTGAAAAAGAAACTTGCCGCTTTTGCGGCAGCGGGAATAGTAATGATTTCGGCTATGCCGTTCGTATTCGCGGCTACGCCCGAACCGGCGGACAACGCGCCGGAAGCGCAGCAGACACAGCAGATAGACAACAGTCAGGCGGCTCCCGCCGCCGCGACGGGGAATACTGCCGAGCTTACGAACAGTAAATATCTTACCAAGGGCGGCGCGGCGTTCTGGTTTATTTTCACGATCCTGTTGAACACCTTTGTAAGCTTTTGGGTCGGAAACAGATTTTATCGTCTCGCGAAAAAGGACAACCATGTTTCCGCGGAGATACGCGCGCTCAGAAAGGATATAGAAGAAAAGTTTGTCAAAAGCGTGGGCGGCTTCACGGAACAGGAGGTCGACATAAACAATCTTAACGAATCGCTTGCCGACGACGACTCGATAAAGCTGCCGGACAAGCAGCCGGTTTTAAGAGAGGTTAGCGCGGAGGAGGAGGAACGCTTCCGCCGCTGGGAGGAGAACCGGCGCAAGTCAAACGCGGAACGCTCCAAACCGAGATCGGTCGTCAAAGAGGAGCTTCGCGAAGACCTTGACGACGTTAAAAGGATAAAAAGAAAAAATTATCAGCCTAAACGCGATATTAAGACCGATACGGACGGCGGCGAACAGACGGAGGATCTCGGAGAAACAAAGCAGATAAATCTCAGGGGAAGCAACGCCGTCAAGTCAAAGGCAAAGGAAATTTTAGGCGATATGTTTCCTTTTAAAGAGGATTGATTTAACGGGGCTGTCATAACGGTGGCAGCCTTGTTTTGATTAAAGACGAAGGGAGTGGAGCGTGTGGAACAGATGAGTATGTTCGACGACCGCGAAAATTCCGCACCTCTCGCAAGCAGACTGCGCCCCGAAACGCTCGACGAGTACGTGGGACAGAAACACCTTGTCGGAGAGGGCAAAATACTGAGACAAATGATAGAGAACGATAATATTTCGTCAATGATATTCTGGGGACCGCCCGGCGTGGGCAAAACCACGCTCGCGAGGATAATTGCCAAGCAAACCAAGGCGGACTTCGTGGAAATGAGCGCGGTGAACACGGGCGTGAAGGAAGTCAAGGAAATAATGAACAACGCGGAAGCGGCGCGGCGCATGGGCGTGCGTACACTGTTGTTCACGGACGAGATACATCGCTTCAACAAGGCTCAGCAGGACGCTTTTTTGCCGTATGTTGAAAAGGGAAGTATTATCCTTGTCGGCGCGACGACCGAAAACCCGTCTTTTGAGCTTAACTCCGCTTTACTGTCGCGCTGCAAGGTGTTTATCCTTAAAGCACTTGAGGAAGAAGATTTGAAGGAAATGCTTCGCCGCGCCGTAACGAGCGAAAAGGGCTTCGGTTCGATGAACGTAACCATAAGCGACGAGCAGCTCATGTCCATAGCGAGATTCGCGAACGGCGACGCGCGCACCGCGCTGAACACGCTCGAAATGGCTGTGTTCAACAGCGGCATAAACGAGAACGGCGGCGTGGACGTTGACGACGAGACGCTGGCTCAGTGTATGAACAGACGCTCGTTACTTTACGATAAAAGCGGCGAGGAACATTACAACCTGATATCGGCTCTGCACAAGTCAATGAGAAACAGCGATCCCGACGCGGCGGTTTACTGGCTCAACCGTATGCTTGACGGCGGCGAGGAGCCGCTGTATATCGCGCGCAGACTTGTACGCTTCGCGAGCGAGGATATAGGTATGGCTGACAGCAACGCGCTTTTGATTGCGATCGCGGCATATCAGGCGTGCCACTTTCTCGGTATGCCGGAATGTGACGTACATTTGGCTCACGCGGCTGTATATCTTTCCATGGCTCCGAAATCAAACGCGGTTTATGTCGCCTGCGGCGAGTGCCGCCGCGACATACGGGAAATGCCCGCGGAAAGCGTCCCGCTTCAGATACGCAACGCGCCGACAAAACTGATGAAGGATCTCGATTACGGCAAAGGCTACCAATACGCGCACGACACGGCTGAAAAACTGACAAAAATGCAATGTCTGCCGGACTCTCTCGCCGATAAACGGTACTACCGCCCGACGACGCAGGGAAGAGAAAAGGCGGTCAAGGAACGCCTAGACAAAATCATTGAATGGAAAAAGTCATAAGAGGTGATATAAACAATGGATATTCAAGTCAGAGAATTTAAATTGAACGATACGGACAAAGTAAATGTAATATGGAACGACGTTGTTGAGGAGGGCAAGGCGTTTCCGCAGGAGGAAATTCTCGATTCGTCTTCGGGCGCGGAATTTTTTACTTCACAGTCCTTCACGGGCGTTGCCTTTGACGCGGATAACGGCGAGATAGTCGGAGTTTATATCCTTCACCCCAATAACGTCGGCAGATGCGCCCATATATGCAACGCGAGCTATGCCGTGCGCGCCGACCTGAGAGGTAACCATATAGGCGAAGCCCTTGTCAAAGACTGTATCGAAAGGGCTAAGCTTCTCGGCTTTGGCATATTGCAGTTCAACGCCGTCGTCAAAACGAACGTCGGCGCGCTCGCGCTGTATGAGAAGCTCGGCTTCACACGGCTCGGCGTTATCCCGGGCGGCTTTCGAATGAAGGACGGACATTACGAGGACATAATTCCTCACTATATAGAATTGTAACGGAAAGGGAACGGTATGGATTGCACTGATTTTATCCGCGGCGAGGTTTGTATGGTCACGGGCGGCGGCGGCAGCATAGGCGGCGAGCTTGTCAGACGTCTTTTTGATATGGGCGCGTCGAAAATTGTTATTGTGGACGTGTACGAAAACGGCGCGTACTACATTTCGCGCGAGATACCCAATTCGATCGTCGAGATCGCGTCCGTGTGCGACAAAGACAAAATGGATCATATCGTGTCGGCTTACCGTCCGCGCGTGATTTTTCACGCCGCCGCTCATAAACATGTGCCGTTCATGGAAGCGTGTCCCGAGGAAGCCGTTAAAAATAATATTATCGGCACGTTGGTAACGGCGCGCGCCGCGCTCAAATACGGTGCGGAGAAATTTATACTCATATCCACGGATAAGGCGGTGGAACCGATAAGCGTTATGGGCGCGAGCAAACGCGTATGCGAAATGATACTTTACGCGCTTTCAAAAAAAACGGACGGCACGTCGTTCACGACGGTACGTTTCGGCAACGTGCTTTCCAGCGAAGGCTCCGTGATACCGTTGTTCAAAAAACAGATAGAACGCGGAACGGTAACCGTAACGGACGCCGAAGCGACGCGCTACTTTATGACTATACCGCAAGCCGCGAAGCTTCTGACCGATTCTCTTTCGATATCGTGCGGCGGCGATATATTCATACCCAAAATGGGCGAGAGCAAAAATATTCTCTCGATTGCGGAAGAAACGATACGCGCGGCGGGAAAAAGACCTTACGACGACGTTAAGATAAAATTTATCGGACTCAGAGCGGGCGATAAGCTTCATGAAAAACTGTTTTACGATTTTGAGAAGCCGCAGAGTACGAAATTTGACAATATACTGCGCGTCGAAGCGAGCGGAATAAAGGATCTTGAGGGCGCGCTCTGCTCTCTTAACGCCGCCGCGTCACGATGTGAGCGCGAAAAAGTAAGAGAATTGATTTTGAAAACGGCAAACTCCGCGCCCGACGCGGAGCAATAAACATAAATCGGAGGCTTTAATGGATATACACGAAATTTTACAGACTGCGGGACAGTATTGCTATGTCGCTTTTCAAGCCGTAAGCAAACAGGCGGGCAAAGCGCACGACGCGCTTGCCGCGTGGATAGCGTCTTTACCGCTGCCGACCTCGATAAAGCTTTTCGGCAACGAAGCCGTAAATTTAAACCTGTTCTTCGGTATCGTAGCGTTTCTTCTTGTCATGAATATATGGTCGTTCACACTTTTCGCGCGCGACAAATCGAAGGCGAAACGCAAGGAAAGACGCGTGAGTGAAAAAAAGATGATGCGCGTATGCTTCTGGGGCGGCGCGATAGGCGGTATCATCGGCATGAACGCGTTCCGCCACAAAACGCTCAAAAAAAAGTTTTCCGTCGGGATACCGATCCTTTTTGTGATCCAGCTTATCCTCGACAGCTTCGTTCTCGGTTTCCTCGCTTTTTGGACATTTTTTTAAAAACCTCTGGAAATTCGTCTCGGAATATGATATAATAGTTTTACGGCGACGAAGCCGCCTTCGCGGACATTACCGCGTCACCCAAGGCAAAGCCTTCGCCGTCCGAAAAAACATTGACCCGATCCTTGAAAGGAAGATACGTCATGGAATTGAAGGATATTTTATCGTCACAGGATAAATTAAGAATAATTCAGGAGCTTGTACCCGGTAAGCAGATAACGCTTCTGCACGTCATAGCCAGCCCCGACCCCGTGCTTTACACAAAGCTCGGCTTGAATCCCGAAATAGATTACGACAAAAGCGCGATAGGAATATTGACCGTAAGCCCTGCCGAGACTGCGGTGATATGCGCCGATATCGCGACAAAAACAGCGAACGTGGATTTAAGCTTTGTCGACCGCTTCAGCGGTACGCTCATTATTACCGGCATGGTCGCGGACGTGGAAACCGCGCTTCGTTCAATCATGGAATACGCCGAAAAGACGCTCGGTTACACCTGCTGCCAAATCACAAAAACATGAAGAAGATAATACTTGTCGGACGCAGCGAGTGCGGCAAAACGACGCTCACGCAAGCGTTAAAAGGCGAGAAGATACATTATCACAAAACGCAGTACGTTAACCGCTTCGACGTGATAATCGACACGCCCGGAGAATACGTGCAAACAAAGCACCTGGGCAACGCGCTCGCGATGTATACGTTTGAAGCGGACGTCGTGGGACTTCTTCTCAGCGCGCGCGAACCGTATTCGCTTTATCCCCCCGCCGTAACTCCCGTCGCGAACAGACCCGTTATAGGTATCGTGACGCAGATAAACAGCGAAGGAGCCGACCCGGACAGAGCGGAACGCTGGCTCCGTCTCGCGGGCTGTGAAACCGTGTTCCGCATCGACTCGAAAACCGGCGAGGGAGTTTGGAGAATTATAGACTACCTGCGCGAGGACGGCGACGTTATGCCGTGGGAGGAAAAGAAGTAAATTGTATAAATAACCGCCGATTTTACGGCGGTTTTTAACATTATTTGACAAATTATCAGCCTTATTTGACAAGCGGGTAAAAATTTAGTATAATAAATAATGTATATTCGGAAAATAAATTACCTTGAAATAATTGCTTATGAAAGGATAGAGTAAAATGAAAAAGATAATTTCCGCGCTGATCGCCGCTTCGCTGTGCTTTATGAGCGCGCATGTTTCATTGGCGGCGGAAAGCTGGCGCGAAGCTTTTGTCACAAGACTTATGCGTACAATATCCTCCGACCCGTCTTATAACGAGGTCGTTTTGACGGATCTCGACAAGAACGGCATACCCGAAGCGTTTGTTATGCGCGGCGGCGCGGACGGAGGAATAAGCGCGGGCTTCACAATGAACGGCAATACGATCTCGCCGATAGAAGTACCCGGCAATATCATAGGCGGCTGCCTTACGGACATAACCGTCTACAACGACAACGGCAGATATATTTTTGTCGGATGCGAGATACCGCGCTACGCGTCGGTAATCAATTATTACAAGCTGATATTTGACGGACAGAAGCTTACCGCCGAGAAAATATTCAAATCTTATGTAAGCTCGTATCCGACTATCCCGTATCCCGACATATACGGCAACGATTTCCTGACAAACGGATATCCGAACAGAACAAAAATAAAGGACTTTGTGGACAGCTATGAGGGTATGAATTCGCTTACAGCGGGCAGCTCGAACGCGAAGCTGATAGTCGACGGAAACGAAATGGAGGTTTTCGGCTACACCGTAAACGACTCCAATTACTACAAAATACGCGATATAGCGATGATCCTGCGTACCACTGCGGCGCGCTTTGACGTTTCCTGGGACGAGGATCTCAGCGCGATCGCCGTTTCGAGGGGCTTGAAATATACGATAGTCGGCGGCGAACTGAGCGAGGGCGAAGCGGCAATAAACGTGGAACAGAACAGCGCGCCCGTCTATGTGGACGGCGAGGAGCGCGAGCTGCTTTCGTATAATATAAACGGCAACACTTATTTTAAAATACGTGACATCGCCGATATGATAGGATTCGCGGTAGACTGGGACGGCGACGCTCAGGCTGTCATCATCAGAACGGAATAATCATGTATAATATAAGAAAAAAACTGTGCTTCCTTATGTTTCTCATGTTCGCGGTGTCGGTGGCCATGCTCAAAATAAGCCCGCGCACCGCCGATACTATATCCGTCGCCGACACGTCCGCGCAGAGCGGCACATACGCGTATTCAAGCATGTTTGACGGTGAGGACGCGAAATTCGTCGCGCACAGAGGATACTCGAATTACGCGCCCGAAAACAGCATCGCCGCATTTGAAACAGCCGGAAAATTCGGTTTTTGGGGTATAGAAACGGACGTGTACGAAACTACGGACGGAGCGTTCGTATGTATGCACGACGAGGAGCTTGACCGCACCACGAACGGTGAAGGCAAGATAACCGATTATTCGCTTTCACAGCTTGCCGAATTTGAGATAGACACGGGAAACAATATTGAAACGACCGAAAACAAGAAGATCCCGACGGTTAACGAATATCTTGAAATATGCGCGCGCTACGGCTGCGCCGCCATAGTAGAAATAAAAACGATTCGGAATTACGACGCTCTTCTCGCCCTTATACGCGACAGCGGACTGCACGATAACTGCGTCGTAATGGGAAACATAAACGATATGTGGGAGATCCGCGCGCGTGACGCAGATATCCCCGTTATGACTATCGGTTACACGCCCGCGCCGTACACGGACAGTCTCGCGGACATAACGCAGATACCGAACAACCGCGGAGTGCTTTACAATTACCCGCAGGTAGACGCCGCCGCGATAAATTCCCTTCATGAGCAGGGTATATACTGCGGAGTATGGTCGATAGACGACAAAGACGTGGCGCAGCAATATATAGATTACGGAGCCGATTTTGTTGTGACGAACGAGATCCCCGCCGTGCTCGATTATATGCCTAACGAAAACGAATAAAAAAAGATACAAAAATACGGTGTAAACGCCGTATTTTTTGTTTACTTTTTTGACCGCATATGATATAATTTTTATAATACAAAAATTACCGAAAAGGAGAGATACAATATGAGCAAGACTAAGGGCGGCTTCACGCTCCCCGGTGAGAGCGGATACGAGGAATTAACGCTGCAAATGGCTGAAAAATGGGGCGCGGACGTAATACGCGATTCCGACGGCACGGAGCTTTCACCCGAAATAATCAACGCGGGCTACGGCATTTACTCGACTATCTGCATAATCCGCGACCATAACGAGTGGGCGAAAGCGAACCCCGATAAATTACAGCAGACCTTTCTTATGACTAACCCGATCGTCGCTACGGAAACAGAGCTGACCGTCGATTTAATGCAGGACTTCTTTGCGGAGCAGTTTAAAATCAACGACAGCGCGGAATCCAAGGAATACTGGCAGGTATTCGACCGTACGACGAACGAGGAGATAAAGGACTGGTCCTACGCGGACGGCAAGGTCACTATCAAGAACATCACGCCGTTCCACAAGTACACGGTAAACTTCCTCGCGTGGCGCATCTGGGAGGAAATCTCGATGTACAACCACACGACGAACAACTGGGACAAGGAGCATCTCATGCAGATAGATCCGCGCTATCCCGAAACGCAGAAATTCATGCTCGACTGGCTCAAAAATTGGTGCGAGACGCACCCCGCGACGACCGTTGTGCGCTTCACGTCGATGTTCTATAACTTCGTATGGATTTGGGGTTCAAATCCGCGCAATCAGCAGCTTTTCTCCGACTGGGGCTCGTACGACTTTACCGTGTCGCCGCTCGCGCTCAAGGAGTTTGAGAAGAAATACGGTTACAAAATCACGTCCGAGGACTTCATCAACAAGGGCAACCTCCACGCAACGCACATGACCGCGCCGCAGACGAAGCTCGATTGGATGGATTTTGTCAACGAATTTGTCGTTGGTTTCGGTAAGCAGCTCGTTGACCTCGTACACGGCTACGGCAAGAAAGCGTACGTGTTTTACGACGATTCGTGGGTAGGCGTTGAGCCGTGGGGCGAGAGGTTCAAGGACTTCGGATTTGATGGACTTATAAAGTGCGTGTTCAACGGCTTTGAAACGCGCCTGTGTGCGGGCGTTGACGCGGTTGAAACGCACGAGATAAGACTTCACCCGTACCTGTTCCCCGTGGGCCTCGGCGGTGCGCCGACGTTCATGGAGGGCGGCAACCCGACGAGAGAAGCGCAGGGTTACTGGAAAAACGTGCGCCGCGCGCTTCTCCGCGATAAAATCGACCGAATCGGCTTGGGCGGCTATTTGTCTCTGACGATTCCGTTCCCTGATTTCCAGGATTATATTGAGAAAATCTCGGACGAGTTCAGAGTAATAAAGGAGTTCCACACCGAGGGCAAGCCGTATGTGCTCAAGCCGAGAATAGCGGTGCTGCACTTCTGGGGCAAGCTTCGCTCGTGGATATGCTCGGGTCATTATCACGAACACCCCGAGGTTGACCTTATAAACATAAACGAAGCTCTTTCGGGACTTCCGTTTGACGTTGAGTTTATCGGCTTCGACGACGTAAAGAACGGTAAGCTTGAGGACTTTGACGTTGTCATAAACGCCGGCAAGGCGGGCAGCGCGTGGTCGGGCGGCGAAAGCTGGAACGACGCGGCGGTCGTTGAAAAACTCACGAAATGGGTTTATGACGGCGGCGTGTTCATCGGTGTAAACGAGCCTTCGGCGGTCGCAGGCGGCGACACGTACTTCAAGATGGCTCACGTTCTCGGCGTAGATGAGGACACCGGCGCGAGAATTTGTCACGGACGCTACACCTTTGAGCCGACAAACTGCGCTTGCGTGCAGGATAAGGATTCGTTCAAGGTGAACGAGGGTATTTACCTTATCGACGCGGATACCGTTGTCGCGGCGGAAAAGGACGGCGTACCCGTTGTCGCGCGTCACGCGTTCGGCAAGGGCGCGGGCGTGTACCTTGCAAGCTTCACCGTGAACGAAAAGAACACGCGTATGCTGATGAGCCTTATCCTCAAAAATACGGGCGAGGGTATGGATCAGAATTACATCACCGATAATCTCTGGTGCGAATGCGCGTACTATCCGAGCAGTAAGGAGCTTGTTGTGATAAATAACAGCGACGCCGAGCAGACAACGACCGTTAAAACCGACTTCGGCGACAAGACCGTCACCCTCGGCGCATTCGATACAAAGATTTTGAAGCTGTAAAAGGCATACAAAAAGAACACCCGTCGGGTGTTATAAGAAAGTGAAGACAAAGAGAGGATTTAAGCTAAATCCTCTCTTTTAATAAATCCTTGCAATATTTTTTTCATTTTCATACCTTCAATACTATATGTTATATAATATGTTAATAATTATAACATATATTTATAACCACTGTCAAGATAGAATATATGTGAGGTGTTAAAAATGAACGAAAAGCTGATCATAAACAAGAAAAATTTAAAAGGTGAGGACGGATACAAAACATTTTCTATTCGGGTTAAGGATGAAATCGTCCTTAAGCTGAATGAATTATCCAAAGAAACCAATCGTTCAAGAAACGAATTGATAAATATATTACTGGAATATGCTATAAATAACAGTAAAGTAATGCCCGATTAAAATATAGGGGCGAACCTTTTGCGGGACAATTCTGACATCATTACGGTAAAATGAGTTTAGGAGTTGATATATATGACTTTTGGTGAAAGATTAAGAGAGCTGCGGGAGGATAATGACGAGAAGCAAAAGGATATTGCGGATTTGCTGTTCGTTTCAAACAAGGTCATAAGCGATTATGAGAGAGGAATACATTTTCCGAGGGACGAGCGCGTTATTATCGCGCTTGCAAACCATTTCGGCGTCAGCATCGATTACCTTTTCGGTATCACGAATATAAAAAACCACACATACGGCAACGATTTTTTGATTTTGTTTCATTTACTGTCCGCGGAGCAGAAAAATGAAGTCATGGATTTTATGCAGTTCCTTGCCGCGAAAAACAAATAAGACTATTCCAAAAGCCAAATTACAAATCAATGAAAGAAGAAACGGATAACGG
>CANQJC010000023.1 GCA_947624165.1 uncultured Clostridia bacterium
TCGGAAAAATTGTTGTTATAATAGTATTTTTGGTACAATCCGCTGCTGCAATCCCAGCATACCGCTACGCCGCCGTATTTGACGATCGCGCGTTTGAGGGCGTCTATATCGGTCTTGCTGTCGGGGACATTGACTGCGTTTTCGAGCAGGTACGCGGGCTTGCTTATCCGCTCCTCGTCCGACGCGGTCGAAAGCGCGGGCGCGCTCCAGCGAAGCATCGCGTAAACGGCATCGTGCGTTCCGGCACCCGAGTACCAGCCGACGAAGGAATCACTGTAATCGGGCAGATTGTTGCCCAAGGGGTCGAGGGCGGGATTTAAGAAGGCGTTGGCGAGATGCTGCTCGTTAAAGTGGAGCGAATTGGCAGACGCGTTCGCGTCGATACCCTTTCGCAGAATGTTTATTTCAGCCGCGCCCGTAACGGCGTACGCCCAGCAGATATTGCCCTTTTGAGTTCTGACGGGCGTTACGATACCGTACTTGCGTCCGTCGTATGACGGCAGCTTCGCAAGCTCGTCGATCGCCGCGTCGTTGGCGGATAGAAGCTCCTCCAAGCTGTCGGGTACGTGCGACGTGTCGATATTCGGCGTAGGCGTCGGCGTAGGTTCAGGAGTTGGCGTGGGCGTCGGCGTCGGTGTAGGTATTGGAGTAGGTGTTGGAGTTGGTGTTGGCGTAGGTGTGGGTTCTGATGTGGGTTCGGGCGTTGCGGTTGCGATAGGCGTGGGTTCGGGGGAAGGGGTGTCGTCAGGCGGCGCGGGTATCTCCTCGCGCGTGAGCGTCGACAGCACGCCGCACGACGGCGTTATGCTCTCCATGTCCCACAGAAACAGCTTTGCCGTGTCGGCCGACGCTTCTATCGTCGTTTGAGCGAACGCCGCGCCGTCATGCGTCGCACCGATGCTTACGCCGACAAGTCTGTTATCGGAATATACAGCCAAAATGAGCGATCGACCGTCCTCCGCGCCCGATACTGACACGGACAGCGCGCCGTCGCAAAGCTTTGCATCGCTCCATTGAACGCTTACTTCCGCGTGCGTCGGTGGCATATGGCACAGAAATAAAACCGCGCTTAAAATAAGCGACGCGAAACGCCGTGCTCCGATGCGGATATTCATGCCAACCGCCCCCTTTTACGTGGATTTTCCTTACGGATATTTTATCATATATAATGTAAAAACGCAATAGCGTTCCGTCGTCGGTTCGGGCGTATTTTAAGACGTTTTCGCCGCCGCCGTATAGCGCGGCGAAGGCGCGGGAAGGAGCGCGCTTGACACGGGAACGTCAAAATCTTCACCTTTTTGCAAAAAATAAAATTTTTTTTAAAAAACAGCTTGACTTATGCGTATCTTAATGGTATAATACACATGATTGAACAAGAAGTTCTTTTTTTTGTGCTGAAATAAAAGAACATACAAATACGGAGGTGTAAAAAATGAGAGTAAAAATCACGTTGGCTTGCTCCGAGTGCAAGCAGAGAAATTACAACACGATGAAGAATAAGAAAAACGATCCCGACAGACTTGAGATGAACAAATACTGCAAGTTTTGCAGAAAGCACACTCTTCATAAGGAAACCAAATAAAAACCCAGTTGATTAAGGATGTGAAAACTATGGCTGATACAAATTTAGCGAAAACAAAGAAAGCCGGCTTCGGTACGAGAGTAAAGAGATTTTTCAGAGATACCAAGGCGGAGCTTAAAAAGGTCACATGGCCCACAAGGGAACAGCTTATTCACAATACCGGCGTAATTATAGTATTCATTATAATAATTACAATAATCCTTTCGGTGCTTGACGTTGCGTTCTCGCAGCTTTTCAAAGCTCTGACGAATATACTGTAATTTAAGTTGCAAGATAACAGTCAGGGAAGGAGAACGGTTATGGCAGGAGATGCAAAGTGGTATGTGGCGCACACATACTCCGGTTATGAGAACAAAGTCAAAGCCAATATCGAGAAATCTGTTGAAAACCGCGGTATGCAGGATCTTATTCTTGACGTAAAGGTACCGACGGAGGACGTTGTCGAGGAAAAGGGCGACACAAAAAAGGTGGTAAAGCGCAAGCTTTTCCCAGGTTATGTCGTTGTAAAGATGGTGATGACGGACGAGAGCTGGTACATCGTGAGAAACACGCGCGGCGTTACCGGTTTCGTGGGTCCCGGCTCAAAACCCGTTCCGCTTTCGGACGATGAAGTGGAGCGTATGGGCGTCGAGATAATCCGTATGAAGGATATTGACTTTGCCATCGGAGACACTGTTTCCATTAAATCCGGCCCCATGGAGGGCTTTTCGGGTAAGGTTACGAGCATCAATAACGAAACGCGTAAAATCAACGTCGCCGTTTCCATGTTCGGACGCGAAACGCCCGTAGAAATAGACTATACGCAGGTGGAACACCTGGATTAGTCGGCTTGTATTATTTTCAGATATAAACGGGAAAGACCCGTTTGTATATATCCCTCTGGTAACAGTGGGAGGAGCGAAGGGCGAACGCCCCGAACGCTCCGCAAATACCACATTATTTTTCTTAGGAGGTGGCCATTATGGCACAAAAGGTTGTAGGATATATTAAACTGCAAATTCCTGCCGGAAAAGCAACCCCGGCACCCCCTGTCGGACCGGCTCTCGGTCAGCACGGCGTAAACATTATGCAGTTTGCAAAGGAATTCAACGAAAAGACAGCGAAGGACGCGGGTCTTATAATCCCCGTAGTTATTACGGTGTATGCGGACCGTTCTTTCTCATTCGTAACGAAAACGCCGCCCGCTGCGGTTCTTATCAAGAAGGCTTGTAAGATAGAAAGCGGTTCGGGCGTTCCCAACAAGACAAAGGTAGCCACAATTTCCAAAGCCGATCTTCAGGCTATCGCTGAACAAAAAATGCCCGACCTTAACGCGGGAAGCATCGAAGCCGCTATGAGTATGATAGCCGGTACGTGCAGAAGCATGGGCGTTCTTATCGGAGACTAATTTGTTAAAGGAAGTGGGAGAGATAATGATCTCGTCTGACCACGAAGGAGGATTACGAAATGTTTAGAGGAAAGAAATATCAAGACAGCGCAAAGCTTGTCGAAAAATCAAAGCTTTACGACACAAACGAAGCCATGGAGCTTGTTACAAAGACCTCCAAGGCAAAGTTTGACGAAACGGTTGAAGCGCATATAAGACTGGGCGTCGATTCAAGACACGCCGACCAGCAGGTCAGAGGCGCGATAGTGCTTCCGCACGGAACAGGTAAAACGGCGAGAGTTCTCGTATTTGCGAAGGGTCCCAAGGCTGACGAAGCTCAGGCGGCGGGCGCGGATTATGTCGGCGAAGCCGATCTCGTTCAGAAGATACAGGGTGAAAACTGGTTTGATTTCGACGTTGTTGTTGCAACTCCCGACATGATGGGCGTTGTGGGACGTCTCGGTAAGGTTCTGGGTCCGAAGGGACTTATGCCGTCGCCGAAGGCGGGTACGGTAACGATGGACGTTACAAAGGCGGTCAACGAGATCAAAGCAGGTAAAGTTGAATACAGACTTGACAAGACAAACATCATTCACTGTCCGATAGGCAAGGCGTCGTTCGGCGCGGCGAAGCTTCAGGAGAATTTCGAAGCTCTCATCGGAGCCGTTATAAAGGCTAAGCCGGCGGCTGCAAAGGGTCAGTATTTGAGAAGCGTCGTTGTCGCTTCGACGATGGGACCCGGCATAAAAATTAACCAGGCAAAGCTCGGTTAAAAAAACTTGACAACTGATTCATACTGTGATACAATGTCACAGTTGAATAAATCCGTAGACAGTAGGCTGCCGCGCGAGCGGCGTAAGTCCAACCGAGGGTTAATTGGTAGGATTACTATGGCTCTTTGCGTCTACGGCAAAGAGCCTTCTTTTTTAACACGCCGAGCGCGTGCAGAGAAGGCATATCAGAATTTTACGGGAGGTGAAAAGAATATGCCAAGTGAAAAAGTTTTGGAAGCAAAGAAAGCGCAGGTAGCGGAGGTCGTCGACGTTTTAAAAAACGCTCAGACGGGCGTTATCGTCGACTATCGCGGTCTTACCGTTGAAGAGGATACCGATCTTCGCTCAAAGCTTCGCGCCGCGAACGTAAAGTATTTCGTTATGAAGAACACTCTTCTTCTCCGCGCGGCAAAGGAAGTGGGTCTCGACGCTCTTGAGGAAGCCCTGCACGGACCGACTGCGATCGCTGTATCCGCAGAGGACGCTGTCGCTCCCGCAAAGGTACTTTCCGATTTTGCAAAGAACAATGAAAAGCTCGAAATCAAGTCGGGTTTCATGGACGGCGCGGTTATGTCGCTTGATGAAATCAAGAAGCTCGCGTCAACGCCGAACCTTGAAACATTGATCGCTAAGATGATGGGCAGCCTGAATTCGCCGATCTCGTCACTCGCCCGCACATTGCAGGCTATCGTTGACGGTGGTAAGGAAATTTCCGAGTTAATAGCGGAAAAGGCAGGCGAAGCAAGCGCGGAAGCTCCCGCGGAGGAGACTGCGGCTGAGGAAGCACCGGCTGAAGAAAAAGCCGAGGAAGCTCCCGCCGAGGAAGCTCCGGCTGAGGAAGCACCCGCTGAAGAAAAAGCCGAGGAAGCTCCGGCTGAAGAAAAGACCGAAGAAGCTCCCGCTGAGGAGACTCCGGCAGAGGAAACGGCGGCTGACGCCGAGTAATTTGGGAAAAACGTTATATCAAATAGGAGGAAAATAAAATGGCAGATTTAAATGCAATTCTTGATTCGATCAAGGAATTAAAGTTACTTGAAGTTGCTGAGCTCGTTAAGATGATGGAAGAAGAGTTCGGCGTAAGCGCGGCGGCTCCCGTAATGGTAGCCGGTGCGGCAGGCGACGCCGGTGCGGCGGGTGCCGACGAGAAGAGCGAGTTTGACGTAGTTCTCGCGGAAGCGGGTGCGTCGAAGCTCGGCGTAATTAAGGTAGTAAGAGAAATCACAGGTCTCGGTCTTAAGGAAGCCAAGGCTCTTGTTGACGGCGCGCCCAACACTGTTAAGGAAGCCGTTGCCAAGGACGAAGCCGAGGCTATGAAGGCTAAGCTTGAGGAAGCCGGCGCAAAGGTAGAATTGAAGTAATTTTGCTCTGATTTTTATCTGTCGGCGTTAGGAGTAAGATATGACCATAGATGTATCGGCTATTCTCAAGGAAACGGGAGGAAAAATGGACGTTGACGGCGAAGCCGCCTTGTCCGACACTGAATTTCTTGGGGAAACGTATCGTTTCACGGCTCCGCTGAAAATAAAAGGGCATATTTCCAACAACGGAAAGTCGCTTATATTAAACGCGGTATGCGAAGGTGAAATGATTACCGAATGCGCCAGATGTATGAAGGATATAACCGTCCCGATAAATTTCCTTATCGACGAGAACCTTGTTCGCGCCGGCGAGGAAGCATCGGAGGACGACGACGTTATCGTTTTCGAGGATACGCAAATCGACCTTGACGATATCGCCGCAGCGTGTTTTTTGATGAATATAGAGGGAAGGTATTTGTGCAGAGACGACTGCAAGGGACTTTGTCCCGAATGCGGCGCGGATCTGAACGAAGGCGACTGCGGCTGCCGCACGGATACTATCGATCCGAGGTGGTCTGCGCTGGCGGATATAATAAATAAGGATAAACAGTGAAACAGTCAGAGAGAATTATGGAGGTGTAATTATGGCAGTACCCAAGGGTAAAGTTTCAAAAGCCAGAAGAAATAAAAGACGCGCCAATTGGAAGCTTTCCGTGCCTAACATGGTAAAGTGTCCACAGTGCGGCGAATTTAAGATGCCTCATAAGGTTTGTAAGTTCTGCGGATATTATAACGGTAAAGAAGTTATAAAAGTTGAGGATTGATTCGGCTTATAATCAGAATAAGACGCTCCGTGTCATTTGAAACACGGCGCGTCTTTTTTTGTACAAAAGCATGGACAAAATACGGGGAAATGAGGTATAATAAAATCATTGATGAAAAAACGGTGGTGAATAAAATGTCGGGAAACATACATGAACGTCACAGGGAGCGGCTGCGCGCCGAGTTTGCGAACGGCGGCTTCAAGGACTGGCACGAGCATAAGACGCTGGAATACATTCTGCAATACTCCCGTCCGCGCGTCGACACAAATGAGATAGCGCATAATCTGATCAACGCGTGCGGCGGCTTCGCCGAAGTATTCAAAGCGTCCGACGAGGTCCTTATGAGCGTGGACGGCGTCGGTTCCAAAACGGTCGAGTATATACATATGCTCGGCGAATTTGTCAGATATTACAACGGGGTGAGATTTGAAGCGAACAGACTTGAGCTTAACAGTGAAAGCTGCTGCGAGTATCTGCTGAATCTCTTCGACGGAAAATCGCGCGAATATTTTTATATGATTTGCCTTGACTCGCGCAGCCGCATATTATACTGCGGAGCACTTTTTGAGGGCGGCTTCGACAACATGGACGTGGACACGTCGAAAATAGTGCGGACGGCGGTGCTCTACGATGCGGCTTACGTCGTGTTCGCGCATAATCATCCCAGCGGTATCGCGAAGCCCTCGAACAACGATATCATAACTACGCACGTTATCGAACGCGCGCTCAAATACGTAAACGTTGAGGTGCGCGATCATATAATCATCGCGCTCGGAAAATGCTCGAGTATGTTTAACGAAGGGCTTCTTCTCAGACAGCGCGGCAAATAATAAATACACGCGTTCGCGCCGCCTTTTATGGGGTTAATTTATACAAAAGTATTTTGATAAAAACGGTCATATTTGGCGTTTGACAATATTGACTTTGCAAAATTGATGTGGTAGTATATTCTATTATAGGTATAACTATGCATATAAACGAATTTATTTTATAGAAGATAGGGAGGCTAAAGAATGGCAAAGGCTGCAATAATGGGTTACGGTACTGTCGGCAGCGGTGTTTACGATATAATAAAGACAAACGCCGAAAAGCTTAGCCGCAGCTCGAACGGAGAGGAAATAGAGCTTAAATACATCCTCGATATCCGTGATTTTGACAACCATCCCGAAAAGGAGCTTTTCACAAAGGATTTTAACGATATTCTCAGCGACGGCGAAGTGAGCGTGGTCGCCGAGGTAATGGGAGGGCTTCATCCCGCTTACGAATTTACAAAGCAGCTTCTCGAAGCCGGAAAAAGCGTCGTGACGTCCAACAAGGAACTTGTCGCGACATACGGCGAGGAGCTTTTAGCGATAGCGCGCGAAAAGAACGTAAATTATTTCTTTGAAGCGAGCGTCGGCGGCGGTATTCCCGTCATACGCCCGATCCATCAGTGCCTTACGGCGAACAACATAATCAGGATAGCGGGTATATTGAACGGCACGACGAATTATATCCTCAATCAAATGATAAAAAACGGAAAAACATTTGATTCGGCTTTGAAGGACGCGCAGGCAAAGGGCTTTGCGGAGCGCAACCCCGCCGCGGACATAGAGGGACACGACGCTTGCAGAAAAATAGCTATCCTCGCGTCGCTCGCATCGGGTAAAACGATAGATTACAACGATATAGAGACGGAAGGAATAACAAGCATAACGCTTGACGATGTAAAATACGCCGCGGCTATGGATTCTGCGGTAAAGCTTATCGGCTACGCGTATTTCAACGAGGACGGAACGGTTTATTCGATCGTTTCGCCGATGATAATCAAAAACGACAGCCCTCTTTCGGGCGTGGACGGCGTCTTTAACGCCATTTTGATAACAGGCGACTGCGTGGGCGACGTGATGTTTTACGGAAAAGGCGCGGGAAAGCTGCCCACCGCGAGCGCGGTCGTGGCGGATATAGTAGACGCGGTAAAGCACAGAGTGACAAGCAAGAAGATATTCTGGGAAAAGCAGACGGATAACGTTATGGCTCATAAGGATTCCAGGAAATTTTCATACTTTATAAGAACTGCCGACAACGCCGAAAATATTCGAAAGATTTTCGGAAAATGCGAATTTGTGGACAATATTGCGGACGGCGAATCGGCGTTTGTATCCGAACCTCTTACTCAGAGCGAAGCTGATGAAAAAACGGCTGAGCTTCGGAACGTGATTACAAAGCTGCGTGTAATGGACTGATGATAAAGGTAAGAGTGCCGGCAAGCAGCGCGAATATGGGCGCGGGATTCGATACGCTCGGCGTCGCCGTAGGACTTTACAATCGTATGGAGATCGAAGAGATATCGGAGGGGCTTGAGATCACGAACAAGAATGCCCGCGGATATATTCCGAAGGACGACAACAATCTTATTTACCGCGCCATGAAACGCGTGTTTGAGTATGTCGGATATCAGAGTAAAGGCTACCGCATAACGCAGGACAGCTCGATACCGATGACAAGAGGGCTTGGAAGCTCCAGCGCGTGTATAGTCGGCGGTATGGCGGCGGCGAACATAATTTCCGGCAGAAAGCTTTCATACGCCGAGCTTGCGCATCTTGCCGCGAAGGAAGAAGGACATCCCGACAATATCGGACCGGCGATTTTCGGCGGCTTCTGCGTATCGCTGACCGACGGCGACGAAACGATAATAAAAAGCGTAAAGCTTCAAAACGGCGTCAAATTTGCCGCCATGATACCCGATTATTTCATGGCGACGCGCAAGGCGAGGAACACCCTGCCGCGCAAGGTGGATTTTGACGACGCGGTATATAACATAGGACACGCGTCCATGTTCCAGGCGGCACTTATCTCGGGCGATATGAAATCGCTCTCTACCGCGGCGCGGGACGCGCTTCATCAGCGTTACAGAAAAAGCTATGTCGCGGAAATGGACGATATTTTCGAAAAATCGTATGAGCTTGGCTCGCGCGCGACGTATCTGAGCGGCTCGGGACCCGCCGTGATGTCGGTATTGGACGGCGGTTACGGCGGCTTCGAGAGCGGCATGAATAAATATTTCAGTGAAAAATCTCTCAAATGGAGATGTATGATACTGCCCGTCGACAATGTCGGTACGGTGGTATCCGTTATATGACGACAAAAAGGAAGGAATTGAAAAATGGGACTTATTGTTCAGAAGTACGGCGGTACTTCCGTTAAAGACGCGGAGAGAGTAATGAACGTCGCGAGACGTATCACGGACGCGTACAAAGCGGGCAACAACGTTGTTGTCGCGGTAAGCGCGCAGGGAGACACGACGGACGATTTGATCGCGAAGGCGAAGGAGATAAATCCCGACGCGTCAAAACGCGAAATGGATATGCTTCTTTCCACGGGCGAACAAATCTCTATTTCTCTGCTCGCCATGGCGATCGAAAAAATAGGATGTCCGGTAATTTCCTTTACCGGCTGGCAGGCGGGAGTAAAGACCGATTCAAAATACGGCTCGGCAAGGATAAAAACCATTGATACCGAGAGAATACAGAACGAGCTTGACAGAAAGAGAATAGTCATCGTCGCGGGATTCCAAGGGATAAACAAGTACGACGACATAACGACGCTCGGAAGGGGCGGTTCGGACACCTCCGCCGTCGCGCTCGCCGCGGCACTCCACGCCGATTTATGCGAGATATATACGGACGTGGACGGAGTTTACACGACAGACCCCCGAATCTGTCCGAACGCATATAAGCTCGACGATATTTCTTATGACGAAATGCTGGAGCTTGCGTCGCTGGGCGCGAACGTTCTTCATAACAGAAGCGTCGAGATGGCTAAGAAGTATAACGTTAAGCTGTCGGTACGCTCAAGTCTTAATAATAATGAAGGCACATATGTTAAGGAGGTAAACCAAGTGGAAAAAATGCTTGTAAGAGGTGTGACGAGAGATAACGACGTGGCGAGGATCGCTCTGTGCGGAGTTGAGGACACTCCGGGTAAGGCGTTCAGCGTGTTCCGTATGCTCGCAAAGAGCGGCATAAGCGTCGACCTCATAATTCAGTCTATCGGAAACAACGGCAAGAAGGATATCAGCTTCACAGTAACGGAGGAGGATCTTCAGCCGGTGCTTGACCTTCTTGAAGAAAACAAACAGACTGTCAACGCAGATGAAATCAAGTGGACGAAGGACGTTTCGAAGGTTTCTATCGTCGGCGCGGGTATGGTAAACAATTCCGGCGTCGCGGCGACAATGTTCGAAGCTCTTTACGACGCTCATATAAACATAAGCATGATAGCCACATCGGAGATAAAGATTTCCGTGCTCGTCGACAGAAAAGACGCGGAAGCCGCCGTTGTAGCCATACATGACAAATTCATGCTCAAATAATCAAAGTCCATTCAAACTAAGCCACAAGGACGTGTCTTAATACGCCGGTAAAGCCGGAGAAAGAACGCAGCCTTGTGGTTTCATGCTGTATTGGAAATAGGAGAAAATCAGTGGAAGATAAGGTTTTAGGCAGAAATCCCGTGCTTGAAGCAATACGGTCGGGACGGACGATAGATAAGATCCTTGTAAAAAAGGGCAGGTATGAAGGCTCGATCGTACCCATAATCAAAAAGGCGAAGGAAGCGGGGCTCATCGTTCAGGAGGTTGACAAGGCGAAGCTCGACGCGCTTTCCGAGGGCGAAAATCATCAGGGCATAATCGCTTACGTGAGCGAGTACCGATACGCCGAGGTCGGCGACATACTGCGCCGCGCCGCCGAGAAAAACGAGCCGCCCTTTGTAATAATATGCGACAAAATAACCGACCCGCATAATCTGGGCGCGATACTGAGAACGGCAAACTGCGTCGGAGCGCACGGACTTATAATTCCCAAACGCGGCAGCGCGCTTCTCGGCGCGGCGGCTGTCAAAAGCTCAGCCGGAGCCGCGGAGTATACGCCCGTCGCAAAGGTCACGAACATAGCTTCGACGATCGACAGTCTGAAAAAAGAAGGATTATGGATAGCGGCCGCCGACATGGACGGAGAGCTGATGTACGAAGCGGACCTTACCGGCGCGCTCGGCATAGTGATAGGCAGCGAGGGCGGCGGCATAAGCAGACTTGTCAAGGAAAAATGCGATTTTATCGTATCGGCTCCGATGTCGGGCGAGATAAATTCTCTCAACGCGTCGGTGGCGGCGGGAGTAGTGATGTACGAAGCTGTGAGACAGAGAATGAACGCGGACGGCGCGCGCCGTCATATACAGAAATAAAAATAAAGACGGGGAGAATGATAATGAAGGCTGTTGTAACTGTTATCGGCAAGGACAGAAAAGGAATAATCGCAAAGGTAAGCAATATATTGTTCGAGAACGGCGTGAATATTCTCGATATTTCGCAGACGATAATGCAGGATATGTTCACGATGATAATGCTTGTCGATTTTGAAAACGAGACGACCGCGCTCAAAAGCGTGGTTGAAAAGCTTGACGAAGCTGAAAAAGAGCTGGGACTTTCTATCCACGTGCAGAGAGAAGAAATTTTTACGTCTATGCATCGAATATAAGGAGGGGTATTGCTGTGATAAACCCTTTTGAAATAATAGAAACAATAAAAATGATAGACGAGGAGAATCTCGATATCAGAACGATAACCATGGGGATATCTCTCAAAAGCTGCGCCGGACCCGACATTGAAACCGTTTGCCGCAAGGTATACGACAAAATCACGTCCTACGCGAAGGACCTTGTAAAAACGGGAGAAGACATAGAAGCGCAGTTCGGTATACCCATTATACACAAGCGTATTTCCGTGACGCCGATCTCGACGCTTGCGGACGCGCTTGACGAACCTACGGTCGAAAAATGTGTCATGATAGCAAAAACGCTTGACAGAGCCGCAAAGACCACGGGAGTGAATTTCATAGGAGGATACAGCGCGCTCGTTCACAAGGACTATACGAGGGGCGAACGCGTATTGATAGAGTCCATACCGCAGGCACTTGCCGCGACAGATCTTGTATGCTCGAGCGTAAACGTCGGCTCGACGCGCGCGGGAATAAACATGGACGCTGTGAAACAGATGGGCGGGATAATAAAAGAAGCCGCGTCTCTCACAGCGGACACTCAGGGCTTCGCCTGCGCAAAGCTCGTTGTATTCTGCAACGCCGTTGAGGATAACCCGTTTATGGCGGGCGCGTTCCTCGGCGAAGGAGAGGGCGAATGTGTGATAAACGTCGGCGTTTCGGGACCGGGCGTTGTAAAATGCGCGCTGGAAAGCGTAAAAGGCGCGGACTTCGGCGTGGTTGCCGAGACGATAAAAAAGACGGCGTTCAAAATCACGCGTATGGGTCAGCTTGTCGCCATGGAAGCTTCAAAGCGTCTCGGAGTTCCTTTCGGGATCGTCGATTTGTCGCTCGCGCCTACTCCGGCGGTGGGCGACAGCGTGGCTTATATACTTGAGGAAATGGGATTGGAGAAATGCGGCACGCACGGTACGACTGCCGCGCTCGCGCTTTTGAACGACGCAGTTAAGAAGGGCGGCGTTATGGCGTCGGGCTATGTCGGCGGTCTGTCGGGAGCGTTTATACCCGTAAGCGAGGACGCGGGAATGATAGCCGCCGCAAAGGAGGGCGCGCTGAGCCTTGAAAAGCTTGAAGCGATGACGTGCGTGTGCTCCGTGGGACTTGACATGATAGTGATCCCGGGCGACACGAGCGCGGAGACTATCTCCGCGATAATCGCCGACGAAGCGGCGATAGGTATGGTCAATACAAAAACGACGGCGGTAAGAATAATACCCGCGCCCGGCGCGAAGGAGGGCGATGTGGTCGAATTCGGCGGTTTGCTCGGAACGGGACCCGTAATGCCGGTAAAGAAGTATTCGAGCGCGGAGTTTATAAACCGCGGCGGACGCATACCCGCTCCGCTGCAAAGCCTGAAAAACTGACCGAGCCGTATGCCCCGCGCAGACGGATCTGCTGATAACACCCCATAGGGACGACCTTTGCTGCGGCGTTCGTTCGCAAACGAACACGCCTGCCGCACGCACGCGTGCGCTTTGCCCGCGGTCGCCCAATGATAACCGACAATAAAACGCAGCGGCGAACCGCGTTCGCCGGCATAAAAAGGAGATGTTTCATAATGGAAGACTTAATTATGAAAATAATAGACATAGAAGACAGGGCGCAGGAGGTCATAAGCGACGCCAAGAAAGCCGACAAGGAGCTTGAAAAGCGCGTGAAGGACGAGTCCGAACGTCTTCGCGGCGATATCGAAAAGAGGGTCGAAGAAAAGAACGAGACTCTCAAACGCATGGAGGACGAGGAAGCCGACTCGAAAATCGCGAAGCTCAACGAGGAGACCGAGAAGAATCTTTCCGACCTCCAGAACAAATACGAACAAAACAAAGAAAAATGGGTAAACGATATAGTTTCCGAAATAATCGGAGGACAGAGAAGGTGATGGCGCGATGAGTTCCCGATACTGTGCCGTATCGGCAAAGCTGAAGGCGATGCATTCCAGGTTTCTGACCGACAGCGATTATGAAGAGCTGCTGTCAAAGAAAACGGTGACCGACATATGTGCATACCTCAAGTCTACGCCCGGTTACGGCGAATTGCTCGAAGACGTAAACGAACGAAGCATACACCGAGGTCAGATGGAAATACTGCTCGAAAGCAATCTTGCGGACGAATACGTAAGGCTTTACAACTTCGTCGACGGTCAGGCGCGCACGCTGCTTGAATTTTGGTTCATGCGGCGCGAGGTGGAATTTCTCAAGCGTGAGATAAGACATATATATACGCACGAAAAGCGCAGCCGCGACGAGGTGAATCAGGAAAAATTCGAAGCGTTTTTCAGAACGCATACAAAAATAAACAGAGAGATCATGCACAACGCGCGGTCGCTGTCCGACTGTATAGAAGCGTGTGCGAACACGCCTTACGCCAAACCGCTTGAAAGGGCGCAGAGCCTTGAATCCGACTTCTTCTCGATAGGCACCGTGCTTGACTATTACTATTACTCGACAATTTGGCATGCCGCGTCAAGAAGTCTTGACAAGGAAGACAAAGCACTTTTCTGCAAAACGGAGGGAAGCATAGTCGATATGCTCAATCTGATGTGGATATACCGCGGCAAGAAGTATTTCGGATTTCCGAACGAAATAATCTTTACGTATCTGCTCCCCGTGAGATACAGGCTCACGGACGACGTCATACGAGCTTTGGTCGCCGCGGAGGGCGCGGAAAGGTTCGTGACCGAAGTGAAAAATTTAACGCCCTACGGCGCGCTTTTCGAAGGCTGCGACGAGGGCAGGTTTCCCGAAGAGAATTACAGAGAGATATACAACAAGCTGTCGAAGAGAGTATTCGTAAATCACAGCATGTCGCCCGTGGCGATATACGCGTATCTCAATCTGAAGGAAGTTGAGATCAACAATATAACAACCATAATCGAGGGTATACGTTACAGCCTTAACGCTGACGCTATCCGAGGTCATGTCAACGGAGGAGGGAAATAATGTCTGTAACAAAGATGAAAGCCGTAACGATAGCGGGTCAGATAGATGAATTTGACAGTATAGCCGAGAAATATATTTACGGCAGGGACATTCATCTTGAAAACGCCATGTCCGTTATAACAAACAGCGGGAGAATATCCGCGTTTGAAGATAATAACGAATATGACGATATCGCAAAATCGGCGATGAACATTCTCAATCTCGCGAAGTACGGCGTGAACGATTCTTCCGTCGCGCCGGATAAAACAAGTCCCGAGGAAATGCGCTCGTTTATCGACAAGATAAACGCCGATATTGAAAACGAACGCGGAGAGGACGCGCGGCTTCGCGGAAAAATCGAATACAACGAGACGATAATAAGCCGTATGGATCTTATGCCGTCGGTCGAAACCGATCTGTCGAAGCTTTTCAAGATGGAATTTATACATTGTAAATTCGGACGGATACCGAAAGCGGGATATAAAACGCTCGTGACGTACCTGAACGACCTTGAAGCGTTTTTTGTCGCCACAGCCGAGGATACGACCGATATATGGGGATTCTATTTTTCTCCGCTTATCAAGGAGAGTAAAATCGACGAAGTGTTCAATTCGCTCTATTTCGAAACGGTCGACCTTCCCGAGGATATAAGCGGCACGCCGAAGGAGATAAAAAAACGTCTCACGGAGGAAAACAAGGCTCTTACGGCAAAAATCGAGGAAAACAGCCGCAGGATCGGGGAGCTTCTCTCGAACGCCGCCGATGAGCTTTGCGGCATATACAATCTCGCGAAGAAGAGATGTCAGTTTTCTCAAATCAGAAGGAACGCCGTTCACGGGGATATGTTTTTCTACGTGGTCGGATGGATGGAAACGAAGGCGGCTTACGCGCTTGAAAAGGAGATCAACGCGTCGGGAGACGTTGTGATGTTCTATATCGAGGACGCCGAAAACGTCAAGAACATACAGCCGCCGACGAAACTCAAAAACAATCCCGTATTCCGTCCGTTCGAAATGTTCGTAAAGATGTACGGATTGCCGAGCTACAAGGAGATCGACCCGACGCCTATCCTTGCGATAACATATATCCTGTTCTTCGGGATAATGTTCGGAGACGTGGGACAGAGCCTTGTGCTGGCGATAGCGGGATTCATAGTATACAAGGTAAAGAAATGGGATTTGGGCGGCATAATCGGCATGGTCGGCGTTGCCGGAATCGTAAGCGGATTTATATACGGCAGCTTCTTCGGAAACGAGGAAATCATACCGAGACTGTTCGGCGTTACAGCCGTAAAACCGATGGAAAACATCATGCCGCTGCTTATAGGCACCGTCTGTATGGGCGGGATAATAATCATAATGGGCATCGCGCTCAACATCATAAATATGATAAGAGCGAAAAACATAGGCGAAGCACTGTTCGGGCATAACGGCGCGGCGGGAATACTTTTCTATCTCGCGGTCGTGCTGTTCGCGATAAATATGCTCGCGGGACTGAATATTCCCGGTATCGTGTTCGTGCTTATGCTTGTGATCTCGCTGGCGGCGATGTATTTGTGCGAACCGCTCACAAGACTTATCGAGGGTAAGAAAAATCTGTTCCCCTCGGGAGCGATGTTCTTCGTTGAAAGCTTTTTTGAGCTTTTCGAGGTAATACTGAGCTTCTGCACAAACACTATCTCATTCCTGAGAATAGGAGCGTTCGCCGTTATCCATGTGGGCATGATGATGGCTGTGTCGTCTCTCGCCTCCGGCGGGGGCGTCGGCGGCATGATCATTACCGTAATAGGCAACGCGATCGTTATGGTACTTGAGGGTCTCATTGTCGCGATACAGGTTCTGCGTCTCGAATACTACGAGATGTTCTCGCGGTATTTCACGGGTAACGGCAAGGAATTTATATCGCTTAAGGATACAAAATAAAAGGGCAATTATGGAGGTAATAAAAATGAACGTATTGATGACAGTTTTACTTATGCTTACGGCACTCACGGTTATAGTCCCCGCCGCGCTTTATTACGCGACCGGCAGGAGAAAAGGCGCACAGTGTCTTCTGATGAACGCAATATCATTCTTTTCCGTTATCGGCGTAGGCATGATTTGTATGCTCGGCGGCGGCGTAAGCGCATTTGCGGCGGGTACTGCGGAAACGGGCATGACGGTAGGCGAAGGACTTAAATATATAGGCGCGGCTCTTTCCACGGGACTTTCCGGCGTGGGCGGCGGTATCGCCGTATCGTCCGCGGCTTCCGCGGCTATCGGCGCGATGAGCGAGAACGAGAAAATTATGGGTAAGACGCTTATCTTCGTTGCTCTTGCCGAAGGTATCGCGCTTTACGGTCTTGTAATCTCATTCATGATTTTAAATGCATAAAATCCGAAAGAAGGATCGGCAATGAAGATGTATTTAATAAGCGATAATATCGATACGCAGATAGGCATGAGACTTGTCGGTATAGACGGCTGCGTCGCGCACGAACGCGGCGAGGTCATAGAGTGTACGGAAAAAGCGATAAAGGATACCGAACTTGGGATATTGATATATACCGAAAAGGCGGCGGCAGCCGCGAAGGATTATCTCAACAATCTCAAGCTGACGCTCCACACGCCGCTTATTATCGAGATACCCGACCGGCACGGCAGCCGCGATATCGCTCACTCCATAAACAGTATGGTGGAGGAATCAATAGGATTGAAGCTGTAAGGAGGTAAAGGCATTGGACAGCAACAACTTAACGGAAAAGCTCAGTATTTTTACTTCGCTCGTTTTAAAAGACGCGGACGCGAAGCGCGAAAAACTGCTTGAAGATGTTGAGAAAGAATATTCCGAAAGAATAGATGAAAAGGAAAACGAGCTTTTGCAGGGCGCGTATGACGACATACAGCACGGTATCCAGTCCTCAAGGAGACAGGCAAACGAGCGTGTGCTCCATGAGGAAATGGAATCGAGAAAAAAGCTCATATTAAAGCGCGAAGAAATAATCAACGAGGTCATGAAATCGGCGCGCGAAAAAATTATCGAGTTTACCAAAAGCGACGAATACGAGGAATGGCTTATCGAAAAAATAAAGAAAGCGTTGTTCGAGGTCGGAAAAGGCTCAAAGACCGTCTATATTTCATCGGACGATTTGGGACTAAAGGAAAAAATAGAGAATATACCCGATACGGCGCGTATCAGCGTCGAAGCGTCGCCCGAACATGATTTTCTCGGCGGCGCGAAAGTGCTGAACAACGACAGGAAAATAAGCGCGGACTACTCGTTCAAGGAGCTTCTTGACGAGCAGAAGCAGGCGTTCCTGCAAAGCAGCGGATTGGCGTTGAGCTGATAAAGATGAAAGGAATGAGCGTAAATGGCTAACTCACAGGGCAAAATATTCGGCATAAACGGACCGGTCGTTACAGTCAAGGGCTGCGATTCCTTTGAAATGCAGGAAATGGTGTATGTCGGAAACGAGGAGCTTATCGGCGAGGTTATAGGCGTAACCCAGGATACGGCGATCGTTCAGGTATACGAGGAGACGACGGGACTGAGAAAAGGCGAGCCTGTCAAAGGTACGGGCGGACCGCTTTCCATAACTCTCGCACCGGGTATTATTTCAAACATATTCGACGGTATCGAACGTCCGCTCAAAGACATAAGAAATATTTCGGGTTCGTTTATCGAGCGCGGCTTGAAGGTGAACAATCTTGACGAAGAAAAGCTGTGGGACATAAAGATAAAAGCGATAAAGGGCGATTACGTAACGGGCGGCGAGGTGATCGCCGTCACGCAGGAAACAAGCCTTCTCGAGCACAGGATCATGATACCGCCCAACGTAAGCGGGATCATAAGCTGGATCGCGCCCGACGGCAAGTATAAAATTTCCGATGTGATCGCGAAAATCATATCGGGCGAAGATACGATAGACGTAACGATAAAGCAAAGGTGGCCTATCAAGAAGGCGCGTCCTTATGCGAAGCGCGAGCCTATTTCCAAACCGCTCGTCACGGGACAAAGAGTAATAGACACGATGTTCCCGCTCGCCAAGGGCGGAGCGGCAGCCATACCAGGCGGCTTCGGCACGGGCAAAACCATGACGCAGCATCAGCTTGCGAAGTGGTGCGACGCCGATATAATAGTATATATAGGCTGCGGCGAACGCGGCAACGAAATGACGCAGGTGCTCGACGAGTTTTCGGAGCTTATCGACCCGAAATCACAGCGTCCGCTTCTCGACAGAACGGTACTTATAGCAAATACGTCCAACATGCCCGTTGCGGCGCGTGAAGCGAGTATTTACACGGGCGTGACGCTTGCGGAATATTACAGAGACATGGGTTACGACGTTGCCCTTATGGCGGATTCCACCTCAAGATGGGCGGAAGCACTCCGCGAGATCTCGGGCAGACTGGAGGAAATGCCGGCTGAGGAGGGATTCCCCGCTTATCTCGCGTCCCGTCTGTCCGCGTTCTACGAAAGAGCCGGATATGTTACGAATCTTAACGCCACGGAGGGCTCCGTGTCGATAATAGGCGCGGTATCGCCGCAGGGCGGCGATTTCTCGGAGCCTGTGACGCAGAACACAAAACGTTTTATACGCTGCTTCTGGGCACTCGACAAAAGCCTTGCGTATTCGCGTCATTATCCCGCGATACAGTGGCTGACAAGTTATTCGGAATATCTCGGCGAGCTTGAAGATTGGTACGCCGATAACGTGTCGGGCGATTTCATTGAAAAGCGTAACGCGATCATGGCGATTTTGCAGGAGGAATCGAGCCTGATGGAAATTGTAAAGCTTATCGGCGCGGACGTGCTGCCGGACAGCCAGAAGGCGACGCTTGAAGTGGCGCGTACCATAAGAGCCGGATTCTTACAGCAGAACGCTTTCCACGCGGACGACACTTACGTTCCGCTTGAAAAGCAGAATAAAATGATGGATATCATACTTCTTTTCGACAGACGCATAAAACAATGCGTCGAAAAAGGAGTCGTACTCTCCAGAGTTAAGGAAAGCGGCGTCGCGGACGATATAATACGAATAAAGTACAGTATCGGCAACGAGAATATAGACGCGCCGTTCAAGGCTTTGGCTGAGAAAATAAATCAGACGTTTGACGGAATAATGTACGGACGCGCCAAATGATCGGAGCGATACGCGTAATTTTGAAACGGCGCGCCGTATTGAAAGGGAGGCAAACGAAATTATGGCAATAGAATATATGGGTCTCAATAACATTCAAGGTCCGCTGGCGGTCATCGAGGGCGTGGACGATACGTTCTATGAGGAAATGGTAACGGTCACTCTTGACAGCGGTGAAAAGAGGATAGGCAGAGTTATTGAAATTTCCGGCGACAAGGCGGTAATACAGGTTTTTGAAGGCACGTCCGACCTGTCGCTCACGAACACCAAGACAAAATTCATGGGCGAACCGATGCGTCTTCCGCTTTCGCGCGAGATGCTCGGCAGGACGCTCGACGGCGCGGGCAGACCTATCGACGGACTGGGCGATTATTTTGCCGACGAGATACGCGACGTAAACGGACAGCCGATAAATCCCGTTTCACGAGATTATCCGAACAACTTTATACAGACGGGTATTTCTTCGATAGACTGTCTCGCGACGCTCATCAGGGGTCAAAAGCTGCCTATTTTCTCCGGCGACGGTATGCCGCATGACGAGCTTGCCATGCAGATAGCGCGTCAGGCGAAGGTCGTGGACGGAGACGACAAGTCGGGAGAAAAATTTGCTATCGTGTTCGCCGCGATGGGCGTAAAGCACGACGTTGCGAATTACTTCAGAAAGTCGTTTGAGGAAAGCGGCGTTCTCGGAAAGGTCGTCATGTTTTTGAACTTGTCCAACGATCCCGTCGTGGAGAGGATAATAACTCCGCGCTGCGCGCTCACGGCGGCGGAATACCTTGCGTTTAAGCACAATATGCACGTGCTTGTTATCCTTACGGACATGACGTCCTATGCGGAGGCCTTGAGAGAGGTTTCGTCGTCCAAGGGCGAGATACCGTCGAGAAAGGGATTCCCCGGTTATCTTTATTCCGACCTTGCGTCGCTTTATGAACGCGCTGGTATAGTTAAGGACGCGGAAGGCTCCGTAACGCAAGTGCCTATCCTTACCATGCCTAACGACGATATCACGCACCCGATACCCGACCTTACGGGTTATATCACCGAAGGACAGATAGTCCTCGGAAGGGATCTGAGCCTTAAGGGAGTATATCCTCCCGTCTCGATTTTGCCGTCTCTTTCGCGTCTTATGAAGGACGGTATCGGCGAGGGCTTCACGCGCGAGGATCATTCCGATCTCGCGAACCAGCTTTTCGCGGCGTACTCAAAGGTAGAGGACGCGAAAAGTCTCGCGTCGGTAATAGGCGAGGACGAATTGTCCGAGATGGATAAGAAGTATATCGCGTTCGGCAGGGAATTTGATTCGCAGTTTCTCACGCAGGGACATAACGAAAACAGAAGCATAAACGAAACGCTCGACTTGGGCTGGAAGCTTCTCGCCATGCTGCCGAAGGGAGAGCTGGACAGAGTAAGCGACGAAATACTTGAGAAATATTATAAGAGCGCGGAGGAAAACGCCGAATAAACGGCGCGCCCGAAACGCGGAAAAGGGGAGGATATTATGCAGAAAACACTCGCGCCGACAAAAGGTAACCTCATGACGGCGAAGAATACTCTGCGCCTGTCCAAGCAGGGTTATGAAATGCTTGACAAAAAAAGAAATATCCTCATCAGAGAAATGATGCTTCTGATAGAGGAAGCGAAAGAGGTCGAAGCGAAAATAGAAGAAACGTTCGCGGCGGCGTATAAGGCTCTCGAGTCCGCGAATATAATCATGGGAGTGAGCAAGGTTCAGTCGCTTGCACATTCCGCTATGTTTGAAAACAGCGTGCAGATAGACCTCAGGAGCGTAATGGGAGTGGAAATTCCCGTTGTGACGATAGATGAAAACGAACCGAGACCCGTTTACGGCTTTTACGGCACGTCCTCCGCGCTCGACGAAGCGGCTGTGCGTTTCGGCGAGGTAAAGACCATGACGGTACGCCTGACGGAGATCGAAAACGCCGTATATCGTCTCGCGATGAATATCAAAAAGACGCAGAAAAGAGCGAACGCGCTGGAGAATATCACAATACCGCTGTACGAAAACATGACGAAGGACATACAGAACGCGCTCGAAGAAAAAGAGCGCGAGGAGCATACGCGGCTTAAAATCATAAAACGTACAAAGCAGCGCGACGAATAATATAAGGGACCGACGCGGATACGCGGAGGTCCTTTTGCGTATTTGAAACAAAGCCGCGCCCTCCCGTTGAAATTTTATATATAATGATTGCAATTTTATTTTCTTTTTGGTATAATGAAGTTAGAATTACGGCGGACGCGTTACCGTATCGCCGCAAAAGACGATGCCGGAGGGATAGAATTGGTTAATATCGGAAACGACTGGGACGAGATCCTCGCGGGAGAATTTGACAAAGAATATTACTTGAAGCTGCGCGCGTTCCTCAAATCGGAATACGCGGCGCATACGGTCTATCCCGAAATGTACGACATCTTTAACGCCTTGAAATGGACGCCGTACTCGGAAACGAAAATCGTGATACTCGGTCAGGACCCGTATCACGAGGAGGGACAGGCGCACGGTCTGGCGTTTTCGGTAAAAAAGGGAATAGCCATACCTCCGTCGCTCGTCAATATTTATAAAGAACTTAACAGAGAGCTCGGACTGTACATTCCAAATAACGGATACCTCGAGAAGTGGGCGAGACAGGGAGTAATGCTTTTAAATTCGTCCCTGACCGTCAGAGAGGGCGCGGCAAATTCGCACCGAGGAAAAGGGTGGGAGATCTTTACAAACAGAGTGGTACAGCTTTTGAACGACAGGGACGACCCCGTGATTTTTATGCTTTGGGGCAATAACGCAAAGGAAAAAATCGAAGTGATAACAAATCCGCGCCACAAGATACTGACGGCGGCGCACCCCAGTCCGCTTTCGGCAAGCAGAGGATTTTTCGGCTGCGGTCACTTTAAAACAGCCAACAGGATCCTTGCGGAAATGGGTAAGGAACCAATAGACTGGCAGATAGAAAATATTTAAAGAACGGGAGTAAAAATGCTGATTTTCGGAATAACCGGCGGCAGCGGCAGCGGGAAAACGAGCGCGGGAAGGATATTCGGCGAGCTCGGTGCGCAAATAATAGATACGGATATAATAGCGCGCGGCGTCACGCGTAAGGGCGAAGCGTGTCTTGACGAGCTTAGCGAGCGTTTCGGAAAGGATATTTTAAACGAAGACGGTACGCTTGACCGCGCGCTTCTTGCCGAGAAAGCGTTTTCCTCGCCCGATAAAACGAAAATACTTAACGCCGTAACGCATAAATATATAAAGGAAGAGGTCCTCCGACTGATAAAGGTATCCGATTCCGACGTTATAGGCATAGACGGCGCGGTAATAATAGGCAGCCCGATAGAGGAAATGTGCGAATTTATCGTCGCGGTCGTCGCGGACAGTGAGACGAGAGCAAAACGCATAAAGGAACGCGATTCACTCACGGACGCGCAGGTAAAGCAGCGTCTTGCAGCCCAGCCGGACGACGATTTTTATATTCGCGCCGCGCGCTACGTCATCGTAAACGACGGTTCCGAGAGCGAATTAAGGGAACGCGTGCGAAGAGTGTATGATGAAATTTTAAAGAACAGAGGTATATAATTTGAGTAAACTTTTCAAGGTGTTTTTAGCGGTGCTCGCGGTTGTTATTGCGGTGCTGGGCGCGATGGGCGGCTACGAAACGAGTCGCAGGGTGAAATATCCCGTCGCGTATTCGGATTTGATAATAAAATACGCGGGCGAAAACGATCTCGACCCGTGTCTTGTCATGGCGGTCATAAAGGCTGAAAGTAACTTCGTCCCGGAAGCACATTCGGGTTTCGCCGGAGGACTTATGCAGCTCACGCAGGAAACGGCGGAATGGAACGCGAACGACATGAATTATACCGCCGATTACGACTACATGGATCCCGAAACGAACATAATGTTCGGCTGTCATTACCTTCGTCATCTCATCGACATGTACGGAAACACCGATACCGCTCTCGCGGCTTATAACGGAGGAATGGGCAACGTCGCCTCATGGCTTAGTGACAGCGATTGCAGCGACGACGGCGTAACGCTCAAATACATACCCTTTCCCGAGACGCGCAGCTATGTCGATAAGGTAAACGCCAATTGGGAAAACTATAAAAATATTGAACCGGAAGAAATAATCGAATGATATATCAAGAAAGGAGACGATAAATATGTCATTGGTAATTACGATAGGACGTCAGTTCGGAAGCGGAGGACGCGACGTGGGGGAGAAGGTCGCCCAATATTTCGACATACCCTTTTACGATAAGGAGCTTGTCGAAATGGCGGCGCAGAAAAGCAATCTCAGTCACGAAGCCCTCAAAGAGGTGGACGAACACGCGACGAACAGTTTCCTTTATTCGCTCGCGAGCGGAAACTATTCTCTGCGCGGCATAAACGCGCCGATTTACTACGAAATGCCCATAAACGACAAACTGTTTATAGCGCAGTCGGAGGTGATCAAGGAGGTCGCGAAGAAAAGCTCGTGCGTAATAGTCGGCAGATGCGCAGACTATGTGCTTGAGGACGAGGAAAACGTGGAGCTTTTGAACGTGTTCATACACGGCAGCGTCGATTACAGAGCGAAGCGCGTCATGGAAGCGCAGGAACTTAATCAGTCGCGCGCGAGAGATAAGGTGTTAAAGACCGATAAGCAGAGACGCACATATTACGACTATTACACAAGCCGCGACTGGGGCGTTATGTCGAATTACGATATCTGCATAAACGCGGAAAAATTCGGAATAGACGGAGCGGCTGACCTTATAATCGGTTATGTAAAGAATAAGATAAAATAAGGAGTTGTTAAGGTTTTGTTCGCAGAAATATTAAGATCCGTATTTCTCGGCTTGGTGGAGGGTATTACGGAATGGCTGCCCATAAGCTCGACGGGACACATGATAATCGTTAACGAGCTTATGAACAACGAATCGGCGTTTACCGCGTCGGACTTGTATTTGTACGTCATTCAGCTCGGAGCGATATTGTCCGTCGTCACGCTTTATTTCCATAAGCTTAATCCATTCGCGCCTTCCAAATCCACGGCGGAAAAAACCGCCACATGGCGTATGTGGTTTAAAGTAATAATAGCGTGTATACCCGCCGCGGCGGCGGGTCTGCTGCTCGACGACTTTATGGAAAATTTCGAAAACTGGCAGGTCGTTTCCGCCACCTTGATAATCTACGGTATGCTGTTCATACTGGTGGAAAAAATGAATAAAAAAACGACCGTCGACAGCATGGACGGCATGTCGTACAGGACGGCTGTGCTGATAGGACTTTTTCAGGTGCTGTCGATAATCCCGGGAACATCGCGTTCGGGCGCGACTATCCTCGGCGCGATGCTCATAGGCTGTTCGCGTACCGTCGCGGCGGAGTTTTCGTTTTTCCTCGCGATACCCGTCATGTTCGGCGTGAGCCTTCTCAAAATACTGAAGTACGGGCTCGCTATGACGCTTCCGCAGGCGGTCGTGCTGATTATCGGTATGGCGGTCGCTTACATAGTGTCAATGATCTCCATAAAATTTCTTATCAACTATGTCCGCAAGCATGATTTTAAGGGCTTCGGATACTATCGTATCGCGCTTGGACTGTTCGTGATACTGTTTTTCACGGTTCAAAGCTTCATGTAAAACCGCGCGAATCGAATATCGATACAAAACGGACGGCGCAGCCGTCCGTTTTTATAATATATTTCCGAGCCTAAGCTCGTAATTTTTCGGCAGATGCTCAAACAGGAACGCGAGCGTTTTACAGTGCGCCGCCGCGTCGATTTGCCGACCGCCCTCCGTAAATCCCGACATCTGAGCTATATTCATTTCGATTTTGTCAAGCTCCTCGTGATTATCCGTGGCTGAAAGCACGGTTCTTTTTTTATCGAGATATTCCTTAAGCTCGTCTATCTTTGCCGCCGCGCCGTCAAAATCATTCTCTGCGAGACTTTCCATAACGGACGCGTTTATTTTCCCAAGCTCGGCGGATACCGACTTTGTGTGATTCGCGTAAACCGCGCTGCCCGTGACTATTGCCGACGCGATACACAGCGATATTATAAGTCCCTTCATTTCTTTCTCCTTTTCTTTTCCTTAAGCTGTATAAAAAGCTCGTCCTCCGCGTCAAGCGAAGCTATAAACACGTCTCTTATGTCCTTTACGCCGTGCTTCTTCAACTCTTTTTCGACCCATTTATTATTCTTTTTTGCGCGCGCAAGCTCATATTCGTTGAGCACGCCGTCCGAAATTATCGTGCATGGAAGCCCGTCCTGCCGCGCGTTTTGAAGATTCATATCCTCAACGGTGACGGAGCGGGCTTTCGTTTTCGGTATCACGCTCAGCTTACCGCTTGTTTCGATAACAGCCACGTCCACGTCCGATATGTCGTGACAGCCGCCGAGCCTAAGCTCCTCCAGCAGATCGTTTATGTTAAAGCGCAGCCGTCTCAGCTCGCTTTCGTTAATTTGTCCGTTATAAATCACTATGCTCGGTTCTCCGCTCAGGAACTTGCGCACTTTCTTGCTTTTGAGACACATGTACGACGTAAGGACCTCCGCGACAAGGAGCGTCATGACCGGCACGATGCCCGACAGAAGCGGTATGTCGATAGCCTGCATCGGTACGGACGCAAGATCCGAAATCATGATAGCCACTACAAGCTCCGACGGCTGAAGCTCGCCTATCTGACGTTTTCCCATTATCCTCATAGCAAATATCACAACGCCGTATAAAATAAGCGTTCGCGCAACCAATACTAACACGATGCACCTCCGATGTCTTTTATGATAAATATCATTTCACGCCGCGTCAAATTTTATGTATGACTTTACTTTCACAAACTAAAGTGATATAATATATATAATATAAACTTGTTAAGGAGAACGGAAAATGAAAGAGATAAACGACAAGAGCATGGACGCGCTTTTCCGCGCCGTACTTCAGCTCAAAACGCCGGACGAGTGCAGAAGATTTTTCACGGATCTATGCACGATTTCCGAGCTTAAATCCATGAGCCAGCGCATGGAGGTCGCGCTTATGCTCAAGGACAAGAAAATCTATACGGATATAGCCGCGAAAACGGGCGCGTCCACAGCGACGATAAGCCGCGTGAACAGATGTATAAATTACGGCTCCGACGGCTACAATTTAGTAATCGAACGAATGGAGAAGGAAAATGAATAGCTACGGCAATATGGCGGGTATTTACGATACCCTTATGAAGCGCGACGTCGATTACGAAAAATGGGCTGACTATATAGAAAATCTTTTCGATATGTACGGCTTAGCTCCGAAGCTCGTGTGCGACGTCGCCTGCGGAACGGGAAATATTACAATACCGCTTGCGCGGCGCGGGTACGACATGACGGGTACGGACATTTCCGACGATATGTTAAATATCGCGCGTGAAAAAGCGGAAGGGCTCGACATTCTCTTCCTCAACCAAAGCATGAGCAAAATCGATCTTTACGGCACGATGGGAGCGTTCCTATGCATGATAGACGGCGTGAATTACGTGATAGCCCCGAAGCTTCTTTTGAAGTTTTTCACGCGTATAAAAAAATATTTTATGGACGAGGACGCCGTCTTTATATTCGATATAAGCACGGAGCATAAGCTGAAAAACATAATCGGGTCGGAGACGTTCGTGCGCTGCGAACGGGATATTTTTTACGCCTGGCAGAACAGATATATAGAAAAATACCGTCTTTCCGATATGTTCCTGACGTTTTTCACAAGACGCGGAGCATTGTATGAACGCTTCGAGGAACGTCATCTTCAGAGGGCGTGGAGAACCGATGAAATAGAGCGTCTGCTCCGTATGGCGGGATTTACCCGTATCGACGTTTACGGCGAGTTGTCCTTCGACAAGCCCAAGGACGACGCGGAGAGGATAGTGTTTGCGGCGCGATGATACGCTTTGCTCTCCAAGCGGAAAACAACGGGAGCGAAATACGCTCCGAAAGGCGTAAAAATCGTAACAAATGACGCATTTTTACTTGATTTTTACTTGATTTTATGATATAATCCAATAATTAAACAACAAACCAAAAACACTTGAGCAGGAGGAAATTATGGCAAAAAAATCCGAGGAACTCAAGCTGGATATGGACGCTATCCAAAACCAGCACATTGTCGGCGTGGATCTCGACAATGAAATGAAAAAAGCTTATATAGATTATGCCATGAGCGTTATTGTGAGCCGCGCTCTCCCCGACGTGCGCGACGGCATGAAACCCGTACACAGGCGCATACTGTATGATATGTACGAATCGAATCTTTTATACGAGAACGATTTCAAAAAATCCGCAGCCACCGTCGGCGACGTTCTCGGTAAATATCATCCTCACGGCGACGCGTCCGTATACGACGCGATGGTGCGTATGGCGCAGGACTTTTCGTTAAGATATCCGCTCGTGCAGGGAAAGGGTAACTTCGGAAGCGTGGACGGCGACCCGCCCGCGGCATATCGTTATACCGAGGCGAAGATGTCGAAGATATCCGCGCTCATGCTCACGGACATAGAGAAGGAAACGGTCGACTTCGTGCCGAACTACGACGACAAGATACCTGAGCCGGACGTGCTTCCCTCGCGATTCCCGAACCTTTTGGTAAACGGCAGCGCGGGTATAGCGGTAGGTATGGCGACGAATATCCCGCCGCACAATCTTACCGAGGTCATCGACGGTATCATAGCCGTTATCGACGACCCTATGATAACCATCGACGAGCTTATGAATTACATTCAGGGTCCCGATTTCCCGACTGGCGGCGTTATCATGGGCAGAAGCGGCATAAGAAACGCTTACACTACCGGACGCGGCAGGATAATATTGCGCGCGAAAGCGGAAATCGAGGAGCATAACGGAAGAAACAGGATAATCGTAACCGAAATTCCGTATCAGGTAAACAAGGCGAAGCTTGAAAAGCACATAAACGAGCTTATGCGCGACGGAAAAATAGACGGCATCGCGTCCACGCGCGACGAGTCCACCGAGGTCATTCGTCTTGTTATAGATTTAAAGCGCGACGCGAACCCGAACGTCGTTTTGAACAACCTCTATCAGTTTACACAGATGCAGGATACGTTCGGCGTGATTTTGCTTGCTCTTGTCGACAAGGAACCGAAAATCCTGAATCTGCGCGAGATGATAGATTACTATATCGCGCATCAGGAGGACGTGATCACAAGACGTACAAAATTTGAGCTTCAGAAGGCTCTTGACCGCGCGCATATACTTGAAGGCTACAAAATCGTTATAGACAACGTAGACGAGGTCATAAGAATAATACGCGCTTCAAAAAGCATACCCGACGCGAAAGCGGCCTTGTGCGAGCGATTCGCTCTTTCGGACGCTCAAGCGGACGCGATAGTAAAGATGCAGCTCGGACGCTTATCGGGCATGGAACGCGACAAGATCGAAAACGAGTATGCCGAGGTCACGGCAAAAATCGCGGATTACAGGGAAATACTCGCGAACGAGAGCAGAGTCCTTGAAATCATAAAGACCGACCTTACCGAGATAAAAGATAAGTACGGCGACGCGAGAAGGACCGAAATTTCGATGGTGACGACCGAGATCGACATAGACGACCTCATCGACGAGGAGGATATAGCCGTAACGCTGACGCACAGCGGCTACACGAAGCGTCTGCCGGTGGATACGTACAAATCGCAGCGTCGCGGCGGCAAGGGTATAACAGGTCTTACCACGCGCGACGAGGATTTTGTCGAGCATTTGCTCACGACAACGACGCATCATACGATTTTGTTCTTCACCTCAAAGGGCGTAGTATATAAGCTTCGCGGCTACCAGATACCCGAGGCGAGCCGTCAGGCAAAGGGAATGGCGATAGTCAATCTCCTGCCGCTCGAAAGCGACGAAAAGGTCACGGCTATGATACCGATACGCGAATTTGAGGACGGAAATTATCTCACGTTCATAACTCGTAACGGAATAGTCAAGAAAACGAACGTCATGGATTACTCCAGAATACGCCAGGGCGGTCTCAGGGCGATCGCGCTTGACGAGGGCGACGAGCTTATCAGAGTTAAGCTCACGGATAATGAACAGGATTTGATTTTGGCAACGCATAACGGTTACGCCATACGCTTCAGCGAAAAAGAAGTACGTCCCACGGGACGCGCGACGCGCGGAGTTATGGGCATAAGACTTCACGACGGCGATTATGTGATAGGCGCGTCGATAATCCTGCCGCAGAGCAGACTTTTGACTGTCACGGAGAACGGTTACGGCAAAAAGACGCCGCTTGACGAGTATCGCGTGCAGTCGCGCGGCGGCAAGGGTATCTTCACATACCGTATAACCGACAAGACCGGCAAGCTTGCCGGAATGAAGACTGTGACGGACGAAGACGATATAATTCTTATCACATCGGACGGAGTTATAATACGTATCCACAGCGATGAAATTTCATCGTACAGCCGCCAGACGCAGGGAGTAAGAGTGATGAAACTTGCTGACGGAGTAAAGGTAGTGGGCGTGGCGCGTACCGAGCGCGAGGAGGACGAGGAGGACGCTCCCGTCTCGGAAGAAATAAAATCTGAAGGAGAATAATTATGAAAAAAATAATCTCAATTGCGGCTTTAACAATTTCAATGATGCTGCTCGCGTCATGTTCGGGCGGCGGCGAACCCGCCCCCACACCCGTTCCGACCGCCGACCCGGAACTTGTGAAAAACACGATAAGCGCGACGATAGAGCTTGAGGGCGGGGACGAGATAGAGCTGGAGCTTTATCCCGACCTTGCGCCGAAAACGGTTGAAAATTTCGTCGAGCTTGCCGAGGACGGTTTTTACGACGGAACGATTTTCCACAGAGTTATAGAGGACTTCATGATACAAGGCGGCGGCTATGACGAGAATTTAAAGCAGAAAAAAGCGTCTTCGATAGAAGGCGAATTTTCCGCAAACGGATTTGAAAACACGCTCCCGCATGTACGCGGAACGGTGTCTATGGCGCGCGCGCAGGATATGGACAGCGCGACGAGCCAGTTTTTCATCGTCCAGCAGGATTCGACGTTCCTCGACGGTCAGTACGCGGCGTTCGGCTCCGTAACGGAGGGTATGGACGTTGTCGATGAAATTGCCGAGGGAAGAACGGGTTCGGTCGACTCGTCGGGTATGGACGACGTGCCGGTGGACGAAGTCGTGATAAAGACGATAAGGATCAACTCCTCGTCGTCGTCAAAGAAAACCTCGTCCAACGATAAGGACGACGATAAAAACGACGACAGCGACGCGGACGCGGACGACAGCGACAAAAACAGCAGCCGCTCCGCTTCGCCGAGCGCGAAACCGTCCGCTTCGCCGAATACAAAATCGTCCTCGTCAAGCGGTAAAACGTCCTCGTCGGACGACGAGCTTACCGCCGAGGATATAGAGAGAATTTTAAACGAGAGCCAAAGCTTGTAATTTCAGGTGTTAAAAGGAGTTTAGCATGAATATTGAAATAGAAATGGAAAACGGCGGCGTTATAAAAGCGGAGCTTTATCCCGATACCGCGCCGATAACGGTGGAAAATTTCATTAAGCTCATAGAGGACAATTTCTTCGACGGACTTATTTTCCACCGCGTCATACCCGGATTTATGATACAGGGCGGCGGTTACACGGCCGACGGCGATCATAAGGACGCTCCTTCGATAAAGGGCGAGTTTGACGCGAACGGCATAAATAATCCCTTGAAGCATACGCGCGGCGTGCTGTCTATGGCGCGGACGATGTTCCCGAACAGCGCGTCGAGCCAGTTCTTCATCATGCATGACGACGCGCCGCACCTCGACGGTCAGTACGCGGCGTTCGGCATGGTGACGGACGGTATGGACGTTGTCGACGAGATAGCCGAAACGCCGACCGACATGAACGACAAACCGCTCGAAGACTGCGTTATAAAAACGATAAGACTTGTGTAACATACCCAGACGGCGTTTTTGAATATTTGCCGCGTGGAACGAGCTTCACAAAAAGCATTAAAAAAGACATACCGCGATTTGTTCGCTGTATGTCTCTTTTTTGTTATGATACACGTCGGACGTAAAATTATTGATTTCCCGTTTTGCTTAATTTATTCGCGTATAAACACGCGCTCCGTGCCGACGCATCTGCCGGTCTCGCCGTCAATGTCGAAGATGCAGCCGTTAAACTGCCCCTTGCCTTCGGCTATTTCGAATTTCTGCGGCATACCGTTGAGGAATCTTTTTATAATAGACGTTTTTTCTCTGCCGAGTATAGACAAAGACGGACCCGTCATGCCGAGGTCGCTGATATAGCCCGTGCCGTTCGGCATAATAGTTTCGTCGGCGGTCTGGACGTGCGTGTGCGTACCGAACACCGCGCTCACGCGTCCGTCGAGATAATAACCCATAGCGAGCTTTTCGCTCGTCGCTTCGGCATGAAAATCGACCAGTATAACGTCGGTGACCTTCTTAAGCTTTTCGATTTCCTCATCCGCTTTTTCAAAGGGCGACGAGGAAGGTTCCAGAAAAGTTCTTCCGATAAGATTTATGACCCCGACCTTTTTACCGTCCGCCGTCGTCCGCACAAGGCTGCCCGCACCCGGGCAGTCGCCGTTGTAATTTGCCGGACGGAGCACGTTCCCTTCCTTTCGCATTATATCTATGACCTCGCGGCATCCCCAGGTATGGTTGCCCATTGTCACAACGTCCACGCCGGCGCGCATAAGCTCGTTGTACGCGCCCCTCGCCATACCTCTGCCGTGCGTCGCGTTTTCGCCGTTTGCGATTACGAGGTCAATATTTTTTTCGTATCTGAGATCCTCCACACAGCGGAAAAGCATTTCGCGCCCGACACGGCTCACCACGTCGCCTATACATAATATCCTCATATAAACCGACAATCCTTTCCTTGTACAGATTAAATAAAAAAGGAGCATTACAGAACGGGTAGAAGCTAAACGGGGTACGGTCCGCACAGTGCCTTTATCGCAAAGTACGGAATCCGAATCCGTTTACGCCCTGTAACAGCCCCAAATTTTTTCTTTTTTGAAAGCTTATTTTGCGTAATCGACCGCTCTCGTTTCCCTGATAAGGCTGACCTTGATCTGACCGGGATACTCAAGCTCGCTTTCAATGCGTTTTACGATGTCCTTTGCGACAAGTATCATTCCGTCGTCCGAAACGACCTCGGGCTTGATCATGATCCTGATCTCTCTGCCCGCCTGTATAGCGTAGGACTTTTCAACTCCGTCGAAACTGTTGGAAATTTCTTCGAGCTTCTGTAAACGCTTGATGTAGGTTTC
>CANQJC010000024.1 GCA_947624165.1 uncultured Clostridia bacterium
AATTACTGCACGCTCTACAGCAAGGACGCGGCGGTAGGTCAGATGAACTGGCTCGTGGACGGACACGGCTTGAAGCGCGCGGATAAATGTATAAAATGCGGCAGATGCGAGCAGGTGTGCCCGCAGCATATCAAAATACGCGACGAGCTTGAAAAGGTAAGCGCGGTGCTGCTGTGAGTGAAAACGGAAAGGGGAATAAAAATGGCAAACCTTATTATTTACTATTCGCGCAGGGGCGAGAATTATGTTAACGGCAGGGTTGAAAATCTTGCGAAGGGCAACACGGAAATCGTTGCGGAGTTTATTCAAAAAGCGGTCGGCGGCGACCTGTTTGAAATCGAAACCGTAAAGGAATATTCGTCGGATTATTACGAATGTATTGACGACGCGAAGACGGAGCTGCGCGCGGGCGCGAGACCTGAGCTGAAAAAATATCTTGACAACATTGACGGCTACGACAATATTTTCGTTTGCGGTCCGTGCTGGTGGGGCACATTACCGATGGCGGTGTTCACACAGCTTGAAAGGCTTGACTGGAGCGGCAAAAAGGTGACGGCGGTTATGACGCACGAGGGCAGCGGCTTGGGAAGCTGCGAGCGCGATTTAAAGAAAATATGCGCGGGCGCGTCATTCGGGAAAGGTCTTGCCGTTCACGGCGCGGACGCGGCTAAATCCGAAAAAACCGTTGCAGCATGGGCAAAAAAGTCGGTTTGATACAATGAATAAAAAAGGAGAGTGAGCCATGAATTACAGAAAATTAGGCAAGACGGATATAGAGGTCAGCGAAATCGGTATGGGCTGCGAGGGATTTCTTGACAAGAGTGACGAGTTCACGAACGAGATGTTCGACCTCGCGTTCCGCCACGGTGTAAACTGCATGGATCTGTACAGTCCAAATCCCGATATGCAGCGGCGCGTCGGAAACGCGATACGTCCGCGCAGAAGCGAGTTTGTGCTGCAGGCGCATTTGTGCGCCGTATGGGATAATGAGCAGTATAGGGCGACGCGGGATTTGAGCGAGGTAAAGGCGGCGTTTGAAACGATGCTTAAAAATCTCGGTACGGATTATGTGGATGTCGGTATGATACACTACGTCGATTCGCTCGAAACGTGGAACACAGTGGTGAATAACGGAATTTTAGACTACGCTAAGGAATTGAAATCGCAGGGCAAAATACGCGCGATAGGCATGAGTTCGCATAACCCAATTGTCGCGCTTAAGGCGATAGAAACAGGCGCGGTAGAGGTGCTGATGTTCAGCGTAAATCCGTGCTACGACCTGCTGCCCGCAAGCGAGGACTGCGAGGATCTGTGGTCGGAAAAGAGCTACGAAAAGCCGCTCTTTAATCTTGACCCGATGCGCGAAAAGCTATATGACGAGTGCCAGCGGCTCGGCGTAGGCATAACAGTAATGAAGGCGTTCGGCGGCGGGGACTTGCTGAGCGAGGAATATTCGCCCGCGGGCAAGGCTATGACGGCGGCACAGTGCATACATTACGCGCTGACGCGTCCTGCTGTCGCGACAATCATGAGCGGCGCGCGAACACTTGAAGATTTGCAGACCTCGATCGACTATGAATACGCGTCCGACGAGGAACGCGACTACGCGGCGGTATTCGCGACCTTCCCGCAGATAAGCTGGGAGAGACATTGTATGTACTGCGGCCATTGCGCGCCGTGTCCGAAGGGTATAGATATTGCGTCGGTGACGAAATTTTTAAATCTCGCGAAGGACGAAATTCCCGAAACGGTGCGCGAGCATTACGCGGCACTCAAAGCTCATGGCGGCGACTGCGTAAAGTGCGGCGCGTGCGAGAAACGCTGCCCGTTCGGTGTTAAGATACGGGAGAATATGCAAAGGGCAGAAGCTGTGTTCGGATATTGATAAGGTGAGATAATATGTTTGCCGTGTTCGGCTTGAAGTTAAAAATAAGGAGGAAATAAAAATGATTTTTGACAGAAACGACAGCAAAGACGTAGCCGTGCTGCTCGGAGCGGGCAGCATGGGAACGACGATACTTCGCCGGGTATGCGCGGGAATGACCATTCTTTTCGGAGATATAAGCGAAAAGCGGCTCGCGGAGGTAAAAAAGGAATACGAAGGCTACGGCTATGCTGTGGAAACGCAGGTCGTGGACGCGAACAGTAAGGAGTCGATCGAAGCGTTTGCACAAAAAGCGGCGTCGCTCGGAAACGTGAAATATTATATTCATACGGCGGGCGCGTCGCCCAATCAGGCGTCGCCCGAAAAAATCATCGCGCTTGACCTTGTCGGTTCGGCATACGCGCTGGACGCGTTCGGAAAGGTTATCGCAAGGGGCGGCGCGGGACTTCTGATTTCAAGTCAGACGGGATATATGTTCCCGCCGCTGTCGCAGGAGGAGGAAATGCAGATAATGACTACTCCGGCTGACAAGCTCGCGGGGCTGCCGTGCTTGTCAAGCGAGCGTATCACAAATTCCGGCACGGCGTATATTGTCGCCAAAAAAGCAAACCATTTGCAGGTTCAGTATGCCGCCGCACACGCTTGGGGCGAACGCGGCGCGAGAATAAATACCATAAGTCCAGGCATTATCGTAACGCCGCTCGCGTATGACGAGTTTAACGCTAACGGAGAGGGCTATCAGCGAATGATCGACGCTACTCCGGCAAAACGCGTAGGCTCGCCCGATGAAGTGGGCGCGGCGGGCGCATTCCTGCTGAGCGACGCGGCAAGATATATTACGTGAACGGATCTGCTCGTTGACGGCGGTACGATAGCCGCGCTGAAAAACGGAAAATTTCGGCTTGGATAAATCAAAATATACAGAACATAAAATAAGGAGTGAAAATAGATGAAAAAACTAATATCAATTATCTTATCGGTATCGATATTCTTCGTCTTATCGTCATGCGGATTTGCGGAAAGCACATCCGCGGATTTTACCATGACAATGCAGATAGACAACCCCGTTATGACCGTAAACGGAACGCAGCAGGAAATCGATCCCGGACGCGGTACTGCGCCGGTAATTGTAAACGAAAGGACGCTTGTCCCTATAAGAGCGATTATTGAAGCGATGGGCGGCACGGTCGAATGGAACGGCGATACGCAAACCGCCGTCCTTACATACGGCGGTGACGAAATTCGTCTAACGATAGACAGCACGACCGCATATTTGAACGATAAGGCAAACACTCTCGATACCGCGCCTACGATTATAAACGAGAGAACTATGCTGCCGATACGATTTATCGCGGAGAGCTTCAAATTCAATGTAGACTGGAACGAGAACGAGCGGCTCATAACGATCACAAAAGCGGCGGACGAGCCGGTTGCAACAGCCGCGCCCACCGATAAAGACAGCGGAAGCAACGTGCTTATAGCATATTTCTCACGCGCGGGTGAAAATTGGGAGGTCGGCTATGTAGATAAAGGAAATACCGCCGTTATCGCGGACTATATCAGCGAGAAAATCGACGCCGATGTATTTGAAATCACGCCGGTTGACCCATATCCCGAAAGCTATAACGAAACATTGACGCGCGTTCAGCGCGAGCGCGACAATGACGAGCGTCCCGAATTTAACGGGGAAATTGAAAACTTCGACCAATACGATACGGTATTTTTAGGCTATCCGATATGGTACGGCGGTCTGCCGATGATCATGTACACATTCCTCGAAAAATACAATATGTCAGGTAAGACTGTAATTCCGTTTTCCACTCACGGCGGCAGCGGTTGGGGCAGCACAAAAAGCGAATTGAACACGCTATGCCCCGACGCCGAATTTGTTGACGGATTTTCAACAGCCGGAACAAACGCAAGGAGCGCGCAGAACGAGGTCGATTCATGGCTCGATGGTCTTGATTTAAATAATACAAAAAACAAGGAGGAAAACAATATGGCGGAGCTTTTATATCAGGGACACGCGAGCTTCCGTCTGACAACGGGAGAGGGTAAAGTAATTTACATCGACCCGTATGCGGGCGAGGGCTATGACAAGGAAGCGGATTTAATTCTCGTGACGCATCAGCACCCCGACCACAACAAAATTGACCTGGTGCCGCAGTCGGACGGCTGCGTGATTTTCCAAAACAGCGACGCGATAACGGACGACGGCTATAAGACGCTCGACTTCGCGGGCGTTCATATCGAGCCTGTGCAGGCGTATAATCAGAACCACGACGTAAAACAGTGCGTCGGCTATCTTGTCACGGTGAACGGAAAAACGCTGTATTTCGCGGGCGACACATCAAAGACAGACCAAATGGCGGAGCTGAAGGACAAGAATATCGAATACGCGTTTTTGCCGATCGACGGGCATTTTAACATGGACATACCCGAAGCGGTCGAGTGCGCGGAGCTTATCGGAGCGAAGCACACCGTTCCCATTCACATGACGCCGGGCGAGCTGTTTAACAGAGACAGAGCGGAGCAGTTTGTAACGCCGAGCGCGATGATAGTCGAAGCCGGAGAAGTTATCGAGCTGTAAAGGAGAAGCGTGTTTTCAGTATTAAAAGTCGAATTTGTCCGATTTGGCAAATTCGGCTTTTTGCATAAATTGAAAAATCATAATTTCAACCTCGGCTGCAAATATACAAATCTATCGCTTCCCCATTACAAAAGTATCTCTATGGAGAAGGAACACAAATCACGCGCTGATTTTTTTGTGAAAATCGATGAAAAAGGGCTTGAAAAAGTAAACGATATAGTGTAAAATTATAGTATATATTATTATAATGGAACATTTTTATAAAGAGAGGGGAAGAATATGTTGAAAAGAAAAGTTATAAGCGCGGTATTGAGCGCGGCGATGCTTGCGTCGTTCATTCCGGCGGCGGTAAGCGTTTCGGCTGCGCCGAACACTCCGAAGTACCAGGAGCACGAACGCCAGATGGAAAAGCTCAACCGCGGACTTGTGGCGGTTAAGATGTCGAACGGCGTGTATTTGTCATGGCGTTTGTTCGGAACGGAAAGTCTCGAGGATCAGGCGTTTGACATTTACAGAAACGACGAGTATATCTACACCACGGGAGAACACGACGCGACCTGCTATATAGATACCGCGGGTCAGCTGACCGATACATACAAAGTCGTTCCCGAAGACGCGGACGAGACAGATGAGCCGGAAACAGCCGTGCTTGCGTCCAACGGCGGAGACGACTACACATGGATCGATGTTCCGCTTCAAATGCCGACGGATATCGGAAGATCCGGCGGCGGCACGTCCGATTATAAAAGAATAGCTTTAACAGACAAAAACAACAAACCCGCCGGTACCGGCGGCGGTGCCAACGATTCGAGCGTGGGCGACCTCGACGGCGACGGCGATTACGAGCTTGTTGTCAAATGGGATCCGAACGACTCCAAGGACTCGGCTTCAAACGGCACAACGGGTCACTGTGTTATAGACGCGTATGAGATCGACCCGAACAACGACGGCTATATGTGGCGTATAGATTTGGGCGACAACGTTACGGCGGGCGCGCATTACACGCAGTACATAGTTTACGATTTTGACGGCGACGGCTGCTCGGAGGTCGCCATGCAGACAGCCCCGGGTTCTTATTCCATCGACACGAACGGAGATAAGCATTTCGTGACCGAGGTCGGCGACACCGAGGAAATCAGAAACATGGACAATACCGTGAATAATCTCGCGAACGGAAAGAATATAGGTCCCGAATACTATACGATATTCAGCGGCAAAACCGGCAGACCGCTCAAAACAACAATGGGTATCCTTATCGGAGAAAGAACGGACGGTAAGGAATGGGGTAAAAATACCCGTAACGAATCGCACAGATATCTCGCGGGCGTGGCGTATCTCGACGGAGTTCACCCGTGCTATATAGCGTGCCGCGGATATTATTACAAAGCGGTTATACGCGCTTATACATGGGACGGCGAGAATCTCACAATGCTTTGGGAGCATAACGGCGATACGAAAGGCACGACCATGTACGGCGAGGGTAACCATAACCTAAACATAGCCGATATAGACAACGACGGCAAAGACGAAATCGTTTACGGTTCCGCGTGTCTTGACGACGACGGACAGACCGTCCTCGGAAATACAAAAATGGGTCACGGCGACGCTATGCACACGTCGGACTTTAACAACGACGGCAATCAGGAGGTATTCTCCGTAAAGGAGGATTCGGAGGGCTATTCAAGAGGTATGGATTTCCGCGTGCCTACAACGGGCGCGGCTATATGGAGCAAAGCCGTAACAAGCGATAACGGCAGAGGCGTTATGGACAATATAGACGACAGTTACGCCGCGGAGCACCCCAACGCGCTTGCGATAGGCTGGTCGGCGGCACTTGCCGACGCGTATGATTTGGAGGGAAATCCCATAGGAAGTAAGCCGAACGGAAACTCGAGAAGTTTCTGCAACTTCCTTGTTTACTGGGACGCCGATCTCGGACGCGAGCTTCTTGACGAAGGACAAATGTCGAAGTATAACGCGTCAACGCACGAGACCCCCAGAGTATATTTCAACGGAGCAGGTTATCTGCCCGGAAACGCGAACAACAGTACAAAATACAATCCTTCGCTCGTTGCCGATGTTATGGGCGACTGGCGCGAGGAAATCATGATGCCGACGGGCGACGAAAACGAAACGGCTCCGAAGATGAGAATATTTATGAAGCTGGGAAAGACGGATTATCGTCTGCACACGCTCATGCACGACTGCCAGTACAGAGAAGCGATAGCATGGCAGAACGTGGCGTACAACCAGCCTCCGCACACGAGCTACTACATAGGCTCGGCGGCTCTCGCGACGGACGCGAGCGGCAATAAGCTCAACTATCTCGCTCCCGAAACCCCGTTTACGAAGGTAACATACGAACAGCCCGGCATAGTCGCGGTCGACGGCATAACGCTTTCACAGAGCAGCGCGGAAGTGGAAATGGGTAAAGAGCTCAATCTTACAGCGACGCTCAGCCCGTTCGCGGCTTCAAACAAGGCTGTCGAGTGGACGTCGTCCGACGAGGATATCGCGACGGTCAAAAACGGTAAGATCACGCCGAAGCTGGAGGGTAAGACAACGATAACCGCCACGGCGAATGACACGACGCTCGGAACGTTCTCCGCGACGTGCGAGGTTACCGTTTACCAGAACCATGTGAAGAGCATTAAGCTCTCGCCCGAAAATCTTCAGCTCGGTACGGGCATAACGAAAAAGGTTACGGCTTCGGTCGAGCCGGATAACGCTTCGGATAAGACGATCATATGGTCGTCCGCAGACGAAAGCGTGGCAACGGTCGATCAAGACGGTAACGTAACCGGCGTTATCAACGGCACCGGCACTACATATATAACGGCCCGCTCGGCTGACGGAAACGTAAAGGCGTATTGCCCCGTAGTCGTATATCCGCTTACGGAAACGGACGCGACGGGCGACGGCAAATTTGAAGCGTCTACAACCGATTCGACCATAACATTCAGCAGTACAAAGGACAGCGCGTCCCTTAAGCAGGCACAGACGACCGATCCCTTCGAGTACCATAAGGATTTCACGCCTTATGAGGATAACAAAGCCGTGCTTCACTTTAATTTCGAAAATGGCGGTGCGAAGGAAGGCGGCAGCTACATTTGGATGTTGGGACACGAGTACACATCGTATCTTGAATTTCTCGACGAGGACGGCAATAATATTCTGACGGTGCTTGAGGAGCATAAGAAAGCAAGCAGCGTAACAGGCGTTACAACAAAATACAAGCTCGGCGGCGGCGAAGCCAAGAGCACGAGTGAATGGACGCAAACCGCCGCCGGAACCGACAGTCCGTTCGGCAGAAGCCAGATAAGATGGGATGTAACGCTTGAGCTTGATTACGACGAGGACAGCGCGACAATAACATGGGCGGGCTGCGACAGTGATTTCGTACCGAATTGCACGTATCAGTACACATTCCCGCTCAACGGCGCAAGCTTCAAGACGTTAAAATACAGAGTTGACGATATAACCGATTATGTATCGAGTAATCCGTCGCTCAAAAATCTGACGTACATACGCACGGAAGCGTCCGAACCCGCGCCGCCGTTCGGTCCCGTTCCCGACCCCGAGCCGGAGCTGGACAACGTGAGAATAACAGGCATATCGGGTAAGAAGATGAACGTTTCGTACACGTTATCGGAAAACCGCGGTAATACTGCTCTTGTAGGCGCGCTTTATGACGACGAAAATAATCTTGTCGAAGTAAAAACAAAGGAAACGAGCGCGCCGCAGACGCTCACGCCGCTTACAGACACGATAGCCTTTACAAGGGATATAGGGGATTATACCGCGAAGGTGTTCCTGTGGGAGACGTTGAATGGCATGAAGCCCATAAGCGCGGTCGCGCTTTCAACGCCTGCTCCGACGCCCGCTCCCACGCCCGTTCCGACGCCCGCTCCGACGCCCGAAACATCGCCTACGCCCGAAACATCGCCCACGCCGGAAACATCGCCCACGCCGGAAACGACCCCGACGGCAAAGCCCACGCCTGTGCCGCCGATGAATCCGGACGACGCGTATACTCAGGTGTTCGAGACTAAGGAGGACTTCCTCAAGGCGGACAACGCGGCAAATAAGTGGATAATTTCAAGCGACGGCGATGCTACAATGGTAGCTGAAAATAAAACCGATATCGGCGGCAACTCTTCCGCTAAACTGATGGTTTCAAATAAAGCGGCGCAGTATGTTCTCGACGACGAAGACGTTATCAAGTCCGGCTTCTTCAAGCTGACATACGATATGTATATAGACAAGACGACCGCGAGCAGCGACGGCAGATATTTCAGAGTATATCTCGATAACGCGGCTCATCCGTTCGAGAACGGACAGGCGACCGCGATGGGAACGGACGGATCGTTCTTCCATATGTTCGATATCGGCAATAAGGTATACACGACCTCGGCGATCGAGTCTCTCAGCGCGAAAGCAACCGCGGCAGACATGAAGGAGATAGGCGGCGACGAGCTTGAGGGCGGTAAGTGGTACCGCGTAACGATCGAAGGAAATATCGAAGGCGACGACGTTATAATCAATTACTATCCGCACGGCGACACGTATAACGAAGATCTTGATATATCGGCGGTAACGCCCGTCAATTCGGCGCACGGCTGCTTCACCGACGGACGCGCGACGGAAATCAAGCAAATCAAATTCATGCGTACCGCGTCGGGAGTTCTCTACTTCGATAATGTCAAACTCGAAAAAGCAGACGCAAATTAAACTTTAAACAAAACACCGTCCGTATGATCGGACGGTGTTTTTGTATGCGGAGTTTTATAGCTCTTGTCCATGCGATAGATTCAAAAACTATAACTCCTTTTTTAAGTCCCTCCAGAACGGTATAAACACGCATATCGCCGTGAGCATAGCGGTAAGATCCGCCATGGGAGTTGCCCAGGCTATGCCGTTTACGCCGATAATGTAATTCATCAAAAACATCAGCGGAACATCAAGGCTGCCCTTTCTTAAAAGCGACAATATCAGCGGAGCGACCTTTTTCCCGACCGACTGAAAAAGCGTTATGACGATCATCGTCACCGAAATACACGGTCCCGTCACGCAGATGATGCGCTGGAACGTGCTGCCGTATTCGACGGTAAGAGGGTCGTTTATGAACGCTTTTACGACAGGCGAAGCGCACAGCAGCAAAAACGCCGTGCCTGCGAGCGCGACTACAAGGCTGTAAGCAAACGTCGTCTTTACCGCCGACATCATGCGCTTGAAATTTTTTGCGGAATAGTTGTAACCGATGAGCGGTATAACGCCCTGCGACATTCCCGTCGCGATGGCGTACGTGAGCATATCGACCTTTTTCGCGATTCCTATTCCCGCTACCGCTTCGTTGCAGTAGGACACCATAAGGCGGTTCATGCAGATATTTGAGAAAACGCCCATTATATTCATAATGCTGCTCGGAAGCCCTACCATAAGCACCTCGAACGGGATTTTCATTCCAAGCGTGTAATGCGCGGGATTTAAAGTGAGCACGGTGTCATTGCGTTTTCTGACGATCAGCGCGATAAAATAAATTGTTGCGGTAAGATTTGACAGCATCGTCGCGATCGCCGCTCCCGCTATTTCGAGCCTGAATACGGAAATGAAAATCGGGTCGAGGATAATGTTGAGTATACCGCCCATCGTCATGCCGAAGCTCGCCTGCTTCGCGTAACCCTCCGACCGTACAAGATGCGCGAGCGCGGCGTTAAGTACCGTCGGAGCCGCGCCTATCGTTATCGCCCAGAATATGTATTGACTGCAAAATCCGTATGTGTCCTCGTTCGCGCCGACCGCCGGCAGTATCGCGCCTTTAAGCATGAACACGATTATGCCGTACAGAACCGCCGCCGCTCCCGCCGTCCATACGCTGAACGCGCAGGCACTTTTAGCCTTGTCGTTATTTCCCGCGCCGAGCGAGCGCGATATAAGGCTCGAGCCGCCTATGCCGAACAGATTCGCCATGCCCGTGAGCAGCACGAACAGCGGCATACAGAGCGATGCGGCGGCTACCTGGTTCGGGTCGCCTATCTGCCCGATGAAAAACGTGTCAGCCATGTTGTACACTACCGTTATAAGCTGGCTTATTACCGTCGGTACGACCAACGAAATCACGGCTCTGTTTATCGGTGTATTTTCAAATAAGTCCTTGTTGCTTTCCATGCTCAATTCTCCTTTGTGATGTTGTCAAGTGCTTTTTGTAAAAGCTTATTGAATGTTTCTATCTCGTTATCCGTCATACCGCCGACAAGCTGCTCCTCGACTTCGGCGGCGGTCTGCCTTAGCTTGTTGTCAAGCCTTAAACCCTTCTCCGTCGGCAGGATCACGCTTTTTCTGTTGTCGTTATTCATAACACGGCGCGTTATCAGATCCTTGCCCTCGAGCCTTTTTATAATTCCCGCGACGGTAGACTGCGACAGACGCAGGTTTTCCATAACGTCCGCCGCCGTGATCTCGCGCTCATGATGATTTTTCAGAATATAACGTATCGCCTCGCTTTGCGACGAGGTCAGATCCATAAACTGCGTCCTTTTGTTTTTAAGCTTCGTCACCGCGTTCCCGAGAAGCCCTATTTTGCTTGTCGTGCGGAATTGCGAATTGTCTATCATAGCTCTGTTCCCCCACAATATAATATATCGCATACGATAAATCGTATGCGATATAAGTATAGCATGTAAATGCAGATATGTCAAGTTGTAAATATATCATCTTTCTTTGTTGAAATTCGCTTAAACGCATGATATAATTGCTATGAGATATGTTCTTTTTACAAGGTGGAAAAGAGAGGATACCATGACGCAAAGTGAAAGACGAAAAATTTTGATCGAGCGGCTTATCGCCGAGCAGCCGCAATATAAAGATTTAGCGGTACCGCAGAGCGAAGCGGAACGGAAAAAATTGCTCCGCTCGCTTTTTAACGTCCGTATGCCAAAAAAGATTGACGAGGATTTTCTTAAAATCCAGGACGAATATTTACGTGAGGAAACCGCGCAAAAGGGCATTACCGACGTTGCGGACTTAAAGCCCGCCGACGGGATATATCTGTGGCAGGGCGATATTACGACGCTCAAATGCGGCGCGGTTGTAAACGCCGCAAATTCGCGGATGCTCGGCTGCTTTGTGCCGTGTCACGGCTGTATCGACAACGCCATTCATACCTACGCCGGAGTACAGCTCCGTCTCGAATGTGCGCGGATCATGAAAGAGCAGGGACACGAGGAGCAAACGGGCGGCGCGAAAATCACCCCCGCGTATAATCTGCCGTGCGATCATGTCATTCATACAGTCGGTCCGATTGTAAGCGGCGCGCTGACGGAAACTGATAAAAAATTGCTCGCGTCGTGCTACCGCTCGTGTCTGGAAATCGCCGATAAATATGACGTAAAAAGCATCGCGTTCTGTTGTATCTCCACGGGCGAATTTCATTTCCCGAACGACAAGGCGGCGGCAATCGCAGTACGGACGGTGAAGGAATACAAGGAGCAAACAGGCAGTACAATCGAGGTGATATTCAATGTTTTCAAGGACGTCGATTACGAGATCTATCGGGAATTACTCGGAAAATATTAAGCGTCTGAGAGACGCGCTCGATACCGCAGAAGCGGTCGTGATAGGCGCGGGCGCGGGACTTTCGGCCGCGGCGGGATTTACCTATTCGGGCGAGAGGTTCAAAAAGCATTTTTCGGATTTTATCGACAAATACGGCTTTTCCGATATGTATTCCGGAGGATTTTATCCGTTTGAAACCACCGAGGAATTTTGGGCATACTGGTCACGGTACATTTTCATAAATCGTTACACGGACGCGCCGAAGCCGGTTTATAATGAACTGTTTGAATTGGTAAAAAATAAAGATTATTTTGTAATCACAACAAACGTAGACCACTGCTTCCAAAAATCAGGCTTCGATAAAACGCGGCTGTTTTACACGCAGGGTGATTACGGGCTTTTTCAATGCTCCGTCCCATGCTGCGATGAGACATTCGACAACGAGGAAATCATACGTAGAATGGTCGACGAGCAAACGGATATGCGTATTCCCTCCGAATTATTGCCGATATGCCCGCATTGCGGCAGTCCGCTTACTATGAATTTACGCGCCGACGATAAATTCGTCGAGGACAAGGGCTGGCACGAAGCGGCGAAGCGATATAAAAATTTCCTGCAAACGCGCAGCGGAAAGCGGATCTTATTCCTCGAACTCGGCGTCGGTTACAATACGCCGGTAATTATAAAGTACCCGTTTTGGCGCATGACGGCAGAAAATCCGAATGCGGTATACGCCTGCGTAAACTGCGGCGAGGCGGCATGTCCGAATGAAATCGCAAATCGGTCGATCTGCATTGACGCGGATATCGGAGAAATAGTTTCAAAAATCAAAAAGACGGGAGCCATTTATGAACGGTAAATTCGCTGTCAAATATGCGGTATTGGATAAACCGCAGCAATTGCGGGAATTGTGAGGGGTGATATTATGAATTTTAAAACAATCAAACGTCCGAGCGATATTCTTGAGATAATTTCAAAAATCGGCTTCCTGCCGTTCTTTGCGAACGACATACCGGGTTTTTCGATCGAGGAAAATATCGCTCCCGAATACTGGTTCTCAGGCGACACGGACGGCGCGTGGGAGTGGAAGGGACAGCTTGCGAAAAGCGGCGAATGTGTGTACGGCAAGCTGTTTCGGGGGAAGGCGGGATTTGTAAGCCGCGAATGGCTGCCCGACCTTGCCAATTACCGCCGTGACGGTTACGATTTCGAGGGTTTTTACGAGGACGGATACGCAAATTACAAGGATAAGGGCGTGTACGACGAGATCGAGAAGCGCGGCGCGGTCCTGTCGAAGGAATTGAAGCGTCGGCTTGATTATCGCAAGGGCGGCAACAAGGGCTTTGACACGGTTATCGCGCGGCTGCAAATGCAGACGTTTGTATGCGTCGCGGATTTCGAGTATATGCGCGACAAGTACGGCCGTGAATACGGCTGGGGCGTTGCAAAATACACCACGCCGGAGACGATATTCGGCGAGAAATTTGTGCTGTCGGCGTATGACCGCAAGCCGCAGGAGTCCAAAGCACGGATCGTCGATCATCTGCAAAGGATACTGCCGAATGCGGCAAATGAGCAGATTTTGAAATTTATTAAGTAAAACCATAATTGAATCGAGGGAGAAAAAATATGATAAAATTTATATGCTATCCGAAATGCTCGACCTGCAAAAAGGCGCAGGCGTGGCTTGACGAGAACGGTATCGAATACGAGGTCCGCGATATCAAAACAGACAATCCGAGCCGCGAAGAAGTGAGCGCGTGGCACAAGGCGAGCGGGCTGCCGCTCAGGAGATTTTTCAACACAAGCGGGATTTTGTACCGCGAGATGAATTTAAAGGACAAGCTCGGCGGCATGAGCGAGGAAGAACAGCTTGCCTTGCTCGCGTCCGACGGCATGATGGTCAAACGCCCGATCGCCGTGTCGGACGGAGCGGTACTGGTCGGATTTAACGCGGATAAGTGGGAGATCCTCAAATAAGAAACGCAGTCAATCGCCATCAGTTTCCGTGTTTGCATCAATAATGTGCTTGACGATTTCCGCGCGGTTTGTTATAATATATCATATAGGCGTTACCAAAAGAGTTTTGGGGTACGGATTTATTCTGTCGAACCAGCATACCATTGGTAACGTCTTTTACCGTTCCTTTTCCGATAGCAATATGAATCGTGGTCGCGTTATTCTCCCGATTGCCGAACCACCGCTCAAATTGCTGTGTATATGTAATATTTTTAAATTTTGTAGGCTTGTATCAATAATGTGCTTGACAATTTTGTTGGAATTTGTTATACTGTAACCAGTGGAGTCATCGGACGTTGTCCGACAAGAAACTCCGCTGATGAGATACCCTATCAATGTTCGGATTTGCCTTAGGCATATCTTGGAGGTCTGAATGGGTATCTTTTGTTATGTTTGATCACAAACCATCCGTACCATAGAATAAAAGAGCGGCGGGGGACAGAAGAGGGAGAATCGAGCGTTTTTCGAAAATTTTCTTGTTATCAAATCAAAAAAACTTGACAGCGGCTTGTTTTTATGGTATATTAGTACAAGCGAGCGGATATGGCGGAATTGGCAGACGCGCTAGATTCAGGTTCTAGTGAAGGTTCCTTCATGCAGGTTCAAGTCCTGTTATCCGCACCAGCTTAAAACCGCTTAAACACTGTGTTTGGGCGGTTTTTTGTTTTGTTATGACGCGTTTTGCCGTCCTGCCCTTTATTCCCCTCAAAATCGGCTTATTTCTTGGGCGCGTCATTGACGCGTATTACGAAGCGTGATATAATATACAAAAACGGGAGATGAACAAATGGATCTGAACCGAGAGCACTGGACACAGTCCGATTATACGGAATTTACAGAATATCTGCAATCGCTGTCAGACAAAAAATACAAAAGCTTCTCCGACGCGCTCGTACCGGGTATCGAGTGTTCCTTCGGAGTGCGCGTTCCGATTCTCCGCAAAATTTCGAAGGATATTGCGAGGGGTAATTATTCGGAATTTTTAAAATGCGAAAAAGGAAATTACCGCGAGGAAATCATGCTCGAAGGTCTCGTAACGGCGCAGATAAAATGCGATTATCCGCGGATGCTCAGTCTTATGAAGGAGTACGCCGATAAAATCGACAGCTGGGAAACGTGCGATATTGTTTCGTTTAAGGGACTGAAAAAATATCTCGGTGATTTCCTGAATGATATTGATTACTTCATTTACAGCCCCAATCCGTGGGCGCAGCGGTTCGGATTTTCGCATCTTATGCAGTTTTATCTGACCGACGAATACATAGACAAAACGCTCGAATATGTGGATTCCGTCAACTCGGATTTCTATTACGTACAAATGATGCAGGCGTGGCTGATTGCGACGGCCGCCGCCAAGCAGCGCGACAAAACGATTGAATACCTCAAGCGCGATAATTTAAACGATTTCACGCATAACAAAGCCATACAGAAGATGCGTGAATCATACCGAATTTCGCCCGAGGATAAGGAGCTTGCGAAAAGTCTAAAACGATAACGTAAAAATCACCGGCAAAAGCGGTGATTTTTTGTTATGCAAAAATTCGTGAATAAAAGAGACTTGTACAGACAGGCGATCCATACGGCAGCCTGATTTTATCGGCTTTTCAGGTTATATTTCTCAGCTCGAACCAAAATACGCTGCCCTTATCCCTTTCGCTTTCAACGCCGAAGCGCGCGCCGTGGGCGGTCAGTATCTCCTTTACTATCGACAGCCCCAATCCGTTCGCGCCGCGCTTTTTTGATGTGAAATATTTGTCCCAGATATGCGGCAGATCCTCGGCGTTTATGCCGCTGCCGTTGTCGCGTATCTCCGTGCGGACGAACCCGTCTTTTTCCGTGACCGAAACGTAAACGCGCTTGTCCTCACCGACATGAGCTACCGCGTTTGAGATAAGATTATAGAGCACCTGCTCCAGTCTGCGCGCGTCAGCCGTGACGTATTTTTGCGGCGCGATTTCCGTTATTATTTCAACGCCGTCCGATTTACATACCGCCCCAAACTGCTCGATCACATTTTCCGCTAGTACGCTTAGATCCACACGCTCAAATTCAAACGACACCGCGCCCGATTGAAGCTTTGAATAATCGAGAATATCGTTTACCAATAGCGAAAGCCTGTCCGACTCTCTGATAATAATTTCCGCGTCGTTTCCCGCGTCCGCGCTGCCGTCGAGGTCGCGTATAAGCTCCGCGTAACCCTTTATCATCGTGAGCGGCGTGCGCAGGTCGTGCGATACGTTCGCGAGCAACTCGCGGCGCAGCTTGTCGGTCTCGGAGATTTTTCCCGCCGCGTATTCGAGCGACGCGGCAAGCTCGTCTGTTTCGGAGCAAAAGCCCTTATTGAATTTCAAATCAAAATCGCCGTTCGCCATTTTGAGCGACTGCTCGGAAAGCTCCGAAACCGGCTTTGAAAACCGCTTCGCTATCCACATAGCAATAAAAAGTCCAATCAAAAGCGCGAGAAACGTGACCGCGCAAAGCTGCACGCGAAGTATCGCGACAGCCGAGCCTACCGCGCCGAGGGACGTGTTTATATATAAAATTTTCCCGTCCGCGAGCCGCCGCCCGTAAACGAGCGTGCCGCCGTCCGCGCGGTCGATAGTATAGCATACGCTGTCCTGTGCGCCCAATCTTTCAATAAAATCGCCGTAATGCTCCGGCAGACGACGGTATGTTTCCTCCTGCCAGTTCTGAGTCTCATTCGCGCGGTACGGATTTTGACCGCCGCCGTGCTCGTGCGTTTCGGGTCTGTACGACGGACTGTACTCGTCCGCGCTGTATATGATGCTTCCGTCCGCATCGGTGAGCAGTATCAATATGGAATTGTCCGCTGCGAGGGCGTCTATCGCGTATTCGGTATTTTCCGCGCGGTAAATTTCATCGGCGATCTTGCTTATCTGATGCTTTTGCATGGAATTGTAAAGGCTCTGCAAAAACACCGTTTGCAGCAGCCATAAAACGGCGAGGATAACCGCCGCAAACGCGGTAAAATATATCCACAGCTTAAAACCTATCGATTTAGTGTTGAGTTTCAAATTTATATCCCACCCCTCTTACGGTGACAATGTAATCGCGGCAGTCGCTCAAATGTGCGCGCAGCTGCTTTATCTGCCAGTCGACCGTTCTGTCCGTCGGGTAATATTCACAGCCCCAGACCGCGTCCATGATTTTGTCGCGCGTAAGGACAACGCCCTCGTTTTTTACGAGGTACAAAAGCAGGTCGTACTCCTTCGCCGTAAGCTCCGTTTTTTTGCCGTTTGCGTATACGATCCTGCCGAGCGTGTCGATTTCGATATTGCCAGCTTTTATCCTATCCGATTTATCCGCTGAAACGCCGCCGTGACGTGCGGTCACGACCTTGACGCGCGCCATAAGCTCGCGCGGCGAAAACGGCTTTACGACGTAATCGTCCGCGCCCGTTTCAAAGCCGAACAGCTTGTCGTATTCCTCGCCGCGCGCGGAGAGCATTATAACGGGAATGTCCTTCATCGCGCGGATCTCCTTGCACGCGGAAAAGCCGTCAAGCTCGGGCATCATCGCGTCCATTATGATAACGTCAAAATCGGCTTCACGGCATATAGAGACAGCTTCCATACCGTTTTCGGCTTCGGCTGTCTCGTAACCCTCGCGCTCGGCGTAGCGGCGCACAAGGGCGCGTATGTCGGGTTCGTCGTCAACTATAAGTATTTTCGCCATCGTCACCGCTCCTTTCGGGGATATTGTATCATAAAGCGGCGGGAATTGCAATGTGTGGGGTAAATTATGATTTATAGGCGTGCGCGTCCGCACACCGTCTGAAAGCTTCGCTTTCAGCCAAGGCAGAATTGAGAAGATAAAAAAGTTCCCGAGGAAACTTTTTTATCATTGATGTTTGCTGACGCGCATGTCGTCAGCAAACCATACGAAACGGCATAAAGCCGTTCCGTACACGCGCAATTTTGTGTTTGCAGGGGCGGATAATATCCGCCCGCGGGCGGCGAATCGCCGCCCCTACAGTAACGGAACGGCGGTTCGGCGTTCCGTTTTGGTATCCGACGACATGCGCGTCGGATACCATCAAAATCAAAAAAGTTTCTTTAGGAACTTTTTTGATTTCACAATTCCGAATCAAATGAAAACACAGTTTTCATTTGGCGCGTGCGGACGCGCACGCGCAGATAAATCCTAATTTACGCTTCCGCTTTATACTCCTTTATCGCTTCCGCTTGCTCCGCCGTTATAACACCGGCTTCAACAAGCTCGTCAACTCCGTCCGTGCGCGACGCTTTTCTCATTTCAAACGCCGCGTGACGCTCGTCAGCCGTCATACCCGCCATATTCTCATACGCCGCGCTTATATCCTCGTGCTTTTTCGCCGCGTATTCGGATATCGCGTCGGCTGTCGCTTGGTCGATTATGCCCGCTTCAACGAGGTCCTCACTGTCGTAATGAGCTTTATCCGTACCGCCCCTGTGAGCCTTGCCCTGTCTGTAACTGTAATCAGCCGCATTTTCCGTTTCATCGTCCGCATCGGCTTTCTGAGAATAAACAAACGTCTGCTCGCCGCCTGCGCCGTAGTGGTTCGCCTTACCCTTCAAGTAACCGTAATCCGTCGTTTCCTCCGCGAATACCGTACCCGCCGCCGCGATCATTGCCGCCGCCGATACAGCCGCGCATATTTTTTTAATTTTGCCGTTCATATTAAACAGCTCCTTTCGATAATTTTGCAATCTTTTTGATTACGGCTTTATTATACGGCGCGTTCGTGTGGGGAATATGTTCGGTATGTGGAATCTTTGCGGAATTTATGTTTTATGCAAAGTCCGTTTTAACGGACTTTACTTGATGTATAATTAAATCGGAAAATAAAACAGGGAGGGATAGCAATGATTATTCTTATAGGCATTATTTACGTACTGTATCAGCTCATAAAGGCGGCGGGGGAGGACGCGGAGATTAAACGGTGGTGCCAAAGCAAGGGCTATGACACATACCCGTCAAGCACAGGACTTAGGGACGTAAAAACGGATAAGCACTGTTACGTCGATCCGATGACAGGGGAGAAAACTCTGTGGTAAACGAACATATCAAAAAGGGGCGTTGCCGCCCCTTTTTACCGTTTCGCCTATACTATTTTTCGCATATTTGTTTACGCTGCACCGCGCCCGACCAAACCACAACGGCGCAGTAAGCCGCGGTAAGGATACCCGCGACGGTATAGCTTGCCGCCCACGGAAGATTAAATCCTATGGCGGCGTTTAAAATGAAACTTGAAATTACAAACATATAGAACATACCCGGAACAAGTGCCATAATGAACGGCTGCTTGTTCTTCATCATGTACACGGCTATCATCGCGAACGCGAATACGGCAAGGGTCTGGTTAGCCCACGCGAAGTAACGCCAAAGCACGTTGAAACCGCCCGTGTTCAATTTGGCGAATATCAGCACGCACGCCACGATAGCGAATATAACCGCCGAAACCGCAAGTCTGTTTGTTTTCTTTGATTGATCTATCTTCAGCGCGTCCGCGACCATAAGCCGAAGCGAACGCAAAGCCGTGTCGCCAGATGTGATGGGAAGTACGATAATTCCGATTATGGCTATTATGCCGCCCACGCTGCCAAGCAGGTTATTCGACACGATACCGACAACGCTTGTTGCGTCTGTCGATGCATTGGCAAGTCCGAGCTTTATGACGCCCATAGCCGCCGCAGCCCATATCATCGCGATAAAACCTTCGGCTATCATCATGTTGTAAAAAGTAGTGCGTCCTTCTTTTTCGCTGCGCATCGTGCGCGAGACGAGCGTGGCTTGCGTGGAATGGAAGCCGGAAACGATTCCGCACGCGACCGTTACAAAGAATATCGGTATAAAATGAAGTCCGTTCGGATGAACGCCTATCACGCCGGTCGTCCATATATTGTCAAGAGGATATCCCTTCACGAAAAGGCCGATGAATACGCCTATTGCCGACAGTATAAGGAGCGCGCCGAAAAACGGGTAAACCTTGCCTATGATTTTATCTATCGGGAACAGCGTCGCGATAACGTAATAAACGAAAATCGCTCCGTACACGACCCATACGAGCGGATTTGCCGCTCCGTTGTCGGTCTTCAAAATCTGGGTGATAAACAGGTCGCCGGGCGTATATATAAACACCGCGCCGACGAGCAGCAGAGTGAGACATACAAACGCGTTATAAATTAAGTACGTGTATTTGCCGAGATGCTTTTTTATGAGCAGCGGCATTTGTGCGCCGTCGCTTCTTATGGAGATCATTCCGCTCATGTAATCGTGGAACGCGCCGCCTATAACGCAGCCTATCGGTATCGTCAGGAACGCGATCGGACCGAAGAGTATACCCTGTATCGGACCCAAGATAGGTCCCGTTCCCGCTATGTTCAACAGCTGGATAAGCGAATTTTTCCATTTTTTCATAGGTACGTAATCCACACCGTCGTTTAAGCGAACCGCCGGCGTTTCGCGGTCGTCGGGACGGAATGCCTTTTCGCATACTTTACCGTACAGCGCGCCGCCGATCAAAAGTATCGCAAGACCGATAATGAATGTAATCATAATATATCAACTCCCTTAAAAATATTTACTTTTTTTAGCGGAACGGATATCTTACCCCTCCGCGGGCGTAACGACGCCTTCGTCCTCCGTTACGGGGAAATCGAAATACGTGTCGGGATAAGGCTCGTTTTCCAGCGTGAAGTGCCACCATTCCGTATCGAGCGGCTTGAAGCCGTTTTCAATCATTATATTTCTGAGAATGTTTCTGTTCTCGATTTGTTCCGCAGTCAAATCGCCGGTATAATCGGGATGTGAACGTTCGCCGAAATAATCGAATACGCCGCCCATATCGACGTCTTTTCCCGTACTCATATCGAAAAGCGTCAGATCGACCGTGCTTCCTCGGCTGTGTCCCGATTTGTCGGCGATATATCCGAGGTCGAACAGTACCGATTTATCAAGCTCGGGATAAAAATATTCCTTCATACGCGTATCGTCCGTGTCGGCAGCCCAGTCGATAAAATTGTTGACGGCGGTCTGCGGTCTGTACGCGTCGTAAATTTTCAGCATGTATCCAAGCTCCTTTGCGTCGGACGCTGCGCCTTTCAACGCTTCGGCGGCTTCGCGCGTCATGAGCGCGCACGGCTCCTCGTAACCGTCTATCCGATCGCCGACAAAGTTGTACGTGGAGTAGTATCTTATCTCCAGCACCACGTCCGGCACGGACGACGCGAGAGAAACGAAGTCGCTGTTATCGTTTATGGCGGTCTGAGCCGCAGCGGTCGACGCGTCGTTTTGAGCCGATTTCGGTTCGGCAACGCCGTCCGATGCGGAACATGACGACAAAGCCAGTACGACTGCCGCGGCAGCGGTAAACAGTATTATTTTTTTACGCATTGCAGGCATCTCCTTTCAAACCCTGTTAAGTTTTGCAAAATGCGGCGCGGTGTGTCCCGCACACAATTATAATATACCATATTTATGATCGTATGTAAAGATTTGTCGGTAAATTTATATTGACAATATCTGTTCTTACATATAAAATTAAGACGTAACAATGCGGACAAATATTAAAAGGAGTAATTCGGTATGCTTGAAAAATACAACGATTTGAAGGAATACATAAAATCTCTCGGATCCGTGGCGGTGGCGTTTTCGGGTGGGGTGGACTCAACGTTTCTGCTCAAAACCGCGCACGACGTTCTGGGAGACGCGTGCGTCGCGCTGACTGTGCGTTCGCGTTCCTTCCCGAAACGCGAGGAGGAGGAAGCGGAGAAATTCTGCGTCGGCGAGGGGATACGGCGAATCACGATAGATTTTGACGAACTGAGCGTGAACGGCTTCGCGGCGAATCCGAAGGACCGCTGTTATTTATGCAAGAGCGACATGTTCAAAAAAATACGCGCGGCGGCTTCGGAAGCGGGAACGGAGAATGTGATAGAAGGCTCGAACGCCGACGATGAAGGCGATTACCGCCCCGGTCTCAGGGCTATCGCGGAGCAGAATATAAAAAGTCCGCTTCGTGCGGTCGGGCTTACAAAAAGCGAGATACGCACTCTGTCGCGCGAGCTTGGACTGAAAACATGGGATAAGCCGTCGCTGGCGTGTCTGGCTACGCGTTTTCCTTACGGAGAAACGATAACGGAGGAAAAGCTCAAAATGGTCGGCGACGCCGAGGATTTTCTGATAGGATTGGGATTTAAGCAACTCCGCGTGCGTATTCACGACCGTCTCGCGCGTATAGAAACAGAGCCTGAGGAATTTCCCAAAATGCTCGCCGTATCGGATAAGGTCGGCGAATATCTCAAACGACTCGGCTTCGCGTATGTTTCTCTCGACTTGCAAGGGTACAGAACGGGAAGCATGAACGAAACGCTGTAAAAAAAAATCCCCTCGACGCTTCATAGCGTTAAGGGGATTTTTGGTTTCGGTCAGTCGGAGAACATAGGCGTTGAAAGATATCTTTCACCCGTGTCGGGAAGTAGCGCGACTATTGTTTTTCCGCTGTTTTCGGGACGCTTTGCTATTTCCGTCGCAGCCCATACCGCCGCGCCCGAGGAAATGCCGACAAGAACGCCCTCCGTCCGCGCGATCGCCTTGCCGGTTTTAAACGCGTCGTCGTTTTCCACTTTTATTATCTCGTCGTAAATTTCGGTGTTGAGAGTGTCGGGGACAAAACCCGCGCCTATTCCCTGGATCTTATGCGCGCCGGATTTACCCTCCGACAATACGGGCGACGACGCGGGTTCGACCGCGACGATTTTTATATTGGAATTTTTCGATTTCAAAAATTCGCCCACGCCGGAGATCGTTCCTCCCGTACCTACTCCCGCTACGAATATATCGACCTGTCCGTCCGTGTCGTTCCAAATCTCGGGACCCGTAACGGCCTTGTGATACGCGGGATTCGCGGGGTTTGTAAACTGTCCCGGGATAAAGCTTCCCTCGATTTCGCCCGCAAGCTCGTTCGCTTTTTCTATCGCGCCTTTCATGCCCTTCGACCCGTCGGTCAGAACAAGCTCCGCGCCGTAAGCCTTGAGCAAATTTCTGCGCTCGACGCTCATCGTTTCGGGCATTGTAATTATTATTTTATATCCTCTCGCCGCCGCGACCGACGCGAGACCTATACCCGTGTTGCCTGAGGTCGGCTCGATGATCGTCGCGCCTTTTTTTAATTTGCCGGAACGCTCCGCGTCGTCGATCATAGCTTTGGCTATTCTGTCTTTGACCGATCCCGCGGGATTAAAGTATTCAAGCTTTGCGATAAGCTTTGCTTGCAGGTCGTTCGCCTTTTCGTAATTGGAAAGCTCCAGAAGCGGAGTTTTGCCTATCAGATCCGTTATTGTTTTATAAATTTCAGCCATGTCAATTTATCCTCCCATTTAAAATTTCAATCTTTTCTTATACTTGACAAGGATCGGCACGATCACCGCGGACGCAACCATGCTCATGCCCCATTGTATCGGCGACGATACGAGCGACACGAGTGCCTGCGCCTTGCCGAACAGCGGCCATTCCGCGACGAAATATCCGAAAACGACGATAAGAAACGACACGACCGCCGCCAATACGAGACGTTTTGCGTTTACGGAGCCGCTTAATATCTTACCGACAGTAAATCCGAGCAGAGCCTTGATTATAAATGTCGGAATACAGTAAATCGGATATCCCGAAATCAAATCCGCCAGACTGTGACCTATCGCGCCGACCGCCGCTGCCGCCGACGGACCCATAAGTATCGCCGTCGCGTATATCACGCAGTCGCCGAAATGAACGTAGCCCTCGCCGATAGGTACCTTAGGGAATATCGTAAGCACGCACGCCAGTGCGGCGAGAACTGCGCAGCGCGTAAGCCATAACGTTTTTCCGTGCATAATATTATCTCCCTTCTTATACTTTTTCATATAAGTATAACACGATTATCCTATCGCGTCAAACGCGTCGTCAAGAGCCGCGATCAAATCGTCGATATTTTCCGTACCTATCGAAAGTCTTATAGTATTCGGCTTAATTCCCTGCTCCGCAAGCTCCGCGTCGCTGCACTGTGAATGAGTCGTCGTCGCGGGGTGTATCACGAGCGATTTGGAGTCCGCGACGTTCGCGAGAAGCGAGAAGATTTCCAGGTTGTCGATAAATTTATGCGCTTCCTTTTCTCCGCCCTTTATCTCGAACGTAAATATACTGCCGCCGCCGTTGGGGAGGTATTTCTTATACAGCTCGTGGCTCGGCTCGGTCGGCAGGGACGGGTGATGGACCGCCTCTACCTTCGGGTGATTCGCGAGATACTCGACGATTTTCAAAGCGTTCGAAACGTGTCTCTCAACTCTCAACGACAGCGTTTCCAGTCCCTGCAAAAACAGGAACGCGTGGAACGGCGACAGCGTCGCGCCGGTATCGCGCAGAAGTATGGCGCGGATATACGTCACAAACGCGACGGGACCTACCGCTTCGGTAAAGCTTACGCCGTGATACGACGGATTCGGCTCAACGAACTGCGGGAATTTGCCGGACGCCGCCCAGTCAAAATTACCGCTGTCAACGATAATGCCGCCGATAGCCGTGCCGTGACCGCCGATGAATTTCGTAGCCGAATGAACGACTATGTCCGCGCCGTATTCGATAGGTCTTATGAGATACGGCGTCGCGAACGTCGAGTCGACGACGAGCGGGATATTATGCTTGTGCGCGACAGCCGCGACAGCTTCGATGTCTATCAAATTCGAGTGCGGATTGCCGAGCGTTTCGATGAAGATCGCGCGGGTGTTATCCCGTACAGCCGCTTCAAAGGCTCCTTCCTCTTCAGGGTCGACGAACGTCGTCGTGATCCCGTAAGCGGGGAGAGTATGCTCGAAAAGGTTATATGTGCCGCCGTAAATCGTTTTCGACGCAACGACGTGTCCTCCGTTTAACGCGAGAGCCTGGATCGTGTACGTTATCGCCGCCGCGCCCGAAGCCGTGGCAAGCGCGCCCGCGCCGCCTTCGAGTGCCGCCGTGCGCCGCTCGAAAATATCCTGCGTGGGATTTGTTAATCTGCCGTAAATATTGCCCGCGTCGCGAAGCCTGAACCTGTCGGCAGCATGCTGTGAATTATGAAAAACGTACGAGGTCGTCGCATAAATCGGAACGGCTCTCGAATCCGTGACCGCGTCCGCTGTTTCCTGTCCTATATGTAATTGCTTTGTTTCAAATTTCCATTCTCTTTTTGCCATTTTGATCGTCTCCTTTATCGGTATAATTTTATTTCGGTATCTGTTTTTCGTCTCAACATCGGCACATTCGTCCGTAAAACATATTTTTGAAAACTTTGATTTTCATGTGTCACCACTCCGATAATTTTATTTCCCATAGGATTACTATGATTTTATATTATACCACATATTTCCCGTTTGTCAATACTTTTTTTAATTTTTATATCGTAAAAATTTAATTTCATAAAAACACCGCGCAAAAACGGACGGTCTCTGACCGTCCGTACTCGTTTAAAAAGCGCGGTATCCTTCCTCAAACGCTTTAACGTTTTTCACCGCCTTGTCGGCTGTGGTTATATAATACGCCGCCGCCGAAAACGCGTTTTCGTCTATGATGTTCATTCGCGCCGCGAGCGCGCCGAGCATTACCATGTTTATCGGATTTCCGTTTTCAACGCATGAGCTTGTGTCAGCGGTTATCACTTCAGCGTCCGTATTTTTCGGGGCGAAACGGCTGTCGGTCACTATGACGCGCGATGTCGAAGCGAATTTTGCGACGGACGGTTGATTCATGGCGACGAGAAAATCCGCTTTTGAAAAAGACGGCGAGCTTATGCTGCGGTCCGATATCACAACGCGGCAGTTTGCCGTGCCGCCGCGCATTTCCGGTCCGTAAGACGGCAGCCATGACACCTCAAACCCCGCGTGAACGGCTGCCTGCGCCAGCATCTTACCTGCGAACAGCACGCCCTGTCCTCCGAAGCCCGCTATAATAATCCTATGTTCCATTATTCACCCTCCGAAAATTTATCATAATATACGCCGAGCGGATAATAATCCACCATATCGCTTCCGACACGTTTCACGGCTTCCGTCGGCGAAAGCCGCCAGTTCGTCGGACACGCCGAAAGCAGCTCGACAAACGAATACGCGCTGTAACGTATTTGGTACTCGACGGCTTTTTTGACCGCGCGTTTTGCGGCGCGGATATGCGGTACCGAGTCGAGAGCGCATCGCTCGATATATGAAGGTCCTTTTATCTGCGACAATATTTCGCACATTCTGAGCGGATATCCCTGCGTCAGCACGTCGCGCCCGAACGGCGTCGTCTGTGTGATTTGCAGAGGCAGCGTTGTCGGTGCCATTTGACCGCCCGTCATACCGTATATCGTGTTGTTGATGAAAATAACAGTGACCGCTTCGCCGCGCGCCGCCATATGGATAGTTTCTGCCGTGCCGATCGCCGCGAGGTCGCCGTCCCCTTGGTACGACACGACGACGCTGTCGCTCATGCACCGCTTGATCCCCGTGGCTACCGACGGTGCTCTGCCGTGCGCCGCTTCCATAACGTCACAGTCGAAATAATCATACGCTTCCACGGCGCAGCCTACCGGCACGACCGCTATTGTCTTGTCTTTTATTTTAAGCTCGTCTATGACCTCGCCGAGTATTCTGTGCGCGATCCCGTGACCGCAGCCGGGACAGTAATGGAACGGAACGTCGGTGATCGAATCGGGCTTTTTTAGAATATTATTCATTTGCAAGTCTCCTTATTTCATCAAGTATTTCGTCCTCGTCGGCAAGCATACCTCCGCATCTGCCGTAAAAATCCACGCTTGCTCTGCCGTTTACCGCGAGCCGCACGTCCTCTACCATTTGTCCGCGGCTCAGTTCCGCGCAGAGTATTTTCTTGCCCGATACATTTTCAAACGCCTTTGAAGGGAAGGGCCAGAGTGTGCGCGGACGGATCAAACCGACGCGTATCCCCTCGCTTTCGGCGCGGTCTATCGCCGCCCGCGCTATCCTCGCCGTTATTCCGTATGCCGTGACGATAACGTCGGCGTTCTCCACGCCGTATTCCTCCCAATCCTGCAACTCTTCTCTTATCCTGCCGTACTTTTCCTCCTGACGCGCGTTGACCTCTTCAAGGTCCTCGGGGGACAGATAAAGCGTGTTTATAATATTATGATGATTTCGTCCTCTTCGTCCGTTTGCCGCCCAGGGCTTTTCATAATATTCCACCTCGGGAAGCTTTGACAAATCCACAAGCTCCATCATTTGTCCCGTCACTCCGTCCGAGAGTATCATGACCGGCATACGCCATTTGTCCGCGAGATTAAACGCGGTAACGGTCATTTGCGCCATTTCCTGCGCGCTCGCGGGCGCGAGGACGATCAAATGATAGTCGCCGTGACCGCCGCCCTTCGTCGCTTGGAAGTAATCCGACTGCGCCGCCTGTATACCGCCGAGACCGGGACCCGCGCGCATTACGTTTACTATCACGCACGGCAGATCCGCGGCGGCTATATAGCTTATACCCTCCTGCTTTAGACTTATTCCAGGAGAGGAGGAGCTTGTCATGACGCGGAATCCCGCGCCCGCCGCACCGTAAACCATGTTTATCGCGCTGACCTCGCTTTCCGCCTGAAGAAATACGCCGCCGTTCTTCGGCAGATTTTCCGCCATGTACGCTGCGATTTCCGTCTGTGGCGTTATCGGATAGCCGAAAAAGCATTTTATGCCGGAATAAATTGCGGCGTATGCGATAGCCTCGTTGCCTTTCATAAGCTGTCTCATCGGTTTTCCTCCCTTCTTATTTCTATCGCGATATCGGGGCAGATCTCGTAGCACGAGCCGCATTCGATACAGTTCCCCGTCAAAACCGCCAGTCCGTCGCCGTAACGCGAAGGCGCGGAATTATCTATTTCCAGCGCGTTTTTAGGACACGCGCTCACGCAAAGACCGCACGCTTTGCATCTGTCCGAGTTAATTGTTACCATATGAAAACTCCTTTCTATAACAATTATAGACTTAAGGAAAAATATATCAATAGTTTTTATGCCATTCGTTTAAAAAAATAATACATTTTCAAAATATATATTAAATATAAAATTTTAAACATTTAATATTGAATTATTTTATTATATATGGTATAATTATTTTAAAATATAATATATTTATAAAATAAAACGATAAAAAGGGATCACTGATATGGCAAGCAAGCTCAAACATGACAGATTTAAAAAAATAGCCGCGTCGAGGTGCGAAAAAATAAACGATATGCTTCGGCTTCTCGGCAACTGCGCCAATAAAGGCAACTACGCGTACAGCGAAGCGGAAGCGGAAGCGATTTTCGCATCGATAGAAAGCAATCTGCTCGACGCGAAGCTTAAATATGAATCGTTTCGGCGAAACGGTATGAACAATACCTTTCGGACGGAATTTGAAAACGGTTTCACGTGGATAGGGGGATTCATGCGCTGCGTCGAATATTTCCCGAACAGAAAAGCCGTGATATGTCCCGACAAGGACAGAGCTTATACTTATGCCGAGGTCAACGACGAGGTCAACAAATGCGCGAACGCTATGATAAACGCGGGCGTGGGACGCGGCGACAGAGTAATGTACCAAATCGGAAACTGTCCCGAATTTGTGTTTATATATGCGGCGTGCCGCAAAATAGGCGCGGTGGGGTGTCCCGTGAATACGCGCCTTTCGTCCGAAAAAACGGCTTCGATAATAGATTTTGCGCGCCCGTCCGTGTTTTTCTGCCGTAACGGCGGCGAGCTTGCGGCGCGCGCGGCGGCGCATAAGCCGTACCTCGTGATTATCGGTTGTCCCGAACGTAAGCGCGCGCCGAAAAACCGCGTTTCATACGAGGAATTTACGCGCGCGGATTTGGAAGAACCGAACGTGAAACGCGCGTCGGATATTTACAGCGAGACTACTCTTTTTTACACGTCGGGTACGGCGGGCAGTCAGAAATGCGTACCCGTGACGGATCTGAACGAGGTTTTAAGCACGCACGAGATAATGCGTCTTTTATCGGTAACGTCCGACGACGTGATGATGAATTTGTCGCATTGGGCGCATCGCGGAGGATTGCATTGCTGCGGTCCCGCCACCGCGCTCTATGCCGGCGCGGCGATAATAGCCGCCGACGAACCCTCGCCGTCCCGCTGTCTCGAATACGTTGAACGGTACGGAGCGACGCTCATATCGGGATCGCCGCCGGCGTTGAGAATTCTTGCGATGAAGCAGGAGAGAGAGGGCAGAAACCTTGCGTCAGTAAAACGCGTGATATCGGTCGGAAGTATTCTGAGCGGCGAGGAGAGCCTGAGGATACGCCGCAGTATTTCGCCCCGCGTATATAACGGATACGGAACGACCGAAACCTTCATAAATACTATCCTCACTCCGTTCGAACAGCAGTTCCATTCGGGGACGGTCGGTATGAAATGCATCGACGACGAGGTACGCATAGTAAAAATACGCGAGAGCGGCGACGCGTCCCCGAACGAACTTGTGGCGCGCGACGGCGAAACGCGCGGCGAGATAATTATAAGGTCGCGGTCAAAATCCGCGGGATACTATAAGAGCAATACCTCGTCCGAGGGCAGCTGTTACAAGGACGGCTTCCTGTACACGCGCGATATAGGCACATGGGATAAAAACGGTATAATTTCGGTGATAGGCAGACGCGACGATATGATAGTCTGCGGCGGCGAAAAAGTATACCCCGACGAAATAGAAAATTTTCTTTGCCGTCACGAGGGTATCGAGGACTGTATCGTAACGTCCGTCCCGCGCGAAAACGGGGACGAAGCCATCGTGGCTTATATAGTCAGGTCAAACAACGCTCTCGAAGCGGAGGAAATAGACAAATACTGCCGTGAAAGCAGGGATATGGCAGACGTTCTGCGTCCGCATTTTTACAGATTCAAAAAAACGCTGCCGAGAACGAGCAACGGAAAGAAGCAGCACAAAAAGGCGCGCAGTATGGCGTCGTCCGATATGAAAAAGGGAAAGCTTACCGAAATTTAAAAAATCCGTTCCGCTTGAAGCGGAACGGATTTTTGTTTTACTCGTTATAAACCGTTTTTATTCCGATTGCGACGGAGAACCGTTTTGAACGTCGGTACGGAGCGTGGACGAGAATAATTTTTTCGCAAACTGCGTCACATGATTTTGATCCGTACCCGTCAGCGCGACGACCGCCGACCTTTCGTCCTTGTCGTATCCGAACAGAGCGTACAAGGTCATAACGTCGCCGTTCTTGTAAAATTCGTCCTTGTTGTTCGACGCGTCGCCGTCCTTCGTGAATTTAAGCGTTACCTTGTGGTCGCCGTCGAATTCCCACGTGCCGAGCTCGCCGCCCTCCGCGTCGGTCATAGTGCCGTCCGCGTTAAGCGTTACCTTTGACGAAAAAACGGGCAAGTCGTAGTTCCTGTTTATGAGACGTCCGGAGGATTTTATCGAGCTTCCGTCCATTTTTGTCTGACCTACCGATGCGAGATCGTACGTTCCCGCTATCATATCCTTCGGTATGGCCTGCTCTATTTCTCCCGCGTAGGTGACGGGGGAGACTACGGGCCAGCCGTCCTCTGTCCAAAGTATTTTTCTTACTTGCAATGTCGCGGCGATCTCCACCGCGTTCTTTCTCGTATGCGATACGTAATACATATCGTTTCCGACATTTATCGCACTGTTGTGACCAGGACCGTAATAAACCATCGCGTCGCCTTCGCCGCTCTTTACGGAATAATTATCGGATTTGTTGTCCGCTGTCGG
>CANQJC010000025.1 GCA_947624165.1 uncultured Clostridia bacterium
ATATGCCTTTTCTTGTACCCTGTCCGACAGCCTGTCATAAAATTATTGATTATACTGTCTTATGTGAGGTATCCGTTCAGCAATCCTTTTTTTCATATTCTTTTACCAAAAGCGCGCGCTCGTATCCGCGCGATTTGTCGACCGAGTCTATGTAGAAGCCGCGTCCGTAATAAAAGCGTATGAGCGGCGTGATCCTCGAGCCGGTATGGAGCATGATTTTATTCACGCCTTTTTTTATCATAATGCGGTCGACAAGATTCATTATAGACTTGCCTATACCGTTGTTCTGGCTTGTGACCTTCACGGCGAAGCGTGAGAGATATGCCGTTTTATCGGGAAAAACCTCGACGCGCACGCTGCCGACGGGTTCTCCGTCCGAAAGCGCGAGCAATACGACTTTTGTATCGATATCCTTTTTGACGTCGTTATACGATTCTTCGAGAGCGGCAAGCTTGTCCACGCCGGACATCTTGCGGTATTTTACGAACGCTTCGCGCGTTATGCTCATAATGGCGGGAATATCGTCGTAATTCGCGAGCCGCACCTGAAACAGCGACTGGTAATCCGAAAGCATTTTTTCAACTCCTTTTGTTTGAAATGTAAATTGTGATTTATGGGCGTGCGGACGCGCACGCCTTATCCCATTAACGTTGCCATTACCGCTTTCTGCGCATGCAGGCGGTTTTCGGCTTCGTCGAATATAATCGAGTTGGGTCCGTCTATAATATCCTCCGTCACTTCAAAACCGCGGTACGCGGGCAGACAGTGCATGAATACCGCGTCGTCCTTCGCATATGAGAACAATTCCTTATTCACCTGGTACGCGCCGAAGGCCTTGACTTTCTCTTCCTTCTCGCTCTCCTGTCCCATCGAGACCCATGTGTCGGTGTAAACAACGTCCGCGTCCTTCATCGCTTCGATCGGGTCCTGCGTTACAATAAGGCTCGTGCCTGACTTCTTCGCGTCGGCTTTAGCGTTTTCGACTACCCCCGCGTCGCATTGATACTGCGCCGGAGTAGCTATCGCGCAGTCAAGCCCCGCTTTCGCGCAGCCGTACATCAGCGAATGAGCCATATTGTTTCCGTCGCCGACGTACGCGAGCTTCAAGCCCTCCAGTTTACCCTTGTGCTCATACGCGGTCATCAGATCCGCAAGCACCTGACACGGATGCAGCAGATCCGTCAGCGCGTTGATTATCGGAATATCCGCATAACGCGCGAGATCCGTAACGTCTTTATGGTCAAACGTTCGTATCATTATACCGTCGAGAAATCTTTCCAGTACCTTCGCGGTATCGTAGATAGTTTCGCCGCGTCCGAGCTGAATGTCGTTCGACGACAGGAACAGCGGATAGCCGCCGAGCTGTACCATTCCGACCTCGAACGAAACGCGCGTGCGCGTTGACGATTTCGTAAAAATCATACCGAGCGTCTTACCCTTTAAAATCGGGTGCGGAACGCCCGCCTTAACCTCCTTTTTAAGCTTTAACGCAAGCTCCAAAAGCTTGTGAAGCTCCTCCGTTGTTATATCGTGTAAGCTGATAAAATCCTTCATTTTAAATCTCCTTTAAAATCTCTTCCAATTTATTTGCAAACAAATCGATTTCCTTTTCGGTTATGATAAGCGGCGGCGCAAGTCTCATTGCCGTTCCTCCGCACAGACTCGTCAGAAAACCGTTTTCGAATAGCTTATCGAATACTTCTTTCGCGGCCGCCGCGTCAAATTCAATTCCGATAAGCAGTCCCGAGCCGCGTACTTCCTTTATTCTGTCGGGATATTTCGTCATGAGCGAGTTTAATTTCGCTTTGAAATACTCTCCCATTTTCGCGGAGTTTTCGACAAGCTTTTCCTCGTCGAAAATATCCATTACGGCAAGTCCCGCCGCGGTTGCGAGCGGATTGCCGCCGAACGTCGTGCCGTGGTCGCCCGGCTCGAACGCCGCCGCGACGCTTTCCTTCGCGCATACCGCGCCGATAGGAACGCCGCCGCCGAGTGCCTTCGCGAGCGTGAATATATCCGGCTCTACGCCGTAAAGCTGATGAGCGAACAGCTTTCCCGTTCTGCCCATGCCGGTTTGGACCTCGTCGAAAATGAGCAGGATATCCTTTTCGTCGCACAGCCTTCGAAGCTTTTCGACGTATTCAGCGTCCATGGGGTGAACGCCGCTCTCGCCCTGTATAAGCTCTATCATAATCGCCGCCGTTTTATCCGTGACCGCGTTTACGACCGCGTCGTAGTTATTCGGCTCGACTTGAATAAATCCGGGCGTAAGCGGTCTGTACGGCTTTTGATATTTCTCCTGACCCGTCGCCGCGACAGTCGCGAGCGTTCTGCCATGGAACGATTTATCGAGCGTGATGATTTCCGTTTTCGGTATTCCCTTCTTATAGAAATACATCTTCGCCAGCTTGAACGCACCCTCGTTCGCTTCCGCGCCGCTGTTCGCGAAAAATACTCTGTCCGCGCAGCTCGCGTTCACAAGTCTTTCGGCAAGCTTCGCCTGATTTTCTATGTAATAAAGGCTCGACGTGTGGATCAGCTTGTCAAGCTGCGCCTTTAACGACGCGATAAACTTCGGATGCGAATGTCCGAGCGCGTTTACCGCGATACCGCCGAGAAAATCATAATATACCTTCCCGTCGTCAGCCGTAAGCGTCATGCCCTCGCCCTTTACGAAGCAGACCGGCAAACGGTTTCCGAAGGTGTTCATATAATATTTTTTGTCAAGTTCGATTATGTCCTGTAACATCATTATCCCCCTCAAGTGAAATATGCTCTATATTATACTGTATTCTGAATAAAAATGCAAGTCTTTTTTGAAAAAAGTTTTAAAAACGAAAAATATACAGCTTATTGCTGTATATTTATTCGTATTTTTGCATAAATATTATATATATTTATCGATCACGTCCGTGTAATCGTCTATCGCGTGCGCGCCGACTATTCTTTCGACGCTCTTGCCGTTTACGAAAAGTATGACGGTAGGTATTGAAACGATAGCGTTCTGCGCGGCTATCGCGCTTTCGCTGTCGACGTTCACCTTACCTACTTTAATTTTACCCGCGTACTCGGCGGCTATTTGCTCGATGACCGGCGCGACCATACGGCACGGACCGCACCATGAAGCCCAAAAATCCACAAGTACCGGCACGGACGAATTTTGCACCTCGCCCTCGTAATTCGCGCTTGTCAGTTCGATCTCCATTGTTTTTCCTCCCTTGTCAGAATGTTGAATTTATTACGTTTAATACTCCGGAATTGTATACCGTCTCGCCCTCGAACGATGTTCCGTTGTATGTATACTTTTCAACGGAAATACCCGAACCCGTCGATACGACGGCGGTAATAACGCCTTCTCCGCTGTCGTCGGCGGCTGTCATTACGCTCACCTTTCCGAGCTGGACATATTTGTTTATAAGCGTGTAATATTCTCCGTCCTTTTGAACCTCAAGCACCCATTGGTTTCCGTCGTCCCAGAGAAATTCACCGTTCTCGTCCTTTTCGGCGGACGTGTAAAGCTTTACCTCCGCCTGCGAGCCGTCTATCGTGATAGGCGCGCCGCTTACCTCGGTATGATTGGGAGCAACGGCGGTCTGAGAATTTTTTTCTATTATATTGCGTTCGGTACGCGCCGTTTCCATGGGCGGCATAGGTTCCTCCGCGGGAGCTGCTTCGTTTGAGCGCGAAGGCGGCGGCGATACCGAGGATTCGTCCGCGGGTCGTTCAAGCGTGTTGCGCGGAAGCGCGGACGAAATACTGCTCATACGGGAACGCTGTCCCGCGAAATAACCGCCCGCCGCAAGCACGAACGCAAGCACGGCGTACGCAAATATCGTTAATACTTTTTTCATGATTGTTCCTCCTCCATATCTATATACCTGTTTCCCGTCACCGCACATTCCGCGCGTCCCGACGTCATATCCGTTATTCCTTTTTTGATATTCTCCGTCTCGCCGGACGGACACGCTATAACAAACGTCACGCTGTCCTCGTAAATCGTGTCGAGCAGGATATACCCGCGCGACGCAATTTCATACTGCATTTTCCCGAGAAGAGAATAATCCGTTTTCACATTCATTATATCGCACAGACAGCGTGTGATTATTTTCGATTCTTCAAGTCCGCGCTTCGCCGCCGCGCCGTAGGTATGAACAAGTCCTCCCGTACCGAGGAGCGTGCCGCCGAAGTAACGCGTGACCACAACAGCCGCGTCGACTATGCCGGATTTGCGTATCGCGTCCAGCACCGGCATACCCGCCGTACCCGACGGTTCGCCGTCGTCACTGTAACGAAAAATATTGTTCTCGTCTATGACGTATGCGTAAACATTATGCGTCGCGTCGGGATATTCCGAGCGTATTGCGTTAATAAAGTCCAGCGCGTCGCGTTCGTTGTCAACGGGCTTTACGCTCGTTATAAATTTTGATTTCTTTTCGACAAGAAACGACCGCGACTCCTTACCGACAGTTTTGTAAACGTTTTTAACCGACATCTTGAATTATATACTCCCTTATTCTCCGATACATACCGTCGTCTATCATAAGCTCAGTTTCCGTTCCGCGTTCGGTATATTCCTCGCTGAGCACCTTTTGCGTTTCGTGCAGCTCGCTCATAAGCGCGCCTTCGCTGTAAGGTATCAGGGCTTTAACTCTCGCTTTCTTGCCGGGCGCGGCTTTCGCTATTTCATAAAGGAGCTTGTCCGTATTTTTTCCGTATTTCGCGCTTATATATACGCGGTTCGGCGAAAAAACGTATTCCTCCGCGCCGCACGCGTCGCATTTGTTAAATACCTCTATGATCGGCTTGCCCATGGCTCCGAGACTGTCGAGCACCTGCTCCACAACGGCGATCCTGCTTTCCGCGTCCTCGTCCGAAGCGTCTATGACATGTATGAGCATATCCGCGACGACGGCTTCCTCGAGCGTGGATTTGAACGCTTCTATGAGATGATGCGGAAGCTTTCTTATGAATCCGACCGTATCCACGAGCAGAATTTTGCGGTTATCGTCCAGCGTTATCGCGCGCGACGTCGGATCGAGCGTTGCGAAAAGTTTATCCTCGGCGAACACGTTCGCATTCGTAAGCGCGTTTAACAGCGTTGATTTTCCCGCGTTCGTGTAACCGACGAGCGCGGCTGTTATAACTCCGTCCTTTTTGCGTCGGGCGCGTATCAAGCCGCGATGCTTCGCTATTTCCCGTATCTCGTCCTCAAGCGCGCTTATACGTCTGCGTATATGCCGTCTGTCGCTTTCGAGCCGCGTCTCGCCCGGACCTCTCGTACCGATACCGCCGCCCGTTCGGCTAAGCGCGGTACCCATGCCGCGAAGGCGCGGCAGCCTGTACCGAAGCTGCGCCAGCTCCACCTGTAATTTACCCTCGCCGCTTTTCGCGCGCATCGCGAAAATATCTAAGATAAGCATGGTGCGGTCAATTACCTTTATACCGAGAAAATCGGAAATATTGCGCGTCTGTACGGGAGAAAGCTCGTCGTCGAAAACAACGGCGTCCGCGCCGAGCGTTTCGGCGGCGGCTTTGATCTCCTCGAGCTTGCCCTCGCCCATATACGTCGCGGCTTCTATGTCGGACTTGTTCTGCACGACCTCGAGCACGACCTCGCCGCCCGCTGTTTTTACAAGCTCGCAAAGCTCCCTGAGCGATTGTTCGGTCGTATCCGAAAGCGTATCGCGAAGCGAACGATGTACTCCGGCAATTATTATCTTTTCCTTTTTCTCTTTGTTATTCTCCATAACTTCCTCGTTTCTCATATACTCAGTATAGCAAAAATAAATCGTCAAGTATACCCCCTGAGACAAAAATTCAAGAAATTTTAACATATTCATAACATATGTAATCTTATTACAGACAAATCGGACTGTATACGGAAATTTTAATGTTGTAAAATCAAAATGTCCGTGCTATAATGGTAAATAAGCAATTAAATTCAAAGAGGAAGTCATGATTTTATGTGGCATATGGTTAAACATTTCGTGACGATTACGCGTCACAGGCACAAGGTGATCTCGCACTGTGCCAAATGCGGAATATTCTGGCAGGGGCTCAGACATGATTTGTCAAAATACAGTCCCTGTGAATTTCTTGCGGGCGCGAGATTTTATCTCGGAGACAGAAGTCCCACGGAAGCCGAGCGTAACCAATACGGCTATTCCGCCGCATGGATGCACCACAAAGGCAGAAACAGACACCATTTTGAATATTGGACTGACTACAATCCCGCGTCGCGGCGCATGGAGGCGGTCGAGATGCCGCTCAAATATGTGAAAGAAATGTTTTGCGACCGCGTGGCGGCGGGTAAGATCTATCTGGGGAAAAAATATACAAACGACAATCCGATAAATTATTTTCTGAACGGCAACGCGAAAACGGTCATGCACCCGAAAACCGCCGCGCTGCTTGAAAGCTGGCTCCGTATGCTTCAGCGCGACGGCGAAAAGAAAACCTTCGCGTACATAAAATCTCTTAAATAAAGCATCGGAAAGGAATGATTTTATGAAAAGACTTAACAGGCTTTTTTACTCGAACAAATTCTTTGCACTGTTGATGCTGCTTATTCAGATAGCGGTTTTTATCGCTATGTTTATATGGATTTCCGATTACTCGAAGGTACTCATAGGTCTCACCACGCTGCTGAGCGCGGTAATGATCGTGCTGGAGGTCAACCGCGACGAGGAACCGACGTTTAAAATGACGTGGATAACTCTTATCGCGATCGTCCCCGTATTCGGAGTGCTTTTCTATTTGTTTACGCGCACAAGGACCATTACGCGCAACATAAGCGACGACTATCACAGCGCGCAGGATATAAACAAAAAATATATGACTGCCGGCGAGGACGTTATGAAGCAGCTCGCGCTCGAGAGCCGCCGCGAATACGCGTTCGCTTCGTATCTGTCGCGATACGGCGGCTCGCCAGTATATTCCAACACATCGGTACAGTATTATTCGATAGGCGAAAGAATGTTTGAGGACATAAAACGCGAGCTTCAGAAAGCGGAAAAATTCATATTCATGGAGTTTTTCATTATCAATTATACGAGCAGAATGTGGCGCGAAATACTCGAAATACTTCGCCAGAAGGCGAAGGCGGGCGTCGAGGTACGCATCATATACGACGCTATGGGCTGCGTCACGACGCTGCCGCGTCACTATGACGAAACTCTCGCACGCTACGGCATCAAATGCCGCGTATTTTCACCCATAGTGCCGCTCATGTCCACGCATCAAAATAACCGCGACCACAGAAAAATCATAGTCGTCGACGGAGAAACGTCGTTCTGCGGCGGCATAAATATAGCAGACGAATATATAAACGAAAAAATACGCTTCGGTCATTGGAAGGACACGGGGTTTATGCTTCGCGGCGCGGCGGTCGCGGGATTTACGTCCATGTTCCTTAATATGTGGAACATATACGGCGCGGACACGGAGGACGGCGGCAAATATATTACGGCGTCCGCGGAAAACCGCGCCGGAGAAGAGGGATTTATCGTCCCGTTCGGCGACACTCCCCTCGACAATATATACATCGGCAAACGCGCTTACATTCACAACCTCGACAATGCCTCCGATTACGTATACATCATGACGCCGTACCTCGTTATAGACGACGAAATGTACGAAAGCATGAAGTACGCGGCGCAGCGCGGAGTGGACGTGAAAATTATCATGCCGCACATACCGGACAAGCCTTACGCGTTCTATCTTGCGAGAACATATTATAAAGCACTCATAAAAGAGGGGATCTCGATTTACGAATACACGCCCGGATTCGTACACGCAAAAATGTCGGTAAGCGACGGAAGACGCGCGATCGTCGGCACGATAAACCACGATTACAGAAGTCTTTATCTGCATTACGAATGTGCCGCATATATGCTCGACACGCCTGCGGTAATAGATATCGAGCGCGATTTTAAGGACACGCTTTCAAAATGCAGCAAGATAACTCTCGACGATATAAAACACTTTAATATATTCACGCGTATCATCGGTCACGTTACGCGGCTCCTCGCGCCGCTTCTGTAATAATCAAAAAAAATTTATATTTTTTGCAAAAAAGTCTTGTAAAAAATAAAATTTATGTTATAATGTAATGGTTTCATATACACTGAACAAAGGAGGTTTATTTATGCAGACTGTATTTGTAATAGCGCATCTGGTCGTTGCGGTTATACTTATATTCGTAGTTATGGCTCAGGAGGGTAAGGATCCCGGTATGAGAGGTATCCAGGGCGCGTCCTCCGATATGGGTGAGTCGTTCTTCAAGAAAAACGGCGGAACCACCAAGGAAGCTATGTTTGCAAAGCTGACAACGTCGCTTGCTATCCTTTTCCTTATAACGACGATGGTTCTCGTTATCCTTTCGGCATAACTCGGATCCCACAAAATCAAGACGAAATGATCATGAAAAAACCGCTTGAATCTTCAAGCGGTTTTTTGTCGTTTGGTTTTGCGTATAAATCAATAATTTTCCGCATGGACCTCAAAGAAGCTCTGCGGGTGGTTGCATACGGGACAAACCTCGGGAGCCTTTGTACCGACGCAGATATGACCGCAGTTGCGGCACTCCCAAACCTTAACCTCGCTCTTTTCAAACACCTGTGCCGTTTCGATGTTTTTGAGCAGCGCGCGGTAGCGTTCCTCATGGCTCTTTTCGATCTCGGCTACCGCTCGGAATTTTGCGGCAAGCTCCGTGAATCCTTCTTTTTCGGCGGTATCGGCGAAGGACGCGTACATATCCGTCCACTCGTAGTTTTCGCCGTCGGCGGCGTCCTTTAAGTTCTCGGACGTATTGCCTATACCGTTTAACTCCTTGAACCACATCTTGGCGTGTTCCTTTTCATTGTCAGCCGTCTTTAAAAACAGCGCGGACATCTGCTCGTAGCCCTCCTTTTTCGCTACCGACGCGAAGTAGGTATACTTGTTTCTTGCCTGAGACTCGCCCGCAAACGCCGCCTCAAGGTTCTTTTCTGTCTGCGTTCCCGCGTATTTATTTGTTTTCATTTTGAATCCCTCCTTGAATATTATCATATATCACTTGTTTTGTCTTGTCAATACGTTTTTTCTTTACCGATTTTTTTGTCGATTTTCGCGCCGGCAGCGTATTTTTGCTTGAACGGAAATGTTATTTTTTTGTCGAAACGCTCGGGAGAATCGTAATTTTATATCATACATGATACAAAATTACAATCATAATAGGCGTATTTTTTCTGATAAGTGCTTGATTTTATCAAATTAAAATGATATAATTTTAAAAAACAAACGGAGGATTTTTATGTTTAAAGAACCAACAGAGCGCGAGTTAAGTCTTTTGCCTATCGTTGTGCATGTCGTCCGAGAATATACGGAGGACGCAAAAGTCGTGCGCGAAGCGGGACTCGGTACCTGCGGCATGATCTCATTTTGCGTCGGCGGCGAGGGCAGCTTTACCGATTCGTTCGGGCGCACACATATGATCAGATCGGGCGATATCATATTTTTCACGCCGGAATGTCCTCACAGCTACGAGCCTGTCATAAAACCATGGAAGCTTATATCCATACTGTTTTCGGGCTGTGAGCTTAACAGTATTTGTACAAGCCTTAACCTTCCCGCCAGCGGGGCGATTTTCCCGCGTGACGATAACGCCGCGCTCGCGCGGGAGTTCGTATATAAAATTTCAGCCGCGTACAACAGTCTCGATCTTTACAAGCATGTGACCGCTTCGGTCCATCTTTATAATCTTTTGACGCTCATGTCGCGATGCTGCATAAGCGCGCTGAAAAATCTTGACGCGGGCGTTGCGAAGCTCGTGCCGGCGATACAATATATAAAAGCGAATTACGACAACTCCGATTTGACCTCGGAGATGATCGCGTCTCATTCGGGCATATCTCATCCGCATTTATGCAGACTGTTTTCTGCGGTGTACAGCATGACCCCGCACGAATTTCTTCTCAACACGCGGCTCGGTCAAGCCAAAGCCATGCTTACCGAAAATAAGAACATACCGATACGCCTGATAGCGCAGAATACAGGATTCAGTTCGGCGAGCTATTTCACAAAGGTATTCAAGGCAAAGACGGGTTTCACTCCGGCTCAATTCAGACACCAGACGGTGTACGACTTTTAAACAGAGGTAAATTTATGCAAATATCCGATTTCAGACATAAATATATGATTTCACTGTCGGACACGTCCGACCACATAATCAACGGCAAAATGCGTATGGACGGCTTCGCGTGTCATCAGCTTCTTTTGCCTGACAGCCCCGGATTCGCCATATCGAAGGAAAACTGCGAAAAGGCGTTCGGCGCGGGCGATATCATTTTCGTCGCCGCGGGACGCGTCGTCGGCATACGCTGCGAGGGAGCGATGCGTCTGCGCCATATCGCGTTCACGAGCAGGCGGCTGTATCCGTTTCTGCATTACTGCGGATTCGGCGATTTCCGTGTAATACACCTGCCCGAAAAGGACAAAAAAACATTTGCGGACCGCTTCGACAACATCTTTTGCTACAACGGCTCGCAGGTGGAAAAAAGCTCGGAGATCTCCGCCGCGCTTTATTCTCTCATCGGCGCGCTCGGCGCGGCTTGTATCGAGTCCGACAATTATGTTCACGATAAACATCGTCTTATTATAAAACCGATAGTCGATTATATGAAGCGTAATTACAGGACGGCAAGACTTTCGTATGACAAGATACTTATGCAGCTCGGTATAACGCGCGGAGAAATGGACAGGCTTTTTGTGTCCGTGTTTTCCCTTTCGCCCGAAGAATATTATAAGAAGCTGCGTATGGAAAACGCCAAGCACCTCATCTTCTGCGTTCCGAATTACGACGTGGACTATGTGGCGAAAATCATGGATTATAAGAATACGTCGCAGTTCTGCGTTGATTTCTTCGACGTATTCAAAATCACTCCGGGCAAATTTATTTCTCTTTACAGCTCCGACAAACGAAGAAGATAACGAACCAAACTGCGGATCGAAACGATCCGCTGTTTTTTTATTCGGCAAGAATATCCTCTATCGCGTCGTAAAAATGCTCCGGCGAAAGACCGTATCGATTGAAAGCGTCGGCTATACGGCGCGCTTTCTCTCTGTCCGTCGTGACGTCCTCGGCGATAAGATCTTCGCCGCAGCGTATTCCGTATACCGTCCTTTCGCCGTCCTCAAATCTGCGTTTTTCTTCTGTAACCGTGTACATATCGTTTCTCCTTTTTTTCTTTTTTCCATATTATACCATATAAGTAATTTAATTTCAAGTCTTTTTACATATTTTGTTAATGAATTGTAAAATAACATACATCGCCGAAGCAATAAAATGATTAGCTTTAAAGCGCGTTTTATCTTTGTTATTATCCTTGACCGCGTATAGATTTTATGATACAATTAAAAGAGAGGTTCGAGTGTAAATAATTCAGTAAAAAGCTTGACCGTAAAATATGTATGGGCAAAATGTCTAAGTCAAAAAGAAAGGAAAATCAATATGAGACAGAACAAATATAAGCTTATAGGCTTGATGCTCACCGTATCGATGATTTTCTCCGTTATGCCGACCGTCACGTTCGGACAGACGAATGAGAATCTCAGCATACTCAACGCAAAGTTCAGACAGCATCCCAAGACAACAAGCATTTTCCAAGGAGAGGATGTTCCGACAAATCTGCTTTGGGTCGAATTTTCAACCAGATTAGACCATACGGCTGATTTTAATGAGGAATCGAAAACATATTTATACGACGGAAAATATTATCAGCTTGAAATTTCACGTCCCGCTCACGGACCCGACGAGGGAGAGCCGGGCAAAACTCCTCACCCGTCGAAAACTATTATTCCCGATAACGGTATAGTAGGCGTTGTCAATACCGACTTGGAGGACAGCAAGGGAAAGCACCGTTACCACGGATGGCAGATAGGAACGGGCGAATTGTTCGACCAGGACACGGAGCCGGAATATCAGGTCGGCGACTACACGGCAACGCTGAATCAGCTTAAGCCGGCGAGCGAGACCCCGACGCCCGAGGAGCTTGGAAGCTGTCCGAAGGAAAAGATCAACGACGCGACGGTGACCGTCATGCAGGTAACGTATCGCTTGAGCGAGAGCGACATCGGCAATGGATATCAGCTTAAATGTCCCATGGAGGACAGTCCCAGCACGACTATAACGGAGCTCGTTATGAAAGACGACTGGACCACGACGATAGCCCCGTCGATATACAACGACGACGCACGGGAGGAGCCGAAGAAAGTAATCACGGGCTGGAAAATCGTCGGCGGGGACAGCGTTGTTACAAATGATTATGTTGGCGACAAAATACCCGCCGACGACAAGGACGGCAAAAACGACAACATGATGACGTTTGAAGCCGTATTGGGCGAACCGAAAAGCTTTACATATGAATTTACAAAGGACGCTGACGACTCACCGTCCGTTTTGCCGACCCCCGCTCCCGACGGTACCGCACCGCCGGCGTCGTATAACGAAATAGCGGGCGGCGAGCAGCCCAAGGAGTTTGAATATGATCCTACGGCGACGATAGAGCCGTTGAGACTTCGCCTTGTAAACACGGGTAACCGACGCTTGAGCGTTGCGGTCGGCTCGCGCAGTAATGATTTTATCGTTAAAAAGATAAACATGAACAACGACGCAGAAGCGCAGAAATCCTACGCCGACGGCGGACTTGAATCGACAAATTCGACATTCTTTTATATCCCGCCGAAGGACATGGCTCAGGAGAAGGGCTGGAAGAATTATGCCATTGTTGAGATAACGCCGAGAGCGGGTCTGAGCGCGGGAGAGCATACGGGTACGATATACTCGCTAAACAACACGGAGGGGAACCGTATACAAAGCACTTTTGAAATAAAGATAGACATTAAGAAGAAAAAAGTGCAGATCGCGCCCAGAGATGCGACGAAGTATTACGGCGAAACGCTCGATATGTCAAAGATAATCTGTGATGTTTACGACAGCACCGGCTTAGAACAGCTTGAGACGAACGTCTCCGCCGCGGATCTGGGTATATTGTTTGAAGGCGGCGGTATCGACAAAACCGCGCCGGTAAACGACGGCGTACCGCATAAGTATTCGTTATCGGGTACGCAGAGTACGGGTAATTATGAAGTGGTACTCAAGGACGACTGCGACACCGGCGTAACGGTTATGAAAACAATGCCCAAACGGCTGACAGTGGCGGCTACGGGCATAAAGGACGGAGAGGAACTGTCCAAATCCACTCTTTTGGGAACATATATAAACCCGCATTGGCAGGGTGATGGCAATACTGTAAACGGCAAGTACGAATGGGAGGATCCCGAGGAGATCATTGACGTTGAGAATTCGGGCATGATCCCGAGAAGGTTCCAATTCACCCCGTTCGATACCGACAATTATGAAATACCCGACCCCGATACGACGCACGTACAGGTCTCCGCAAAAATATCCACGAATTTAACGGTATCGGGACTTATAAAGACATACGACGGTGACGCGAAGCTGCCGACTTTCTCGTGGGCGCGCGGCGGAACGCCCAACATTACCGTTAAATACAAGAAGGTGGAGGACAATAACACAACCTTCGAAGATGACGAGCAGTTTACGGAAGAAAACGGCTACACCGAAACGCCTCCGAAAAAAGTGGGTACGTATAAGGTTTACGCCAAGGCAGCCGAAACGAGTATGTTCGCCGAGGACACCGTAACCGCCATAATGATAATAAATCCCTACGTGATAAAGCCCGTCATACCGAGTTCGGCGATAGCAAAGAGATATGACGGCACGCTGACGGCGAATGTAAACGTGGATAAGGTGTCGTTCGTCAAACCGAAAACGGGCAACGACGTCAGGATCAAATCGTCCGCATTCAGCGGAACGTACAGTAAGAAGGACGCCGACCCGCAGTACGTTCAATCTGTGACATTAAACATTAACGGTACCGACGCGCTCGAAGGAACAGACGCGGAGAATTATACGTTAAACAACGAGGAAAAGCATATAAACGGCTGGATATATCAGCGTTATATAAAGCTTCAGCTGAAAAAAGACATAACCAAGTATTACGGTCAAACGTACAGCTTCTCCTCGAACGACTATGAACAGGCTGCCAATCAGCCCGATGGCTACGGTCTTGTTTCAGACGACACGGTGGACGGTCTGCGCGCTATGGTCAAAGCGGAGAAAGACGGTATAGACGGCGCATCGCAGGGCGCGCCCGTCGGCGAGTACGACGTTACCGCTTCAACTCTCGGCGTGAGCGGATATAATTACTCTATAACGAAAGATGTGCTCGGTAAGCTTACCGTCCTTCAGACGGAGCCGGTAAAGCTCAGCGTGTCCTCGGACGCGGGAGTTGCCGGACAAAAACTGGCTGACATCAAAAACGAACGCTTCAAGGGTACGTTTGAAAATCCGTACAGTCACGAAACTGTCGAGGGTACTCTCGAATGGGCGGATCCCAACGAAACGCTCTCGAAAAACAAAACGCAGTACGAATGGAAATTTACTCCGAACGATCAAGTGAATTATAAGAGCATACGCGGAATGTTGGACGTAAGGGTCGAAGATAAGCCCGTTGCGCAGATAGAGTCGTTTACCGTTCCGAAAAACGAGGTATATAACGGAAAAGCGCATATCGCAACTCTTAAAGCACAGGATACAAAAGCGACGACGAAGGTTGAATACAGGCTGAGATCCGACGTGGAGCTTCACGACGCTTCGGACGACAATTGGACGGAGAAGCCGCCTATCAACGCGGGAACATACGACGTGCGCGGCACCGTGTACGCGTATGACAATTATGCGGAGAACGTAATAAACGATACGATGACTATCCTTCGTGCAACGCCCTCCGGCGCGGACACGGTTCAGGCTTCAAAGGTCGCGAAAGACGCGTATTTGAGCGAATCGGTACTTTCCGGCAAATTCACGGGTGTGAACGGCGAGCAGCTTGACGGCGCGTTTAACTGGACAAAACAGGGAACGAGCGATCCGTCCAATGTTAAAGTCGATGAAAACACAAATTACATGTGGATATTCAGTCCGCAGGACAAAAACTACAATTCGGTGGAGGGTATGACGAGGGTGTCCTTCCTCACGGACGCGCGCGCGGCGCAAGCCAAAATTTATAATATCCCCACCGACCATGACATAGGCAATTACGCGTATGTGAACGTCGACAAGGAAAATCTCAAGGCCGGAGATACCGTGCAGTTCTTTAAGGACGAGGCGATGAAAAATCCCGAAAGCGAACCGTTCGTAATAGACTCCGAAATGTCCGGCTGGACGCGAGTTAACATCGACGACGACGCGCTCAATGTCAGCGGAGGAACTCTCTACGTCAATATAAAGGGTTCCGTCACGGCGGCACCGATAAAGTACGACCCGCAGGTAGGATTTACGATCTCTCCCCCGCAAATCTATGTTAACGAGGGAGCGACTGCGGAAGCGAAAATCAAGAAGAATTATGACGGTTACGAAATCACAAATGTCGAGTGGTCGTCGAATCCCGTTTCCATCGCTTCGGTCGAAGCCGGAAGCAATAACGAAACGGCAACGGTGACCGGCATTTCGAACGAAACGGAACATTATGTCGGCGAAGCGGATCTGACTGCGGTCGCGGCGTTTAAGCACCCCGATCCGTTGAAGGAGGGCGAAACAATATCCGTAACAAACACGGCGAAAATAATCGTTTCGGACGAACAGCCGCCCGAATATACGTATTCGACATTACCCGCGCAGGATATAAACGACACGGGCGCGACGCTTGTCGGAAACGTGGAAATAACAAAACAGAACGATTCGGCAATCACACCGCAGGCGTACTGCCGCTTCCTGATTTGGGAGAAAGACACGGAGGAGACCACGCTCATAGAAAACGGAACGATAATGACCGAAACAGGAAATTACAGCATATCCGTAAGCGGTCTCGCCCCCGGTACGACATATGAATACAGAGCGGTCGGCATAAACGGCGACGAGCAATCCGAAGTGATGTCGTTTACCACAACCCAAACAAAATATACGGTTACGTTTAAGAATGTCGGCGAAGCGGTCGTACGCGTAGACGACGAACCTCTCGGCGATAAGACGACAATAGAAAAGAACGCCGGCGCGGCAATATTTATATCCATCGACAGACCTCCGCTCCATAAGGCCCTCAAAGCCGTATATGTCGACGGAGAACCTATCGAAGCGGAAGGCGGCACGTACTGGTTTAACGTTACAAAAAACTGTGAAGTAAGCTTTGAATGGAGCGACGGCATTGTTTCGGAGCCGGATATGTTCAAGGTCGACGCATCGGGTACGGCGACGGCGACAGTCACGAACCATAACGACACTCCCGCATTGATTTCGCTGATAAGCGCGTCATATGACGCGGACGGACATCTGCAAGACGTCAAGCTCAATTCAAAGACCGTTGCGCCCGCATCGACGGAAAACTTCGCAACGTCCGCACTCGACGCAGCGTCGGGATCGATAAAGGCTTTCCTATGGGATATGAACACGTACGCTCCCATCGAGAAGACCCCCGCCGTTCCCGTATCGCCGCAGGCGTAAATCAGATGTGAAATATGTCAGAGCATATATACCTCCTCCCGAAAATTATACAAATTGCATAAATTTCGTGATTTTCGGGGGGAGTCCCAAAACTGTGACATTTTGTCCCAAGTTTCGCTTCACTGTCGGAAACAAAATGTCACAAAGAAAAAAATTGATTTGAAAAGTGACGAAAAACGGCGTAATGCCTTGACTTTTTCAGAATTATACCGTATAATGAAATCAATCCTTCGGGGGATGATCTTCCGATCGATCGCTGCTTTGATATAATATAAAAAAGGGAGTGTCGGCTCCCTTTTTTATTACAAAAAAAACCGTTTAAAACGTAAGCGAACGTTTACATATCGGGTCATATGATATATAATTTTATAAAATGATTGACGGAGTGATAATTATGTCAAAAAACAAATCTGACGAATTCGATTATAATTTGTTTAAAAATCCCACCGTGAAATACAGAGGTCTGCCGTTTTGGTCATGGAACTGCAAGCTCCGCAAGGAAACCGTAAAGGAGCAGCTTGCAATATTTAAAGACATGGGATTCGGCGGCGTGGTAATACACCCCCGCGACGGACTTGACACGGAATATCTCGGAAGCGAATTTATGGAGCTTGTAAGCTACACGGCGCGGCTGTGCCGTGAGAACGGGCTTATATGCTGGCTCTATGACGACGACCGCTTCCCCTCCGGCGCGGCGGACGGTCTTGTGACGCAAAATCCGCGTTACCGCGCCAGGGAAATGCGGCTTACGTGCGCGCCGCTCGGAACCGAATACTCCCCTTCAAGATCTGAATTTGAAACGGCGGTCGATAGCGGCGCGCTGCCGCGCGGATACTTTTTGACCGCTTACGCAATCGAAATCAAAAATAAACGTCTCGCGTCGTACCGACGCTTGAATACGGCGCGGGAGATCAACGACGCGGTCGAAAACGGAGAAACGGTCAGGTATGCGTATCTCGAATTGGAAAAAGAAAGCGAATTTTTCAACGATTGCACGTACTCGGACACGATGAATCCCGACGCGGTCGAAAGGTTCATAAGCGTCACGCACAAGCGATACAAAGCCGCGCTCGCCTCTGACTTCGGAACTACCGCCGCCGCGATTTTTACCGACGAGCCGCGCATAGGCAAGCAGCAGCCGATAAAGGCGGCGTGTTCGAATGAGGACGTATACGTTCCGTATACGGAGTATTTCGCGGATTGGTGCAAAAGGGAACGCGGATTCGACCCTCTCGACACGGCGGTAGAATACGTATGGGACAGAGAGGACGGCGACATGAGCGGCAGACATGCCTATCACGACGCCGCCTCGGAGTGTTTTGCGCGCGTGTTCATGGACGGAATATGCGATTGGTGTAAGGATAACGGGATCTTGATGACGGGACATATCCTGGGCGAATCTCCGCTCGGAGCGCAGTCGACCACAGTCGGCGAAGCGATGCGCTGCTATCGTAAAATGGATATTCCTGGTGTAGACATGCTGATCGACGGACGTGAGTTTACGAGCGTGAAGCAGGCGGCAAGCGTCGCGGCGCAGTACGGACGCGAAGCTGTTATGAGCGAGGAATACGGAGTGACTAACTGGGATTGTACCTTTAAAACGTATAAGCTCCAGGGCGATTGGCAGGCGGCACTCGGTATAACGATACGCGTACCGCATTTATCGCATATGTCGTTAAAGGGCGAAGCTAAGCGTGATTGGCCGGGGTCAATATTTTTTCATTCACCGTGGTATACGGAATTTTCGTATATCGAAAATCATTTTGCGCGTCTGAATACCGTGCTCACACGCGGCTCGCGTATTACCCGCGTCGCCGTCATAAATCCCGTGGAAAGTCTGTGGGTAAGCTACGGCGCGGACGATATTACGCGCGAAAAACGCGCCGATATGGATAAAAAGTTTGAAAAAACAGCCGAATGGCTGCTCCTGGGCGGCATTGATTTCGATTATATATCGGAATCTCTCCTGACGGAACTGGAAACCGCAATTTCACAAAAGACGCTCAGCGTCGGAAAATGCTCATATACGGCGGTGATCGTACCCGAATGTCTCACTATCCGCAAAACAACGCTTGAAATACTGAAAAAATTTGCCGAAAACGGCGGCACCGTTATATTCGCCGGCAGTCCTCCGTCTCTGACGGACGCGAAGCCGTCCGAGGAAGCCGCGGATCTTTCATCAAAATGCATACGCGTTCCTTTGGAACGCGCCGCCCTTACGAACGCGCTTAAAGACTTTTGCGACGTTGAATACGATAACGATAATGTGCTGTATCAGCTTCGCGACGACAGCGACTGCAAGTGGCTCTTTCTCTGTCACGCGTATCCGACGGAGGGTGAGCGCGAAAAAAATACCGTTCGCGTTCGCGGCGAGTATTCGCTGACCGTATACGATACCTTAAACGGCGAACGCCGCAGTATGCCGTCGCGCACGGAAAACGGCATGACCGTTTTTGAATGGAATTGTTACGGCGAGGACAGCATACTTATACGTCTCGGCAAGGATACAAACGGTTTTGAAAATTACCGCACTGTCGAATATGAAGCCGTAAAGACGATAAACAAAATAACCCGTTTTAACCGTACCGAGCCCAATGTGCTTCTGCTCGATTACGCAAGGTTCAGCGTCGACGGCGGTGAGATCCATGAAAAAACGGCTCTTATCAAAGCCGATAATGCGGTTCGCGACGCGCTCGGCTTCACGCCGCGCACCGGTCTTGACAGACAGCCCTACGCTACCGAGGAGGGCGAAACGCATATCGTGACGCTGTATTTTGATATAAATTCGGAAATCGAATCCGAATGCAGTCTCGCGCTTGAAGACGCAGACCGCTGCCGCGTTTTTCTGAACGGCACGGAAGCCGACGGCACCGCCGTGGATTGGTACGTCGACAAGGCGATAAACGTTATAAATATGCCGCGTCTCAAAAAAGGCGTAAACGAGCTTAAAATAGAGATGAGATACAACCGTAAATCGTATCTTGAAAACTTGTATCTGCTCGGTGATTTTGATGTGCGCGGCATGAAGATCGCCGCGCCGAATTACTCTCTTTCCTTCGGGGATATATGCGCTCAGGGAATGCCGTTTTACACGGGTAATCTCGAATATATTTTTGAGGACGAAATTCTTAGTGACGGCGAGTACTGCGTCTGTGTGCCGAAATTCAGCGCGCCTGTCATATCTGCGCAGGTCGACGGCGAAGCGCGCGGTCTTATCGCCTTTTCCCCGCACATAATAAATCTCGGCAAATTAAGCGCGGGACGGCATGAAATAAAGCTTACAATGTACGGCAACCGCTTCAATTCGTTCGGTGTGCTGCATAATGCCGACGAAAATTATACCTGGTACGGCAACACCTCCTATCGAACGACGGGCGAAAAGTGGACGGATAAATATATGCTTCGTCCGGCGGGGATAATGTCGCCGATCAAAATATGCCGCATCATTTAATCTTTTTCACGCCTATTATTGCACATTTTGTAAAAATGTTATATAATAGTTAATAATATACAATTTTGAAACGGAGGAGTGGAATATGTATACAAGCGAGGGACAGTTATGGATAGCCACGGGCGAATCTCCCATTATGCTGAACCAAGGCATGGCGAACAGACACGGTCTTATCGCGGGAGCGACCGGCACCGGCAAGACGATAAGCCTAAAGGTTATGGCTGAAACTCTCAGCGAAGCGGGCGTGCCGATATTCATGGTGGATATCAAGGGCGACGTATGCGGAATAGCGAAAAAGGGCGAGGAAAACAAGCACGTGACCGAACAGTTGGAAAAATGCGGCGTGAAATGCGATTTCCCGTACAAGGATTATCCGACTGTATTTTGGGACGTTTACGGCGAAAAAGGAATTCCCGTGAGAACGACCGTTTCACATATGGGACCGACGCTTATTTCGAGACTGCTCGGACTTAATCCGACCCAGGAAGGAGTTTTGGAAATAGTATTCCGCGTTGCGGACGATTCGCAGCTTCTTCTTATCGACATCAAGGATCTTCGTTCAATGCTTACGTTTGTATCTGACAACGCCAAGGATATTCAAGTGAAGTACGGAAACGTATCGGCGCAAAGCGTCGGCGCGATCATGCGCGCGCTGCTCGCACTCGAAAACGCCGGGGGCGACGTATTCTTCGGCGAGCCGGAGCTTGATATAAAGGATTGGATCAAAACCACGTCGTCAAGCGCGGGCGTGATCAACGTGCTCGACTGCGTAAAGCTTGCCAATCAACCGCTTTTATACTCGACATTCCTGCTGTGGCTGCTGACCGATTTGTATGAGATACTTCCCGAAGTCGGCGACCTCGATAAGCCGCGTATGGTATTTTTCTTTGACGAAGCTCATATGCTGTTTAACGATGCGCCGAAAGCTCTTATCGATAAAATCGAGCAGGTCGTGCGCTTGATACGTTCAAAGGGAGTGGGCATATATTTCATAACGCAGAATCCCTCGGATATTCCGGAAACGGTTTTGGCTCAGCTCGGAAACAGGATCCAGCACGCCCTGAGAGCATTCACTCCTTCGGAGCAAAAAGCGGTAAAATCGGCGGCGCAAACGTTCCGTCCGAATCCCGCATTCGATACGGAGGAAGCGATATCCGTACTCGGCACCGGCGAAGCTCTCGTGTCGTTCCTTGACGAGGAGGGCGCGCCGTCAATGGTACAGCGCGCGTTTATACTTCCCCCGCAGAGCTTTATGGGTCCCTGCGGAGACGATATAAGAAACAATATAGTTAACGGCTCGGATTTATATCTGAAATATAAGGACGCGGTCGACAACCGTTCCGCGTATGAGGAGCTTGAGGAAAAGCGCGAGGAGCGGGAAAAGGCTGAAGCGGAAGCTGAAGCTGAGAAGGAACGCATCGCTCAGGAAAAGGAAGAGGAAAAGGAACGCATCGCTCAGGAGAAGGAGGAAGCGCGAAAAAAACGCGAAGAAGAACACGAGCGTCACGAAAAGGAACGCGAGGAAGCGCGGCGAGAACGCGAGCTGAAGAAAAAGTTTGCCATGGTAAACAAGGTCGCGTCGAGCGCGGCGTCACAGATAGGACGCGAGGTCGGACGCAAAGTGCTGAGAGGTATTTTCGGCAATCTCAAATGGTAAATACATATTAAAAAGCTTCGGAGCGGCAAACGCGCTCCGAAGCTTTTTTATGATATTCTTTCAAATACAGGTATAATTTCAATCGGCGCGCCGGCCGTTATTGTTTGACCTCCCTCGTACACGACGCCGTCATGGATACTTTTCCATTTACCCTTCGGCAGATATACCGCGCGTTCCGTAATGCCTTGATATAAAACGGGAGCGACGAGATACTTGGAGCCGAACATATACTGGTCGTCTGTGTTCCAGCAGGCTTCATCGTCGGGAAATTCATAAAACATGGTACGAATCACGGGCGAGCCGTTCCTGCTCGCTTCGTCCAAAACGGACTTAATATAATCCTTCATACCAAGCCTTATGTCAAGATATTTCTTGAGTATCTTATACACGTCCTCGCCGTAGCTCCAAAGCTCGTTGGGTCCGCCCGTCGGAGAGAACCCGCCGCCGTAATCGAGGTTTGACAGATTCTCGATGTCATGCGGTCCTCTGTCGCCATGCATACGCAGTACGGGGCAGAACGCGGAAAACTGAAACCAGCGTATCAGAAGCTCGTTAAAATGCTCGTCGGTCACGTCGCCGAAAAATCCTCCCGTATCCGATACCCACCACGGTATACCCGCGATACCGATATTCAGTCCCGCGCTCAGCTGGTCGCGAAGCGTTGTAAAATTCGATTTGATGTCGCCCGACCATACAAGCGCGGCGTATTTTTGACTTCCTACCCATGCGCATCGCAAAAGATTGACGATATCCGTCTGTCCCTCCGCTTTCATACCGTCGTAAAACGCTTTCGCGTGCGCCTTCGGATAGCTGTTGCCGACCTTTAAGGCGGGGGCTGTGTAATGGCGGTAATTCTCGTAATCATAAGCGGAATACTCCGGCTCCGCTTCGTCAAGCCAAAACATATCGATTCCGTATTTATAATAATTTTCCTTCGCTTTATTCCAAATAAATTTACGCGCTTCGGGATTTAACGCATCGTAAATGACAGTGTCTCCCTGAAAATCGAAGCATTGTATGCTGCCGCGCTCCGTGCGGACGAACAATCCCTTTTCGAGCATTTCGTTAAAATTGATACTTTTCTTGTCCACGGTGGGCCATATCGAAACCATGCACCGCACGCCCAATTCCTTCAGCTCGTCCATCATTTTCTGCGGATCGGGCCAATACTCGGGGTCAAAGCTCCAGTCGCCCTGGCGTATCCAATGGAAAAAGTCGATAACTATAACGTCAAGCGGTATACCGCGTCTTTTATACTCGCGCGCGACCTCCAGCACCTCGTCCTGCGTTCTGTAACGCAGCTTGGACTGCCACAATCCCAAAGCATTTTCGGGAAAAGCGGGCGCGCGGCCCACAACGGCGGTGTAATTTTCAATTATCGCCTTTGGCGTGTCTGCGGCGGTTATCCAATAGTCAAGCTCCTCCGACAGCTTAGCGCGCCATTGTGTGTAATTCGCGCCGAACATAACCTCCCCTATTCCCGCGTTGTTCCATAAAAATCCGTAGCCCTTATTCGAAAGATAAAATGGTATGCTTATTTGAGAATTACGCTGTGCAAGCTCCAGCACGCAGCCCTTTAAGTTAAGGTTTGGCTGCCGATATTGTCCCATACCGAATATCTTTTCATCGCTTTGCGGCTCAAAGCGCGCGGTAATTTCGTAGTCGCTGCCGCTTACAGGCTTAAAGTCGCGCGCGGAAAATTTCATGCTCGGGCTGTGTTCATTGACGCTTGTCCAATCCCTTGCATATTCCTTTAAAACGGATCTGCCGTCCTTGAAAAATTCCAGCCCGCCGTCGTTTGATACGAAGCAGCTTATTTTTCCGTTCGTTATGAGCGCGCCGTGACTGTCCTCGGTTATTTCCGCAGCCGACGACGCGGGCATAAGCGCGTTGTCCGCGCCGCTGAATTTGGCGTTACGCGTCACGCGTACCCTCAGGGCGTCTCTCCCCCACGGCTCTATCCTTATTGTCTCGTTTCGACGTTCGGCGATAAGCACATCGTTATTTTTTGTAAAATACATAGCTTCTCCTCCTATTCCGCGCAATTTTATTCTTTTTAACGTAACTGCGGCACCGCCGCCGCGTTGCGTTTCAAGGTTCTCCCGTGTCGTGGGTTATTTTAACATAAGTTTTTTATGAAATCAATCGTTTCCGAAAAATAAAAAAATTTTCCCTCACCCTTCTGTCCCTCGCCGCCGAAGCGCGGGATATTTTCGGTCATATGAAGAAAAATGCAAAAAAGTGTCGAAATATATTGAATTCCACAAAAATATATGGTACAATATCACACGGTGATTTGTTATGAAGAAAATATTTCTCACAGTATTTGTTCTTGCGATGCTCGTCTCATTTCCGCATTATGCCCATGCCGACGAGCAGGACTTTATCTACTCCGTATCCGACGGCGAAGCGACCGTAACAGGCTGTACGTCCCATGCGTCGGACGTGACCGTCCCCGACATTCTCGGCGGCTGTCCCGTAACGGCTATCGGCGACGGCGCGTTTATGTATTGTGATTCAATGACATATCTGACGCTGCCGAGCGGAATACGCTCTATCGGACAAGACGCGTTCCGCGACTGCGTTTCACTCGCGGAGCTTAATTTACCCGACGCCGTGGAAACGATCGGCGACGGTGCATTTCAGAGCTGTTCGTCGTTAAAAAGAATACATATCGGAAAAAGCGTTTCCCTGATAAGCGACAACGCTTTTTTATATTGCTTTTCACTGACGGAATACAGTGTGGACGATGAGAACGCATCCTACGCCTCCTCTGACGGCGTTCTGTTTGACAAAGATTTCGATACGCTCGTTTCGTACCCGACCGCAAGGTACGGCGCGTATACCGTTCCCGAAACAGTTTCGAAAATCGGACGGTACGCGTTCCTGTGCTGTTCCTCTCTCACGGATATCACGCTGCCGAACAGTCTGAGGGAAATCGGAGAATACGCCTTTAACGCATGCGGACCGATAGCTGCCATAACGCTTCCCGAAGGTGTGGAGCGTATAGGCAATTACGCGTTCGGCGGCAGCTTTACGTTGCAGAGCATATACGTGCCTGACAGTGTGGTTTATATCGGCGAGGACGTGTTCGGAACGTCGTTCGACGAATACTGCGGTCTTATCGTTTACTGCGGCGCAGGGGCGGCTGTTCATCGGTATGTTTCCGGAAGGGATATCCCGTTTGAGGTAATGTTAAAAACGACCGCCATCGGCGGGTGTGAGACGAATGTGGACGGCATACGCGCAGCGCGTGACGCGGACGGAGAGTATACGCTCAGGGTCGGCGCGGATGAAACGGAGGATTTACTCTGCACGCTCGCCGAGTTTGACGGCGGCGTGTTTGTCGGAATGCGCGTCGCGGACGAAAACGGCGTGATGACCGATATTGACGAAACCGATATCGGCGGCGGTAAGATATTTATATGGCGCGATGATATACGTCCGTGTACCGAACCTGTCAACGCCGCTCTTTTGTTCTATGGTACGGACGATTTGTAATTAAACATAACAAAAGATACCCAAACTCATCAACGCGGCTCTCCGCGTTTATGTAGACGCTGTGATTGACATTTCCCTCGGGATTTGTTATACTGTTATTAGGATCTGAAGCATTCACGTATGTTTGAGCATTATTGCTTGCTGCGTCGGCGGAAGATCCTATTTTTTATAATTTAATGCACATACCCCCAATAGATTGAAAATAATTATTTATAGCGTTTGACGCTTTTTCTTCCCGTGGAATAGTATCTTTTTTTACATCAAATATATAGGTAGCATCAACTACCGATTTATCGTTCCGCAGCAAAGTTATTAGCTTATTATAAGATTTTGTATTTTCATCAGAGAAAGACACATAGCTCACACCCTCATCCGCAAACACAACATTCTCATTCGGTTTCATGCTTTCGGGGAACGTATTGCGCCGCTCCTCGGCTGTCATGTTACGGCGATTTGCCGCGTCCTCACTCTCCGCGTTTGTATCAACACTGTGCTTGACATTTTCGTTATTCTGTGATATCCTATTTATAACAGAGGTGATGGATGGGCTATCACCTTCGGGAACGGAGGTCAACCCATCAAGGCTAGCCTCTGTTTTTGTATCCGAAAAAGAAAACCACCCGCTGTGAGCGGGCGGTTTTCTTTTTAACTTTCATTCACAACTCTGTCGATAGGCACGATTTTATCGGGTTCCCACAGCATTGTCTTGACCCGCCCGATCGCGTCCGTATAATCGTAGGAGTTAGTATAATTTTCACCGTCCTCGACCGTTACGTCTTCGTCAAGAAATACTTTTGTAAGCGCGCCCGAAGTGTCATAAACGGCGGTGTACACATCCATTGTCTGCGTCATTCCGAGGTCGCTCGCGATGCTGACATTTATCTTTCCGTCAGTTGCCGTGTCAGTGTTAAGTACGATTTTTCCGTCGGGCTTCGGAACGGTGTTTTCAATCTTTTCGATAAATTCGCCCTTCGTGCCGAACTCCTTTATCGTCTCTATATTCGCGTCGACCCACGCCTTGCGGGCTGTCAGGTATGTGGGAAGCTTTGTCGTCACGAATGAGTAGTCGTAATTCCAGCGGTAACGTGTCATATCTGCGTCGTTTTTAATGTAATTGCTCAATTGGCGCAGTTCCTCGTTCTTTGTACCGTTCGCGTATTCCTCGAAGGTCTGCTTTATATTATTGTAATTCGTATTATCCTCATAATATGCGACAACATAGCTTAAAAATTCCTTGTGCTTGCACATCGCCGCGAAGAAGGTGTCCATCTTTTCACCGCTTCCGTCGGGGTTGTCGTGATAGCCTTTCATAGTCGGCAGCAGCCAGCCCTCGCCGTTCGGTAAAGAGCAGCAGCGGTCGTTATCCCATACGGGGCTCATACGAATCTTACCGTCTATGCTGTCCTTATCCTTGTAGAAAAACGTGCTGCCCAGGCAGTTATCTGCGTTTGCCGAAAGCTCCTGTTCGAGGAAGTATTTCGTCACGCTGTCCATATCCATTACCTCTGTGAAGTGCTTTCCGGCATACCCCGGATGACCGGCATAGTCCTCATCCTTTAAGTAGCCGTCGCCGTATACCGCGTTAAAGAGGTCTGTCATAAGCTCCATTATATATGCGTAATTGGAATTTGCCCATGAATTGACGTCAAGGTTTTCCGGGGATTTGATAGTCAGATAATTCGTCTGCGCTCTGAACTGAAGATCTTCGATCGAATTGTCGATTTCAAGCAGGTAACCGCCCGTTATGTCTATATCGTCTATAACATCGTTAACGTTCGTCGTTCCTGCCGCTTCCATCGCCGCATCTATTTCATCTTCCAAATTGCTTATATTTACTCGCTCCTCGTGGACTTCGACCTTTTCCGAAAGAGTGTACATACCTCGGTATTCGCCGTTTAAATACACTGTCACAAGCTCCGCGCTCGGAGTAAACGCGACGCCCATATCCGTTCCCATATTAAGGAATGCCTTCGCCGTCGATTGAAGCTGATCCGCCTTTAAAAGGGTATAGGATTTTGCCGCGCCCATGCCCATTATGTCCATTGATTTTTCAAGCTTGACCTGATAAGGTCGCGCGGTCTTGTTGTTTACGGCTTGAGTCCAGCTTGAATTGCCGCGTCCGCGAAGCTCTATCGTACAGGGAGTTTTATCCTTGTTTTCAACGCTTACGTAATTCTTTTCCCATCCGTTTTCCTCCGCGACGTCGTCGGGTACCTCGATTCTCATATCGCCGTAGCATTTTTCGCTGTGTTTATTCGCGTTTTCCATTGCTTCTATCGTTCCGTATTCTTCGTTTATTTCAAGGTACATCGTCGGAAGAACGGACTTATACGCGAGTGCCTTGTATTCGGTGCCGTTTAATGTGATCGTTTCGGTCTTGTTTTCCGATAAATCAAGAGTTTTGGTTTCGCCGCCGGCCGTATATGTTATTTGTGTCAAATCCGCGCCGTAGGGCATGAAAAAATAGCATCTGTTCTCATCTGCATGCCTTCCTTCTCCTGAAGGGTATTTATCCGTAACAAATGCGTAAATATCTCGGTAAAGCCCCGTGTTCAGCTCCTTCGGTACGACGACTTCGGGCGTTTCATTCTCTCCCGTCGCGAGAGCCGAGAGCGGCATAACGATAAGCGCGGCAAGCGTCATCATCATACCGAAAAACAACGTCATTTTACGTTTCATTTTTATATCCTTCTTTCCTATAATCCGATCTATATTCAATTATATTATATTCGATTATACCATATTTCAGTTTAAAATGCAATAGCGCGGCGGCGATTTCGCGTATGCGCCGAGGCAACGCCTGTCGGTAAGAGCGCGGCATATTATTTCACAACACATATTGAAAAATCAATATAATTGTGTTAAAATAACCTCACGGTATTATCAAAAGCAGAGCTTTTTACACCTGAGAGAACATTGAAATATAACGCTTCGGCGACGGTACCGTTTTGCAGTTATGTTAAAATCGTAAATGAATTAAAATTTGGAGGGGAAAAAATGAAAACAAGGAAAATCATGGCGGCTGCGCTTGCCGTAATCACGGCGGTCGGAACAGCCGCAGCGGTATCAGCCAAGGGTTTTACAGACATGAACCCGTCGCACTGGGCGTACGGATATATCGACGCGCTCGCCGATCGGGGTATAATAAACGGTTATGAGGACGGCTCCTTCAGGGCTGACGCGCACATAACGCGCGCACAGTGGGCGACGATGCTGACGACCGCCGCCGATTTGCCGGCGCGGCATGTCGGATTGGCACTCGATTGCTGCGCCGATATGACGCCGAAATACTGGGCGGCGCAGGCGATGGTAGCAGCCAATAAATATTTGACCCCATATTGGGACGAATCGATCGAGGGCTGGTGGTATTATCCCGAAAACGACGCGACAAGAGAAGACGTTGTTTTAAGTCTTGCAAAATATAAGGAGTACGTCACAGACAACACGTCCGCGCTGAATGATTTTGCCGACGCCGCGTCTATATCCGACGAAGCGAAACCATATGTGGCGGCGGCGGTCGAAAATGGGCTTGTATCGGGCTTCGACGACGGCACTTTAAGATTGAGCAGCCCCGTAACGCGTGCCGAAGCGTCTGTGTTTATCTGCCGCGCGTTCGGCGTAGAACCGACCGCACAGCCGACAGTTCAATATTCGGAGCTGTCCATGCTCCCGTATTACGGCGATACTCAAAAATGCGTGATGAGCTTGCAAATGGCGGCGGCGTATGCCGACGTTCTCGACAGTCTGCCGAAAACGTTTTCACAGTATGGAAATACGTATGACCTCAAAGCGTGTCTTGCCGACCCTGCGGGCGACGGTATGCCGCTGCTTATAACGGCGTATGCTCTCGACAATGAATATGTCAAAGGAATAGCGTTGGACGATAACGGAACCATGGTCGACATATGGACGTGGGACGGTGAAAAAGCGTCCGCGTATCCGTACAGAGATAAAACCGTCTGCGGCAATATAGCCGAATTATATTTTGACGGTTCGGATATTGTTATAACTCACGGCTCAATAAGTACGATAGATTCGGTCGGCACTGTTATCTACACAGTTTCAAACGCGAATCTGACATTAAAGCATGAGAGCATGTCCTGTTATGCTTACAGCGGCGACGGCGTTACCGCATCGTCGATCGCGATCGTTTTCTCCGACGGACGCGTGATAAAAAGCAGCGGTAACGGTCCCGCGAAGGCTTCCGTCAGTGATTTGCTTGCCGACGGCTGGCAGCTCGAAAACGGTTTTTACACGTCCCGTACGGCGGACGGCAAACGTCTCTCGTCGAATGAAACAGTGTCGTGGCTGCCGATGAATATCGACTACACAAATCAGATTTTCGGTTGCACGGCGGGTGAATTGGAATTATCCGCAGACAATGTCTATTGGGCTGACGCGGCTGATGTTGCCGCGCGGCTGCGCCGCTGACACGAATAAAAATTTTTCTCGTCGTTATTGACAAATGCAAACAAACCCGATATAATATGATTCATCAGCAGCGGCTGAGATGATGGGGCTAGGGAAGCACTTCCCAAACCCTATGCACTCAGTCGTTGGTTATCGGTAAATTCCGATGGTGCGGGTAAGGAAGTGCTTCCCAAACCGATTACATCTGATTGCCGCTGATAATGTCCCGATATTTTGTGATCGGGATTTTATTAGAAGATACAACATTACCCCGGTCCATGATGTCCGCATTATTGCGGCTCATGGTGGCGGTATGTTGTATCTTTTATTTTTCCCGCTATCACAAATCGTCCGTACCATAGAACAAAAGAGCGGCGTTGACAGGTTCGGTACACGGACGTATATCATCGCGCCATATA
>CANQJC010000026.1 GCA_947624165.1 uncultured Clostridia bacterium
ATATGCCGGATGAGCATATTGTGCAAGATGGGATTTTTGTTGCTGATTAGGTGATTAGATTTGTAGAAAGTTTTAACATCATTTTCAAGAATAGGAATACAACTAAATTAAGATGCCCCCGTCTATGGAGGCGACATTTTAATTTTTTCGGCAGTGGACTTTGCCCCCTGCTGAAAACGTTAAATTACGGCGCACAGCGCCTTATTGAAACATAAGGGGTATGTCGATTTTGGCATTTTATTCCCTAAAAAGTAAAGGATTATATATATTGTTTAATTAAAAATTTTTACTAAATGATTATTTTTAAAGAATTCGTTTTTGTAATAGTCTTTTCTTGACAAAACGAATAGAAATGATATAATAAAAAGCGAATATATTGTATTTATAAAATGAGTGGGGGAATAGTCTTGAAAAATAGAAATACAAATCGATTTTTGCCATACGAAGCAGATTATGGATTATTATCTAAATGTAGAGCTTGGGAAAAAAGAGTTTTATGTATATTAGGAATATGTTCGGTTTTGCTGCCTGTGTTTTCTTTTTATTCGAAAATAGGATTATTTAATATTCTTTGGAATGTTGTTAATCCAGTGTATTTTTTGTTAATAATTGCTTATTATATTCTTAATGTTTATACAGAAACTTTTTTATATCCTGCCACTGCTCGTAAGCGTAGAAAAGGGTTTATTGATAATTCTTTAGGATCAAAATTTTTAGAAAAACCAGTAGAGGGATATTACACCAACGATCACATAAAAACTGGTCCATATAAAATGATTGTTAATTGTGCTGAAAATTGTTATTTTACTATGGAAATTGCAAAAAAAATGATACCCCAAATTATAATAAAAAATGTGATATTTGCGACGCTATTTATAATTTTTGCATATTTAGGTGTAAAAGATAATCTTGTAGCTATACCGGTAGTGCAAATATTACTTTCATCTTTATTTATGACGGAACTGGTGCACCACATAAATTTTATAGTAAAGCTGGATCAGTTATTTGAAAGATTTAAAGAAGAATTTTCAAAAAAGTCTATTGGTAACAATTTGTTGCAAGAAGCAGTTTTACTTTTTTTGGATTATGAAACCATTTTAGCTTATAATAAGGCTCCACTTAGTGATTCAGTATATAATAAACTAAATCAAAAACTATCTAAAGAATGGGAGGACATAAAACAAAGATATGAAATTTCTTAATAATTTGTATACTGTAGAAAGTGTTTTAAAAGGTCATCCAGATAAGATATGCGACCAAATTAGTGACGGATTGTTAGATTTGTATTTGTCCATGGACAAAAATGCTCGAACGGCTATTGAGTGTTTAGGCACTAATAAAACACTCATTGTAGCTGGGGAAGTGAGATGTGCACAGAATATCCCTATAGAATACTACTGTAAAGAATTATACAAGCAAATTACAAATCAAAATCAGATTAAAGTATTAAATTTATTGTCACATCAATCAACGCAGTTGAGTAATCCAATTGATGTTGGCGCGGCAGGCGATCAAGGAATTATGTATGGATATGCGTGCGAAAATCAGTACAATTATTTGCCATATGGTTATTGGTTAGTTAATATGTTGGCGAAGAGACTAGATGAATATCGCGTTAGCAGTAATTTGTTTCTCCCAGATGGGAAAATTCAGGCAACGATTTCCAAAAATAGAGTTAAACAATTAATCATAAATGTCCAACATTTTGAAAATGATGATTTAGAAATCTTACGACAATTAATTTTAAAAACAATTCTTTATGATGTTGAGGCGGAAAGTATAATTATTAATGGAGACTCTGGATTTATTAATGGCGGCTTTTCAAATGATACTGGATTGACAGGAAGGAAAATGGCTATTGATACATATGGAGGACTTGTTCTACATGGAGGAGGTGCTTTCTCAGGTAAAGACCCAACAAAGATGGATCGTAGTGCTGCATATATGTGTAGATTTGTTGCTAAAAATATAGTTGCTAATGGTTTGGCGAAGGAGTGTATGGTATCCGTGGCATATAAGTTTGGAGCAGAAAATCCAGTTATGATTTATGTTTTAGCTGATGGCACATACTCATCGAAGGTAATGAAAATTGTAGAGAAAAATTTTGATTTTCGCCCACAGGCTATTATTGAGCGGTTGAATTTAAAAAGTGTGAAATATTTGCCGACTTCTACATATGGTCATTTTACAAACAAAGGCTACCCGTGGGAACAGATAGAGGAATTATGAATAGTAGGTAGATTCATTGTTTTATTATGCTTTGCAAACAAAGCAGGACGAATCTTAGTATCATAAATTAAGGAATGTTATCCAATTTCGTCGGAATTTGCGAGGCGACACTTAAAGATATTGGAAAGTAAAGAATTATTGCAGAGAACACATGGCGCACCATTGTTATTCTCCCTGATTGCACCGCGTCCATCCAGTCTCACAAGAGTGGGACAATAAAACCTCATTTTGAGGGGATTGAATAAAATTATTTTATGACCATGTCTAAAAGTAACGTTTCTGCGCCGTTTACAAAGCTCTATTATGCTATAAAGGTTCAAAATGAGATAAATTAAAAGAGCGTATCATTTTCACTGATACGCTCTTTCATAATCCCGTTTCGACAGCCTGCCATAAAATTATTGATTATACTGTCTTATGTCATGCCATCATATGCTGCGGTTTTATTGTTTAATCGTCTATCATAACGGCTCCTTGTATTGCGGAAGAAACCATTTTTGAATATCGTTTCAAATAGCCCGTCTTGATTTTCGGCTCGGGATGAACGAGAGTTTCCCTGCGTCGGGCAAGCTCCTCCTCCGGCACGTTAAGATTTATGGAGCAATTGTTGATATCAATGGAAATAATATCGCCGTTTTTAACAAGAGCGATCGTACCGCCCTCGGCAGCCTCGGGAGAAATATGTCCGATCGCCGCGCCGCGCGTCGCCCCTGAGAAGCGTCCGTCGGTAATAAGCGCGACGTCCTTGTCAAGTCCCATACCGCATATTGCCGATGTGGGCGAAAGCATTTCGCGCATACCGGGACCGCCCTTGGGACCCTCGTAACGAATTACTACAACGTCGCCTTTTTCGATTTCTCCGGCATAAATTGCGGCGATTGCTTCCTCCTCGCTGTTGTATACCTTTGCCTTACCCTCGTGCTTAAGCATTTCGGGCGCGACCGCGCTCCTTTTTACAACGGAACCGTCGGGCGCGAGATTACCTTTCAAAACGGCTATTCCGCCCGTCGCGCTGTAAGGATCGTCAATGGGACGGATGACCGAATAATCCTTGACCGAACAATTCTTTATGTTCTCACCGAGCGTTTTGCCGGTCGCGGTGATCGTATCGAGCTTTAAAAGATTTTTCTTTGAAAGCTCGTTCATTAGAGCCTGCACGCCGCCCGCTGCGTACAAGTCCTGTATATGGTGCTCGCCCGCGGGAGCAAGATGACACAGATTCGGCGTTTCCTTGCTTATTTCATTGGCGTAGTCGAGCGTGATCGGTGCCTTCGCTTCGTAAGCCACCGCCGGAAGATGAAGCATGGAGTTTGTGCTGCATCCCATAGCCATGTCCACTCTCAGCGCGTTATAGATAGAATCCGGCGTGATGATATCGCGCGGTTTGATGTCCCTTTCCAGAAGCTCCATGATTTTCATTCCCGCGTGCTTGGCAAGTCTTATTCTTTCGGAATAAACAGCGGGTATCGTGCCGTTGCCGGGCAACGCCATGCCGAGAACCTCGCACAGACAATTCATGGAATTCGCGGTAAACATACCCGAGCACGAACCGCATGACGGGCAAGCCGCTTCTTCAAGATTCAAAAGCTCCGTCTCGTCTATCGTACCCGCTTTAAACGCGCCGACGGCTTCAAAGGTCGTGTTAAGGTCGCGGAATTTTCCGTTGTAATTCAAAGACAACATCGGTCCGCCGCTTACGACTATCGCGGGAATATTAAGTCTCGCGGCGGCGATAAGCATGCCGGGAACGATTTTGTCACAGTTGGGTATGAGGACGAGCGCGTCAAAGCCGTGCGCTATCGTCATGGATTCGATCGAATCCGCGATAAGCTCGCGCGACGCAAGCGAGTATTTCATACCCTTGTGTCCCATGGCTATACCGTCGCATATGCCTATCGCGGGGAACTCGATCGGGGTTCCTCCAGCCACTCTTACGCCGGTTTTGACCGCTTCCGCGATTTTATCGAGATGAATATGTCCCGGGATTACCTCGTTCTTCGCGCTGACAACGCCGATAAGCGGACGTTCAAGCTCCTCGTCCGTGAAGCCGGACGCTTTGAAAAGCGAACGGTGCGGGGTCTTTTCGAGACCTTTTTTTACTACGTCACTGTACATTTTTTTATCCTCCTTAGATTTTCATAAATATTTGCAGAAGTATATTATAATTATATAAATATTTAACGATATACGTATCGTTTATCGCGTCAAACAGTCCGCTGTCCGCAGGAGCGAAAAGCGACGTCAGTCCGAGCAGCAGGAAAACGATAAATACGGCGTTGATAACTCCGAGTATGCCGCCGGTAAGCTTATTTACGCCTTTTATTACCGGCAGCTTCGCCACCGCGCTTATTATCAGGTATATAACGGAAAGCAAAAGACGGATTATTATAAATAAGCATATGCTTGTTATTATCGTTATAAAAACCGACGTGAGAGCGGCAGCCGCAGCATCGTTTACCGAAGCCGCGACATTCTGCGCGCCCTGCGCCGCGCTGTCTATCTGCGGCTTTAAAAATTCGGGCAGATTCAGAACGTCGGATATGTCGACGCCGCCGCCGTGAGGTATCGACGCCGATTGCGATATTTTCGTATTTATTATATCCGGCAATTTTGTGCCGGAAAGATAATCGGCGGCAGGTCCGTTAAACGCCGTTACGAGAATTATCGTAATTATAAGCGCGGCGATACGCCACACGGATTTCACAAGACCTCTGTGATATCCCGCCGCGAAGGCGATGATTATGACCGCCGCGAAAGCTATATCAAAAATAATACTCATGCGCCGCCTCCTAAAGTGTGACAAGCTCGATACTGTTCGAATATACGATCGCGAATACGTTTTCCGATATCGCGTACAAATCTCTTATGTCCATGTTCGCGGTGTACTTCGTTATGTTTTTTGAATTGAGCTTACCGAAATACACGTCTCTTCCGATATTGTACAAGGCGTTCCTGCCTTTAACGCCGATAAAATCGGTCACGCCCGTGAGAGCCGTGCTTTCGCGCAGCGCGCCGCCCGGAGCGTAAAGATTGAGCATCGGTATGTTTCCGTCGTCGTAGGACACGAGTTTGCTGCCTTCGGCGTCGACTGCGGAATGTGTAAGCTGTACGTTTTCAAACGTGTTGTCATAAAGCAATTTTCCGCTCGAAGATACGCCCGTGATCCTGTTGTCGCCGAACGCGTTTAACGTGTCGTCCGCAAATTCAACGCTGAATATGACCGAATCGTCGGCGTTGATCTGCGCGTAGCTGTCGGTTTTGTTTACGTCGAAAAGCTGTATTACGCTTTTTGCGCGCGTGTCGGTATTAAGCAACGCTACCGCAACGCGTCTTGATGACGATGAAATGTCCGCGCTTATTACCGTGTCGCTGCCGGACGCCCAGGAGAAAATCTGCGACCCCGATTTATTATATACGGATATTCCTCCCTTATATGACGATTTGTCCGTGACGATTATAACGTCGCCGTTCGACGATACATTGGCGGCGGCGATCGCATCGGGATCCTCCGTTTCAAAAACAAGCTTCTTGTCGTTATAAAGACAAATTTTATTTCTTCCTCTTTCGGCAAGCAAAATATAATTTCCCTTGCTTTTTAAGATAGGGTCTACGATTACCGTATTTTCCTCCCATACCGTCGCGCCCGTATTGTCTATGTATGATAAGTGGTTCATCATTGCGCACAGAACGCCGTTTTTGTACGGAACAAATTCGGCTTCGTTCGCGCCTTCAAGCGGTACTATCACATTCGCAGCCACTTCGGTCTTGTATTGTATGTCGGGTTTGGGGGTCGGGGTTTCCTGCTCGGCGGATTTTTCCGATTTGAAGTTTGAAAAAACAGCCGAAAAATTGTTCGCGAAATTGTTTTTATACTTACCGATTATACCTGAATCCACGCTTATAAAAACTATCACCGCCGCGATCCCTATTGCTATACCGGCGATTATGCCCGCGCGCGTTCCGCGTCCCTCGGGGATCGGCGCGCCGTAATCGTCTTCTGGAAGCTCATCCGTAAAATCGTCCTCGTCAAAATCCGCGTTTTCGCTCATATATTCGTTACGCTCCTCCGCAAGCGTACGGGGAGCTTCACCGTCATCGGCGGCGGACGCGGCGGCGGCCGATAAAATCGGCTCGTCTTCGGATAAATCGTCCGCGTCGTCTGTTTCCGCGTAGCGAATCAAATCGTCTATCGAATTTTCGTTTATAAGCTCGTCCTTTTTGTTCACGGGTAGTACGCCTCCTTTAAGCACAGCCCCTGCGGCGGAGCTGTTATTCCCGCGCGCGAACGGTCTTTGGATTTTATTATATCTTCAATTTCCTCCGGCGGCGTTTTCCCGCTGCCTACCGATACGAGCGTACCCGCGATGATACGCACCATGTTATACAAAAATCCGTTTCCCGTTATGTCGATGGTTATCATGGCTTCGTTTTTTGTAATGTCGAGGGAATAAATTTCCCTGACTGTTGTTTTTACGGCGAATCCGCTCGCCGCGAATCCCGCGAAATCGTGTTCGCCCATGAAATACGTCGCCGCATGGCGCATTTTATCCGTATCGAGCGGATACTTGTAATGCCACGCGTATCGGCAAAGGATCGCGTCGGGGAACTCGGAATTTAAAATTCTGTACACATAGCGTTTTTTTACGGCGTCGCGCACGGCGTTAAAATCCTCCGGCGCGCGGCGCGCCGCGAAGCATACGATATCGCTCGGCAGAACGCTGTTGAGCGCGTACGGGAATTTTTCCGGCGGTACGGTCGACGACGTATGAAAATTACACGCGTAATTCTCCGCGTGTACGCCGGCGTCGGTGCGTCCGCATCCGATAAGCGTTACGTTTTCGCCCGTTATTTTCCGAACGGCGTCTTTTACGGTATCTTGTACGGTCACGCCGTTCTTCTGCGACTGCCAGCCGTGGTAAGCCGTACCGTCGTATTGAAGTCTGAGTTCAATATTCATTATATCATTTCCCATATAAAATTTCAATTCTAATTTTCGACAGGACAGGGATCGTTAAAGCATGTACTGCGTCGTCATAAGCGCGGCGGTAGCGGCAGCAAAAATTATAACCGCTCTTAAATCAAACGACGTGAAACGACATTCCTTCATTTTTGTGCGCTTGCCGCCGCTTGAATAGCAGCGCGATTCCATGGCGACAGCCAAGTCGTCCGCGCGGCGAAACGCGCTTATAAACAACGGTACGAGCAGCGGCAGCATCGCCTTTGCGCGGCGAATGATATTTCCTGTTTCGAAATCCGCTCCCCTTGCCGTCTGCGCTTTCATTATTTTATCGGTCTCCTCGGAAAGCGTGGGTATAAACCGTATCGCGATCGTCATCATCATGGCGATTTCGTGCGAAGGTACCTTTATCTTTTGAAGAGGACTTAAAAGTTTTTCTATGCCGTCCGTGAGATCCAGCGGCGAGGTCGTAAGCGTCAGAAGCGACGTGCCTATAACCAGATAAAAAAGTCTTACCGTCAAAACCGCGCCGGAAATTACGCCCTCGCGCGTGATTTTTATGCTCAGCGAAAATATATCGAACGCCCACAGCGTTTCACCCGTCGTCATAAAGACGTTGAAAACCGCCGTAAATATAAAAATCCACAGCATGGGACGCGCGCCCTTTAAAATCATCTTAACGGGTATGCCGCTTATGAGCATAATTATGAGCGTGTAAGCCGTAAAAACCGCGTAAGGCAAGGGCTTGTTTATAATGAACAGAGCCGCGATGTAAAAGGCTGTAAAAATTATCTTCACGAGCGGATCAAGCCTGTGCAGCGGCGATCGTGCCGGAACGTATTTGCCGATCGTTATGTCCTTAAGCATGGGTATCGCCTCCCAGCCTGACGGCAATTTCCCTTGCCGCGCTTTCTACGGTATATATGTCGTCGGGCAGCCCGATCCCCGCCGAACGCAGCTTGTCCGCAAGCAGCGTTACCTGCGGCACGTCAAGCCCGATCCCTCTCAAACGATTCGGATTTGAAAATATCTGCGCGGTCGTGCCTTCCGTTTCGACGCGTCCCTCGTTCATCACGACTACGCGGTCGGCGATACGCGCCACGTCCTCCATCGAATGTGACACAAAAATGATTATCATGTCTTTATTCTCGGTATGCAGACGTTCTATCAAGGATAAAATATCTTTCCCGCCTTTCGGGTCAAGTCCTGCGGTAGGCTCGTCGAGTATAAGTACCTTCGGGTCCATCGCGAGCGTCCCCGCGATTGCGGCGCGTCGTTTTTGACCGCCGGACAAATCGAACGGCGAGCGTTCAAGATACTTTTCGTCAAGCCCCGTCAAATACGCGCTCTTTCTCACTCTTTCGTCGATTTCATCCTTGTTGAGACCCATATTTTTCGGTCCGAACGCAATATCGCGGTACACCGTCTCTTCAAAAAGCTGATGTTCGGGATATTGAAATACAAGTCCCACTTTACGGCGTATACGTTTCAAATCGGCGTTCGGCGCGGTTATGTCGTCGCCGTCTATAATGATTTTGCCGGACGTTGGCTTCAAAAGTCCGTTAAAATGCTGTATCAGCGTTGATTTACCGCTTCCCGTATGACCGATGAGCGCGGTTATCGAACCGTCCCGAATCTCAAGATCGACGTCGTAGAGCGCGCGTCTTTCAAACGGGGTGTCCTGTTCATACGAGTAGCATAATTTTTCCGTTTTAATCATTTGCCGCACCTCCGAAAAGCCGCGTAAGCTCCGCAAAACATTCGTCCACGTTCAAAATGTCGGGACGTATTTTTATTCCGAGCCTTGAAAGCTCGTGCGCAAGCTCCGTTACCTGCGGCACGTCAAGTCCGAGTGCTTTTATTTTTTCCACGTCCGCAAAAATCTCGCGCGGTTTGCCGTCCATCGCGATTTTGCCGTTGTCCATTACAACTATTCGGTCAGCCTGCGCCGCTTCGTCCATGTAATGCGTTATAAGCACCGCCGTTATGCCGTTTTCGCGGTTGAGAGTTTTTATCGTGCGCATAACTTCTTTTCTGCCTTTCGGGTCGAGCATGGCGGTCGGCTCGTCAAGTATAAGTATTTCGGGATCCATTGCGAGTGCCGCCGCGATCGCCACGCGCTGTTTTTGACCTCCCGACAGCGCGGAGGGAGAGCTTTGCGCGTATTTTGTCATATCTACCGCCGCGAGACACTCGTCGACGCGGCGGCGTATCTCCTTCGGTTCAACGCCGAGATTTTCCGGCGCGAACGCCACCTCGTCTTCGACCAACGCCGCAACCATTTGATTGTCGGGATTTTGAAAAACCATTCCCGCGCATTGACGTATCGGAAACATATTTTCAGGCACGGAGGTATCCATTCCCTTCACATACACTTTGCCGCCGCTCGGAAGAAGTATGGCGTTGAAATGCTTTGCAAGAGTGCTTTTACCGCTGCCGTTCGCGCCAAGCACGGCGGTGAACGAGCCTTGTTCTATTTTTAAGTTTATTTCCTTCAAAACGGCTTCTTCTCCTGCCGCCGCGACGCCGTTATCCTCGCGGTATATGAAGGAAAGATTTTGCGTTTTTATCATTTTTACCTCTTTACCGTTCCCAGCGTCCGCTGATACCGCACGGCAATATCAGACCGTTCGCCTTCATCGGCAATCCTATTTCATCGGCGGTTATTTTGCCGCCGTATTTTTCCCCGACAGTCATTGTAAGCACGTTTATGAGCACCTGCGCGCTAAGACCCGTCGTGTATGAATTTATCAGAAAGAAAAGCGGTTTGTCCGACAAAATTTTTACACATTCGCACACGAGCGGATAAAGCTCGTTTTCTATTTTCCATACTTCCCCCGACGGACCTCTGCCGTAGGAGGGAGGATCCATAATTATCGCGTCGTATTCGCGTCCGCGTCTTTGTTCGCGTTTAACGAATTTCACGACATCGTCCACGATATACCGTATCGGATTTGACGAAAGACCCGACGACACGATATTTTCCTTCGCCCATGTCACCATACCCTTCGACGCGTCGACGTGTACAACCTCCGCGCCCGCCGCGAGCGCGGCGACCGTCGCGCCGCCGGTGTACGCGAAAAGATTCAGTACGCGCGCCGGTCTTTGAAAGCTTTTTATAAGCGGTGAAAACCAATCCCAATTCACCGCCTGTTCGGGAAAAAGCCCCGTATGCTTAAATCCCATGGGCTTTATGTTAAACGTCAGGGAACCGTATGAAATTTCCCAGCGTTCGGGCAATTTTTTGTTCAGAAACTGCCAGCTTCCGCCGCCCGTTTTCGAACGGTGGTACCACGCGTCCGCGTCGTCCCATTTGCCGCAGGATCTCTCGTTCCATACAGCCTGCGGGTCTGGACGGCGCAGAAGGTACTTTCCCCAATATTCGAGCTTCTCGCCGCCCGCGCTGTCGATAAGACTGTAATCCTTCCATTTATCCGCGCTCCACACGTTTAAACGCTCCCTTCATAAATCTTAATTATACATTTTATCATTTTTTACCGTATGCCGTCAATACCAAAAGGACAATTTACGTTGGGAAAACTCGCGGCGTCGCCCGCTTTGCGTCCGACCGCGACGCTGAGATCCCGATCCGCACAAAAATAAAAGCCGTATTTATATGTTCAAGTTCAATATATCATTTACGCGCGCGGACGTTAACTTAATTAAAAATAGCTATTCACAATGCCGCGCTTTTGTGATAAAATAGAAAAAAATAACGGAGTGATTGCAGATATGAAAATTTCAATAATAGGCTTGGGCTTAATAGGCGGTTCGATCGCGCGGCGGCTGAGAGGGTTTCATGAATGTCGTATCGCGGCTTACAACAGGACCGAAGAGATTTTGCGTCTCGCCGAGCAGGACGGCGTGATCGACGAAGCGTTTTCAAATCCGGGCGACGCGATGGACGGCGCGGATCTGATCATACTTTGTCTTTATCCGCAGCTTAACGTCGATATGGTAAAGAATAATATTTCGCGTATAAAAAAAGGCGCGGTTATAACCGATGTTTCGGGAGTAAAGACGTTTATGGTCAGGGAATTGAAAAAAATCCTTCCCGAAGGTATAGATTTTATCGGCGCGCACCCCATGGCGGGGCGCGAGGTCGGCGGCTACAAGTCGTCTACGGACACGCTTTTTAACAACGCGTCGTTTCTTATCACGCCGACAAAGGATAATAAGCCGGAGAACATCGCGCTCGTGCGCGAAATGGCGGAGTATATAGGCTGTAAGCATATAGTGGCGACTACGCCCGAAGAACATGACGAGATAATCGCTTACACGTCGCAGCTTATGCACGTCGTCGCGGTCGCGCTGTGCGATAACCCGATGATCGAGCGTTCGACGTTTTTCAGCGCAGGCAGTCTGCGCGACTGTACGAGAGTTGCGAAGATAAACGAGGTAATGTGGAGCGAGCTGTTCGTCGAAAACAAAGACGCGCTTGTTAAGCGTATACGCGAAATGGAAGCGAGCCTTGAAAAAATGGCGGTCGCTGTCGAGAACGGAGATAGAAACGAGCTTGAAAATATTATGCGCCACGCCTGCGCACAGAAGCTGAAATGGCTGGAGGAGAAGGCATAAGGAGCCATACGGCGAGCGGAGCATATCGTTAGGCCCCCTTGCTACGGCGTTTGTTCGCAAGCGAACACGCCTACAACACGTTTGCGTGTTGTTCACTTGTCAAAGAGGGCTGTCAGCGAAGCTGACTGGGGGACTCCTCTTGGCTTTTCATAATGAATCCCTCCACCGCCTTCGGCGGTCCCCCTCCCTTTAACAAGGGAGGCAATCGTAGGGGCGGTCCTTTGCTACGGCATTTGTTGCTCCGCAACATGCCTACAACACGCTATGCGTGTTGTTCACTCGGTCGCCCGCAAAAAACAGAAAGGATCAACCGCAATGAAAAAAATACCGATCGCTGCCGCAGCGATACTTATCCTCACCGTTTCGTCGGTGTGCGCGGCAAGCACAAATTATATGATGTATCACGAAAAAATGCCCGAGGGCTTGGAGTGGGGCGACATTTACAAGCTTGCCGCGGTCGATAAGGCGACGGGGAAAGTTATTCCGATAAGCGACTGCGCTACGGACTACGGTTACGCGTATGTACCCGAAGGAACGGAAATCTCGTTTGAAAAGCGCGAAGAAATCAAATTTAACGACATACCCGAATACGGCGAGCCGGCGGGACTGGACGATCTTTCGCGGCGCGGCGTGTTTGCGGGCGATGAAAACGGAAATTTCAACGAAAGTGAAATTCTCACCCGCGCGCAGATGGCCGCGCTTCTGGCGAGAATAATCGGCGCGGACGGTGAAACGCCCGGCGATATGCCATTTACGGACGTGCCGCAAAACTCGTGGTTCGCTTCGCCGGTGTACGCGCTCTATAAGCGCGGGATCGTCGCGGGCGACGAGCTGTTCAATCCCGACAGACCTGTTACGCGCGAGGAGCTTGTCGCAATGGAATACAGGATAATAAAGGAGCTCGGCGGTAAGCTTTCGGAAAGCGCGGAAACGCCGGAGGATTTCAAGGATTTTGACGCGGTTTCCGACTACGCGAAAAGCGCGTACGCGGCTATGGACGCGTCGGAATATACGGTTCCGTTCGATAACGTCTTCGAGCCGTATATTGACGAGTACGGAAATTGGTATGATACTCTTAATGAGCCGCGTCTGCTTGATCCGCAAAAAACCGTCACGCGCGGCGATGCGTCGATGTACCTTTATTATTGTCTGATACGCGACTTTATCAGAAACAACGCGCCCGCAATTCCGACGGACGCAGCCGCCGCGTTTGACCTCGGCGAGGAAATGCCGCGCATTACGGGTTCAACTTCGTCATATCCTATCACGGAATCGCTTTACGGAGCGTTGTTTGATAATTACAGAAACCACCCGATGTTCCCGAAAAGCCACGATAAGACGATCGAATCGTACAAACTGCTCATAGACGGCAAGACGGATGTTATTCTCGTCCCCGATCCGAACAGCGAGGTTAAGGAGCTGTCGGAGGAAAAGGGCGTGGAGCTTGAATATATACCGATCGCGGACGAAGCACTCGTGTTCTTTACCGCGTCGGACAATCCTGCGGAAAATCTCACAAGCGCAGATATTGAGCGTATCTACATTGATAATTCGGTTACGAACTGGAACGAGATAGGCGGCTCGAACGCGGGCTTTACGCCGTTTTGCCGCAACAACGACAGCGGCTCTCACGCGCAGATGGAGCAGTTTTTCTTAAAGGGGCGCGAAATAAACGAGAATATCCGCCGCGAGCATATGTCGCTTGCGATGTCGGATATCCTCACCGAGGTGGAAGCGTACAACGCGCACAATCCCGGCAGCTACGCGCTCGGGTACAGTATGTATTACTATTTTGAAAACGAAAAATGGGTTTTGGGAACGGATGAGAGCCTGAAGCTGTTGTCGGTCGACGGAGTTAAGCCGACGGCGGAGGGGCTTTCGGACGGCAGCTATCCGCTCGCTACGCATTATTTCGCGGTAATAAGAAAGGACGAGCCGGAAAGCTCGCCCGCAAAAAAGCTCGCCGCGTTCCTCACAAGCGAGGCGGGACAGGTCTGCATATTAAACGCCGGTTTCGGCGCAAGAATAAAATAATCGCCCGCATTCAAGTCACACCGTAGGGGCGGTCATCGGCCGCCCGTATGAAAGGCCCCCTTGTCAAAGGGGGCTGTCACGCGTAGCGTGACTGGGGGATTCCTTTTTGATTTTCATAATGAATCCCTCCACCGCCTTCGGCGGTCCCCCTCCCTTTGACAAGGGAGGCTTTCATCGCTAAATCATAATTTAATCCAATAATAAAAAAGGAGCAAATACCATGCCGAGAACCAAATCGGAAACGGAGGGCTTGACCCTTCTGGGAAACAAAAAAACGACATATCGCGACGACTACGCGCCGGAGGTACTGGAAACGTTCGTGAACAAGCACCCCGACAACGACTACATGGTGACGTTCAACTGCCCCGAATTTACGTCACTCTGCCCGATAACTGGTCAGCCGGACTTTGCGCGAATAATTATAAACTACATTCCGAACGAAAAAATGGTCGAGTCAAAATCGCTGAAGCTTTACCTTTTCAGCTTCCGCAACCGCGGCGACTTCCACGAGGACTGCGTCAATATTATAATGAAGGATCTCGTAAAGCTGATGCAGCCGAAATACCTCGAAGTCAAGGGCATATTCACGCCGCGCGGCGGAATATCCATTTACCCGTTCGCGAATTACGGCGAAAAGGGCACGAAGTACGAAAAAATCGCTGAAGAAAGACTTTTCGACAGCTTAAAGGAGAATTTGAAATGATAAAGGAAAAAAAGGCAATCGTTGTTTTGTCGGGCGGTCAGGACAGCACGACATGCCTGTTCTGGGCGATAGACAAATTCGGTAAGGAAAACGTGTCGGCTGTGGGCTTCGACTACGGTCAGCGTCACAAGCTCGAGCTTGAATGTGCTGCGGAAATATGCGCGGACGCGGGTATTACATATGAGGTAATCCCCACGCCAATCATAAATCAGCTGAGCGCGAACTCATTGACGCGTGAGGATATACCCGTCGAGGAAACGAAGCCCGACGGCGCGCCGCCGAACACCTTTGTCGAGGGACGCAACCTCTTGTTTTTAAGCTACGCTGCGATTTACGCGAAAACTCACGGCGCGACGGAAATCGTAACGGGCGTGTGCGAAACTGATTTTTCAGGCTACCCCGACTGCCGCGATATTTTTGTAAAGTCCTTAAACGTTACGCTCAACCTCGCTATGGATTACAATTTCGTGATACACACGCCGCTGATGTGGATAGACAAGGCGGCGACTTGGAAAATGGCTGACGATTTGGGCGTTTTAGATATTGTGTACAACAAGACGCTCACCTGCTACAACGGCGTAAAGGGCATGGGCTGCGGTCATTGTCCCGCGTGTACGCTCCGCAGACGTGGTTATGAGGAATTTTTGAAAGAAAAGAACAATGAAATTTAACGGATATTTATCGTTACGGACAGACGCGGATACTGCCGCGTATATCATAAATAAAAGTGAGGTACGAAAATGTACGAGGTTAAAAAAAGATTTGAAATAAGCGCGGCGCATTATTTGAAGCTCGATTATGAATCCAAATGTGCGAACCCGCACGGTCACAATTGGATCGTCGACGTGTATCTCAGAAGCGAAACGCTTGACAGCAACGGTATGATCATGGATTTTACGCATATAAAACGCAAAATCAAGGATAAATTCGACCATAAGGTCATAAACGACGTGGTGGATTTCAATCCGACAGCGGAGAACCTGGCGAAGTATATATGCGACGAGCTTGCGCCGTACTGTTACAGAACGGACGTGCGGGAAAGCGAAAACAACGTCGCGTCGTATTACAAATCCGAAACGAAAGCGGTGCTTCTATGAAGGTAGTCGAAATTTTTGACAGTATCGACGGCGAAGGCATACGCACCGGCCGGCCGGCTACTTTTATCAGGCTTGCGGGCTGTAATCTGCGCTGCTCGTACTGCGACACGGCGTACGCGCTTTTCGGCGAGGACGAGCCTTGCGAATATACGGAAATGACCGTCGGCGAGATTATAAATAAAGTAAATCCTAACTACCGCCGCGTAACGCTCACGGGCGGCGAACCCTTGATCGCGCCGGACGCGGCGAAGCTTGTCACGCGGCTTATCGAAAACGGCGTTGAAGTAAATATTGAAACAAACGGCGCGGTCGATATCGTCGGCTTTTTAAAAAAAGTACCCGATTCGAAAAAGCTGTTTTTTACGATAGACTACAAGCTTCCGTCAAGCGGCATGACAGACAAAATGATTTGGCGCAATTTTGAAAATCTCCGTCCGCGCGATGTGATAAAATTCGTAGTCGGCTCGGACGAGGACGTTCGCGAAATGAAATCGGTAACAGAACGGCTCGTATCCGTTTACAAATCTATGCCGCATGTATTTATCGGGGCTGTTTACGGCGCGTTTGACGTGCGGAAATTGGTGAATATAATTTTGACGGAGCCCGTTTTTAAGGACGCGCGTTTCCAGGTGCAGCTTCATAAAATGATCTGGGATCCGAACGAAAGAGGTGTTTGATTTGAAAAAGGAATTTGACCGCGAAAAAATCAAAACGGCGGTGAAAATGCTTATCGAAGCGATAGGCGACGACCCGAACAGAGAGGGACTTATCGAAACTCCCGACAGGGTGGCGCGAATGTACGACGAGGTTTTCGAGGGTATGCGTTACACGAACGACGAAATAGCGGGAATGTTTAACAAATGCTTCGAGGACATACATTCCAAAGACCTTGTGCTTGTGAAGGATATCGAGGTTTTTTCATACTGCGAGCATCACATGGCGTTGATGTACAATATGAAGTGTCACGTCGGATATATTCCGAACGAAAAGGTTATCGGATTGTCGAAAATCGCGCGTATATGCGATATGGTTTCAAAACGGCTTCAATTACAGGAAAGGCTGTGCGCGGACGTTGCGGATATTATGCAGAAAGTCTGCGATACGGAAGATGTGATAGTGATAGTCGAAGGCGAGCATAGCTGCATGACGGCGCGCGGGATCAGATCCGGCGGCGCGAAAACGCGTACCGCCGCGGTGCGCGGGTTATTCGATACCGACTATGAACTCAGGAACGAGGTCTACAATTTGCTTAAATAAAAATATATAAAAAGCGTATCGTGCGATACGCTTTTTATTTGCCTTATTATTCCTTGTGGAAAAGATTCTTTACTTTGTCGACAATTCCGCTCGATTCGGCTTTTTCGATAATTTCTTCCGCTTCGTCTTTGATCTTGTCGATGACCTCTCCGCTTGTGAGTGCTTCCTTGATTTTTTCAAGATAATCGCCTTCGCCTATCTTATCCTTAAGATGGTCGATAACGGCGGTCACCTGCTCGTCCGGCAAATCTACGCCGAAGGTCTGCTCTATTGTGTGAATAGGATCCTTCTTCAACTGCTCCTTTGTCGCCTCATCGGCGGCAAGCTTTTCAACCGCATTTTTAATTTCGTTTAAATCCATTGATGAACCCTCCTCCAACTTATTTTATAGTAAAATTATATCAAAAAATTATCCGAGCGTCAAGAAATAATTGGTAATTTCTAAAAAGGAAGCGTATCCGATAGGATACGCCTCCTTAAATCACGATTTTTATTCTGTTTCGCTTTCTTCAACTTCTTCGCCGTCCACGGTAATGTTAATATCTTTATATATGCTCATACCCGTACCTGCCGGAATAAGCTTACCGATAATAACATTTTCCTTAAGTCCCAAAAGCGGGTCGATCTTACCCTTTATCGCCGCTTCGGTAAGAACCTTTGTCGTTTCCTGGAACGAAGCCGCCGACAGGAACGAGTCCGTTGCGAGCGACGCTTTCGTTATACCGAGGAGTACCGGCGACGCAACGGCAAATTCCGTACCGCCCGCTTCCGCTACTCGTCTGTTTGCGTCCTCAAGTTCAAATTTGTCCACCAACGAACCGATAAGCAGATCGGTCTGTCCCGCTTCTTCAACTCTTACTTTTCTGAGCATCTGACGCGTGATGACCTCAACGTGTTTATCGTTAATGTCAACGCCCTGCATACGGTACGTTCTCTGAACCTCGCGTGAAATATAGACCTGTACCGCGTGCGGACCCTTGATATGAAGAATATCGTTCGGGTTGACGCTGCCGACCGTGATCTCGTCTCCGGCCTCGATAACGTCGCCGTCATGCACCTTTATGCTGGAACCGTAAGGGATCGCGTATGTTTTCGCTTCGCCCGTTTCGTCGTTCTGAACAATAACTTCTCTTTTACGCTTTGTCTCGTTTATCGAGACATTACCGCCGATCTCGGAAATTATCGCGAGACCCTTCGGCTTTCTTGCTTCAAACAATTCCTCGACACGGGGAAGACCCTGTGTAATATCGCTGCCGGAAGCAACGCCGCCCGCGTGGAAGGTACGCATCGTAAGCTGAGTACCCGGCTCGCCTATCGACTGCGCCGCGATAATACCTACCGCTTCGCCGACGTTCACGAGGTCGCCGGTAGCAAGGTTCGTGCCGTAGCACTTCGCGCACACGCCTATCTTTGATTTACACGTCAGTACGCTTCTTATATAAACCTTTTCTATACCCGCTTTGATTATTGCCGTCGCCTGGTCGTCGGATATAAGCTCGCCGCTCTTTACGAGTACCTTGCCCGTTTCGGGATGGAGAACGTCCTGCATGGCGGTACGTCCCACGATACGATCGTACAAAGGCTCGATACTTTCCTTACCGTCGGTTATTTCGGTTACCCATTCGCCTTCATCCGTGCCGCAGTCAATTTCACGAACAATAACGTTCTGCGAAACGTCTACGAGACGGCGCGTCAGATAACCCGAGTCGGCTGTACGCAAAGCGGTATCGGTAAGACCCTTTCGCGCGCCGTGAGATGAAATAAAGTATTCGAGTACGTTAAGACCCTCTCGGAAGTTCGCGCGGATAGGAATTTCAACGGTACGTCCCTGAGTATCCGCCATAAGTCCGCGCATCGCGGCAAGCTGACGGATCTGGTTGACGCTTCCTCGCGCTCCCGAATCCGCCATCATGAATATCGGGTTAAACTCGCCCAAATGCTCCATCATGGCGTTTGAAACGTCGCCGGAAGCCTTTGACCAAAGCTTGATTGTCTGCTGGTAGCGTTCTTCATTAGTCAAAAGACCCGCCTGATACATTTGCTGAATTTCCTCGATACCCTTTTCCGTTTCGGCAAGGATATCCTTTTTCTGTTCGGGGACTTCGATATCCGATACGGCGACTGTTATCGCGCCCTTTGTCGAATACTTATATCCCGTTGCCTTGATTTTATCAAGTACCTCCGCTGTTTCCGAGGTGCCGCATACTCTGATGCACTTATCTATTATTCTTTCAAGCTGCTTCTTGTCGACAATAAAATCGATTTCCAAATCGCATGCGTTTTCGGGGTTTGATCTGTCGACAAAACCGATGTTCTGCGGAATATTATTATTGAAAATAATTCTTCCGACAGTCGTTTCTATCATTTTCGTTTTCGGACCGTTTTCGGTATCTATGGCGACCGATACGAGGATTTTCTCATGAAGCGACACGCTGTCGTTGTCATAAGCAAGCAACGCTTCGTCAAACGAGGTGTATTTCTTTATTACAAGCTTCTTTATTTCACCGATAAGCTTCTTCAATGAAATTTCCGCCGCGCCGTCGGGAAGCACAATGGTTATCGGATTTGCGTGGATCTCCGTTTCGTTCTTCATTACCTCCGGCAAGTTGCGTACGAAATTCAAAGCGTCCTTAAGCTGCGTGAAGGTGTTTATCGGTTCGTCCTTTTTATAAATAACAAGATTTTCCTCCGGCTCCGACACGGCAAGCTTTTGCGCGAGAAGGTCAAGCTTCGCTTCGTCGGCAAGGATCGTGTCTATAATACGGTCGTAATGCTCCTTCGTTATGGTCAGGTAGTACGAACCGAGGATCATATCCTGTGTCGGCACGGTTACGGGGTGACCGTCCTGCGGCTTTAAGAGGTTGTTCGCACTGAGCATCAGGAAACGCGCTTCCGACTGAGCTTCGGGAGAAAGCGGCACATGGATAGCCATCTGGTCGCCGTCGAAGTCGGCGTTGTACGCCGTACATACGAGTGGGTGAAGCTTCAAGGCGTGTCCCTCGACAAGTCTCGGCTCAAACGCCTGAATACCGAGACGGTGCAGCGTAGGCGCGCGGTTAAGAAGCACGGGGTGCTCCTTTATAACGTCCTCCAGAACGTCCCAAACCTCCGGCTTTGTACGCTCGACCATGCGCTTCGCGCTCTTTATGTTGTGCGCGAGACCGCGCGAAACAAGCTCTTTCATTACAAAGGGCTTAAACAATTCTATCGCCATTTCCTTCGGCAGTCCGCACTGGTATATCTTCATTTCGGGACCTACGACGATAACCGAACGTCCCGAATAGTCGACTCTCTTACCGAGAAGGTTCTGACGGAAACGACCCTGCTTACCCTTTAGCATATCGGAAAGGGATTTGAGCGGTCTGTTTCCGGGACCCGTTACGGTCCTGCCGCGTCTGCCGTTGTTTATGAGCGCGTCGACAGCCTCCTGAAGCATACGCTTTTCGTTGCGGATAATGATATCCGGCGCGCCAAGCTCCAAAAGTCTCTTTAATCTGTTGTTTCTGTTTATAACGCGTCTGTAAAGGTCGTTCAGGTCGGACGTCGCGAAACGTCCGCCATCGAGCTGTACCATCGGGCGAAGCTCCGGCGGGATAACGGGGATAACCGTCATGATCATCCATTCGGGGCGGTTGCCCGATATTCTGAACGCTTCGACAATTTCAAGTCTTTTTATGATCCTTGATTTTTTCTGACCCTGCGCGCCGTCAAGCTCTTCTTTCAGCTCCGCGCTCAGCTCGTCGAGGTCGATTCTTTCAAGAAGCGTCTTTATCGCTTCCGCGCCCATACCGGCGGTAAACTTATCGCCGTATTTTTCGTATGCCTCCCGATACTCCGCTTCGGTCAATATCTGATTCTGCATAAGACCGGTACCGCCCGGGTCGGTAACGATATACGCGGCAAAATACAATACCTTTTCAAGCTGTCTGGGCGAAAGGTCGATAATAAGACCCATCGACGAAGGTACGCCTTTAAAATACCAAATGTGCGAAACGGGCGTGGCAAGCTCGATATGACCCATTCTTTCGCGCCTTACCTTTGCCTTTGTCACTTCAACGCCGCAGCGTTCGCAAATCTTGCCTTTAAAACGGATCTTCTTATATTTTCCACAGTGACATTCCCAGTCCTTTGTGGGACCGAAAATCTTTTCGCAGAACAATCCGTCTTTTTCGGGTTTTAACGTGCGGTAGTTTATGGTTTCGGGCTTTAAAACTTCGCCGTGTGACCAACTCAAAATCGTTTCGGGAGAAGCCAAGCCTATTTTAATTGCTTCAAAGCTGTTAAATTCTAACATTTTAAAACCTCCATAGTCTGTTTACAAGTCCAATTCACACGTTAGGATCAGAAATCCTCATCGTCGTCGAAATCGTCGTCGTCATAAGAGCCGTCAAGCTCCGTTTCTTCGTCGAATTCGTCGTCGTCAAATTCTCCGTCCAAAACCATATTTATATCGTCGAGGTCGTCCTCTTCAAGCGTGTCGGAAATTCCGTCCTTGTCCTCCATCGTCTGCATCAAATCTTCACTGACAACTCCTTCGTCGTCGTCCTCAAAAGATGCGTCGATATCAATTTCTTCCATATTATGATTGAGTATCCTGATATCGAGAGCAAGCGACTGAAGCTCCTTGACCATTACCTTAAACGACTCGGGAACGCCCGACTTCGGAATGTTTTCGCCTTTTACGATAGCTTCGTAAGTCTTAACTCGTCCTACTATATCGTCCGATTTAACGGTAAGGATCTCCTGGAGCGTATACGCCGCGCCGTAGGCTTCCAAAGCCCAAACCTCCATTTCTCCGAAACGCTGTCCGCCGAACTGGGCTTTACCGCCCAAGGGCTGCTGCGTAACAAGAGAATACGGACCCGTCGAACGCGCGTGGATCTTATCGTCAACGAGGTGGTGCAGCTTCAGGTAATACATTATGCCGACGGTAACGGGGTTGTCAAACTTCTCGCCCGTGCGTCCGTCGTATACGACCGACTTGAAGTCGGGTCTTAATCCGGCTTCCTTAAACGCGAGCTTCAAATCCTCGTCCTGCGCGCCGTCAAATACCGGCGTGGCAAGCTTTATAAATCCGCCGTCGCGGACCTTATCCTTGGCGTTCAATATTTTTTCTCTGAAATCGTCGTCGATTATGGTGTTTTCAAGCTCTTGTCTCGTTTTAAGGCTCAGGCATCTGTACGCGTAACCGAGGTGCATTTCAAGTACCTGACCGATATTCATACGAGACGGAACGCCCAACGGGTTAAGAACTATTTGCAGCGGCGTACCGTCCTCCAGGAACGGCATATCCTCCTGCGGAAGCACTCTCGACACAACGCCCTTGTTACCGTGACGACCCGCCATCTTGTCGCCGACCGAGATCTTACGCTTTTGAGCGATTATGCAGCGAACGACCTCGTTTACGCCCGGTGAAAGCTCGTCTCCGTTATCTCTCGTGAATTTATGAACATCTATGATTATACCCTGTTCGCCGTGAGGAACCCTCAGAGACGTGTCTCTTACTTCTCTCGCCTTCTCGCCGAATATCGCTCTGAGCAATCTTTCTTCGGCGGTAAGCTCTGTCTCGCCCTTCGGCGTCACCTTGCCGACAAGTATGTCGCCCGCGTGAACCTCCGCACCGACGCGAATAATACCCTGCTCGTCAAGATCTTTCAGCGCGTCCTCGGACACGTTCGGGATATCCCTTGTTATTTCTTCGGGGCCGAGTTTCGTATCGCGCGCTTCACATTCGTATTCCTCCATATGAATGGAAGTGAACACGTCGTTTTTAACAAGCTCCTCGCTTATCAATACGGCGTCCTCGTAGTTGTAGCCCTCCCATGTCATGAAGCCTATAAGAATATTTTTACCGAGAGCAAGCTCGCCGTTATCCATGGCGGGACCGTCGGCGATTATATCGTTTTTCTTTACTCTTTCGCCTTTTTGAACTATCGGTCTTTGGTTTATGCAGCAGCTTTGGTTGCTGCGCGCAAATTTTATAAGTTTATGATTATGCTTTATACCGCTGTCGCCTTTTATAACGATAACGTCCGACGCGACCTTTTCAACCACGCCGTCCTCCTTCGCGAGTACCGCGCTGCCCGAATCCTTGGCGATTTTATGCTCGATACCCGTGCCGACTATCGGCGAATCGGTCGTCAAAAGCGGCACCGCCTGGCACTGCATGTTGGAACCCATGAGCGCGCGGTTCGCGTCGTCGTTTTCAAGGAACGGGATACACGCCGTAACGACAGACACGAGCTGTCTCGGCGATACGTCCATGTAATCTATTCTGTCGCCGGATACTTCCAAAATCTCGTCGCGGTAACGCGCCGAAACTTTTTTGTCGAGGAAGTGACCTTCCTCGTCGAGCGGTTCGTTCGCCTGCGCCACGATATACTCGTCCTCCGTATCGGCGGTCATGTATACGATTTCGTCGGTTACTATATTCTTTTCCTTATCGACCTTGCGGTACGGTGCTTCGATAAAACCGTAAGGGTCGATTCGCGCAAACGTCGCAAGAGAAGTGATAAGACCGATGTTCGGACCTTCGGGCGTTTCTATCGGACACATTCTGCCGTAGTGCGAATAGTGAACGTCGCGGACTTCGAATCCCGCTCTTTCACGCGAAAGACCGCCGGGACCGAGTGCCGAAATTCTTCTCTTATGTCTTACCTCCGCGAGAGGATTGGGCTGGTCCATGAACTGCGATAACTGCGACGAGCCGAAGAACTCGTTTATCGTCGCGATTATGGGTCTTATATTTATCAGCGACGTCGGAGTTATTATCTCAAGCTCCTGCGTCGACATTCTTTCTCTTACCGTTCTTTCCATACGCGAAAGACCGATCCTGAACTGATTCTGCAAAAGCTCGCCCACGCAGCGAACGCGTCTGTTGCCGAGGTGGTCGATATCGTCCACGCTGCCGATCCCGTTTGCAAGATTCATACAATAGTTTACGGAGGCAAACATATCGTCTACTATAATATGCTTCGGCGCGAGTTCGTCCACTCTTTCCCAAATAAGCTCGCGCAGCTCGTCGTCCGACTTGGCTGTTTCGATTATTTCCTCGAGAACGGTTCTTCTTACCGTCGGTACGGGAAAGTTTTCTATATCAATGTCAACATACTCGTCAAGATACACCATATTATTAGAAAAAACGCGAACCTTTTTTCCTTCGACGAGAAGCTCAACCTTGTTTATGCCGGCTCTTTCGATTTTTGTGGCAAGCTCCAGAGAAAGCTCCGCGCCCTCATCGGCGATAATTTCGCCCGTTCTCGGATCGACCGCCGGTTCCGCAAGCTGTTTTCCTCTGATTCTCGACGCCAACGCCATCTTTTTGTTGAATTTATATCTTCCGACCTTAGCCAAATCGTAACGCTTGGGATCGAAAAACATATTCATTATGAGAGATTCCGCGTTTTCAACGTTAAGCGGCTCTCCGGGACGAAGTCTTTTATATATTTCCAGAAGTCCCTCGTCTCTGGACTCCGTGGTATCTTTTTCAAATGTTGCAAGAAGTCTTGTATCCTCGCCGAACATATCGAGAATTTCGGCGTTGGAGCCTAACCCCATCGCTCTCAAAAGCACCGTGACGGGAAGCTTTCTCGTTCTGTCGATCCTTACCGAAAACACATCGTTGGAATCGGTCTCATATTCGAGCCATGCTCCTCTGTACGGAATAATCGTTGCTTTATACAAGGGTTTTCCCGTTTTGTCGCGTTCAAACTCGTAATACATGCCCGGTGATCTTGTAAGCTGGCTTACGATAACGCGCTCCGCGCCGTTTATGATGAACGTTCCCTGCTCCGTCATAAGCGGAAAATCGCCCATGAATATTTCCTGTTCCTTAATTTCACCCGTTTCGGTATTGATAAGTCTCACGCTTACCTTAAGAGGAGCCGCGTATTTTGCGTCTCTTTCTTTACATTCCTCAACGCTGTACTTTGAGTTGTAATCAAGTCTGTAATCAAAAAATTCAAGAACAAGCTTGCCCGCATGGTCGGTTATCGGAGAAATATCGTGAAATATTTCCTTTAGACCCTCCTCAAGAAACCACTTGTAGGAGTTTTTCTGTACCTCGATGAGGTTGGGCATTTCAAGCACTTCTTTGATTTTGGAGTAGCTCAGACGCACGTTTTTTCCCGCTTCTACTTCATGCAACATTGTTTAAAATCACCTCATTATTATAATAAGTAGTTCAGTGTTTGCTTTTATCCTTAAATTTCTTCCCAAAAATTTCAGGGTTGCATTTTGTATATATATATGTTATAATACATACAATGATATTGGAAATTAAGAGGATAGTACCCCGATTTTAAGTCTAAGATACAGTTTATTATATTATCACAAATTCGTCGCCTTGTCAAGTACGGGAGCGGTATTTTTTTGAAAAATTTTTTCGGCAGCTCTTAAACAAATAGGGCGGCTTTCATGCCGCCCGACCGTATCATCGTATTATTTGCGAGGAAATTTCAAGTTCGCTTTTGTTCGTTTTGTAAAACTCATCCTCATAGTATTTGAGCCACAGGCGGTTAAAGTCATTTTGTATTTCGTCAAAGCCGTCGTCCTTGTCAAAAAACATATAAAAGCACGTTCCCGTTTTATTGCCGTTTGACCGCGTGCCAAGCTCCGCAGTCCATAAAAACGCGCCGTTATGCATCGACGGGTATTTATGCGCCCCCGTTTTATTAAGAGCGTACCCGACCGCATTTTTACACAGAAAAGCAAATATTATTGTAAGAAAAAGTACGAGCGATCCTTTTAAAAAGATTTTTTTATCCTTTATTTTAAAAACCGCGCCGGCGGTTACGAATACCAAAATAAATCCGAAGCACGTCGGGCGCAGTACAAAAAGCAGCGACGAGCATATAAAAAACGGCATGAGCGCGGCGCGCTTGTTTAGCGTTATAAAAAATACGGCTGCCGCCGCGAAAAACAGCGACGGCAAGTATATGTAAGGACCCGACATGAGCAGAAACGGCGAAAGAAAGGATATAATGAACAGCACCCGTTCAAAACGGCTGTTCTTTACTGTGTTGCTTACCGCGCCCGCCGCGAAAAATACCGCTCCTGCGTTCAGCACGCCGTTCAATACGCGAACGCCCGCTTCTACCGACTTGAACGGCTTTACGAACGGAATGTAGCAATAGAGCGTCAGCTTGTTATTTATCCAAAAATTCATGTACGCTCTATAAAAAAACGTCGATTTCTTCGTTATTCAACACGCTGTAAAGCGCGTTGTGCAGATTCAGAGAATCGTGACACGGCGAGTACGGCGTAAAGACCGCGCCCAAAATGAGAATCGCTGCGGAAATGAAAATAAGCGCGGCTTTTTCCGCGCGGCGGTACGAAGTACGGAACGCGCAGACAAACACAAACACGCCCGTCAAAACGACCGCCGTCAAGACATACGCCGCGGTATACATGACGCTTTCACTTCCCGTAACAGTTGAAATTATGACGGTAAACGCACCCGCACCGGCAAACACGGCGCAAAATACCGCCGAAATTTTTAACAATAGACCCCTTTGCACCATATAAAAACCTCAAATCAGTATGTTTAATCTTTTTACATTATATTTTAATATATCTAAAATGTCAACAAAAAAGATTAACATTCTTAATTTAAGCAACAATAAAAATTAAATATATTGTATTATTTTCATATTAAATAAAGTGTGCGGAGGTGGTTCTTATGGGATTCGCGGAACGGTTAAGGTCATTGAGAGAGGATAACGACGAAAAGCAGAAGGATATTGCGAAGCTTCTTAACGTATCGAGCAGTATGATAAGCTTTTACGAGAGCGGCATACATTTTCCGCGCGACGAAAAATTACTTTTGAAAATAGCGAAGCATTTTGACGTGAGTATGGATTATCTTATGGGCATGACCGATATTCCGAACTACAAGAGAATAACGAAAATGTTCGACGACATAAGCACGCTGTCGCAGGAATCTTTAAAGCTGCTCGCCGATTACATTGATTTTCTGAAATTTAAAGAAAAGCATTAAGAAAAAATATCTTTACATTTACCTTGGGTTTGATATATAATATAATAAATAGATAACACGGAGAAAAATATTATGCCAAAATTTAATTGTAATATCGGCTTTATTCCCGTTTCATGCGACTTTATAGAAAACCTTATGCCCGCCGCGAACGGCGCGTATGTCAAGGTTTATCTTCTCGCGCTCTCGCTTGCAGCCGAGCGGCGCGAAATGTCCTCAAGCGAAATCGCCCGAAAGCTCAATCTTTTGGAAAGCGACGTTGTGAACGCGTTTGACTATTGGGATAAGCTGGGCGCGCTCAAATACGACAAGGAAAACGTACTTTTCGGCGACGCGGCCGCCGCAGAAAACGAACAGCGCGAAACGCCGAAAAAAAGCATGGACGAGATCGCGGAGGAAATGACAAACAACCGCGCGCTTGCCGACCTTTGCACGCTGTCTCAGGAAATACTCGGAAAACCGCTTCGCAACAGAGATATCGAAACGCTTTACTGGTTTTATGACGAGCTTGGTCTGTCGCCGGAGGTCATAGCCATGCTTTTGGAATACTGCGTTTCAAAGGACAAGCGCAGCATGAACTATATTGAAAAGGTAGCCGTTTCGTGGCATAAAAACGGAATAATATCCATCGACGCCGCCGACAAATTCATTACCGATGAAAAAGAAAAGAACGGTTATTTTTCCTCGCTAAAAAAGCTTTTCGGCATCGACGGAAGGAATTTTTCCAAAACCGAAGAAACATATCTTAAAAAATGGCGCGACGAATACGGCATGGATGAAAACATGGTCGGACTTGCGTATGAATACTGCGTTATGCAGACGAACAAGCTTTCCTTCCCTTATATGAATTCGATCATCGAACGCTGGGTACAAAACGGAGTAAAAACCGTCGAGCAAGCGGAAAAGGATCATGAAGATTTTAAAAATAAAAACAGACATAACAATTTAAACGTATTTGACGACGACAGTGTGGATTATGACGAGCTTGAAAAAATAATGCGCGATAAAATGTAATTTCGGGTCCGCAAAAGCGGACCCTGTTTAATTGAGGAGAAAAATATGAAGCTGCCCGAAAAATTTGAACACAGAATGAAAAATATGCTCGGCAACGAATACGACGATTTTTTAAACGCTATGGAATCCGCGCCGATTTTTAGCGGAATACGGATAAACACGGCGAAGAAGGGCGCGGAGGACGCGGTTTTGTCGGAATTCGGTCCGCTCGAACCGATACCGTGGTGCGGCGGCGGTTATTACGCCGATAAATCCAAAATATCAGGTAACCATCCCTATCACATCGCGGGACTTTTTTATTTTCAGGAGCCGTCAGCATCGTCCGTAGTTTCCGCGCTGCCCGTCGGTGAAAATGATTTTATTCTTGATTTATGCGCCGCGCCCGGCGGCAAGGCGACGCACGCGGGCGCGCTTTTAAACGGACGCGGACTGCTTGTCGCCAACGAGACCGTCAGGGGGCGCGTTTCTGCACTTTCCGACAACATCGCGCGGTTCGGTTTGAAAAACGCGGTGGTCACAAACGAAACGCCGCAGCGTCTCGCGGAAAAATATCCGCGTTTTTTCGACAAAATAATCGTCGACGCACCGTGCAGCGGTGAAGGAATGTTCCGAAAGGAACCGCAGGCGGCGGACGAATGGAGCGCGGAGCACACGCGCTCGTGCGCCGAGCGTCAAAAACGTATAATCGACTGCGCCATGAAAATGCTTAAAGGCGGCGGTTATCTCGTATATTCCACCTGTACGTTCGCGCCCGAGGAAAACGAGGGCGTGTGCGCGTATGTACTTGAAAACTATAACGTCGAAATCGTCAAACCGGAAAATCTCGATATGGTTTCACACGGGGTCACGGAATGGTCGAGTTCGGATTTCGATATGACAAACACACGCCGTATATTCCCGCACAAAAACAACGGCGAGGGACATTTTATCGCTCTTTTCAAAAATCTCGACAGCGGCGGCGGCGAAACTGTGCGCGGAAAATATGCCGCGTCATGCGAGGGTGAGAAGCTGTACCGCGAATTTGAAAAGGAATATTTAAACACCGCGCTCGACGGCGAATTTTGTATGTTCGGCGAAAATCTTTATTTAAAGCCGCGCGATATAAATATAGATAAAATAAAGGTCGCGCGCGCCGGGCTTCACCTGGGGATTTGCAGAAAAAACAGGTTTGAGCCTTCGCAGGCGTTATGTCTCGCGCTGACGCGCGCCGATATAAAAAACACTCTTGACTTCCCCTGCGAAAGCGATACGTTAAAAAGCTATCTTCGCGGCGAAACGATCAAGTCCGATAAAATCGGTTGGTGCGCCGTGACGGTGAACGGCTTTCCCGTAGGCTGGGGCAAAGCATCGGGCGGCGTTTTAAAAAATCGGTTCCCGAAATACGCGAGAATAAAAAACATATAAAAAATGACCGCCCTTCGATGGTATGACATAAGACAGTATAATCAATAATTTTATGACAGGCTGTCGGACAGGGTACAAGAAAAGGCATATCGCAATTCATTCAAGCGATATGCCTTTTTGATACATATATATGTCCACATTTATAAGATATTTAGAACGCTGAAACCCGCATAAACACTTGCCTTTTTAAAGACAAAAACGTCAAAATTGACATACCCCTTATGTTTATATTCCTACCCTCGAAAATGAGGTTAAAACTTTCTACCCCCCCAATCACTCATTTGCAATCACCTCTACTACCGCCATATTTTTAATTCGCCTCGACGGAGCATATGCCGCTAACGCAGCAGAAGC
>CANQJC010000027.1 GCA_947624165.1 uncultured Clostridia bacterium
ATAATGCTCATGGCTCTCGGCGAGCCGCTGCCGAAACAGGTGTTCGGTCACCCGTGGATGCTCGTGGGCGAGGAAAAGATGAGTAAATCGCGCGGCAACGTGATATACGCCGAGGATCTCGTGAAGCACTTCGGCGTTGACGCGGTACGTTACTATTCGCTTCACGAAATGCCGTTCGCGCAGGACGGAACGATCACTTACGAGGTGTTCATAAGCCGCTTCAACAGCAACCTCGCGAACACGCTCGGTAATCTCGTGAACCGTACTGTCGCGATGATAAACAAGTATTTTGACGGCGTGATACAGTCGGGCGGCGTTTCGGGAGAATTTGACGACGACTTAAAGGCTGTCGCTGCTGGCGCGCGCGATAAGATCGCCGAAAAAATGGACACTCTCCATGTCGCCGACAGTATAGACGAAATATGGAAGGTAGCCGACCGAGCAAACAAGTATATAGACGAAACAACGCCGTGGATATTGGCAAAGGACGAAGCGACAAAGGCGCGTCTCGGCACGGTTTTGTACAATCTCGCCGAGACGATACGTATCATAGCATCGCTTCTTGCCCCGTTTATGCCGGAGACGTCCGAAAAAATAGCGGCGCAGATAGGCGCGGACGATTTAAGCTATGAGAGCGCGGCGCGTTTCGACGTTACGAAAGCCGGAACGAGCGTCGGCGAAGCCGTTCCTCTGTTCGCGAGAATAGACGCGGAAAAGAAGCTTGAGGAGCTGGCAGCCGAGATGGGCGCGGACGAAGAAGAAAAGATAGAAATCGCGCCGTACAAGGACTATATCGAATTTGAGGAGTTTGAAAAGCTCGATATACGCGTCGGCAAGGTCATAGAATGTGAAAAGGTACCGAAGTCCTCAAAGCTCCTGCGTTTCACGCTGCAAGTCGGAAGCGACACGCGTCAGATATTATCGGGAATTTCAAAGTACCATACGCCGGAGGAGCTTATCGGCAAAAACGTATTGTTTGTCGCGAATTTGAAGCCCAGGAAGATAATGGGACTTGAATCGTGCGGCATGATATTATCCGCCGAATACGGCGACGAGCTGACCGTTCTGACGACCTTGAAGGATATTCAGAGCGGTGCGGAAATAGTGTGATCGGAATTTATGAAGGAGGATTAACATGGGCAAGCTATTCGGAACCGACGGTATAAGAGGTATCGCGAACAAGGATCTGACAGCCGATTTGGCGTTCAAAACGGGTCAGAGCGGCGCGTATGTGCTGACGAAGCACAGCACGGGTCATCGTCCGCGCATACTCATAGGCAAGGACACGAGAAAATCGGGCGATATGCTCGAAGCCGCGCTGACAGCCGGACTTTGCTCGATGGGCGCGAAGGTAATACCTTTGGGCGTAGTACCGACGCCTGCGGTCGCGTATCTGACGCGTTACTATAAAGCCGACGCGGGAGTTGTGATAAGCGCGTCGCATAATCCCTGCGAGTACAACGGCATTAAATTCTTTAATCAGGACGGCTACAAATTAAGCGACGCGATAGAAAACGAGATAGAAAGCTATATACTCGGAGAAAAGCATATAGACGAGCTTCCGACGCACGGCGGCGTAGGATATGTGAGCGCGAACCATAACGCGGTCGAGGATTACGTCGCGTTCGCCGTGTCCACGATAGACTGCCGTCTTGACGGCATGAAGGTCGCTATCGACTGCGCCAACGGCGCGGCGTACGAGACGGCGTTCAAAGCGTTGAATAAGCTCGGCGCGAACGTCGAAGCTATCCACAACACGCCCGACGGCGTGAACATAAATTACAAGTGCGGCTCGACGCATATGGAGAGCCTTCAGGCGTACGTTACGTCGATCGGCGCGGACGTTGGTCTCGCGTTCGACGGCGACGCGGACAGACTGCTCGCCGTAGATGAAAAAGGAAGTCTCATAGACGGCGACCAGATAATGGCGGCGTGCGCAAAATTCATGCGCGATAACGGACAGCTGAAACAGAATACTCTCGTCGCCACCGTAATGAGCAATCTCGGACTTTTCCTTGCAGGAGAGAAGCTCGGCATAAACATTCCGCGTACAAGCGTGGGCGACCGATATGTGCTTGAGGAAATGCTCAAAAACGGCTACAACATCGGCGGCGAACAGTCGGGACACATAATCTTCCTCGACCACAACACCACCGGCGACGGACTTGTGAGCGCGCTGCAATTTTTGGCGGTGCTGAAAAAGACCGGCATGAAAGCGTCCGAGGCGGCGGGCATAGTAAAGGTAATGCCGCAGGTACTCAAAAACGCGACGGTAAAGCCCGAAAACAAGGACACATACATGGACAACGAGGAAATAGCGGCGGCGTGCAAGTCGTTGGAGGACGAGTTCGCGGGCGAGGGCAGAGTTCTTATACGTCCGTCGGGAACGGAGCCGCTCGTAAGAGTAATGATCGAGGGCAAGGACGTTGAGTACATAACGAAAAAGGCAAAAGAGCTTGCCGACATGATACATAAAATTCTTGGATAAATTATGTGCGTTATTAAAAAGGAGGAGAGATATTGTGAAAAAAATATTTTTTCTGACAACGCTTATAATGTCGCTCGGCGCACTCGGCGCGTGCAGCGCGTCTGCGGACGGCATAAGCGTTAATATCGAAGGCAAGCCTTTGACATTTGAGACCGAACCGTTTATCGACGACGGTACAACGTTCGTGCCGATGCGCGCCATATTCAGCGCGTTGGGCGCGGAAATAGAATGGGATCCCGACACGAGAACCGTCACGTCCCGCAAGGACGGAACGGAGATTTCTCTTACGATAGACAGTAACATAGCCGTAAAAAACGGCGTCATGCGTCTGCTTGACAAGCCGCCCGTAATATATAACGATTTTACAATGGTCCCCTTGAGATTTGTGTCCGAAAGTCTTAACTGCGCCGTGTATTGGGACGGCAATACGAGCACGATAGACATTACCGAGGAAAACCCGTTAACGGGCAAGTCGATGGTACTCTTCGGCGACAGCGTGGGCTACGGCGCAAACTGGGCGGGCGGCTACGGCAAGATCATAGGCGAAGAAAATAATATGACGGTAAACAATCTGTGCCGCAGCAGCTCGACATTTACCAAAAACGTTATGTCGCAGGACAACACACATTTTCGTCCGTGTATAATAGACGCGGTCGATTCGCTCGATAAAAGCTATGATTATATCATACTTGAGGGCGGCGTGAACGATTATTGGAGCCACGCGCCGATAGGAGAGCTGACGGAGGGCTTCGGCGGCGAATATGACGAGCTGACATACGCCGGCGCGCTCGAAAGTATCTTCAGCGGATTAAAAGAAAAATATCCCGAAAGCAAGATCGGTTTCCTCATAATACAAAACGCATTTACGTATAAAGGCGCGGAGCCGTATTACGAGCCGTATTATGAACTGACAAAGGCGGCGTGCGACAAGTGGGGAATACCTTGTCTTGACCTATACAGGCAGAACAACCCCGAGGTCGGAATAAACGTCAAGGATCCCGAGACGACCAAAAAATATTTCGGTTCAGCCGAGAGACCCGACGGCGACGGCTGTCATCCCAACGAGCTGGGTTACCGCGTGATTTTTGTCGACCCGATGGTTCCGTGGCTTAAGTCGCTGTGATAAAGAAGGAGATTATCAAGGAGGGCGCGTCCCGTCTGGGCATAGAACTGAACGACGCACAGTGCGGTCAGCTTGCGTCATACGCGCGTATTCTGCTTGAACGAAACGAAACGATGAATCTGACCGCCATAACGGACGACGAAGGCGTTTTGACAAAACATTTTCTCGACAGCATGACCGCGCTTTGTACCGACCGCGTCGGCGAGCGCGTCATAGACGTCGGTACGGGCGCGGGTTTCCCGGGACTTGTTTTAAAAATAGCAAGACCCGAAATAAAGCTGACGCTGCTCGACAGTCTCAAAAAACGTTTGAATTTTCTCGGCGACGTATGCGCCGAGCTTAATATCGGCGGCGTGGAGCTTGTCCATGCGAGAGCGGAGGACTGCGGACGCTCCGCACAGTACAGAGGTCGGTTTGACACCGTTGTGTCCAGAGCGGTCGCGAGACTTTCCGCGCTTACCGAGCTGTGCGTTCCGTTTCTGCGCGGCGGCGGGTATTTTCTTGCTCTAAAGGGTCCCGCCGCAGACGAGGAAATAAAAGACGCAAAACGCGCGATAGCCATTCTTGGCGGCAAAACGGAGAGCGTATACGAAGCGGATATACCGTTCACGGATCTCCGTCACAAAATAGTTATCATAAAAAAAGTAGGACAAACTCCGCTCAAATATCCGAGAAAAGCAGGTATTGCGACAAAAACCCCTATCGGAACATGTTACAATTTGCAGAAATAAAAAATAAACGTTGTTTTATGTCGAACGGCGGCACATGAAAATGCTTGCCAAATGGAAAAAATATGCTATAATAGTAAATGTAAGGCAGATAAGTATCAAAATGGTACATTTCAGCAGGGTTTCCCCAAGGCCCTGTTCTACCCCCAAAATTGTCTTACACCTTCCACCACCGAGGGTAAATAGCGATAATGTAATAACATCATGTGTACTCATCAAAGCAATTACATTATCGCTGCTTACTCTTTTTGTATGCCGTTTAAAAGAGGTTACAGGAGAAATACGATGATAAATATATTGAAAAAGCCTTCGGATAAAACGAAAATAGTATCGCTGCCGCTGTATATGATCGCGCCGAATCCGAATCAGCCGAGGAAGTATTTTGACAGCGCGGCGATGGAGGAGCTTAGAGATTCTATCGCCGAATACGGTCTTATCCAGCCGATAACCGTGCGCCGCTCAAACGGCGGTTACGAGCTTGTGGCGGGGGAGAGACGCTTCCGCGCGGCGCAGATGGCGGGACTTGAGGAGATACCTTCGCTTATAATCGACGCCGACAACGACAAGTCGGCTATCCTCGCGCTTCTGGAAAATTTACAGCGCGAGGATCTGTCGTTTTTCGAGATAGCGGAAAGCTATAAAAATCTTATACGCGAGCAGGGACTTACGCAGAACGAGCTTGCGGTGCGCGTCGGCAAAAGCCAGGCGTCGGTGGCGAATAAAATGAGACTTCTGCGGCTGCCTCCGCTCGTGAAAAAGCTGATACGCGATTACGACCTCTCGGAGCGTCACGCGCGCGCGCTTCTTCTGCTCAGCGACGAGGACAAGCAGTTTGAAGCCGTGAAGCTCATATGCCGCGACAATTTGAACGTCGCGCAGACAGAGCAGCTTATCCGCGAGATGAACGCGCGCAGACCGAAGCCTATCAACGAAATGCGCGTGACACGCGCCAACGACGTCAAGGTATTCAAAAACACCGTGCGCCGCGCCGTAAATATGATGAAAAAAAGCGGTATAGACGCCGATATCGAGGAAAATTCATTCGATTGGGGTACGGAATACATAATCAAAATAAAAAAATAAAGTTGTATATTTCATAAAAATATGATAAACTGTATTTATAGATTTTAATACGGAGGATATTTTTATGAAAAAAGCAATAATGGTACTGGCTTTGACCGCGTTTGCCGTTTTTACGCCGTGTTCATCCTACGCCGCGGACTTTTACGCCGGCGGCGACATGACCGAGGTTTCGTACATCGAGAGCCTGGGCGGCGTGTACAAGGACGCGGATTCAAACAAGGTCGATCCGTTTGAATTTCTCGCGGAAAACGGTATGAATATGGCGCGTATACGCCTTTCCAATAACCCGGGAAAGGGCAGGGGAGACGGAACGTACTATCTGCCCGAGGGCTTCCAGAACGAGGAGGACTGCTTGAAATTGTCCAAGCGCGCTGCGGACGCGGGTATGGATATACAGTTCACGTTCAATTACTCCGATTACTGGTCGAACGGAACGCGTCAGATAATTCCTGCGGACTGGGTAAAGGCTATAAAGGACAAGAAGGGCTACGACGTTAAAGATCCCGCGTTCTTAAAGTCGATGACCGCCGCGCAGATGACCGAGATCCGCTCTATGCTCGGAGATTTGGTGTACGAGTACACGAAGGACATAATGACAAAGCTTAAAAATCAGGGCAGCGAGCCGAAATACGTGTCGCTGGGCAACGAGATAAACGGCGGTATGTTCTTCCCGTTCGCGAACACATACGCGGCGAATATGAACAAGGACAGATTTGAGCTTGTGTTCGACAATAATACGGATGACGCGAACGACATAAAATGCCCGATGAGCTGGAAGTCGCTCGCCGATATATTAAACAGGGGCTATGACGCTGTGAAGGAGGTTTCGCCCGATGCGAAGGTCGTAATACATATCGCGAACGAGGGCGGCATGACGGACAGCGTGTGCAAATGGTTCTTTGACGCGTACAAAAATGCGGGCGGAAAATTCGACGTTGTTGGAATGTCGTATTATCCGTCATGGACGCAGGCACCTATCGAAAACTGCGTAAACGTCTGCAAATCCGCGGCTTCGAGGTACGGAGTAAAGACGCTTATAATGGAAACGGGCTATAACTGGAACCCGACGAAGAAGAACGGCTACCCGGGACAGCTTAACAGTAACGCGCCGGGCTATGACGAAAAGTACCCGTACACGCAGGAGGGACAGAAAAACTTCCTGTCCGATCTGTTCGAACAGCTTGAAGCGTCGGGGTACTGCGACGGCGTGCTGTACTGGGACCCCGCCATGATACACGTCGAGGACCCGCAGAACCCTAACGAGTCGCTTTCGGGCTGGGCGTACAGAGAATCTGACGACAAGCCGGACGGAAACGTTGTCGAAAACACAACGATGTTCGATTTTGACGGTAAGGCGGTCGAAGCCGTTAAGGCGTACGGCGGCACGCGCCGCGAGCCTAAGGAATTGAAGGTCGAGGAATTCAGCGCGGCGAACGGCGCGGCGAAAGCAGTCGTCAAAAACAATACGGATAAAGAGGAGCTTATATTCCTGCTTACCGCCGAGTACGACGAAAACGGCAGTCTCACCGGCGTGAAGCTGGATAAAAAAGCGGTCGAGCCGGGCGGCAGCGTGACGGCGCAGACGGAAATAGCGTCCGAGAAATACCAGGCGTTCCTTTGGAACGGAGCGACGCTTAAGCCGCTGAGCGACAAAATCAATAATAAATGACCGAACCGAAAATCTATTTTGCCAAGGTTTTATGCGGCGTTGCGCATGGTTTCGGCGGTCACGTAAAACAAGAACCGACTTTTGTATAAAAAGTCGGTTTTTTTTACGTAAAATTAAAAAACGCATTGACAAATTGCATAAAAAATGGTACTATAAATAATGTAGTATAGCCAAAATTTACAAAATATATGAAGGGGGTCGGCAACATAAAATGAAAAAAGAAAAAACAGTTACGGAAAAAACGGTTAAAAAAAAGGACGGCAAGGGAATTGCGTTCTATTTAAAAAGAGACTGGCAGCTTTACGTCCTGCTTCTCATACCGTTTCTTCTCGTTATCATCTTTAAATTCCTGCCGCTTGCGGGTCTGTCGATAGCGTTTCTCGATTATAAACCTATAAAGGGCTTCGCGGGTTCGGAATTTATAGGTCTGGAGGTCTTCGAAAAGGTCTTTAAGTCAAGAGATTTCTACATAGCCTTGAAGAACACGCTTTTACTTAACATTCTTGACCTGCTTGTGGGATTTCCCGCTCCGGTGATCCTCGCGATATTGCTCAACGAGATACGCTGCAAGTGGTTCAAGCGCACGACGCAGACCATACTCTACCTCCCGCACTTCCTGTCGTGGGTCATCATAGCGGGTCTCGCGTATCAGCTTTTCGCTCCGCTTTCGGGCTACGTTAACGTTCTCATCACCCGAATGGGCGGCAATACTATACCGTTCCTGACGGAAAAATATCACTGGGTCGTAATGTACGTGCTCATAGGCGTTTGGCAGGGCATGGGCTGGGGTACCATTATCTACCTCGCCGCGATTACCGGCATAGACGCCGAGCTTTACGAAGCGGCTACCGTTGACGGCGCGGGCAGATGGAGAAAAATATGGAATATCACTCTGCCGTGTCTGAAGTCCACTATCATAGTTATGCTTATCATGAGTCTCGGACGTATCATGGGAAGCTCGCTCGAGCGTCCTTATACGCTGTCAAACCCGATGGTTACACAATTTTCGGACGTTATCGCCACATACGTTTACCGCGTCGGTCTGCAAAACAGTCAGTACAATGTAGCGACGGCGGTCGGCTTCTTCCAGTCGCTCGTCGGAGTTGTGCTCGTGCTTATAGCCGACAGAGTAGCTAAGCTTATGGGCGAAGACGGTATTGTATAAGGAGGGCGTGAAAATGGCATCGAAAAAAATTAGAAGATCAATAGGCGATAATATCGCCGACGTGCTTATATACGCGTTTATCGCGCTTGTGGCGATAGTTTGTATCATACCGTTTATCCACGTTGCGGCGATGTCAATAAGCGGCGACGCCGACGTATATGCGAACAACGTATTCCTTATCCCGAAGCATCTGAACCTCAACGCTTACAGAACGGTTTTGGGCGACCCGTCGATGATGCACTCGCTCGTGTTTACGGTAATACTGACGGTCGTGTTTACGATTCTCGGCATGATGGTAACGATATTCTCGGCTTACGCGCTGTCAAGACCGAAATTAAAGGGCAGACACGTGCTCTCGACGATATTCCTGATGACGATGTACTTCAGCGCGGGTACTATCCCCGACTACATGCTGATGGATACGCTGAACCTTCTCGATACGGCAGCGGTCCTCGTACTGCCGCTGATATTCTCGGCATACAATATGATAATCCTGAGGACGTTCATGCAGAACTCTATCCCCGACAGCCTTATCGAAGCTGCGGAGCTGGACGGCTGCGACGATTTCAGGATATTGTTCCAGGTAGTGCTGCCGCTGTCAAAGTCGGTTCTCGCGACCTTGGCTCTGTTCTACGCGGTAGGTCGTTGGAATTCGTTCACGGACGCGCTGTACTTTATCCAGTCGGATACTTTGAAGCCGTTACAGTTAAAGCTTTATAACCTCGTTAACGCGTCAGGCTCGACGGGCGCGCTCGCGCAGGAGGCGGGCGGCGGTCAGCAGCAGGCTGCCGAGGTCGTAAAGTCCGCGACTATTATGTTCGCGACGCTGCCTATCGTTATAATCTATCCGTTCGTTCAGAAATACTTCGTAACGGGCGTTATGATAGGCGCGGTAAAGGGTTAATAAATGCACGGAGCATTTTAAATAAAATTTTATAAAAAGAAAGGATCAAAAGCTATGAAATTCAAAAAGTTATTAAGTATTTTTCTCGCCGCGGCTACGCTCGTAACGACGGCGGGCGCGCTCTCAAGCTGCGGCGGAGGCGGCGGTGCCAACGTTGATACGGACGAGATCATGTCGCGCGAGGACGTTGAAAACTACGTTTATCCCGAGCAGATCGAAATCAAGATCCCCGTATACGACAGAGGTAACGCGGGTCAGGCTAACGTAACGGACAACTACTGGACAAAGTATGTTCAGAAGGAGTTCGGCGACAAGCACAACATCAAGGTTACGTACATCTCCATTCCGCGTAAGGAAGAGGTTACAATGTTTAACCAGCTCTTGGCGGGCAAACCGGAAAATCAGCCGGATATCATCTTCAACTACGACTATCCGACGATAATTTCGTTCGCCGATCAGGGTGCGTTCCAGGTTCTCGACGAGGAAATGATAAAGAAGTACGCTCCTCATTTCTATGAGAGAACGAAGGATCTCGACGAGTACACATATGTTGACGGCGAGAAGCTGTTCATGGCGGGTACAAGACCCGACGCGTATAACTTCATAACGCTCGTAAGAAAAGACTGGATGGATAAGCTCGGTATCGAAGAGCCGAAGAGCTCGGAGGAATATGACGATATGCTCCGCAAGTTCAGAGACGCTAAGCTCGGCGGCGAGGGTACGATCCCCGCTACCGCTTCGCTCGGAAACGCTTACTACGGCGCGTACAAGTACAGACCGTATCCGCTGTCCGACGAGGACAACGCTCTTTACAGCGACCTGACGGTTGCGGCTCTCACATGGGAACCCGTTAAGAAGCAGCTCCAGCACGACAATATGCTGTATAACGAGGGTCTTATCAGCCCCGAGTGGTACCTTGATAAGGACGGCTCGAAGGCAAGAGAAGCTTTCGTATCGGGTAAAGCCGGCACATACGCCGACTATCTCTCGAAGAACCCCGACGTTATCAATACGCTGAAGCAGAACGTTCCCGACGCTGAGGTAACTATCCTTTCGACATACGACGATCCCGATTTCGGTCATCCGACGCCGGGCAGACATGACAACCCGTTCGGTATGGTTTCGGGTATCAATGTTAACTGCGCTCATCCTGAAGCTATCATGATGTACTTCGAGTGGCTCAACGACAACCTGTTCGTAATGCAGAACGGTATCGAGGGCGTAACGTATACTATGGACGGCGAAGTTCCTATCCTTATAGACGGCTATGAGGGCGAGGAAAGACTTAACTACAACGGCAACAAGGATATGTGGTGTCTCGTAATCGAGGGCAAGGACCTCGGCGACGAGGAGCTTAACGTTCAGGCTCAGGAAAAGATGTATGCTCCGGCGGGCTACGAGTGGATAATCCGCAAGTCATACGAGAATTTCCAGAAGGGCAAGGATTATCTCTACACCGACTATATCTTCACAAAGCCGGTTACGTCATTGTCTACGCTCGCGGGAACGCTGCTCGACAACTGGCTCGTTCATAAGGTAGACCTTACGAACTGCAAGCCTGAGGAATTTGATTCTATCTACGAGGCTGCGTGCCAGGATTACTTGGCGGCGGGCTATCAGCAGGTACTTGACGAAAAGAAAGAGCTTTTCGACGCTGAAAACTAAATAACAACTGCGGCGTCCGCTTTTGCGGACGCCTTTTTTTGCTTTCGGTATCGGCGGTGGTGCTTGACAGAATACCCTCCTTATAATATAATTAACAATATGGAGGAATAAAAATGAAAAAGATCATCGCGGTTTTTGCCGCTGTTATAATAATGACGTCGTCCTCGCAGGTCTTTGCCGCGGCAAACGTTGCCGCGCTGATGTACCACAGCGTCACGAGCGACGAAGCGCGCTGGAGCGACTACACGGTATCTCCCGATATGCTCGCCGCAGATATAGAGATTTTCAAGGCTAACGGGTATATACCGATGACGGCTGCGGAGCTTGCTTCTGAGGATATGTCCGCGATAGACGGAAAAAAAATACTTCTGCTTACGTTTGACGACGGTTACTCGAATTTTTACACCGATGTTTTCCCCGTGCTGAAGCGTTACGACGCGAAGGCGACGATGTATATTATCGGTTCGTATGTGAACAGATACGGTTATCTGACGAGCGATGAAATAAACGAGATGGCGCACAGCGGTCTTGTGGAAATCGGAAATCACACGAACGCCATACATCAAACTCCAAAGGCTCTGCTTGAAGGCATATACACAAATCCGAACTCGTTTTACGATGTTTTGACCGACATACAGAACAGCGCGGATATAATAAAAAACGTCACGGGCATAACCCCCGTGAGCCTTTCGTGGCCTTACGGATATTACACGAGCGAGCTTGACGGCGCGGTGAAAAACAGTCTCGGATATACTATCTCATTCAGTACCGATTACGGCGTGAACCGATTCACGGGTAACTCCTCTGTTCCGCTGAAGCGTATGAACAGAGAAAGCTCTGCGTCATCGCAGGAGGTATTCGAGCGCGCGGATAAGATGTTCAGATAAAAATGCGGCGCGCTGCGCCGCTGTTTCATTCGTGGGTGGTAATATGAAAAATATAGTCCTTGAGGATTTAGAAATAAAAATAAATAAAGAACGCGTTTTAAAATCCCTGAACTGCTTTGAGGGGAACAGCGTTTACGATACGGTGAGCGGTTACTATGACGAGCTTGAGACGACGGTATCGGATTTAGTGTCCCCATGTGCGGCGGCTGCGTTCGACGGCGATAAGGTTTATTGTCTTGTGACGCTCGGCGGCAGTATAAGCGATTATTCAAAATCGCTTTTCGACGCGGGTGAGGGCATGAAAGGAATACTTGTCAACGCCATGGCGGACGACTGTATTTTTGAGACCGACAAAAAACTTACGAACGCCGTCAAGCTTCAGTGCGCCGCAGACGGCTTGGGCGTAAGGAAACGCCTTGCCGCGCCGGAGGATATTCCGCTGAGCGACCAAAAAACAATAGCTGAAAAAACGGGACTGAAAAACGTTTCGCTGACGGACGCGTTTATGTTTTCGCCCGATAAGACGCTCGGTTACGTGTTGGAGCTTACACGTGACCGATCCGTGTTCAAGGCCGAGCACGACTGTTCGTCATGTCCCAACACGGACTGCCCGATGCGCGGCGTGTACGGCGGGAATTTTGCCGCCGTTGCGGAATACGCGTACGACGGACGCACGGCGGCGGGAGACAGCGCGGTATGTATAGATATAGGTACGACGACCGTCGCTTTCGCGCTCATAACCGAAAAGGGCGCGCAGAAAACATACAAAACGGTGAATCCTCAGCGTCGTTTCGGTCACGACGTTCTTTCCCGTATCGACGCGGCGAACCGCGGCAGAAACGACGAATTGTCGTCGGATATACGCTACACGCTTCTGACGGGCTACCGAGAAGTGACCAAGGGATACGGGGACGTAAAAAAAGTCGTAATAGCGGGAAACACGACCATGGTGTATCTTATGATGAATTATTCCTGCGTTTCGCTGGGACGTTATCCGTTTACGGTCGAAAATCCAAAAACGATAAAAACGACTTTCGACGCCGTGACAAATTCGTCCTCGCCGAAAATCGAAACAGTAATTATAGGCTGCGTGAGCGCGTTCACCGGCGGCGATATCGTGAGCGGACTTTATATGTGCGGATTCGCGGAGTCGGATAAAATAAATATGTTTATAGACCTCGGCACGAACGCAGAAATGGCTATTGGGGACAGTAAAAAAATAATGACCGCGTCTGCGGCGGCGGGACCCGCTTTTGAGGGCGGTCTTATTTCGTGCGGTATGGGAAGCGTAGACGGCGCGGTGTACGGAGTTGATTTGGGGACACTAAACTCAAAAACGCCCGATTTGGGGACACTAAATTCAGGGACACTAAAACCCGTTCTGAAAACTATCGGCTCAAAGCCGCCGAGGGGGCTTTGCGGAACGGGCATATTAGAACTTGTTTTCATGCTTTTTAAATATGGAATAATAGATGAAACGGGACTGCTTCGCGATGAATTTTCCGAAGGGTTCAGACTTACCGAAAATATAACGTTCACACAAAAGGATATAAGACAGGTACAGATGGCGAAAGCGGCGGTACGCGCCGGAACGGAAATACTTCTCGCCCGCGCCAAAATCAGCGCGGAGGACGTTTCGACGGTGTATCTGGCGGGCGGGTTCGGACACGGACTGTCGGTCGAGAAAGCGTGCGGTATAGGAATACTGCCGAAAGAGTTTTATAAAAAGACGGTGACCGTCGGAAACAGCTCGCTCGGCGGGTGCGTCAAATACGCGTCAAACGCGGACGCAGACGAGCGGATAGAATATATCAGAAAAATATCCGTTGAGGAGCCGCTTGCGCGGACGGAGGAATTTAACGGACTGTATCTCTCGCATATGAACTTCGACCGCGACGAGCTATTGTTTTAGCTTGTCTATTTCAAGGCGCATGAGACGAAGCTGCTTTGTCACCTCTTCTTTGAATCGGCCGTAATCCTTATATGAGCTGACGGGCGGTCTGTTTAAAAATATTTCGTCTATACTTTTATCATAAAGCTTGAAAAGCTCCAAAAGCGCGCCTATATCCGGCTGCGAATAGCCGGTTTCCCAATGACCTATTACCTGCTGTGAACGCCCCATAAGATCCGCGAGCTGCTGTTGAGTAAGCCCCGACATTTTACGCAGATTTTTCAGGATCGCGGCGATCTCGCCTTTTGACATCATAAAAATCACTTCCAACCTAAAATCATCTTGTCGATAAATAGATTTTAACATAAAAATATCAATATTGTCAATACTAATTCCTAATATAGTATATAAAAAATAGTTAAAAATATAACTATACTGATATTAAGGGATGTGATTGCCATGGATGCATTTTATCCAATAGGGAACAGGATCCAACAAGAAAGACAAAAAATGGGACTTACCCAGGAGGAACTTGCAGAAAAAGCCGGAATTTCTCAAAATTTTATATCGTTGATTGAGAACGGACGCAATATGAGCTTGGGGGTAGTGATACGGCTTGCAAATATATTCGGTGTGACGGTGGATTATTTGCTCGGCGATATTGTGAAAGGCGAAAGCAATAACATTGTTGAACAAAGCGTATCGTACATGAGGAAGCTTACCGCCAACCAGCAGATGTTTATTCTGAACACGATTAAACAATTTTACGAAACTGTAAACGGCGAATAAACATGAAAAAAGAAGGTATTTATAAATACCTTCTTTTTCTTATATGTTTTTTGTTCGAATGAAAACCGCCGTCCGCTACGGGAGCGGTGAATGTACGCTTCGAATCAGCAAACGCCCTGAGCCATCATAGCGTCGGCAACCTTCATGAAGCCCGCGATGTTCGCGCCGGCAACGAGGTTTGTCTTGCCGCCTACCGTGAGACCGTACTCCTTCGCGGCAGCAACGCTGTTCTTGTAGATAGTTACCATGATGTCGTGAAGCTTCGCGTCAACCTCCTCGAACGTCCAAGAAAGTCTCTGCGAGTTCTGGCTCATTTCGAGAGCGGACGTAGCAACGCCGCCGGCGTTTGAAGCCTTACCGGGCGCGAAGTATACGCCGTTTTCCTGGAGATACTGAGTAGCGTCGAGAGTTGTCGGCATGTTGGCACCCTCGGCAACGACCATGCAGCCGTTCGCAACGAGAGCCTTTGCGTCGTCTATGAGAAGCTCGTTCTGCGTAGCGCACGGAAGAGCGACGTCACACTTAACAGCCTGCCAAAGACCCGCGCCCTCAACATACTTGGCATTCGGTCTGTAATTGAGGTAATCCTTGATCCTGTCTCTCTTAACCTCCTTGATCTCCTTAACCGCAGCGAGGTCGATGCCGTCCTCGTCGATAACGTAGCCGTTCGAATCTGAAACGGTTATGACCTTACCGCCGAGCTGCTGTACCTTCTGGCAAGCGTAGATAGCAACGTTGCCCGCGCCGGAGATGGCGACTGTCTTGCCGCTGAAGTCCGTGCCGAGATCCTTGAGCATCTCAGCCGCATAATATACGAGACCGTAGCCTGTGGCTTCCGTTCTTGTGAGCGAGCCGCCCCAGGTGAGACCCTTACCTGTGAGAACACCCTCGTAAACGTCCTTTATCTTCTTATACTGACCGAACATATATCCGATCTCTCTCGCGCCCGTACCGATGTCGCCCGCGGGAACGTCAGTGTCCGCGCCGATGTGGCGTGCAAGCTCCGTCATGAAGCTCTGGCAGAAACGCATAACCTCGTTGTCAGACTTGCCCTTGGGGTCGAAGTCCGAGCCGCCCTTACCGCCGCCGATGGGCAGAGTTGTGAGCGAGTTTTTGAAAATCTGTTCGAAACCGAGGAATTTGATGATTCCGAGGTTAACCGACGGGTGAAGTCTCAGACCGCCCTTGTAGGGACCGATCGCGCTGTTGAACTGCACTCTGAAACCTCTGTTTACGTGTACCTTGCCGTTGTCGTCGACCCAGGGAACACGGAACATGATCTGTCTTTCCGGCTCTACGATCCTCTCCAGAAGCGCGGCCTTTTCGTATTCGGGGTGCTTCTCGAATACCGGCTCGAGTGATGTTAACACTTCCGTAGCCGCCTGAATAAATTCAGGCTCGTTTGCGTTTTTCTCTTTTAACTGTGCTAATACGTCTTGTGCGTATGACATTGTTAAAAACCTCCTCTAAAAACTTAAAATATTGCAGAGCGTAAAAAATTCAGCAAATGCACACTCTGTTTTACATTAGCTAACTTATATTTTATCACTGTTTTTAGCAATATGCAACAAAAAATTCGAAAAAAATGATAAAAAATCAAGTTATTACCTGTGTTTGGCTTATTTGCGCCATTGTTAGAGTTATGAAACTTTTTTCACGCATATGAATTTTCATGCATAAAACGAAAATTTTTATCACAATGCACAAAAATAATAAAATCGGGACAAAATACTTGCGTCCCTCGCGCGCGTATGATATAATGTATCGGGTATAATATATTTTAAAAAGCGGCGCGTAAGGCACGCGGGAAGGAGATGACGGATATGAAAAAGCTTATTTCCGCTTTGACTGCGCTTGCGGTTTTGATAATCGCGGGTGTTAATTTCGTGTCCGCTTCGTCGACCTCCGCGTCCGAGACGGTAACGAAGATCGGAGAAAACATAAGGAACCATGCCGCTTCGATACAAAGCGAGAACGACAAGCTTCTTCATACCGCGCCCGAGGTGCTTGCCGCCGCGGATTTTTCGCAGTACGACACGTCGAATAAGCTGCTCGGAGCAAAGCTTTTTGATTTTAACGAGCCTTCGAGAATTCCTTACGGCGACGACATAGAAGACGTGATAAACGGCAGAGATAACAGAATATACACCATAGGCGGCGGGAAGTATGAGGTCCATACTCTCAAAGCCGCGAAGGGTTATCCGAACGTGTTTGCAAACGACCTTGTTTTACGCTCGGCGAGCGGCGAGCGCGCGGCTCTCAACAGCGCGTACGCGAAGGATATTCCCGAATATCAGGTAATAAAAAATCTGAAGAATATATATGTCGAGAACGTGGATTTTAACGATTTTTATTCGATAAAATTCGAGTATTGCGACAATATTATATTTAACAACTGTACTTTTAACAATTTCACAAATAACGGGCTTGTCTTTTTCGGCTGTACGAACGTGAGCGTTGTAAACTGTTCTTTCGTTAACTGCGGAAACAAGATGAGCGACAACACGAACGGCGGTTACAGCATACGCGTGGTTGGCAGCAAGGAGCGTCCGTCTTCGGGTATATTGATAGAAAACTGTAATATTGACAACAGCTGCGGTAAAGCCGTAAGCTTCACCGGCTCGGTCGACGATTATGTCGTCCGCAATAACAAAATAACAAAAACGGTATGGGGAGCGATAGATTACTGGTCGCCGGACGTATCGGGAAAATACGTAAACGTTATCGAAAATAACGTCTGTACGGACATAGGCTTCGGCGTTCCGTCCGTGAACGACGCGGCGGCTCTCACGAGCGGCGTGGGCTGCGCGGCGATTTTCGCGGGTTCGGGCTCGTCGATGCCGAGAACGGTCGTGAAAAACAACACGGTTGAAAACGCCGTGGAAACGGCGATAGAGGGTCCGTATGAACTGGTATACCGCAACACCGTGCGCAATACGGGAGAAAATTCCGTAAAGCGTTACACGGCGTCGACCGAAGCGGTGTATATAAAGCCCGCGTCATCGTTTGAGCAGAAATATATATGCAACGATATCGAGACGCGCGGTCTGCGCTGCTTCTCGGCATATTCGGACAGCGACGAGGAGTACGCCAGTATTTATATAATGAACAACAAAATGAATCTCAAAGACGGCGACGCTTCTATCACTCAGAAGTATACGCGCTCGGACGTTGAGATAAACTGCCGCAGACTGAAAAAACTTGTCATTTCGGGCAACGTCGGAATGATGACGGATAAGCCGAGCGTCAACATATATGTAAAAGACAAGGGATATACAATGGACACGCTCGTCATAGACGATCCGTGTATGCGCGGCAATATATCGGCAAACGTAAAAACGGACTGATTTTTATATTCCGAACCGCGTGAAGCGTTTTTCTTCGCGCGGTTCGTCTTTGAGCGTATACGCCGATTTCGGACGAGAATATTTTTATTTTTTTGAAAAAAAGTGTTGACAAAAGCTTTTCTTTATGGTATTATAGTGCTTGTCGTTGAGATGAAACGATATGCGTGATTAGCTCAGTTGGTAGAGCACCTGACTCTTAATCAGGGTGTCCAGGGTTCGAACCCCTGATCGCGTACCAGCAGACAGTATCAGTATCCGTCAGGGTATTGATACTTTTTCTTTTGCGCGGTCCGATGCCGCGCGGAAAATAAAAACTTCGCGGCAAATGCGCGGAGAGAAGGGGAATGTTATGGTATCGGATATGTTTTCGAGAACGCGTATGCTTTTGGGAGTCGAGGCTATGGAACGTCTGAAAAACGCGCGCGTCGCCGTGTTCGGAATAGGCGGAGTGGGCGGCTGCGCGGCGGAAGCACTCGTCAGGAGCGGCGTGGGTGAAATAGATATATTTGATCATGATAAGGTGTCCGTCACAAATCTCAATCGTCAAATCATCGCCACATGCGAAACGATAGGACGCTTCAAGGTAGACGTTATGAAGGAAAGGGCATTGTCAATAAATCCCGACGTCAGAGTGAACGCGCATAAATGCTTCTATATGCCCGATACCGCAGAGAATTACGATCTGTCGGCGTACTCGTATATAATAGACGCGATAGACACAGTGACAGGTAAGATAGAAATCATTACGCGCGCCGCCGCGTCGGACGTGCCGGTCATAAGCTGTATGGGAGCGGGGAACAAGCTCGACGCGTCGCGTCTCGAGGTCGCGGATATTTATGAAACGTCCGTGTGTCCGCTGGCGCGGATCATGCGGCGCGAATTAAAAAAACGCGGAATAAAAAAATTGAAGGTAGTGTACTCGCGCGAGGAAGCGATACGTAATTTTGCCGAAGGAGAAAACGACGAGCGCGGACGCGCCGTGCCGGGGAGCGTCGCGTTTGTGCCGGCGGCGGCGGGTCTTATTGCGGCGGGCGAAGTCGTGCGCGGACTTATCGCGGCGGATACGCGTCCGTCACACGATTGATTCTTCACCGGCGAATTGTGCGTAGACGCGCTCCAAAAACAATTTCGCGGGACGCGAAAACGTCCTGTATTTTTTCCATACAAGGTCAAGGTTCGATTTAAGCTTCGGCGTAAGGGGACGGAAGCATAGGCTGCTGTCCCTTCCGACGTAGGCGAGCTTGTCGAGCGTAACGGCGTATCCCAGACCTTCGCCGACCATCACGGACGCGTTATAAATAAGATTATATGTCGCCGCGATATTCAGACTGTCAATATCGGATTTTATCCACCTGCTGAATTCGTTCGCACCGGATTTGTCAAGAAGGACTTGTCTTGACAATATCAGCGGTGCTTTTTTTAAATCTGTCATAGACACGGCTTTCTTTGACGCGAGAGGACTGTCCTTGCGCATCAGCACGCCCCACTCGTCCGCTGCGGGGAGCGGTATGTGACTGTATTTTGACAGATCCGCGGGCTGGATAAGCACGCCGAAATCGAGCAGACCGCGGTCGAGCCGTTCCGTAACGTCCTCGGAATTTCCGCTGTACAGATGATACTTTATCATCGGGTAGTCGTCGCGAAGCTCTCCGGCTATACGCGCGATGTATTTCATCGCGTCCGTTTCGCCGCCGCCGATATAAATATCGCCGCTTACGTTGTCTTCGGGCGCGCTTATTTCCGTTTTCGCCTTTTCGGCAAGTTCCACGATCTCTTCGGCGCGCCGCCTTAACATAAATCCCTCCTCGGTCAGATTTATGCTGTGGCTGCTTCGTATAAAAAGTTTTTTGCCCAATTCGTCCTCAAGCTCATGTATTTGCCGCGACAGCGTGGGCTGCGTGATATTGAGTGCCTGCGCCGCCGCCGTTATGCTGCCCTCGCGTGCCGCCGCGAGGAAATATTTCAATACGCGTATTTCCATGGTATCACCTCTCATTTTAATTATATAACGCGCGTGAAATGCCTGTCAAGCATTTGGCGAAACCGAACGGCAGTCTTTTGTTATGCTTCTTGGGCATTTCTTATTATTTGACATAAGTATTGGACAATTCGCATCATATATTATATAATCAAGACAAAGAAACGTATAAACAAAGAGCGCGTAGGCGCGGCAGTAAAGCAGAAATTACGGAGGGAAATAAAATGAGTGATTATATTTGTAAATTGAACGGCAATGTCAGCAGGACGCACGTGCGTTATCCGAACCGTTACGGAATTATGATAGCGGGCGACTTGTACGAAGCGAAGGACAACGACCCTGACGCGAAATATCCGGCTGTGATAGTCGGCGCGCCATATGGGGGCGTGAAGGAACAGGGACCGTGCGTGTACGCAAATTCTCTTGCGCAGCGCGGTTTTATCGTGCTGACGTTCGACCCTTGTTTTATGGGTGAAAGCGGCGGCGAGCCGCGTCATGTTTCGTCGCCGGAAATGTTCACGGAAAATTTCAGCGCGGGCGTGGACTTTCTCGGACTTCAAAGCAACGTCGACAGAGAGAGGATAGCCGCGCTCGGTATCTGCGGCAGCGGCGGCTTCGCGCTGAGCGCGGCGCAGGCGGATACGCGTATCAAGGCGGTCATAACGGCGAGTATGTACGATATGAGCGCGGCGGCGCGTATGTCGATGACGCGCGAGGAGATACTCGAAATGAAAAACGCGCTTGCGGCGAAACGCTGGGAGGATGCGGAAAACGGTTATATGCCGGAATATATTCCATCGTTCCCCGAAACGCCGCTCGACGCCGTGCCGGACGGGATAGGCGAGCCGGACGCGGAGTGGATGCGTTTTTACGCCGTCAAACGCGGTCATCACGAACGCGCGCGCGGCGGTTTCACGACGACAAGCAATATTCCGTTTATAAATTATGATCTGCTCTCTCATCTCGATGAGATCTCGCCGCGTCCGATATTGTTTATAGTGGGCGATCGGGCTCATTCGCGCTTTTTTAGCGACGAAGCCTTCAAAAAAGCCTGTGAACCCAAGGAAATGTACGTTGTCGGCGACGCGGAGCATATCGACCTTTACGACAGAACGGACAGAATACCGTTCGATAAAATCGAGGATTTTTTAAACAAAAGCCTTAAATAGTTTTTTGGGGGAGAAGGTTTCTATGAAAAGACTGTTTGCCGTTATTTTAAGCATGGCGGTATGTCTGCCGACAATGCCGCTCGGAGCAAGCGCGTCGGGCGGCTTCGCGTCTCACGAGCCTTACGGCGAGGGAGTGGGCGTGTGTCCGGGACGCGTCGTGTGGGCGCACGATCCCGACTGCGTAGACTGGGACGGAAGCGGATATTGGTGGGAAACGGACAATTTTGACGAAAACGAGATACGTAAAACGGTCGATTCGTCGATAGCCGCACTCGCCGGCAAATCCACCGCCGCCGAGGGCTGGGAAGCTCTTTTTGAAAATATCAACGCCCGCAGAGGTAAAACGGGCGGTTACGTTGAAGGAGAAAAAATAGCGATAAAGGCGAACATAAACGGCTCGGCGGTAATGGACGACGACGTTTCCGGCAAAACCGCCATGAGCTATACCAACCCCGTTTTGCTTAAAACGCTTCTCGGGTCGCTCGTCGGCGAAGCGGGCGTGAAGCCCGAAAACATTACGGTTTACGATGTGTCGAGGCTTTTCCCGAATTACATGACGGAGATGTGTACCGAGGGAAACCTTGAAGGCGTAAAATTTGTTTCGCGCGACAACGGGACCGCCGATGAAAACGCGCCGATACGATGGTCGCATGAATTCGGCGGCGCGATAAATTATTTGCCTGTCTGCGTCACCGAAGCAAGCTACATCATAAATCTCGCGAATCTGAAGGGACACAGCTACGGCATAACTCTGTGCGGTAAAAATCATTTCGGTTCGTTTATAAACGGAAACGCCATGCGTCCGCCGGAGGGTGCGAATCTGCATCAATGGCTGACGCGGAGCGAGATGGGAATATACAGTCCGCTCGTCGACCTCGCCGCGAATGCCGATTTGGGCGGCAAGACGGTATTGTATATGCTCGACGCGATAATATGTGCCGTCTCCGAAGGCTCCTCGATAACGCGTGACAATGCAACGTGGAAGCAGCCGCCGTTCAACGGCGATTACACGTCGAGCGTATTTATGTCGCAGGACGGCGTGGCGATAGACAGCGTGGGCGCGGACTTTCTGATAAACGAACCGACGGTCACATCAGCGAACCCTGCCGCCGCCGACGTTACGAACGAAAATTATCTTCACGAGGCGGGGCTTATCCAAAATCCTCCTTCGGGAACAGTATATACGGACGGTAAGGGAAACGCGGTAACGAATCTCGGCGTACACGAGCATTGGAACAACGCGGAGGATAAGCAGTACAGCCGTAACCTCGGCCGAGACGAGGGGATAGAGCTTGTCCGCTTGGATATGCGTTCGGCGAAGCCGGAATTGACAACGGACGGCGATAAAATAAGCGTAAAAAACGCATCGGAAAACGGTACTTTGATCCTCGCGTTTTACTCCGGCGGGACGCTTTGCGCCGTAAGGATATGCCGCGATTCGCAGGGCGATATAAACGACGCGCCGAAAAATGCGGACTGCGTTAAGGCTTTTTATTGGGATATGAAGGATATAACGCCGCTCGGCGCGCCGATAAGTCTGCCGCTCGAAGCGGGCGCGTCGGAGAACGCGCCGACGCGGTGAACGATTATTACAGACATTAAATAAAGGAGCGGATAAGGTGACGGAAAAGGAATTTCTTGAATATATGAAAAACGGCGGCAGCGTGGAGGACGGCTCCGATCTGCACTCCATAATGCACGAGCTGAGCCGCCGCGCGATGAAAATAACCGCGGAGCTTAACGGCTCGTATCATGAAGCGGATGAGATACGCGGCATTTTTTCGCGGCTTATCGGACATGAAACAGACGAGGGATTCGGGCTTTTCCCGCCGTTCAGCGCGGACTGCGGGCTGAATATAACCCTTGGGAAAAACGTATTCATCAATTCCGGCTGCCGATTTCAGGATTGGGGCGGTATTACGATAGGCGACGGCGTTCTTATAGGTCATAACGTTGTTATCGCGACGATAAACCACGATTTGGATCCCGCGAAACGCGGCAGTATGCGAGCCGCTTCCGTGAAAATAGGCAATAACGTGTGGATAGGCTCCAATGCGACGATTTTGCCGGGCGCGGAAATAGGCGACGGAGCGGTGATCGCGGCGGGAGCCGTCGTGAGAGGGAACGTTGCGGAGCTTACGGTCGCGGCGGGCGTACCCGCGAGGGAAATAAAGAAAATAACAGTATAAAAAAAATCAGGTCTTTCGACCTGATTTTTGCGTTTGAAAAACGTGAGGTTATTTTATCGTAATTTCACCGTTTTCGAGCGATTCGACGATCGAGCGTATACAGTGAGACGTGTTGTCGACCGTGATATGATCGGCGCGTGCTTTTACTTCGGCGACGGCGTTTTCCACCGCTATACCGCAGCCGGCACGGGATATAAGAGTAAGATCGTTTTCGTTGTCGCCCACGGCGATAGTGTTTGAGACGGGTATGCTGAGGATCTCGGCGAGACGGATAAGCCCCTCGCCCTTGCTTGTGTTTTTCGGTAACAGCTCGTAATACCACGGGCTTGACTGAACGAATGTGAACCGATCCTTAAATTCCGATTCGGCTATTGCTTCTTTGACAAGATGCAGCTTGTCCTCGTCGGTCATGAAAAGAACTTTTATCCAATCCTCCGCGACGTCGTGATAGTCAAGAAAATTGTCGGGCAGACGCTCAAATTTTTGGTGCGCCCTGACGACGTCGTTGACCTTTGACAGATATATTTTGTCTTTCGTGCATATTTCGACCCCGACAAACGGGAGCTTTTTGTCTATGTATTCGACCGCCGCTTCGGCGTCCTTTCCCGTCGCGCGTGACCAAAGCATTTTTTCGCTCGAAAAATCATAAATTGCCGCGCCGTTATAGCAGACCATCGGCGCGTTCGGCCGAATATATTCGAGCATAAGCCGCGCTCCCGCGACGACGCGCCCCGTTGCGAAGGTGAACAGACCTCCCTCGCGCATGAAGTATTCCGCCGCGCGCGAATTTTCCTCGGACACGCGCTTGTCGGCGGTGAGAAGGGTGTCGTCAAGGTCGCTCAGAAGAAGCAGTCCGTCAAATTTACCCATATACGCCTATCCTTTCAATGTTTTCTACGCCGATATTTTATCACAGCGGGAATGTTAAATCTATGAGTAAAATATATAAAAATAATATTGTATATCGGCGGTAAATGTGCTATAATTATTAGATAAGCCGGATATCGGCGTGAAGAAGGGCTAATATATGCGGATCACGGAAACAATGATAAAGAAAATCTCGTCGCCCACGATTTACAAAAGAGGTCTTGAGTATTTCAGCGAGGGACGCGTTCATCTGAGAAGGCGCGAGGAAAATTTAATAACTGCCGTTGTGGACGGCGAGGAGCTTTACAGCGTCAACGTTAAGCTTTCCGAGGACGCCGTGACAGACTGCTTCTGCACCTGTCCCTATTATGAGACGATGAATACCGCGTGCAAGCATATCGTAGCCACGCTCATGCAGAGACAGAAGGAGCTTGAAGAGGGCGCGGATTTTGTTGACGAAAACGACAGGATAGCGAAGAAGCTTTGCGGCGGCTTTTTAAACAGTGAAAAAAAGCGCGAAAGGCTCGGTGCGAAATTTACTTTGCATATAACGAAAACGCCGCGCGGCGGCGCGGTTTACGGAATGTCGATGACGGTCAACGGGATAAAGCTCAGAGGTATAGAAAATTTTCTCGAAAGCTATCTCAACGGCGAGGAATTTAAATTTGACAGATACACAAAATATAATCCGACGGATTTTGAATTCGGCGCGTATCAGGACGCGATAATACGAATACTTGCGGAAACCTACGAAAACCGCTCGGCTGACACGCAGCTTTACATGAAGGCTGCGTACAGAACGTCGTTCGGCTCTCTCGCGGCAAAGCGGATATTCCCCTTGCTCAGGTATGTGGATTTCACGGTCATATTTGATTCCTTGACGCTCGGCGCGGTGCGCATAGCGGACGAGGATCCCGATATCATCATAGACGTGAACGCGATAGACGGCGAAATAGATATGTCGGTAAGCGACCGTGGCTTCGCCCTGACGCGCGACGGCGAATGGTTCCTCTATGAGAATACCATTTATCATACCGATGAGGAATGGCGCAGGTATTTTATGCCGATATACAATTCCCTCGCGGAACAGGGAAGAACGCAGATAAGCTTTAAAGGCGACAATTCCGTACTGTTCGCGACTTATGTGCTGCCGAAAATACGCGGCAGACACGGCGTTATTGCAAAAGATGTGGACGAACTTGTTATAAGCGAGGAACCGACCTTCGATATTTATTTCGACACCGTGGGAAACGGCATAACAGCCGCGGTGATCGCGCTTTACGGGTCGCTTACGCTTCGTCTCCCGTCCGAAAGTCATCTTGACGGTAAGATCATCGTGCGCGACACGCGCGCGGAGGATGATATTATGTCGTCCTTTGAGCGTTTCGCGAACAACGGCGGCTCGCTTTCGCTTTATTCGGACAGCGATATTTACGCGTTTTTATCCGACGAAATACCGCGTCTGGAGCGTAAGGCGAGACTTCATTACTCGGATAGGTTCAAGGGGCTGAAAATCGTCGATTCCGTGGATATACGCGCGTCGGTAAGCTATATGAACCATATAGACCTGCTCGAAACGGAATTTGAAAGTAACCTGACCTACGAGCAGATAAACGGTATATTGCAGGCGGTGAAGCTGAAAAGGAACTTTTACAGAATGGCTAACGGCAGCTTTGTCGACCTTGAAAAAACGGAGCAGAAGGATACGCTGAATTTATTGAATCAGCTTGATTTCACATATGAGGATCTGAGGAACGGCAGTAAAACGATACCGAAATACCACGCGCTTTATCTCAATTCGCTGCCTGCCATAAAGAAGAACAACAGCTTTGTCAAATTCATAAATGATATAAAAAGCATAAAACCGAAAATACCGAAGGGATTGGGAAAAGTCCTGCGCGGATATCAGAAAGACGGCATGGAGTGGCTCGCGCAGCTTTCGTCTCTCGGTCTGGGAGGAATACTCGCCGACGATATGGGACTGGGCAAGACGCTTCAAATCATCGCGTTTATACACGGCGCGAAGCCCGACAAACCCGCGCTTATCGTCGCGCCGAGCGCGCTTCTGTACAACTGGCGAAACGAAATCATGAAGTTTACGCCCGACGCGCCGTCCGTTATAGCGGACGGTACGAGAGAGGAGCGGAGGAACATCATCGAAAACGAGATCGACGGCTGCGAGTTTGTCATAACGTCTTATCCGATATTAAGGCGTGACATCGCGCTTTACGAGAAGAAAGAATTTTCGTACTGCGTCATAGACGAAGCGCAGCACATAAAAAATCCGCGGACGATGAACGCGCGGTGCGTCAAGAGGATAAACGCGCGCCGCCGCTTCGCGCTTACGGGAACGCCTATCGAAAATTCGCTTATGGAGCTGTGGTCGATATTTGATTTTATAATGCCGGGATATTTGTATTCGGCGGGAGAATTCCGCGCAAGGTATGAGATGCCGCTCGTCAAGGACGGCGACCGCATGACAGCCGACAGCTTTCGGGCAAGAATAAAGCCGTTCATGCTGCGAAGAATGAAGAGCGACGTTTTAAAGGAGCTTCCCGAAAAGATAGAGTATACGATATACGCCGAGCTTGAGGAGGAACAGCGCGATATGTATTCGGCGTACCTTGCGGTCGCAAAGGATAAGACGGCGCGGTTTCTAAGCGAAGGCGGTAACGGCAGAATGAAAATACTGTCGCTTATAATGCGTCTGCGCCAGATATGCTGTCACCCCGTCCTGTTCGACGAAAATTACAAAAACGGATCGGGTAAGCTGAAGCTTCTTCTCGAGCTTGTTTCCAACGCGAAAGAGTCGGGACACCGCACGCTCGTATTTTCGCAGTTTACGTCCATGCTCAAGCTTATACGCGAAAAATTATCGGAATCGGGAACAGAGTATTTTTATCTCGACGGACAAACGCCGAGCGACGAACGCGCCGATATGTCCGAGCGTTTCAACGCCGGCGAAAGGGACGTGTTTTTGATATCGCTCAAGGCAGGCGGCGTGGGTCTTAATCTTACCGGCGCGGATACGGTGATCCATTACGACCCGTGGTGGAATCCGGCGGTCATGGATCAGGCGTCCGACCGCGCGTACAGGATAGGACAGACGAAAGCCGTACAGGTCATTCGTCTTGCGGCAAGGGACACTATCGAAGAACGTATAATCGCGCTCCAGGAGAACAAAAGAAACCTCGCCGAAGACATGGTCCGCGTGAATACCGACACGCTCGGCGCGCTCAGCGACGAGGATATACTTTCATTATTCATCTGACGGAGGTTGGAAGGTTGAAATTCAGAGCAATACTAAATGACGAATACGACCTTATGGACGAGGACAGGAAAAAGTTCGTCTTAAAGCCCCTTCATAAGACCGTGATATTCTTTTTGATCATCGCGGCGGTCGTTAACCTACTCGCCGTAATTTATATAAAAGCGGGCAGATATATATATTTCTGGGACAATGCGACATATTGGGATATTTCGCGTTCTCTCGCGTCGTCGCCGCTTAGCGGACGCGAATTTTGGCGCGCCGTGTACGATTCCGTGGCGGCGCAGGATTACAACTATATAGCGGGACTTCCTTCCGCGCTCATCGTGAAGCTTTTCGGCGAATCGCGTCTCGTTTACGTGCTCGGACTTGTGAATATGTATCTGATACCGTCGTATATTGCGGTATATATGCTTGCGAAGAAGGTCTCCAAGGCTCCGAAGATCGCGCTTGTGCTGACGATGATGCTCGTGCCGGTACCGCTTTTCCTCGCGCTCAACGGATTTGTGGACGTGGGCGGTTTTTTGATGTGCCTTATATGCTTCAATCTGTATTACGCTAAAGAGGACGGCGGGTCATGGTGGCGTTACGTTGTAATAGGCGTATTGCTGACATTTATGATGCTGTGGCGCAGGTGGTTCGCGTTCTTCACGGTATCGTTTCTCACAGCTATGATATCCGACTGCTTACTGCTCGGAAGGAAATGGTACAAAACGGCGATAAGCGCGGTCACAGCCGCCGCCGTGCTGCTGCTCGGCTTTCGGGGATTTCTCACCGACAGGCTTATGCAGGATTACGGCGCGCTTTACGCGGGATATAAATTTTCCGTATCGACCGATTTCAAACTCATAACGCGTTATTTCGGACTGATACTGCTCGGTGCCCTCGCCGTATGCTCCGTAATCGGCGGGGTCAAAAAAAAGGAGACGCGCACGGTGTTTATGTGGGTGCAGATGATAGTATGCGTAATAATGTTCATGTCCACCCAGACGCACGGACAGCAGCATCTTCTTCTGTACGCGCCTTCCGTGATAATGATAATTCTCATTATTATAAAGCATATCACAAGGGAATGGATGCTCGTATCGCTGTCGCTTCTGGCACTCGTTCATGCCGTAAACGTGTATATCCCTCGGGAGCAGCCGCATAATATACAGGAAATAAAGCACATGGCGTTGGTACCGAATTTTTCCATGCTTCCCGTTTCCCGCGCCGACACCGATGAAATACTCGCGCTCAAGCAAAAGCTTGACACAACGGTTTACGACGGCGACGTCTTGGGCGTTCTCGCGTCGTCGTTTACGATCAACGAGGACGTTTTAAAGAACGTCGAGCCGTCCGTGGGCGCGAAGCCGATAAGAGACAATTATATAGTATCGCTCCCGCAGGTGGATTCGAGGGACGTCGACTTGAGCGCGCTTTATAATGTGAATTACATTCTCGCGGTATTTCCGGCGCAGACGCATCTCGCGCCGCAGTCGCAGACGGTCGTTACGGAAGCCGTAAGAAGCTTTGCGGAGCATACGGATATAGCTCTTGCTTACGAGGAGATCCCCGACTGCGAAACGGTCATAGGAGACATGACCATAAAGCTTTTCAGACGTATCGGAGAAGTAAGCAGACAGGACAGGGCGGCGTTTGAATCACGTCTGTATCAATAGCGTATATAAATTATATTTATATAACAAAACAATGAAAGGATATGATCAACATGAAGGAAACAAAGACAAACAAGGCACCCGCGGCGATAGGTCCGTATTCGCAGGCGATAACGTGCGGCAATCTGCTTTTCACGTCGGGACAAATCCCGATAGACCCCGCGACGGGCGAGATCCCGCAGGGCGTTGAAGCGCAGGCCGAGCAAGCTATGACGAACGTTAAAAATCTTATCGAAGCGGCGGGCGGCGATATCGCTAACGTGATAAAAACCACGGTATTTATAAAAGACATGAACGATTTCGCGAAAATAAACGAGGTTTACGCGAAGTATTTCACGGAGCCGTATCCGGCGCGCTCGTGCGTCGAGGTGGCGAGACTTCCCAAGGACGTTTTGCTTGAGGTTGAAACGATAGTGGAAATGTAAAAAAAGGACGCTTATAAGCGTCCTTTTTTATGGCGAGCCAACCACCGCGATAACCGAACAATTTTCGGTTATCGCTTTTATTATGGCATCAATGTCGATTTCGTCGGTATCGTCGTTGATTTTGCGCGTCGGAGTGAAGTTAAAGGCTATTACAATTTTATCCTC
>CANQJC010000028.1 GCA_947624165.1 uncultured Clostridia bacterium
TCGGATTATTACCATTTCCATATCGCGTTCTATCCGCCGATGAGGAGCGCGGACAAGCAGAAGTTCAACGCGTCGTCCGAGACGGGCGCGTGGGCGCACTGTAACCCGACCGCTCCCGAAGAAAAGGCTCAGGAGCTTAGAGCCGCACACGAGAAATTCCTGAAAAAAATGAACTCCTGACCCCAAAACGTTATATCGCATTTACCCTCGCATTTTACACATACGACGCGGCGCGCGTAACGAAAAATATGATAATAAAAACGCTCCGAACGAACAGATCGTTCATCGGAGCGTTTTTGATTGCAAAATTACATTTTACCCGATACCGCCGCGCAAAGCGGACGTTTTATTTTTTGTGACATTCTTCGGACATGGCGCAGCTCGCGCACCCGCAGCCGCAGCCACAGCCGCCGTTTTTTCTTTTTTTATATTCGCCCCTTATGACAGCCGCGGCGGCAGCGGCTATAAGCGCGGAAATTATTATTGTCGCGATCATATCGAATCACCTCGTTTTACCGTCGCGCGTTCGCGCCGCGCGCCTTTACTTTGAGCGTCGCGCTTTCCTTATACGGCCGCGCAATAAGATAAACAAACGCCGCCAATACGACGAACGCGGCAGCCGTTCCCACGCCGAACGCGCCGTTCGCGAACAGATTCCATAACTGATAGACGCACAGCGACGCAAGGTAGGCGAACACGCACTGATATCCTATCGCGAACCACGTCCATTTCGCGCTGTTCATCTCGCGCCTTATCGCGCCCATCGCCGCAAAGCACGGCGCGCACAGCAGATTGAATATGAGGAACGAATACGCCGACGCGCGCGTAAATTCCATCGCGAGATTGCTCCATACCTGATATCCGTCCTCGGCGACTTCCTCAAAACCGCCGTAAAGGATACCGAACGTACCGACAACGTTTTCCTTTGCGATAAGACCCGTCACGGCTGCGACGGCGGCTTTCCAGTCGCCCCAGCCGAGAGGAGTAAACAGAGGAGCGAGTATGCCGCCTATTTCAGCCAGTAAGGAATTATCCATGTTTTCAACCATTCCGAACGAGCCGTCCTCAATTCCGAAGCCCTGAAGGAACCATATGAGTATCGTCGCGAGAAGGATAACCGTACCCGCTTTTTTTATGAACGACCAGCCTCTTTCCCACATACTGCGCAGAACGCCGCCGAAGGTCGGTAAACGATATTCGGGAAGCTCCATTACGAACGGCGCGGGGTCGCCCGCAAACATCTTCGTTTTCTTCAAAACTATTCCCGAAATAACTATCGCCGCCGCGCCGACAAAATATGCGCTCGGCGCGACCCACCACGCGCCGCCGAAAAGCGCGCCGGATATGAGCGCGATAATGGGCAGTTTCGCGCCGCAGGGTATAAACGTTGTCGTCATTATAGTCATCTTTCTGTCACGGTCGTTTTCTATCGTCCTCGAAGCCATAACGCCGGGCACACCGCAGCCGGTGCCTATGAGCATCGGTATGAACGACTTTCCCGAAAGACCGAATTTCCTGAATATTCTGTCCATAATGAACGCGATACGCGCCATATATCCGCACGATTCGAGAAACGCGAGAAACAGGAACAGAACGAGCATCTGCGGCACAAATCCGAGTACCGCGCCCACTCCGGCGACGATCCCGTCAAGAATAAGACTATTGAGCCAGTCGGCTGTGCCGAGCGCGGTAAGACCACTCTCTATTAAAGCCGGTATACTCGGTATTTCCAATCCGAACAAGCTCCAGCCCTCGCCGAACACGCCGTCGTTCATAAAATCCGTCACCCAGGTTCCGACAGTCGTTACCGACACGTAATACACGATAAACATTACGACGGCGAAAATCGGCAGCGCGAGAAAACGGTTCGTGACGATTTTGTCTATCTTATCGGACAGTGTTACGGTGTGCTCGGCGCGTTTTTTACAGCAGCCCTCCATTACAGACGTGATAAAGTTATATCTTTCGTTCGTGATTATGCTCTCGGCGTCGTCGTCAAACTCGTTTTCCGCGCGCTCGATGACGGACGCCGCGTCGGGACACGATCTCATCGCGGACGCAATTTTATCGTCGCGCTCAAACAGCTTCACGGCGAAGAAACGCTTTTGCGCGGCACCGATATCTGTTTCGTCAAGCATTTCCTCGATCTCGTCAAGATACCCTTCTATCCTTTTGTCAAATATTCGCGCGTGTTTCGGCACGCCTTTGCCGGCAAGAGCTACGGCACTCCTTGCCGCTTCGTCGATCCCCGCGCCCTTCAGCGCGGAAATGGCGACGGCTTTGCAGCCCATACTTTCGCCAAGCTTCTTAACGTCTATGTCAATACCGCGCTTTTCTGCGACGTCCATCATATTCACCGCCGTCAGAACAGGTATGCCAAGCTCCGTAAGCTGCGTCGTCAGATAAAGATTCCTTTCAAGATTCGTTCCGTCAACGATGTTCAAAATCACGTCGGGACGCTCGTTGATAAGATAATTTCTCGCCACGACCTCTTCGAGCGTGTAAGGAGAAAGCGAGTAAATACCGGGAAGGTCGGTTATCGTAACGTCCTTATAGCCTTTGAGCTTACCCTCCTTTTTCTCCACCGTCACCCCGGGCCAGTTTCCCACAAACTGGTTCGAGCCGGTGAGCGCGTTAAACAATGTCGTCTTTCCCGAATTGGGATTTCCGGCAAGAGCAATTTTTACAGACATATGTATTACCTCCAAAAAACTTTTATTACCTATTGCTAACCAATTGTCAAATTTTTTACCGAAGCTCTATCATTTCGGCGTCAGCCTTTCTTATCGAAAGCTCGTAACCGCGAACCGTTACTTCCATAGGGTCGCCCAGCGGCGCGACCTTTCTCACGTAAATGTCCACGCCCTTCGTTATCCCCATGTCCATGATCCTGCGCTTCACCGCGCCGGCACCGTTAAGACGTGAGACCTCTACCGTCTCGCCTACGCTTGCATCTCTCAATGTACGCATATTTTTACCTCCTTTTCACACAACGATCCTGTTCGCCATTGATTTGTCTATCGCCACTCTTGTTTCTTTTACATTCACTATCAGATTGCCGCTTATTCGGGAAACAACGGTAACCTCCGCTCCCTCGACGAATCCGAGATTTTCAAGAAACCTTCTCACTTTGTCTCTGCCCGTGACGCGGAGAACAGCCTTTGTTTCCCCGACCTCGATCATTGATAAGGGCATATCTTTCCCCTCCTTAACAATACTTTGCATGGTATATCCGTAGTTAGTATTTGCTAACCACGGTTACCATTTTACTATATTTGTTTGCATATGTCAATACCTTTTTGTAATTTTTTCTTTCAAATTTTCTCCCTGTCCCCGCCATGCTTCGGCGCGGCATAAAAAAACGGCGGAACACTTGTTCCGCCGCGCGTGATTTTTATACGCCGCTTTTTTCGATCGCCTCCCACAGCCCGTTAAGGTACGCCGCGCCGAGGGCGCGGTCGTATAGTCCGTAGCCGGGCATGGCGACCTCGTCCCAAATCATTCTGCCGTGGTCGGGACGTATCGGTCCGTCGAAGCCTATATCGTGAAGTGCCTTCATTATCTCGTACATATCGAACGTGCCGTCGCTGGACAAATGCGCCGCTTCCTCAAAATCGGTCGGCGAATTGAATTTGAGATTTCTCACGTGTGCGAAATGTATTCTGCCCTTTAATGAGCGTATCATGTCGGGAAGGTCGTTTTCAAGGTTCGTGCCGTACGAGCCGGAGCAGAACGTCACGCCGTTATGCACGTCGTCCACCATGCTCATCATACGCAGAATGTTCTTTTTGTTTATTATAATTCTCGGCAGCCCGAACACGCTCCACGCGGGGTCGTCGGGGTGTATCGCCATTTTAATGTCGTACTCATTGCAGACGGGCATTATTTTTTCGAGGAAGTATTTTAGGTTTTGGAACAGCTTTTCGTCGTCAACGTCCTTATACATCTCGAAAAGCTCCTTGACGCGCGCCATTCTCTCAGGCTCCCAGCCCGGCATTACCGTGCCGTTCATGTCACCCGAAATGCTCTCGAACATCTTTTCCGGCACGATTTTGTCTATGTCGTCCTGATTGTACGCGAGCACCGTGCTTCCATCGCTGCGTTTGCGCGCAAGTTCGCTCCTTGTCCAGTCGAACACGGGCATGAAGTTGTAGCACACAAGACGTATACCCTCTTTGCCGAGGTTTTCGAGCGTTTCAATGTAGTTCGCTATGTATTTGTCACGCTCCGGCGTGCCGACCTTGATCGCGTCGTGAACGTTCACGCTCTCTATTCCGCTTACGTGAAGTCCCGCCGCCTCGACCTCGTCGATCATCGCGCGTATACGCTCCCTTGACCAGACCTCGCCGGGCTGTGTGTCGTAAAGCGTCGTTATAACGCCCGTCACGCCCGGGATCTGTCTTATCTGCTTCAGCGTTACGGTGTCGAATTTGCTGCCGTACCAGCGAAGTGTCATTTCCATTTTATACTCCCCTTTTCTATTAAAACTCTCTGTAAAAATCGTCCTTCATTTCCGATATCGCGACGTAACATTCCCTGCCGTAAATCATGGCGCACGGCACGCGCCACGGCTTGCCGTAATAGAAATCGTCCGCAGCAAGCTCGCCGTCCGCGTAAAGCTGAGCCGCGTCGCCTTCATAATTTATTTCGGCGAATCCGTCAGGCGATGACACGCTTATCTTTTTCCAGGTTATCTTCCTTTCTCCGTCCAAGGCAAGCTCCTCTTTGTACTTGGGTTCGAACGGCGCGGAGCCGATATCCTCGATTTTTACTTCGCCGTTCGCATCGTTTTCGTACACGGTGCCGTATTTCTCAAACTCTATGCCGTTCCATTTGTAAACGGTATGCTCGCCGCCCTGAACGGCGCGGATATTACCGTCCTCCTCGTACAAGTCGGCGTCGCTCAGATACACGCCGTCCGACATTCTGCGAAGGTACTGCGCGTCCTCGAAGGAAATCAGCTTGACGCGCGCTTTTCCAAACTCAAAGCTGCCGCCGAAAACAGTGCCGTCCTCCATCTTGAACGCCGCTTCCACATTCGGAATACGCATGAAGAAATACGTGTCGCCCTCGCGGCATAACGGCTGCGCGGTCGCGTACACAAGATTGCTGCCTGAAAGATCCATGTTGAACGGCATAAAGAAGCTCACGCCGCCCTTTATGTCTATCGGCGGAAATTCCACTTCTCCCGTGTCTATAACCGCGCCTTCGATATCCTCAAGCTCAGTCAAACGCTGATAGTGATTAACGAAAACAAATCCGCTTTTCCCGTCCGTCCTCATGCCGTATCTGAGCGACGACGTATCGTTTGCGTCGGGTTGGATCTTGGCGTCCGCCGCGCCCATCGGCGCGAATACGTCGCCGAAATCGGCGGCGAACATATGCAGCAGGTTCAATAATCTGTAATGCGGACGTATTTCTCCGTATTCCGACAGCGGAGCCTGGAAGTCGTACGACAGTATCGGGTAGTCGTTCGGGTAACCCGTCGCGCGCGACTCGTTAAAGGTCGATAATTTTCCTATTTTGTTCGTACCGCCGTGATACATGTAATAGCCTATAAGGTTATTGCCGCTGCCGAGCTTAACGAGCGAAACGGCGTATATGTCCATCGGTTTGATTATCGGGCGGCGGTGATGCGTCACCTGTATGCCGCCGCCAAGCTCGCACGTCGCGAACGGGTAACGCTCGTAAGGCAGCTGCCAATCGCCGCTCGTCCCGCCTATGACGTCCGTGCCTATCGCCGAATCGTTTCTCATTCTGTTGAAGAAATAATGCGGCGACGGCTCAAGCTGCTCGGTATGGTCCGTCCACGGAGCCTCGCAGTAACCCCCGAACACGGGTATCACGCCCTCAAGCGGTATTCTCGCTCCCGCCGCACTGTTCCAGCCGGTCACGGTATAAAGCGGAGCCACAAGACCGCATTCCACGGCAATTTCCTTGAGCCGCGCGAGATGTTCCGCAGCGTCGGTCAGCTCGTTTTCGATTTGAACGCCGATTATGTTTCCGCCGTCGCGGTAAAACAGTCCCTTGACTTCGTCATATATGCGCGAGTACCATTTACGTACGAGAGCGAGATAATCATCGTTATTTTCGCGAAGCGCGAACGGCTTTTTCAGCACCCAGTCGGGGAAACCTCCGTTTCTGCATTCGCCGTGCGCCCACGGTCCGACGCGTATCACAACGTCAAGTCCCTGCCTGCCGCACTCCGTGATAAACGCCCGAACGTCGTTGTCGCCCGAAAAGTCGTAAACGTCCTCCTCCTCTTCGTGGTATATCCAGAAAATGTACGTCGAAACTATCGTCACGCCGCCCGCCTTCATTTTGGCAAGCTCTCTTTTCCAGTTCTCACGGCTGCCGCGCGAGTAATGATATTCGCCCATAACTCCTATAAACGGCTTACCGCCGCGCGTAAAATAAAGGTTCGTGAGATTGATTTCATCGCCGTCGGGGTTTTTGCCGCCGAGATTTAAGTGATTTTCCAAAAGCTTTGATGGTTCGTATTCATTAAACGTGTATTTCATATTAACTCTCCCGTATTATTTCTGCGCCGAGCGGCGCGATTTTGCCGTTAAATTTATTCCCGCTTATGAGCGATTCGCCCTTTATGCCGGTCTCCGTTTCCCTTTCGTTGTAATTCAAAAGAACGGTATAATCGCCCTCGGGCGAGGTTTTGCGGATTATCTCAACGCCGTCGGGCGCGTCTTTTACGTCGATTCCGGCTGATTTTGAAACGATGCGCACAAGCTCCTTTACCGCCGCGTCGTTAAGGTCGCAGCCGACGTAGTACACGCGTCCCTTGCCGTATTCGTTCACTGTTATCGCAGCCTTGCCGCGGTAATACTCGTCGTCGTAATACGAGAGTGTTTTCGCGCCGTTCGGTTCTATTATGTCGCACCAGATACGCGCTTCCCCGTTTATTTCGCCGCATACCGGCACGCTGCGCGGCGGCGCGTCAAATTCGACGGCTTCGATCCCCGCCGTTTCGGCAAAGACCCCGGGCAGACGAAGCGGACGTACCGCGTTATATTCGTCTCTGCCGCCGCTGCGGAACGTAAGCACGAGATTGCCGCCGTTTTTGACATATTCCTCCGCTTCCTTCGCTTCGCCGTCCGTTATTATATTATACGCCGGCATATAGACGACTTTATATTTTTCGTAATCGGCGGCGCGGGAAACGGCGGTATTCACGTTCAGGTCGTTGTTCGCCTTATAAAACGAGTAAATATGGTTCTCGTAATCATAATTGCGCGAATGCCGCTTTATAGCGTGTCCCCATGCGTTGTCGTATGACTTGACCACGAGCGCGTCATAGTGCGTCCGCGCGCCGATTATGTATTTTTCTATCGAATGAAGCTCCTTTGCTGTCCTCTGAAGTTCAAAGAATCTTCTGCGCGGCACTCCGTCATGATCCGTCACGCCGTACCAATACTGCTCCATACCCTTGAGCGCGGTGCGGAATCGGAAATACACGATCCCTTCGGCTCCGTGCGCCAACGCCTGGTATGTCCATAAACGAAGCTCCCCGGGACGCGGAGACCGTCCGACGAAGTCCCAGCCCGCGGGACCCGCCTGCTCCTCCATAACGACGAAATTTTTATTCTTCGCGCCGCGCATTATTTCATGCGCCATGGACACGTATTCGTGTTCAGACGCGCCCCATTGATTTTCGGGATAGTTGTCCCACGAGACGAAATCAAGCTCCCTTGACAGGTCGAAAGCGTTTATATCCGAAAAGTGTCCCATTAAATTATGAGTGATCGCCGCGCTCGTGTATTTACGAAGAATATCGATCTGACGCTTCTGATACTTTACCCACGAATCGGAGGAAAAACGTCTGTATTCGAGGTCGAGCGCGGGATTGTGCGACCACAAATTACCCGACGGCGGCTCGCAGGAATTGTACGCGGGCAGGATCACGTCGTCGAACGAATCGTAATCGAGGCTCCAAAACGCGCCGCCCCATTTTTCGTTGAGGTTTTCTATCGTGCCGTATTTTTCCTTGAGCCATTTTGCGAATTCTTTCCTGCAATGCTCGCAGTAACAATGGGTGCTTGCGTGACAGCCGAACTCGTTGTCTATCTGCCATGCGATCACGTTTTTGTTGTCCGCGTAGTGCTTTGCCGTCTCCTCGGCGATAATTTCGCTTTTCTTTATGTAGTCGGGATTGTTCGCGCAGCACTCGCGTCTTGCGCCCCAGCCCTTTTTACGTCCGTATTTGTCGCGCTGCAAAACGTCGTACTTATTCACGAGCCATTTCGGCGGCGCGGCGGTCGGAGTGGAGAATATTGTTTTTATACCGCGCGCGGCGAGTATGTCTATGACCTCGTCAAAAAGAGAGAAATCGAAATTCCCCTCCTCCCTTTCGACCAATTTCCATGCAAATTCACCCATACGCACGGTGTTGAAGCCGCCCTCCTTCATGAGGTCGGCCTGAGCTTCCCACTCGCTCCTGTCCCAATGCTCGGGATAATAATCTACTCCGAATATCATCACGCTTCTCCTTTCATGGCTTCGTACAATTCCCAATCGGTCATATGATTGTCCAGAACAAGCAGCAGGAACACGTCCTTATCCTCCGGCGCGTATACCGCGTCGCGGTACCATTTGTCGTGACGCGCATTGTCGCCGAATTCGCGTATAAAGCCCATGAGCTTACGCATCATATACGCCGAATGTTTTATGTCGGCAAAGCAGTCGTTGAAGTAAAATCCTTCCCACACGCCGTACTCGCTGCCGCGCATATATTCCTGCGCCGCGTCGAAGAGCTCCGCGCAATTCCCCGCCGTCATGAACGCTTTTTTGAAATCGCCCTTCTCGAAAGCGGCGAATATTTCATCGAGCTTCGAAACGGCGGCGGCGCAGTAATAATGGACGCGCGCCTGCATTGTGACGATACTTTCGAAAGCCGCGCCCGCAGAAACGTTTTCACATATTTCCATATATTTTTTTAAGCCGCCCAGACCCGCCTTACACGTACCGCTGAGCTTTTCGATTTGCTTTGCAAGCGGTATTTCCCCCGTGAACCAGTTAAGCTGCGGGCAGTTTTTTTCTCTGTCCGCGATTATTTGATGCGCGATAAGACGCGCGTTTTCCGTATAGAACTGCTCGCCCGCGTGCTCGTCCTCGTTTTCGCCGTAGGGTATCATGTACTTCGGACGCATTTCGAGTGCCTTTGCCGCGTCCGCGCTGCCGCCGAAATACTCGTTCGCAAATTCCATGCTGTGCGTTTTGTCGGAAACGTCCTCGCCGCGCCATTTTTTCCGCAGCGCGTCGAGATAATATATATGCGGTCTCACGTTCGAACAGTTCACTATCCATAAATCGTTTCCGTCGTTCTCAAGCACCTTTGAAAGCTCCCCGTTTATAAAATCAACGGAATTCGGCAGCATTGTGATATGATTCGCCGCTTGTAAGTCGTAAAACGACACATGGTAATAAATTCCCTGACTGCCGCCGTCCTTTACCGGCATGGCTTTGACGCGCTTCGAATGAGCGTCGCGGCGGCGCGTCACCATTTTACCGAAACCGTTGTCGGCGTATATTTTTATGATATCGGGAGAGAACGTAATATATCCCTCGTCGTAAAGCTCCATGATCTCGCCGTAAAGATTCGTACAGAACACGGGCGACGAATTAAGCGAATATTTCTTTACTGTCTCACGCTGACGCTCTATCATTTCGCTTATATGCGCGCCGCGCGCTTTCGGCGTGTCGAATTTGCCGCTCGTGTCGTCGCCCCAAAACGGCTTGTCGCCCTGACCTCGGAAACAAAGATTCCACACGACTTTGTAATCCTTCTGCGCGCGTACCGCGTCCTCCCAGAGCTTATAAAACATATCGCTGTGCTCGGTAAAGCTTGCCGAAGTACCGGGATACGCGCGGGCGAACATTTCCGCGCCGAGCGGCTCCGCGTGGTGATGCGTTATCCAAAGTCCCATATCGCTTGCCATTTTACGGTATTTCACCGACGTTTTATCCGTGCCCGGTATAGTGAGGTTACCGCCGCACCGAAGGAGTGTTTCGAACGCCATACGCCACGGCTCGTCCGCGTCGCCGTTTATTTTCCATTTGAGAAGCAGTACCTCGTCGTTAAAGAACCAACCCCGAAAACGCACGGCGTACTTCGGGGAGAGGTATTCTCCCTCCTCTATTTCGACTCTCTCCCTTTTTGGGGGCAGAGTATCGGTCCAAAACCAAAACGGCTTCACGCCGAGGAATTTCTCGCTTATGTAAAGAAGCGCGTACACAAACCCCAAATCGCCCTCGGACGTGACGACGATATCCTTTCCGACCGTAATTTTATAGTCCTCGCTTACGCCCGTCGATCCGTCGAGTATGATATTGCCGCCTTCCGTTTCGGAAGGATAAAATACGTTATTCATGTCGCGGCGAAGTATGTTTATCGCGTTTCGTATCGGTTCGGATCCGACCCGCGCCGTTATTTTTGTCGCGGCGGAAAATATGAAGCTCATTTTTCTCCTCCTCAAAATACCTGTATTACCGTTTTATTGTATCATACAAGAATAACATTTGCAATAAAATCGATCGTATTGTTTGGAATTTTATCAAATCAAAAAACGCCGCGCCCTTCGGCGCGGCGTAATATCGTTTTTATCTGTTCTTTTCCTCGTAGCTCTCGATCATCTTCTTTACCATTTGACCGCCGACGGAGCCTGCCTGCTTTGCTGTCAGAGAGCCGTTGTATCCGTTGCCGAGATCAACGCCCACTTCTCTCGCCGCTTCCATCTTGAACCTTTCGAGTGCTGCTTTTTTACTGTTTTTTGACATGATAATTTCTCCTTTAATTATAAATTTTGAGTTTTTTACCCAATCATAATTTATGTAAATTATCAAAATATAAACAGGTAATTTGTGTCAATTCATCACTATACCGCCGTCTATCACCTTATCGGCGCGTTCCTTCAGCGCGCGGTATTTCTCGCTCGAAAGCGACGGATCCTCCGCCAATATCTCCCGCGCCGCTTCCTGTGAAACGGCGAGGATATCTCCGTCCTTAAACAAATTGGCTATTTTCATTTCGGGCAGACCGTGCTGACGCGTGCCGAAGAAGTCGCCCGGACCGCGAAGCAGCAGATCCTGCTCGCTGATATAAAAGCCGTCGTTTGATACACACATTGTCTCCATACGCTTCTTTGTGACTTCGCCGCTTCCGTGCGCTATCATTATACAGTGCGCCTGTTCCGCGCCCCTGCCGACGCGTCCGCGAAGCTGATGAAGCTGCGACAGACCGAAACGCTCCGCGTTTTCTATCACCATTATGTTTGCGTTCGGGACGTTTACTCCGACTTCTATGACCGTAGTCGAAACAAGTATGTTTATATCGCCTTTCATGAAATCGTCCATGACGCTTTCTTTCATTTTCGCGCGCATTTTACCGTGGATAAGTCCGATTTTGTAATCGGGAAATATCCGCGAAAGCTTTTCGCAAAGCTCCTTCGCATTCCTCAGATCGCTCTTTTCCGTTTCCTCCACAAGCGGGCATACGATATACGCCTGAATACCCGCGGCGACGTTTTTGTCCACAAACGCGTATACGCGCTTACGCATGCTTTCTCCGACCGCGTATGTTTTCACGGGCTTTCTGCCCGGAGGAAGCTCGTCTATCACGGAAATATCAAGGTCGCCGTAAAGGATAAGCGCGAGCGTTCTCGGTATCGGCGTAGCGGACATGATGAGTATATGCGGATTCGCGCCCTTTGAAGCGAGACGCGCTCTCTGTTCGACGCCGAAGCGATGCTGCTCGTCCGCAACGACAAGCGCGAGGTCGGAAAATTCCGTTGTTTTTTGTATAAGCGCGTGCGTGCCTACCACCACGTCCGCCTTGCCGGTCGAAATCATATCCTGCGCGAGACGTTTTTCGGCAGCCTTCATACCGCCGGTGAGAGTAACGACGGTCACGCCCGTGCCGGCGAACAATTTGTCGAGAGTTTCCCTGTGCTGCGCCGCGAGTATCTCCGTCGGAGCCATCATCGCCGCCTGCCGTCCGTTCTTCACGGCGGCATATATCGCGGCTGCCGCGACGACCGTCTTTCCGCTGCCGACGTCGCCCTGCACGAGACGGTTCATTACGCCGCCCGACGCGCAGTCGGAAAGTATTTCGCGTATCACCCTGTCCTGCGCTTTCGTCAACGGATACGGGAGTTTTTTTACAAATTCCTTCACGCAGGACGTGTCGGAAAAGACCGCTCCGCTTTTTTGCGTATTTTCCTTTCTGTGTCCCGAAAGCGCGAGACGAAGTATCAAAAGCTCCTCGAACACAAATCTTTCGCGCGCGATGTTATAGCTTTCGAAATCCTCGGGAAAATGTATATTCTTCATCGCGTAATTAAGCTCCGCGATATTGTATTTCTCTCTTATCTCCGACGGTATATATTCTTTCAGCCGTCCCGCCGCCTTTATGGCAAGCTCCATGGACGATTGTACTATCCTTTGCGTCAAGCCCTCCGTGAGCGGGTAGATCGGCACGATTTTGCCGGTAAAGCGTTCGCCGCCCTTTTTTTCGTAAACGGGATTGACGATCTCCTTCTTACCTCTGTTACGCGTGATTTTGCCGTAAAGTATATATTCGTCTCCCGTCATGAACTGTCCCTTGACATAACGATTGTTATACCATACCACTGTCATCGCGCCGCTTTGGTCGGAGACTATCATCGTGGATATGAGCATATTCCGGCGCACGCGCACCTCCGAAACAGGCGAAAAAACGGTGACGCTGACGCACACCGTTTCTCCCTCGTTACAGTCGGCGATCTCCTTCATTTCCGACCTGTCCTCATGAGAACGCGGAAAATAATACAGCAGATCCTCGACCGTGTTTATTCCCTTTTTGCTGAATAACTCGGCGCGTTTTTCACCCACGCCCTTTAAATAGCGTATGTCCATTCCAAATCCTATTCAACCGATATGATGTAATAATAAAGCGGCTGTCCTCCCTTTTTGAAGGATACCTCGATTTCGTCTTTTTCATACTTCGCTTCAAGAGCCTTCTGCATACGGTCCGCCTGCGGCTTCTTTATATCCTTGCCGTAGTAGACCGTGACGTACTCCGTGTCGTTATCCGTCATGCGCGATACGACCTCGTTCAGCGTATCATCTATATCCTTGCCAATAACGGAAATTTCATCTTCAATAATACCGAGGATATCGTTTTTCGCGATTTTCCTGCCGTCGACCTCCGTGTCGCGGACGGCATATGTAAGCTGCGCCGACGCGACCGACTTCGCCGCGCGGTTCATCTTTTCGGTATTTTCATCCGCGCTTTTACGCGCGTCGAATTTCATCATCGCGCTTACGCACTGGGGAACGCTGCGCGTACCGATAACGACGACCTTTTTATCCTCGACAAGCTGTGCCGCCTGCTCGGCAGCCATTATTATGTTTTTATTGTTCGGGAAAACGTAGACTGTACGCGCCTTTATTCTCTTGACGGCGCGGAGTATGTCGTCCGTGCTCGGATTCATCGTCTGACCGCCTTCGATCACTTTATCCACGCCCATATCCTTCAATATGGTCGAAAGTCCCTTGCCCATACATACGGCTGCAAAACCGAAATCCTTGATTTCGGGCGCGGGCTTTTCGGTCTTTGCCTTTTCCTTCGGTTCCTTCTTCGCCTTTTCCTTCGGCTTGGACGATTTCTTCGGCTTTTCCTTTTTCTGCTTCTCTTCTACGGAATGCGCTTTCTTCTCGACGATTTCCGCGCTGCCCTCGATTATCGACTTATGCTGATGCTTCATGTTGTCAATTTTCAGGTTGATCATTTCGCCCAGACGTATTGCTTCCTCAAGTACAAAGCCGGGATGATTCGTATGTATGTGGACCTTAACGATCTCCTCGTCGTCTATGACGAGCATACAATCGCCCTTCGGCGCGATCGCTTCGCGGAACGCGTCGACGGAAAGTCCCTTTGTTTTTTTCTCCACTATAAACTCCGTGCAGTAGCGGAATTTTATATCCTCTGTCTTGACGCTTGACTGCGACGCCGCGCTCTTCTTCTGTACCGCTTCGTCCTGAGCGTCCGCGTCTCTTTCGACCGCTTTTCCGTTTTGAAGATATTCGGCGGCACCCTCGAGAACAAATATCCAGCCCTGTCCGCCCGCGTCGACGACGTTTGCCTGTTTTAAGGCGGGAAGCATCTGAGTTGTTTTGGCAAGTGCCTTCAAGCCGCGCTCATAAGCCGCTTCGGTAACGGCTGCGATATCCGCGCCCTCCTGCGCCGCCTTTGCCGCGCCCGCCGCCGCTTCGCGCGCAACGGTGAGAATAGTTCCCTCCGTCGGCTTCATGACCGCCTTATACGCCGCGTCCGAGCCCTCCTTAAGAGCGGCGGCAAAATCCGACGCGCCGCACTCGGTTTTACCTTTAAGACTTCTCGACATTCCTCGGAATATCTGCGACAAAATCACTCCCGAATTTCCGCGCGCACCGCGCAGAGCGGCAAACGACGTTGCGTCGGCGGCTTTTGTAAGCGTCACGTCATCGTTTTTCATAAGCTCGGCGGCTACGGCTGCCGTCGTGAGCGACATATTTGTACCCGTGTCGCCGTCCGGCACCGGAAATACGTTAAGGTCGTCCACCGTCTTTCTGTTATTGTATAAATTGTTCGCGCCGCTTATTATCATGTGCGCGAAAGTCTTTCCGTTCAAGGTATTTATTTTGATCACCCCTTAATCCACTCTTACGCCTTCCACTCTGACGTTGACCCTGTTGACCTTTATTCCGACCGCGTTTTCGATCGTGTATCTCACACGGTTCACAATGCTTCTGCATACCGTGTTTATGTTCACGCCGTACTCTACTATAAGATGAATTTCGACAACAACGCCGTCGTCCTCGATGAACACGTTTATGCCCCTTGACATACTGTCGGATTTTAAAAGATTAACGATTCCGTCTTTTTTGTTTCTCGAAGCCATACCAACAACGCCGTAGCATTTCGTTGCCACCGCGCCCGCGATTTCCGATATAACGCCGTTGGCTATCGAAACCTCGCCCAGATTACTGCCTGTTTTCAGTACCATGTTTATATCCTTTCCTTTCTTGTGAATTGTTTCCTTTTTCTTATTTTACTATAAAAAACAAAAATAGTCCATACGAAAATCAAATTTTAATAAAATTTTTAATAAGGCTTGCACGCGTTCGCTTTACATTGTATAATTGAGATACGGAGGTATGATTTTATGAGCAAGCATACAAAGCTGATGAATTTTCTTTCAAATATGCCGGATTTCGTATTTGATTACATAGAAATAGCCTATAACGGCGAAAGCATAAACACGCAGATCGGATACAGTATCGACATAAAAACATTTCTCGAATATCTGAGGAAATTCAAATTTCGCGATGTAAAAAATCTTGAAGATTTCACCGTCGCACATATGGATAAGGTGACGCTGCGCGACCTGAACGCTTTCACCGCGTATCTCAAGGAATATGAAACCGATACGATAACAATTGACGGAAAACACGTAAAACGCGTGCGCCGCAACAGTCCTTACGGCATAAACCGCAAGCTGTCGGGAATACGCGGTCTGTTTTCCTATCTTTACAAAAACGATCTTATATCTCAAAACATAACGGATAAGGTGGATTTCAAAAAAATACATCAAAAGATGAAGCGTCCGCTGACGACGCAGGAAACAGTGCGTCTGCTCGACGTGATATACAACGGCGAAAATTATTTCGAGGGACGCGATTTGACGGAATACATGAAGCGCAAAACGAGAGACTCGGCTCTTTTTACCGCGTACCTCGGCACCGGCTGCCGCGTGAGCGAGCTTGTGAATTTAAACGTAAACGACGTGAGCTTTGAAACGGCGTCGTTCATCGTGACGCGGAAAGGCGGCGACGAACAGGAAATATTTATGCCAGCGCAGGTGGAAAACGAATTATTCGTCTATATGCGCGAACGCGTTGAAAACGAGAACGCGAAGGACGACGCGCTGTTCGTGAGCAGGCTCGGCAAGCGTATGAGCGCGCAGGGAGTTGAAAAGCTCCTGAAAAAATACTGCGCCGCCGTCGGAATAACCGACCCCGACAAAACCCGTCCGCACGCGCTCAGACGTACTTTCGCCTGCAACCTCATCGCGGACGGCGTCGATATAAAAATGGTCGCCGAGCTTATGGGACACAAAAACATAGAAGTCACGCACAAATATTACACACAGTACGCTATCGAAAAACGCAAAGAGGTCATGCGCTCCTTCGATATCAAGGGAAACCGATAACACGGGGACACTAAATTAAAAGTATCAAACAATAATCAGGGACACTAAATCGGGGACGCTAAATTAAAACCAAAGCGTGAAACAGGGACACTAAAAAACGACGGCTTCGCCGTCGTTTTTTATTTAAGGCTTATCTCTTTCCTTGTCGTATATCACGCAAAAGGTTTTATTTCTGTCACCTGTGTAACGCTTTTTCGCGAGAGACGCGTTATCAAATCCGAAGCCTCCGTCCTCGTTATTGCCGAGAAAATATACGCCTGTCCTTATCGTAATATCCGCGCCCTTATACTTATCGTTCACGTGGCTGCAAAAATATATATTCTCTTTATTGAACTTTTCTATAAAAGAGGAATCGCCTTTTTTGACGCGCGCCGCGAGATAAAACGTGTCCGTACCGTCGAGATGCGAAGCGGTGCATCGTTCTTCGTCGTAATTATCCTTTATGTGCTTGCCGTAATCGAAAAGCACATTGTCGCCCGCCTCTATGCCGAACTGACGGTTAAACTTCATGAAATTGCCTATGTCGCAGTTGAAAAGTATCACATCGTCGCCGTTCTCACGCGCGTTCTTCCTCAGTCTGCCAAGCTGCACGTAAAACTCGGATATGGAATAAAGATTGGTTTTTCTGTCGTAGTCTATCATTTTCTGAAGCTTTTCTTCGTTCTCCGACTTTATACTCGTCTGCGAAATATACATCGCCATTATCTTTGTCGCGTTGTTAAGCTCTGTACATTCGTCGTCCCGCCATACGTCCTGCTTGTCGAATCTGGTACAGACGAACATATAAAAATTATCGTCCTTCGTCGTGTCGGAAATGTATATGACGTTGTATCGCATATTCTTTTCGAACTCGCGCTGAAACTTCGGGGAAAACTCGTTGATATTCTCGTCGCATACCTTAAATACCGATTGCTGCTCAAAATATTTTCTGAAATTCATTATGTCGGAATGGACGTAATATCCGCTTCTGCCGGCATTGTTGTGGAAGTCCTTGTCGCGGCACCATTCGTACCTGATAGTTATAAGGTCCTCCTTGCTGTTTACCTGCATTATCTGCATCCAGTCGAAACGGAATTTGTCGACCATATATTTTATTATATTGTATACGGCTTCGTCGCTCGTTTTCGCGCCCGCGCTAAGCTCAAGGAACACCTTCATCATGTCCTTGGATTCGAGCAAATCAATGTCGCTCACGTCCTCGTCCTGCTCGTAATCGAGGGAATGGCCGTCGTTGTCGGACATAACGTCGTCATACTCGCGCCAGTGAGCTTTACCGTTTTTCTTGACAAAGTATAACGCCTTGTCGGCTTTTTCGAGAAGCTCTCTGTATTCGGGTGCTTTATCGAACATTGTGCCGACGGCTATACCCACGCTGCCGGTTATGCCCGTATCGTCCGCAAGACGTATACTGCTCATTCTATCGAGAAGGTCGTCCGCGACGGCGTGTATTTCATCCTCGCTCACCGAATGGATAAAGGCGAAAAATTCGTCGCCGCCGTAGCGTCCCGCGAAACCGCAGCCGCTCACCGCCTCGCGAAGCGCGCCCGCCGTCATCTCTATAACGGCGTCTCCGTAAAGGTGACCGAATGTGTCGTTTATCATTTTGAAATTGTCTATGTCCATAATGAGGAGCGCGTAATCCTTCCTGTCGGTATGATTGTGCAGATAGCTGTTGATCTTGGTCACTCCCGCATTCCTGTTATAGATTTTCAGCACGGGGTCGATCTCAAGCTTTTTCTTGATTTCCTCCTCCTTACGGCGTTCGTCGTCAACGTCGCTGATAAATCCGAATATGTGTTCGATTTTTCCGTCGTTTCCGAATTCAAATTGTCTGTGTATGCGATACCATTTCCAGTCGCCGTCCTTGATTTTAAGACGCGCGGAAAGCGTTTTTTCTTTTTCGTTATACAAATTTTCGAGGAAAAACTTTTTATCGTGCGGGTGTACCATGCCGTCGGCAAGTTTTTCGAATATATTCTTCGTCACGACCTTTTTTATGTCCCCCGTCTCGTCGTCGCTGACGTAAAGAACGGACACGTCCGAGACGAGGTCGTCCTCGAAGACCATGTTCTTCGAGCTGCACAGAGCCATCGCGAATTTATCCTTTTCGTGCTGTATCCGCTCTATCATTTCATGGCGGTCGGTAGCGTCCCATACGACGCCCAGATACGCATCGTCGTTATACTCTGACACGGACATCACCGTTATGCGGATCGTATCCTTTCCCGCATCGCTTCTGTAACGCACAAAAGCCGTTTTGTCTTCAGCAAAATTCTCTTTTATTTTCTTGAAAATGCCGAGATCCTCGTCAATGACGTTTAACGTGTCGGTATTACCGTTTGAAAACTCCGAATAATATTTCTCGTTCGCGTAGACTATACTCCAAGGAGCGTCCTTCGTAAAAGCGACAATTCCGCACGATATTTTATTAAAATCTTCATTCGGGAAATATGCCTTTGCCATGTTCTGCTCCTTTCAAAATCTTTGTATATATATTTATTGTACCATAAAATATGTTCAAAGTAAACAACAAACGACCTATTTAAAAACCGTCCGATTATACAAAAAAATCCGCACAATATTGTATAATTATACCAAAAATAATTTTTGTGCGGCAATGCAAGGGAAAAGGCGTACCGCCGCGGCGGTACGCCGTTTTTATATTGGTCTTGAATTTTATTAAAATCACTCGTCCTCGGACGCTACCGCCGCTTCGCACAGCGGCGTCATTTTGTCCCTGTTCCACACGAACAATTTCGCGTCCGCCGCGCCTGCCGCGTTTGTAAAGCTGAACGTGAACGGCGTTATCACTCCGTTTTCCAAAACCGCGCTCTGCTTATTCACTCCCACAAGCGCGCCGTTATTGTCATACAC
>CANQJC010000029.1 GCA_947624165.1 uncultured Clostridia bacterium
ATAGCGTAGGACTTTTCAACTCCGTCGAAACTGTTGGAAATTTCTTCGAGCTTCTGTAAACGCTTGATGTAGGTTTCAAGATTTTCGCGTCTGGCTCCCGGACGCGCGGCGGATATCGCATCGGCCGCCTGTACGAGCGACGCAACGATCGTCTGCGCTTCCACGTCTCCGTGGTGCGCCATGATCGCGTGAACGACGTCCTTGTTTTCACGGTACTTCTTCGCGATGTCCGCGCCGATCGTAACGTGTGAGCCTTCAACTTCATGGTCAACCGCTTTGCCGATGTCGTGTAAAAGACCTGCTCGCTTTGCGAGAGCGATGTCGACTCCCAGTTCACCTGCCATAACGCCCGCAAGGTGCGAAACCTCAACACTGTGCTTTAAGACGTTCTGACCATAGCTTGTTCTGAATTTAAGCTTACCAAGCAGCTTGACCAATTCGGGGTGAAGACCGTGTACGCCCGTTTCAAACGTGGCTCCTTCGCCCTCCTGCTTGATGACCGCTTCAACCTCTTTACGAGATTTCTCAACCGTTTCTTCAATGCGGGCGGGATGAATACGTCCGTCCACAATAAGCTTTTCCAGCGCGGTGCGGGCGATCTCGCGGCGTATCGGGTCGAAACTCGAAACGATGACCGCTTCGGGCGTGTCGTCGATTATGAGGTCGACGCCCGTCAGCGTTTCAAGAGTTCTGATGTTTCTGCCCTCGCGTCCTATTATGCGTCCTTTCATCTCGTCGCTGGGAAGATTAACAACCGAAACGGTTGTTTCGGCAACGTGATCCGCGGCGACCTTCTGGATAGAAAGCGCAACGATGTTCTTCGCGTTCTTCTCCGCGTTCTCCTTTGCCTCTTGCTCAATTTCTTTAACCATAATGGCTGCTTCGTGTCTTGTCTGGCTTTCGATGTCCTTAAGCAGTATCGCCTTTGCTTCCTCCGCCGTCAGACCCGAAATACGCTCGATAAGAGCCATCTGTTCAGCCTTTATTTCTGCGATTTCGTGTTCCTTAGATTCAAGAGCCTTCAGCTTTTGATTGTACGATTGCTCTTTTCTCTCTAAATTATCTGTTTTCTTGTCTAAATTTTCCTCTTTCTGATTAAGTCTGCGTTCCTGGCGATTAAGCTCGTTTCTGCGTTCCTTAATCTCCGCGTCCAATGCCGAGCGCAGCTTGTGATTCTCCTCTTTTGCTTCAAGGAGCATTTCACGCTTCTTTGCACTCGCGCTCTTTTCGGCGTCGGCAATTATAGACTTCGCCTTTTCCTCCGCGCTGCCGAATTCGGCCTCGGCTACCTTTTTTCTGTGGGCAACGCCCGCGTTAAAGCCGATTATGATACCCGCAGCGCACAGCACGACTGCGACGATTATCATCACAATCAATAATGTTTGACTACTAATCAGTAACACCCCCATAAAGTTTTTTCTCCAAGACCTGCAATGGGGGACTTTCTTAAAATGACTGCTTCCTATGAAATGCCGTTAAAGTATGCGGCACCCGTCCGACACATTTGCAGGTAAAGCGCGGACGCGGCTGTAATCATACGGAGCAGCCCGTTTTAAGACGGCTCCATTTTAAGTATTGGGATTACATATAAAATTTCATATTTACAGAAAATATTGTTTTTAAAGAACATTAAGCATTATATATTTTATACTATTTTTGCGAATATGTCAAGGTATTATTGAGAATGTTACAGTATATAAACAATAATGAAATCATATTTTAATGTGAAAAAACGGATAAAACGGCATTTTTCGGACTGCTCCGCGACCAAAAGGCAACTTGCACAAAAAAACAGTGTGATTTTTATCTATATATAGACTTTACTACCAAAATAAAATATGCTATAATAAATTTAGCAATAAATGGCGTGTCGGGCATTTTTTGAGTACGGCGCGCGAAAAAGAGGAGGGGAATGTATGACAAAAGAAGAGACATGGGCGGACATAAGCCGTTTTCAGACGTATTTGTTTAATTCCGGCGATAACTTTAAGTCCTACGAAATGCTCGGCTCGCATAAAATCAAACTGGACGGAAAAACGGGCTGGCGTTTCGCCGTATGGGCTCCAAATGCCGTGAGTGTACGGCTTGTCGGTGATTTCAACGGCTGGAACGGATACGATAAAATGCTTGAGAGGATAGAAACGAGCGGCGTATGGTACGGCTTCTTCACCGATATCGAGGAGGGTATGCTCTACAAATACGCGATAGAAGCGCGTGACGGCGAGACGTATTACAAAGCCGATCCCTACGCGGTAAAGAGCGAGGTTCGTCCCGGCACCGCTTCGATAGTCAAGGATATTTCCGGCTACAAATGGGGAGACAAAGCGTGGCTTGCGGCGAGAGAAAAAGAGAACACGCTCAATAAGCCGGTAAATATTTACGAAACGCACATAGGCTCGTGGCGTATCCACGACGACGGAAGTCTCTATACTTACCGCGAAATAGCGGACGAGCTTGTTCCTTACGTAAAGGACATGGGTTACACTCATATTGAAATGATGCCTGTGACGGAATATCCGTTCGACGGCTCGTGGGGATATCAGGTAACGGGATTTTTCTCGGCGACCACGCGTTACGGCGACGGCGAGGACCTGAAATATTTTATCGACAAGTGCCACAAAAACAATATAGGCGTTATAATGGACTGGGTCCCCGCCCATTTCCCGCGCGACGCTCACGGACTGAGAATGTTCGACGGAACGCCCACTTACGAGTACGCCGACCCGAGAATGGGCGAACATAAGGACTGGGGAACGATGGTGTTCGACTATTCCAAGAGCGAGGTAATATCATTTCTTACCTCGTCGGCATATTTCTGGGCGGAGCAGTACCATATCGACGGAATAAGAGTGGATGCGGTGTCGTCCATGCTGTACAGAGATTACTCGCGTAACGACGGGGAGTGGATACCGAACAAATACGGAGGAAACGGCAATCTCGAGGCGGTGGATTTTCTGAGGAAGCTCAATAAAATACTCGGCACGGAATTTCCGAATTTCATGATGATAGCCGAGGAATCGACTGCATGGCCGCTTGTGACCGCCCCGCCCGAAAACGACGGTCTCGGTTTCAACTATAAGTGGAACATGGGCTGGATGAACGATACTCTGCGCTATATGTCGATGGATCCGTATTTCAGAAAGGACAACCACGGTCTGCTTACATTCGTCATGATGTACGCGTACAGCGAGAATTTTATTCTCCCGCTGTCGCACGACGAGGTCGTCCACGGAAAGAGGTCGCTCATAGACAAGATGTTCGGCAGCTACGACGATAAATTCAACGCGTACAAAACGCTTTTGGGTTATTTCATGACGATGCCCGGCAAAAAAATGCTTTTTATGGGCGGTGAATTTGGACAATTCCTTGAGTGGCGTTACGACGATCAGCTTGAATGGAACCTGCTCGATATCGACAAGCACAAAAAGCTGCACCGTTACACAAAGGAACTGAATCATTTTTATCTTGAAAACAAAGCTCTCTGGGAATGTGAGACGAGCTGGGACGGCTTCAGATGGGTAAACGAAGCCGACAACGAAAATTCGGTCGTATCTTATATAAGACGCGGAAAGAACGTGGCTGACAACGTGATCGTCGTCGCCAATTTCACGCCCGTATCGAGACCGATATACAAGATAGGCGTTCCCGTGGCGGGAACATACGAGGTCGTGTTCCATTCGAACGCTTCAAAGTACGGCGGCGAAAAGCGCGTGACAAGGAAAACATACAAGGCTGCGCCGATGCAGTATTCGGACATGATGTACACGATAGAAGTGAGCGTGGACGGCAATTCCGTAATGTTCCTGAAGAAAAAATCGGAGACGAAGAAAACTGCGGCGAAAAAAGGTACCGCCGCAAAAAAGCCCGCCGCAAAAAAGACGGCGGCAAAAAGCAAGTAACTTAAAACGGTCCGAGCGACCGGCAAATTTATAAAAATATAGGAGATGATTTTATGGTATCAAAAGATTGCGTTGCAATGATACTTGCAGGCGGTCAAGGCTCGCGGCTGGGCGCGCTCACAAAGAACGTTGCCAAGCCGGCGGTTCCGTTCGGCGGAAAATACAGAATAATAGACTTTCCGCTGTCAAACTGCGTACATTCGGGAATCGACACTGTGGGCGTTCTTACGCAGTATCAGCCGCTTGAGCTGAACAGATATATAGGAAACGGTAATCCGTGGGATCTTGACAGAAGCCATGGCGGCGTGTACGTGCTGCCGCCGTATCAGAGCGCGCAGACGGAGGAATGGTACAAGGGTACGGCAAACGCCATTTATCAGAATTTAAGCTTCCTTGAGGGCTTCAATCCCGATAACGTGCTTATCCTTTCCGGCGACCACATTTACAAGATGCACTACGGCGAAATGCTCAAGGCTCATAAGGAATCGGGCGCGGCGGCGACGATCGCGGTAATGCCCGTTCCGTGGGAGGAAGCGAGCCGTTTCGGTATTATGAACGTTGACGACGAAGGTACGATCGTGGAATTTGAGGAAAAACCGAAAGAGCCGAAGAGCAATCTCGCGTCGATGGGTATTTACATTTTCAGCTACGACGCTTTGAAGAGATACCTCACCGACGACGAGCACGACCCCAATTCCGACAACGACTTCGGTAAAAATATTATACCTAAGATGCTCGGTAACGGCGAAAAGATGATAAGCTACCGCTTCGAGGGCTATTGGAAAGACGTCGGAACGATACAGAGTCTTTGGGAAGCGAATATGGACTTGCTTGACGAGCCGCCCAAGTTTGACCTGAACGACAGACATTGGAGCATTTATTCAAGAAATATGGCTCTCGCGCCCCATTATGTGGGATCGAACGCGAAGATAACGTCGTCTACCGTGACGGAAGGCTGTTATATCGACGGTGAAATAGAACATTCGGTAATATTCGGCGGCGTGGAACTGGGCGAAGGAAGCGTCATAAAAGATTCCGTCGTAATGCCGGGAGCGAAGATCGGCAAGAATGCCGTTATACAGAACGCCGTTATAGGTGCCGAAGCCGTTATAGGCGACGGAGCGAAGGTGGGCGTCAATTCGTCTGCCGACAATAAGAACGCGTCCAAATTATGTACCAACGACCTTGTACTTATCGAGGGCGGCGCGCATATAGCCGCCGGCGAGGATATTTACACGGGCAGTATGGTAGAAGCGTAAGAAAGGAGACAGAGCCAATGAGAACAGATACTATGGGTATTATTCTGACGAATAACGACAGAATACCGCCTATTACCGATATCAGAGCAAACAGCGCGCTTCCCTTTGCCGGAAGATACAGAATAATAGATTTTGTGCTTTCCAATATGGCGAACGCGGGTATAACAAATATAGGCGTCGCAACGGAGTCCAATTACTCATCTCTTATGGATCACATAAAATCGGGTAAGCCGTGGGATTTGGACAGAAAGAACTGGGGACTTAACATTCTCCCTCCGAGCCTTGAAAAAATGACTTACGGCGCGATAAAGGGAAATATAGATATGCTTGCGGGCATAAGCGATTTTATCCAGAGAAGCCCGCAGACATACGTTATTCTTTCGCTCGGCAACAGCATTTACAATCTTGACTTCTCCGATGTTATAAAACAGCACATCGACAGTCAGGCGGATATCACTATCCTTTACAAGGATATGCGCGGCGTTGAGGAGAAGGAGCTTTCGAGATTCACGATGATCGAGCTTGACGACAAAAAACGCGTGACGGATATCGAGGTCCAGCCTTACTATCCGAAGACCGCAACGGCGAGCATGGACGTTTACGTTATGGAAAAAGCTCTTCTTGAGAGTATCGTCGACGAGTGCAGCGCGAGGGGCGACAGAGATTTCGTCAAGGACGCGCTCGTAAAGAAAATGCAGGGCTTACGCATATACGGATACGAGCATTCCGGATACACGGACAAGATAGATTCGCTCAAATCATATTACAGAAACAATATGAATTTCCTCGACAAAAACATCAGAGACGAGCTGTTCAATCCGGAAAATCCGATATATACAAAGACGAAGGATCAGTCGCCGACGAGATACGGCGCGGACGCTGTTGTTCAAAACAGCTTTGTTTCGGACGGCTGTATGATAGAAGGCACCGTTATAAACTGTGTGCTCTCGCGCGGAGTTAAGGTAAAGAAGGGCGCGGTGATAAAAAATTCTATCATCATGCAGGACAGCGTTATAGAGGAAAACGTGGATCTGAGCCATGTCGTTTTCGACAAGGAGGTTTATATAACCAAGGGCAGAAAGCTTATCGGTCAGGAGAGCTATCCTCTTGCGATTGCCAAAGGTACAAGAATTTAAGAAAATACATAATAGGACTGCCTCTTTTTGCAGGCAGCCCTGTTAAATTTAACGTATTTTTATTCTTGACGTTGACAAAAAGATAAGTTTGGTATAATATTATTAAATATTGAGAAAGGAAAGATTATGAAAGTTTTATTTGCCACATCGGAAGCCGCTCCCTTCGTAAAAACGGGAGGTCTGGGCGACGTTGCAGGTTCGCTCCCCGCGACGCTGCGCGAAAAGGGCGTCGACGCGAGGGTCATCCTGCCGCTGTACAACTGCATACCGCAGGAGTACAAGGATAAAATGAAATATATCGACCATATCTATATCGACATGGCGTGGAGAAAGCAGTATGCCGGCGTGTTTGAACTGGAGCATAACGGCTGTATTTTCTATTTTGTGGATAACAAGTTCTACTTCAACGGCGACAAGCCGTACGACTATATCCACCTCGACTGCGAGAAGTTTATCTTCTTCTCGAAAGCCGTGCTGTCGCTTCTGCCGACGCTCGACTTCCGTCCCGACGTCATAAACTGCAACGACTGGCAGACGGGTCCCATTCCCGTGTTCCTCGACACGTTCCAGGACAATCCGTTCTTCCAAGGTATAAAGACGGTTATGACGATCCATAACCTCAAATTCCAGGGACGCTGGGATTTCAAGAAGATAAAGGACGCTATGGGAATAAGCGACTATTACTTCACTCCCGATAAGCTTGAATTTTACCGTGACGCCAACCTCCTAAAGGGCGGCATGGTTTACGCGAACAAAATCACTACGGTCAGCTCGACGTATGCCGGCGAAATAATGACGGAGGAATACGGCGAGGGACTGCATAACCTTCTCAGCGCGAGAAGAAACGACGTCATGGGTATAGTTAACGGTATTTCCTATACCGACTGGGATCCCAAGACGGATAAAATGATTTACAAGAATTACACGGCGAAGACCGTTCACAAGAACAAGGCGGAGAACAAGGCGAAGCTTCAATCGGAGCTTGGACTTCCCGTCGATCCGAATAAAATGATGATAGGCGTTGTTTCGCGTCTTACGGATCAGAAGGGCTTTGATCTTGTGGCGTACAAAATGGAGGAGCTTTGCGCCGGAGGACTGCAAGTCGTTGTTCTCGGCACGGGCGACGAGAAATATGAAAATCTGTTCAGACACTACGCGTGGAAGTATCCCGACCGCTTCTCGGCTCAGATATATTTCTCGAACGAGATGTCGCATAAGATTTACGCCGCCTGCGACGCGTTCCTTATGCCGTCGCGCTTCGAGCCGTGCGGACTGTCGCAGCTTATCAGCCTTCGTTACGGCACGGTGCCGATCGTCCGTGAGACGGGCGGCTTGAAGGACACCGTACAGCCGTACAACGAGTACACGGGCGAGGGTACGGGATTCTCGTTCGCGAATTACAACGCCGACGAGATGATGAATATTATCTGGTACGCCATGAACGTTTATTATGACAGAAAAGACGAGTGGAAGAACATAATAGACAACGGTATGGCGGTCGATTATTCGTGGAACGTCTCGGCGGATAAGTATATCGCTATGTACAGCGACTTGACGGGCATATACGATCTACCCGAAAAGAAAACGGAAACGCCCGCGAAAAAAACGCCCGCAAAAAAGAAAAAGGATGATTTCGAGGAAAAATTAAAAGCAAACGCGGAAGCGTCCGCCAATGCGGCAGCCGAAGCGGCGAAGGAACCTCGTGTTGTGAAGGTGGAAAATCCTTTCGAGGAGGATGAAAAGTCCGGCGAAAAGACTGCGGCGAAAAAAACAACTGCAAAGAAAACAACCGCTTCCCAAAAAGGAGCGGCTAAGAAGGGAACGGCGAAAAAGACGACCGCTTCCCGCACGAAGAAAACGCCGTCAAAAAGCGAAAAATCTTCGTGATTTATAGAAGAATATTAAAGGGGATGTAGAAAAACATGGCACAAGCTAAAACATCATCGAAGTCTAAGGCTTCGGGGCTGACAGCTTCGGAAGAAGCTTTGAAGAATGAAATTATAGGAAAGGTGAGAAGACATTTCGGCAAGGGCATGGAGGATGCGACGCCGCATATGATCTATACCGCGTGCGCGCTGACCGTCCGCGACCAAATCATGGACAAATGGTCCAAGTCGCATAAAATCGTCAGAGACGACGGTTCAAAGAAGCTTTATTATCTTTCCTTTGAGTTCCTCATGGGCAGACTCTTAAGCACAAACATTCTGAACCTCATGCAGACAAAGGAGTATCAGAACGTACTTGCCGACCTCGGATGTACCTTAAGCGGCGTTGCGGAAATGGAAAACGACGCCGGACTCGGTAACGGAGGTCTCGGACGACTTGCGGCGTGCTTTATCGACTCGCTCACGACGCTCGACCTGCCGGCATACGGCTGCTCGATCCGTTATGAGCACGGTCTTTTCCGTCAGAAGATAGTCGAGGGCTATCAGACGGAGCTTCCCGATTCATGGCTTGAAAACGGCAACGCGTGGGAAATAGCGCGTCCCGAGGAAGCTGTCAAGGTACATTTCGGCGGTAATGTCGAAACGGTATGGAACGACGGTAAAGCTGAGATAAAGTATCATAACGCGAGAACCGTTCTTGCCGTTCCGTATGACGTTCCGCTGGTGGGTTACGATTCGAAAATCGTCAACAAATTGAGACTTTGGGGCGCGTCCGTACCTAATGATTATGATTTCGTAAATTACAATCAGGATACGTTCAACCGCGTTATGGAGGAAAAATCCATCGCAAAGAGAATATCGGGTATTCTTTACCCCGACGATACGACCGACGAGGGCAAGAGACTTCGTTTAAGCCAGCAGTATTTCCTCGTATCGGCAACGTTACAGTGGATTTTGAGAGAGTTTGAGGAAAGAAACGGCAGCGACTGGGCGAAGCTTCCCGATAAAGTCGTTATCCACATAAACGACACTCACCCGACGCTTGCGATACCCGAGATGATGCGTCTTTTGATGGACGAAAAAGGTCTCGGCTGGGACGAAGCGTGGAATATCGTAACGCACGTATTCGCATATACGAACCATACCGTCATGAGCGAAGCTCTGGAGAAGTGGAACGTTGATATGTTCAGATCGCTTATGCCGAGAATATATGAGATAGTCGCGGAAATCAACCGCCGCCTTATGGAAAAACTCACTGAGGTATACGGCGACGACCGTGGTAAACTCGACTGGATGGCTGTTATTTCAAACGGACAGGTCAACATGGCGAACCTCTGTCTTGCAAGCTGCTTTGCCGTAAACGGCGTATCGCAGCTCCATACGCAGATTTTAAAGGACGACATTTTCCATGACTATTATGTGCTCGACCCCGATCGTTTCCACGCGATAACGAACGGTATCACGTTCAGAAGATGGATAGCGAACTGCAACCCCGCTCTTACGAAGCTCATAGATTCGAAAATCGGCAAGGGCTGGCTCAAGGACGCCGATAAGCTTTCGGGTCTTGCAAAGTTTGCGAAGGATAAGGATTTCCAGAAGAAATTCGACAAGATAAAGAGGGACAACAAAGCGGCTCTCGCCGAGTATATCAAGGAACATAACGGAGTTACGGTAAATCCCGATTCGATTTTTGACGTACAGTGCAAGAGACTTCACGAGTATAAGCGTCAGATGATGAACGTACTTCATATAATTGCCGAGTACAATAAGCTGCTTGAGGATCCCGCGTACTTAGAAAACTTCTATCCAAAGACGTACATCTTCGGCGCGAAAGCCGCGCCCGGCTATGTAAGAGCAAAGAATATCATAAAGCTTATAAACTCAATAGCCGATATTATCAATAACGATAAGCGTATCGCCGACAAGATAAAGGTTATCTTTATTGAAAACTACGGCGTTTCGATAGCGGAGAAAATAGTTACCGCCGCCGACGTTTCGGAGCAGATCTCGACCGCCGGCAAGGAAGCGTCCGGCACGGGCTGCATGAAGTTTATGCTTAACGGCGCGCTCACCATAGGCACGCTCGACGGCGCGAACGTCGAAATGGCTGAAAAGGTCGGAAACGAAAATATCTACATCTTCGGTCTTAAGGACGACGAGGTTGCCGCGAGACTTAAATATCCCGGCAACGACGAAGTAAAGCATATTTATTCCACAAACGCGTCGCTGCGCCGCGCGCTCGAAATGCTCATAGACGGCAGCATTATTCCGGGTAACACGTCAATATTCAGCGACCTTTACAACACGCTGCTGTTCGGCGATTACGGCTACCCCGATACGTACATGGTACTGCGCGACTTCGAGGATTATATGAAAACGCAGGAGATAATTTCGGAGGACTACAAGAACAGAGAAAAGTGGCTTGAAATGGCTATTATGAATACGGCTATGTCGGGCTTCTTCTCCAGCGACCGTACCATCAAGGAGTACAACGATCAGATCTGGCACTTAAAGCCGATAAAATAATCGAAAAGCATCCGATTTACGTGCGCGGTACGCAGCCGTTACAGGCTCGCGGGTTTTAGAACATGCCGCGCCAAAAGACGATGTTTAAGCGTATTGAAAATAATATCAGCGATTGCAGGGCGGGTTGCCCGCGACCCGACGAGGTGTGTGCCTGTACGGGTAAGGCGGCTCCGTCCTGCGTTGTTTTTGTGGAGGGTATTTATGGATATAGAGCATAATTCAAGAGAGGAATTTTATCGTACTCCGTTCGGCGCGGTCACGTGCGGCACGGAAATTCGCTTTCGTCTCTCCGTAACGGGCGCGGGAATACCGTCTGCCGTTCGTCTCGTGATAAAACGCGACGGACAGGAGGAGGTACGCAAGGATATGCCGTATATGTTTGATTTGAGCGACCATTGTATATATGCCGTAAATGTCAAGATGCCGGAAACGGCGGGGCTGGTATGGTACTATTTTGAGCTTCAGACGGACCGCGGCATGGTTTATTACGGTAACAATTCCAAGAATCTCGGCGGCGTGGGCGAGATGAGCTTCAACCCGCCGACTCATTCATATCAGATAACGGTATACAATGACGGCTACAAAACGCCCGATTGGTTTAAAACGGGTATAGCGTACCAGATTTTTGTGGACAGATTTTATAACGGAAACGAGGACGGCTCGTTCCTCGGCAGCCGCGACGACATAATAAAGCGCGAATGGGGCGAGCAGCCGTACTACAAAGCCGAACAGTTCGGCGGGGAGTACCTCGCGAACGACTTTTTCGGCGGCAATCTTAAGGGCGTGATAGCCAAGCTCCCGTATTTGAAGGATTTGGGCATATCCGTAATTTACCTCAATCCGATTTTTAAAGCATACTCGAACCACAAGTACGATACCGGCGATTATGAACAGGTCGACCCGATGTTCGGCGACGAGGAGACGTTTAAGGAGCTGTGCGCCAAAGCGCGGAAAATGGGTATACGCGTGATCCTTGACGGCGTGTTCAATCACACCGGCTCCGACAGCAAATACTTCAACAAAAAAGGCACGTATGACAGCGTCGGGGCATACCAGTCTCAGGATTCGCCGTACTATTCATGGTTCCGTTTTTCGGAATGGCCCGACGTATACGAGTCGTGGTGGGGCATGACGACATTACCGCAGGTCGAAGAAAACAGCAAGGAATACCGCGATTATCTTCTCTCGTCGAAGGATGCAATAGTAAAGAAATGGATAAGAAACGGCGCGTCGGGCTGGAGACTTGACGTTGTTGACGAGCTTCCGGACTTCTTCGTTAAGGAGCTTCGTAAGGGAATAAAAAGCGAGGACGAGGACGCAGTTATAATCGGCGAGGTCTGGGAGGACGCGTCGAATAAAAGTGCTTACGGCGAAAGACGCGAGTATTTTCTCGGCGGCGAGCTTGACTCCGTAATGAATTATCCGATGCGCAAGGCGATAATCGATGTTGTAAGCGGCAAGATCGAAGCCGAGGAATTTAACGAACGTCTGATGAGCATAAAGGAAAACTATCCCGCGCCGGCGTATTATTCGCTGCTCAACATGGTAACGAGCCACGACGTTGAGAGAATAATGACCATTATGGGAGACGCGCCTTCGCGCCATGAAGTCTCAAAGGACTATCAGGCGCAGTTTACGCTCGACGGCTACGCGCTCGAGCTTGCGAAAGAGAGAGCGACGCTCGTCCTGGGACTTCAAATGACGCTCCCCGGCGTACCGTGTATCTTCTACGGCGACGAGATAGGCATGCAGGGCTACGGCGACCCGTTCTGCCGCCAAACCTTCCCGTGGGATAAAATCGACGAGATAGACGAGGACGGACGTATACGCGAGCGTTACAGAAATATGATCACTCTGCGCAATATGTCTAAGGCGTTCTCGATAGGCGACTTTGAGTGCGTATACAAGATAGGACATGTGTACGGCTTCATACGCTCTTACGGCGATGAAAAGTATCTGGCGATGTTCAACATGGGAAAAAGCGAGGAGCACGCGCGCGTCGACGTGGCGCGTTTCGGAATAAAGAAAATGACGTGTATTACTCATGACGTTGAAACAAAGGAGTCGCCGGACGGTATACATTATATAGACATGCCGCGCCTTTGGCTCAAGGTTTACAAAGCCGAAAATTGATTGGGGACACTAAAACAGGGACACTAAATTAAATATATAAAAACGGGGACACTAAAACGATCGTATTCGTTTTAGTGTCCCTTTTATTGTTTTCCGCTTTCGGCTTTCTGTTTGATTTCTCGAATTATTTCGATGATTTTAAATTTAACACGCACGCCGTCCTTTTGAGTGATAATGTCGTAGGAATCGGGATTCAAATGCTCGCGCAGATATTTTTCACCTTCACGGCTCAGCTTCGCGCTTCCGTCCTCGCTCATGCACAGAGGAGGATACATTACGCACCACCAGTTGTGTCCCTGTCCCTTTCCGAGAATTATTCTCACGCCGTAATAATCGCCCGCGGGGAGCGTAATGGATTTATATGTTTTTTCGGGGAAAGGGAATTTCCCGTACTCCGCGCGCGCGGAGTAGTCGAAACCGTTTTCCCTAAGCACGGCGCGCGCCGTTTCTTCGATTTCCGGCAGCGCGGCTTTTATGCTCTGCGCGTCGTCGTACAAGGTGAAATTTTCACGCATTTTATCGAGTACCGCGTCGCGTACCTTTAATTTTACGCTTTGGTCGTCGCTTCGGTCGCTGTCGGCGATTATGTGCAGGCGCACGAGACTGCCGCTCAAATCCGCCTGCACGCCGTCCGAATACGAGGAAAGAGCGAGAGTTACCGTCAGAGCGATAGCGAAGGCGGCTATGAATTTGTTCATTGTTCTTCTCCTTTCTTGAATATATGTTCGTTTCTAAGTATTAACATTTTTTCTTTTTCAATACATATTTTCAGGTTTAAAAAGGCAATACTAAGAGAAAAAAGACAGACAAGGAGGAGGTATTATGAAAAAAATACTTTCCGCTGCGCTCACGCTGACGGTTTTGACTGCCGCCGCCGTCTGCTGCACGTTCGGCTCAGACGCGCGCGCTGTCAACGCGTCCGCGAATGATAAGCAGCTTCTTGCCCGCGCCGTGAACGGCGAAGCGCGCGGCGAGCCTTACGAAGGACAGGTCGCCGTCGCCGCGGTAATACTCAACAGAGTAAATCATCCGTCGTTCCCGAACACGATTTCGGGCGTGATATATCAGCCCGGCGCGTTTACCGCTGTGAGCGACGGGCAGATCGACGTGCCGATCGATCCCAATTCCACCGTTTACAAGGCGTGTAACGACGCGCTTAACGGCTTCGACCCTTCGGGCGGCGCGATATACTATTTTAATCCCGACACAGCCACGAACGAATGGATATGGTCGCGTCCGCTTATTACACAAATAGGAAAGCACAGGTTTTGCAGTTAAGGAGGAAAAGAAAGAATGGAAAAAACAAGAAATATACACGTATGGATATATTCCGCGCTCGGCGCGGGACTTCTCGCCGCGCTTCTTTGGGGCTTTGCCGCGTCGAAGGACGCGCGCGCCCTCGAAATGTCGAATGAAAATCAGTACAACAGGGCGTTTCATGAGCTTGCCGGATATGTGGAGGAAATAGACACGCTTCTTGCAAAGGCGCAGCTTACGAAAAGTCCCGCGCAGCTCGCGAAGCTTTCAAGCGACATATTCCGTCAGAGCGCGGAAGCGAAATCGTGCCTGGGACAGCTTCCCATAAACGACGTACAGCTTGACAACACCTCGAAATTCCTTTCACAGGTGGGCGATTACACGTATGTCCTGTCACAGTCGATGATAAACGGAGAGGAAATATCCCAGGAGGAATACGACAGCTTGTCGTCGCTCAACGAATACGCTTCGACGCTCAGCTCCACGATAACGGATATGGAAAACAGACTTTACAGCGGCGAGCTTCGCATAAGCGCGTCGCGTCCGTCCGGTCGCTTTACGTCCGCGTCGGCTGCGGACGGCGGGATAATCGAGGATATGGAAAACGTTGAAAAGTCGTTCGAAGGCTATCCGTCCCTTATATACGACGGACCGTTTTCGGAACATATAGAAAACAGAACGCCGGCACTTCTCGATAATGAGCGCGACATTTCCCAGAACGACGCGCTCAGCGCGGCGCGTGAATTTCTCGGCGGCAGCTATGAGCTTGAATTGGAGGGAATGTCCGAAAATACGGCGATACCGACGTACACGTTCACGGGTTACGACGGCGACGGAGAAGTCAGCGTGAGCGTCACGAAAAAGGGAGGATATATACTCTCGTACCTCAACAGCAAAACCGTTTATGAAGAAAAACTCGATATGGACGAAGCCACGCGCAAGGCTGCGGATTTCCTTCAGGACAAGGGCTTTTACAGTATGCAGAACAGCTATTACGAAAAAAGCGGAGCGACGGCAACTATCAATTTTGCGTATGTGCAGGATAACGTGACATGTTACAGCGACCTTGTAAAGGTACGCGTCGCGCTTGACACGGGAGAGATAATCGGACTTGAAGCCAAGGGATATATAATGAACCATTGTGAGCGCGAGCTGTCCGCGCCGCCGCTGACGATGGAGGAAGCGCGCGAAAAGGTTTCCACGGGTCTGGAAATATCGGGAACGAAGCTTGCGCTGATACCGAAGGACAGTATGCGTGAGGTGCTTTGTTATGAGTATAAGGGCGCGTTCAACGGACGCAATTTCCTCGTATACGTCAATGCGGAGAATGGACGCGAGGAGGAAATTTTTCTGCTCATCGAATCCGAGGAGGGAATATTGACCGTATAAAAAAAGAGGGCTTAGAGCCGTTCACATAAAACAGTAAGATTTGTTTTTGCGGGATAGAGTCGCATTATGCGACCCTATCCTGTTTTT
>CANQJC010000030.1 GCA_947624165.1 uncultured Clostridia bacterium
ATGTTCGTTTTGGGCGACCCCGAAAAGGACAAGGAGGTATACGCGCTTCGTCCGATGACTTGCCCGTTCCAGTACCAGGCGTTTTTGAACCGCGGACGCTCGTACCGCGATTTACCGATGAGACTTAACGAAACGTCGACGCTTTTCCGTAACGAAGCTTCGGGCGAAATGCACGGTCTTATTCGCGTAAGACAATTTACGATTTCCGAGGGACACCTTATGTGTACGCCGGAGCAGCTTGCCGGCGAATTTAAGCACTGTCTTGAGCTTGCGAATTACATGCTTGACGTACTCGGACTTAAAGAGGATATAACCTACCGCTTCTCACAGTGGGATCCCGACGACAGAGAAAAGTATATCGGCACAAAGGAACAGTGGGACGAAGCTCAGGGCGTTATGAAGGACATACTCGATGAGATCGGTCTTGAATACAAGATAGGTATAGGCGAAGCCGCGTTCTACGGCCCGAAGCTCGACCTGCAAATCAAGAATGTTCACGGCAAAGAGGACACGCTTATCACAATTCAGATAGACCAGATGCTTGCCGAGAAATTCGGTATGGAATACACCGACAAGGACGGCACGAAAAAGAACCCGTATATCATTCACAGAACGAGTATCGGCTGCTATGAGAGAACGCTCGCGCTCCTTATCGAAAAGTACGCAGGCGCGTTCCCGACATGGCTTGCGCCCGTGCAGGTGAAGATTTTGCCGATTGCGGACAGACACCTCGATTACGCATACGAAATTAAGAAGAAGTTTGAGGAAAGCAATATTTGGCGCGTTGAGATCGATGACAGAAGCGAAAAGCTCGGTTATAAGCTCCGTGAGGCTCAGCTTGAAAAAGTGCCGTATATGCTCGTCGTAGGCGACAAGGACGTTGAAGCCGGTACGGTATCCGTACGCTCCAGAAAAGAGGGCGACAAGGGCGCATTGGATATCGGCAAATTTATAGAAGAACTCAAAGAAGAAATTGATACCAAGAGAAGATAGGTAACAAAAAATAACTCCCCGACATAATATACAGTGTCGGGGAGGGGTTTTTATGAGATTGGGGCTTTGCCGCCGAGGAACGGGCAAAGGCGGCATGATAATTGTTTTTTTCATACTGCTTGCTATATCTGTGGCTTTTTTCGCGGTGCTTGCCGCGCTAAAACCGACGTTTGTATCGTATGCGGATACATACGCCGACAATATAGCCAACAGGATCGTAAACGACGCAGTCAATGAGGTTTTCTCAAACGAGGATTATTCGTCGCTTTCGGAAAACATCGGCTCGGATGAAAACGGTTTAAAAACGGTATCGACCGATACGACAAAAATAAACAAACTCAAGGCGCGTTTGAACGACGTCATACAAAACGATATCGAAAACTTTCAAAGTGAAACAATAGGCATACCGCTCGGCAGCGCGTCCGGCATATATTTTTTCGCCGATTTGGGACCGAAAATTCCAATCAGAATAAGCCCCATAAGTATGGTAAATACCGATTTTAGGGATGAATTTGATTCCGCGGGAATAAATCAGGTAAATCATAGAATTTATCTTGACGTATCTCTTGAAATGTCATTCGTGGGACTGACGTTTTCGCAGAATAAAAACGTTTCCACATCGGCTCTTTTGAGCGAAACGGTTATAGTGGGCGATGTGCCGCAGTATTACGGCGGCGCGGGAGTCGGCGCACTTGTCGAATAGAAAGGATTTATATATGAACGAAACAGAAAAACGTATTATTGAGCTGACCGAACTGCTTAATTATCACAATCACAAGTATTATGTAGATGACGCGCCGGAAATATCTGATTTTGAATTTGACGCGTTGCTTGCGGAGCTTGAAAAACTTGAAAATGAACACCCCGAATACAAACGGGCAAATTCGCCCACATCGAGGGTCGGAGGTGAAGCGGTAAAGAATTTCGGCGAGGTGCGTCACGAAGTCCCCATGCTGAGCCAGCAAAAGGCGTTCAGCTTCAGCGAGCTTGTTGATTTTGACAAACGCGTTAAGGCGGTTATACCCAACGCAAAGTATGTTGTTGAACAGAAAATAGACGGTCTTTCCGTTTCACTTGAATATACGGACGGAGAATTTACGCGCGGTTCAACGCGCGGCGACGGAATTACGGGAGAGGACGTTACGGAAAACGTAAAGACAATAAAAACCGTTCCGCTCTCTTTGAAGGATAAGATACCTTTTCTTGAGGTACGCGGTGAGGTATTTATTTCGCATGACGATTTTGAGAAAATAAACGCTTATTTGGAAAACGCGGAACAGCCGCTTTTTGCAAATCCGAGGAATGCCGCCGCCGGATCGTTAAGACAGCTTGACTCAAAAATCACCGCAAAACGAAACCTTGATATATTCGTGTTCAATATTCAGCAAATACGCGGCGCGGATATAAAAACGCACACTGAAGGACTTGATTTTCTTCGCAGACAGGGTTTTAAAACCATACTTGATAAAAAAGAATATTCCACAATCGAGCAGGCGTATGAAAGAATAAAGGAAATAGGGGAGGAAAGGGGCGAGCTTGGATTCGATATCGATGGCGCGGTTATAAAGGTCAACGATATTGAATCGCGCGAGATCCTCGGCAATACTGCAAAATTTCCGCGCTGGTCGATTGCATACAAGTATCCCGCAGAACGACAGACGACGGTTATCCGCGATATAAAAGTACAGGTCGGCAGAACAGGCGTTGTAACGCCGCTTGCAATACTCGACACCGTGCGTATCGCAGGTTCGAACGTATCGCGCGCCACTCTCCATAACATGGACTATATCCGCGAAAAGGATATAAGGATAGGGGACACGGTGGTAATAGAAAAGGCGGGAGATATTATTCCGGCTGTCGTCGAAGTTATCACAGAGGAAAGAAGCGGAAATGAACGTGAATTTAACATGCCTGAAAACTGCCTTGAATGCGGCGCACCGATAGTTCGTGAAGAAGGAGAAGCGGCCTACCGCTGTACGGGCGTAAACTGTCCGGCACAGCGTATGAGAAATATTATTCATTTTGTGTCGCGCAACGCTATGGATATAGACGGGCTTGGCCCCTCTATCATAGAGCAGATGCTTGATCGCGGTATGATAGAAACCGCAGCAGATTTATATTATCTGAAAGCTGAGGATATTGCGGTTATGGACAAGCTTGGCGATAAATCGGCGCAAAACTTGATAAACGCTCTCGAAAAATCAAAAACCAATCCGCTTTACAGGCTTATAAACGCTTTCGGAATACGTCATATCGGTGAAAAAGCAGCAAAAATACTGTCTGCGCGCTATAAAACGCTTGACGCTCTGCGTCTTGCATCAGTCGACGAACTTACCGATATAGCGGATATAGGCGCGAAAATGGCAGGATCAATAGTCGATTTCTTCTCACTGGAACAAACAAAGGAATTTATTGAGAAGCTTGAAGCGGCGGGCGTAAACTGCGAGGACGACAGCGCGGAAACGTTTGTCGATAATCGCTTTGAAGGTAAAACGTTCGTCCTTACGGGTACGCTCGGAAAATACAAGCGCAGCGAAGCGGGACGTATTATAGAGAGCTTCGGCGGCAAAACGTCGTCAAGCGTTTCGAAAAAAACAGATTACGTGCTTGCCGGATCGGAAGCGGGCAGTAAGCTCGATAAAGCAAATTCGCTCGGAATAACAGTAATAAGCGAAACCGATTTCGAGGAGATGATAAAATGATAGAAGAAAAAGCGTATGGAATGAAAGAAGAACTTATATTAATAAGACGCGCCCTGCATAAAATTCCCGAAACGGAATTTGAGGAATTCAAAACATCGGATTTTATACGAGAGAAACTGAACGAATACGGTATTCCTTATGAGGTCGTGTGTAAAACGGGGACCGTGGCGACGATTCACGGTAAAAATAATGATAAAACCGTGCTTTTGCGCGCCGATATAGACGGCTTGCCCATAAATGATGAAAGCAAATTTGAAATAAAATCCGAGCGTGAGGGATTTATGCACGCGTGCGGTCACGACATACACGCCGCGTGTCTTTTGGGGACACTAAAACTCTTAAACGAAATAAAGGGGACACTAAACGGTAACGTTAAATGCATATTTCAACCCGCCGAAGAAGGGAACGGCGGCGCGCTTCCCATGATTGAAGAGAATATTATGGAAAATCCTCACGTCGACGCTGCGTTCGCGCTTCATGTCGAACCGCTCGAACAAACGGGAAATATCCAAATCAAGGACGGTCCGATCATGGCTTCACCGGACGATTTCAAGATAGTAGTTCACGGCGTCGGCGGTCACGGCGCGTATCCCGAAAAATGTGTCAATCCGCTTTCGGTTTGCGCCGCTATACTGAATAAATATCATAATGTTCCCGAAGAATACGGACTTCCGTGCGTTGTGACGATTTGCTCGCTTAACGGCGGCACATGCAGAAATGCCGTTCCCGATACGGCTGTGATGACGGGTACGGCGCGTTCGGCCGATAAAAAAACGCGTAAAAGCCTTATAAACATTCTAAGGGAAATCGCCGACAATACGGCGGCGGACATGGGCGCGTCGATTGAATTTGACTTTAATATTTTGTTCCCGCCGGTAATAAACGACGCTTCTATGAACGATATTATCAAGCAAAGCGCGGTAAAGCTTGACTGTGTGAAGAATGTGATAATTCTTGATAAGCCGTCAATGGCGGGTGATGATTTTGCCTATTTCGGCGAAAAGGTACCGGCGTCTTATTTTAAATTAGGCGTGGGAAATGTTAAAAAAGACGCTGTCTATCCGATACACAGCCCTAAGTTTATCGCCGACGAGGACGCGTTACCGATTGGCTGCGCTCTTATGGCGCAAATTGCGGCAGATTATTTAGATACTTTTAATGCATAGGTTTACATAATTATATTATGTAAACCTTATTTCTGACTAAGGAGATTATTTTACATATTATGGATAAAATAGCGGTCATAGATTGCAGAGCGGAGAAAAAAACAATTGATACACTCGAATCCGTCGGATTAAGAGTGATCCCGACGGCAAAAACTGCTCTGTATGACAGTATTGCCACGCATGCCGACATACAGATACATTATCTCGGCAACAACAGATTTATCTGTGCCGGCGAGGTTTTTTCGCATTACAGTAAATTGCTCGGTTCTGATTTTGAGCTTATCAAAGGAAGCGCGCCGCTCGGAACCGATTATCCGCATGATATACCGTACAACGCGGCTGCGCTGCGTAATTTTCTAATATGCAACACTCGTTATACGGCGACAGAAATTCTCTCGGAGTATAAATCTATGTCAAAAAAAATTCTGAGCGTAAAACAGGGATACAGCAAATGCAGCATATGCACGCTCAGCGATAACGCAATCATAACGTCTGACGCGGGAATAGCAAAAAAGGCTTATGAAAACGGGATAGACACGCTTAAAATAAAAGAAGGATTTATAAAACTCAGAGGACTTGATTACGGATTTATCGGAGGAGCGACGGGATTGACCGAGAAAAATGTTCTCGCCGTAAACGGTGATATAAATACGCATCCGAATGCGGTCGAAATCCAACGTTTCTTGAAAAAACACAATACACGGATTCTGAAGCTTAAGGACGGATTTTTAGAGGATATCGGTTCTGTTATCGTAAATTTACAGGTCTAAGTATAATAAAGAGCGATTTATACTACTTGGATTTATATTTGATATTCTTCCCTTTGATTTATATTTTTAAATTTATCATGCCCATTTACCTTGACTATTCCTTTTAAAAATTATATAATATAATGTAGTTTTGAATTTAATCAGCTTATATATGGTGTTGCGAATTTTTCTAAGGGGGTTACATAAATGAGCAGACTGCATATGGGTATCGACGTTGGCTCCACGACGGTCAAAGTCGTATTGCTTGACGCAAACGGTAATATTCTGTTTGCTGAATACAGACGTCATTTCTCGGATATAAAAAGCACTGTCAGAGGACTGTTTGACGAGGTGAAAGACGTTGTCGGCAAAGAGGAATTTACTGTTGTTATAACCGGCTCCGGCGGACTTCTCTTGTCCAAAATGCTTTCGCTTCCGTTTGTTCAGGAGGTTATAGCAAATAAAACCGCAATAAAAACGTATCTTCCCGAAACGGACGTTGTGATAGAGCTTGGCGGCGAGGATGCGAAGATTTTGTATCTTTCCGGCGGTCTTGAACAGCGCATGAACGGAACGTGCGCCGGCGGAACCGGCTCGTTTATCGACCAAATGTCTATACTGTTGAAAACAGATGCCGACGGGCTTAACGCTCTTGCCGAAAAGCATAAAGTCCTCTACCCTATCGCGGCTCGCTGCGGAGTTTTTGCAAAATCCGACGTTCAGCCGCTTCTGAATGAGGGCGCGGCGCGCGAGGATATAGCCGCTTCAATACTTCAGGCTGTCGTCACGCAGACGATAAGCGGACTTGCTCAGGGACGTCCGATAAAGGGAAACATCGTATTTCTCGGAGGACCGCTCCATTTCCTTCCTCAGCTTCGCCGTCAGTTTGAGGAAACGCTGAAGGATAACGCAAAATCCTTTAAAACTCCCGAAAACGCGCAGCTTTTTGTGGCACTCGGCGCGGCATTGATGTATGGCAAAGAAAAAAGCGTCAACATTGATTCACTGATCGACCTGCTTGAAAACGCAGATTCGGCAGACACAGAGATCACTCGTATGCGTACTTTGTTCGAAAACGAGGACGAACGAAAGGAATTTTTTGACAGACATAACAAAGACGTTGCAAAAAGAAAGGATATATCCGAAGCAAACGGACCGCTTTTCCTCGGACTGGACGTAGGCTCCACGACCATAAAGGCGGCACTTATAAACGAGGATTTTGATATTCTGTACAGCTATTACGCAAAAAACGAGGGAAGCCCCATTACGTGCGGATTGAATATCCTGCGCGAGCTTTATTCCAAGCTTCCCGAAAGGGCGTATATCGCCAATGCCTGTACGACGGGTTACGGCGAGCTTTTGCTTAAAACCGCTTTTCGCATAGACGAAGGTGAAATTGAAACGATAGCGCACTATAAAGCCGCTAATCATTTCTCCCCCGGCGTTGATTTTATTATCGATATCGGCGGTCAGGACATGAAGTGCATGAAAATAAAAAACGGCGTTATCGACAGTATTATGCTTAACGAAGCGTGTTCCTCCGGCTGCGGCTCGTTTATTCAAACATTTGCGGAAAGTCTCGGTTTGGACACAATATCCTTCTCAAAAGAGGCACTCGAAGCGGAAAACCCCGTTGATTTGGGGACCCGCTGTACTGTGTTCATGAATTCACGCGTCAAGCAGGCGCAGAAGGAGGGCGCGACGGTAGGCGATATCAGCGCGGGTCTCTCCTATTCGGTCGTTCGTAACGCTCTGTATAAGGTCATAAAGCTGCGCGACCCTAATCAGATGGGTGAAAATATAGTCGTGCAGGGCGGCACGTTCAACAATAACGCGATACTGCGCTGCTTTGAACTGCTTACGGGAAAAAATGTCGTTCGCCCCGACATAGCCGGTATTATGGGAGCGTTCGGCTCCGCGATAATTGCGAAAGAACGATGGCAGGGCGGCGAGTGCAACATACTCCGCGCCGATGAGCTTGATTCTTTTTCGTTTGATACTACGCTTACGCGCTGTCAGCATTGCAATAATCATTGTCAGCTTACGATCACGCAGTTTTCAGACGGCAGCAGATTCGTTTCGGGTAACAGATGCGAACGCGGAGCGGGGCTTGAAAAACCGAAAAAACAAATGCCGAATATGTTCGATTATAAGTACAGACGCGCATTTCAATATAAGCCCCTTAAGGAAAGCGACGCGCCAAACGGCGTTATCGGTATTCCGAGGGTGCTTAATATATACGAAAATTATCCGCTCTGGTTTAAATTTTTTACGGAACTCGGATTTTCCGTCAGAATATCCGGCAGAAGCACGCATGCTCTTTATGAAAAAGGTATTGATTCCATACCCTCGGAAAGTGCGTGTTATCCCGCAAAACTCGTGCATGGTCATATACGCGATTTGATAGATAAGGGCGTGAAAACAATATTCTATCCATGTATCCCCTATGAGCAGATAGAATATTCAGACGCCGGAAATCACTTCAACTGCCCGATGGTAACGTCATATCCGGAAGTTATTTACAATAACATGGACGTTGTACGAAGAAGCGATATAAACTTTTTATATCCGTTTATAAATCTCGCCGACAGACCGTCATTTAAGCGTCAGATGATGAAGGCGTTAAAGAATTACGGATTTACTAAGGCGCAGATCGACGCGGCGAGCGATAAGGCGTTCGAAGAACTTCAAAATTACAAAAGCGACATACGGGCAAAGGGTGAGGAAACACTTAAATGGCTCGAAGAAAACGATGAACGCGGGATAGTGCTCGCGGGTCGTCCGTATCATATCGACCCTGAAATAAACCACGGTATTCCCGATATGATCACGTCGCTCGGTTTCGCCGTACTGACAGAGGACAGCGTTGCGCATTTGGGACATCTTGAACGCGATATAAGAGTTGTCGATCAATGGGCATATCATACGCGTCTTTACGAATCTGCGGCGCAAGTCATAAAAAATCCGAGACTTGAGCTGATACAGCTTAATTCCTTCGGCTGCGGACTTGACGCGGTAACGACGGATCAGGTGCAGGAAATCATACAATCACATGAGAAGATTTACACAACGCTTAAAATCGACGAGGTTTCCAATCTCGGTACGGCGCGCATACGCGTTCGTTCGCTCAAAGCCGCCGTGAGAGAGCGTGACGCGAACGATTTTATTCCGCATAAAATCGAGGACTATACCCTTACGAGAGTACAGTTTACAAAGGAAGAAAAATCGAATCATACGATCATATTCCCGCAGATGTCCCCTACCCACTTCGGCATGTTTGAAGCGGTTCTGCGCGCTAACGGGTACAACGCGGTCGTTCTTGAACACGCGACCGCAGAAGATGTTGAAGCGGGCTTAAAAAGCGTAAACAATGACGCTTGTTACCCTTCGATCATGGTAACGGGACAACTTGTAAACGCTTTTATAAGCGGAAAATGCGATCCGAACAATACATCAGTCATGATAACGCAGACGGGCGGCGGCTGCCGCGCCACCAATTACATAGCGTTTCTGCGCAAGGCTTTGAAGGAGGCGGGTTATCCCAATGTTCCCGTAATTTCACTTAACGTTTCGGGTCTTGAGGGTAATCCGGGATTTTCAATCACTCCAAAGCTTGTGGACGGGCTTCTCAAGGCTTGTACGTGGGGCGATCTTCTTCTTGCGGTAACGCTCAGAATACGTCCGTATGAGGTGAATAAGGGCGAAACAGACGCTCTGCACGCAAAGTGGCAGAAACGTATATATAATGATATAATCAATAACAATCGTAAAAATCTTAAGCTTAAAAAGGTCATTGAAGAAATATTGGCGGACTTTGACGCAATAGAAATAGATGAAACAATAAAGAAACCCAAGGTTGGCATAGTCGGTGAGATTCTTGTAAAATTTCACCCCGACGCAAACAATAATATAATAGACGTAATCGAGCAGGAGGGCGGAGAAGCCGTAATGCCCGGACTTGCGGACTTTATGCTGTATTGTCTTTATAACAATAACTTCAAGCGCGATAATCTCGGTTCAAAATCTTCGACCGCCGCTCTATGCAATCTCGCTATTTGGGGAATCGAAAGCTACCGCAAGCACGTTGTAAGGCTGATGGAGAACAATCAGAAATTCAGAACGCGTTCTCCGAAACATATTGCGGATATTGCAGAGGGTGCAAAAAGCGTACTTCAGCTCGGTCACTGTACGGGTGAAGGCTGGTTCCTCACAGGCGAAATGATAGAACTGATAAACTCAGGCGTTCCCAATATTGTATGCGTGCAGCCGTTTGCGTGTTTGCCGAATCATGTTACGGGAAAAGGTATGATCAAGGAGCTTCGGCGACAATTCCCGCAGGCAAATATAGTTGCCGTCGATTACGATCCGGGGGCAAGCGAGGTCAATCAGCTTAATCGAATAAAGCTTATGATGGCGGTTGCGTTTGAAAACATGAAAAAAGATGACTTTTATGACGCAATCAAGCCGAAAACGACGACTGAAGCCGTCCCAAATGACGTATCAAAGGTTGAAATATAAGAAGCTAAGTCAAATAAAAATGAGGGTAATATATTATTTACCCTCATTTTTATTATTGCACTTTTTTGTCAAATCTTGTTTTTCAGATTATTATCGATTTTGTGCTCAGGTACGCGCGGTACGTCGTCTAACGCCCCGCCCGTTACTTGCTCTAAATCGTCCAAGGGTACTTCCCTGATTTTATCCTTATCTTTCTTTTTTTCACTCATTTTTATATCCTCCTTGCTCATTGTTTAATTTTACTGTCAAACCGTTCCGTAAGTGCCGCCGCTTCAGCGCGCGTTGCGTTATTCTGCGGTCTGAGCGTATCGTCCGTGTAACCGCTCATGATTCCCGAGCCGCATGCCCACTGTATTGCGGGTATCGCGTATTCGCTTATTTGATCCGCGTCCTTGTAGCTCAGGATATTCGTATCCTCGCCTACCGATACGTCGGCGTTTATATACTTGGCGTATCTGTACAGCATAGCCGCAACCTGCTCGCGCGTTACCAATTCGTCGGGCGCGAATTCCGTGTCGCTGTAACCCTCTACTATTCCGTTATCCGTTCCCCACGATATATACGGCGCGTAATACATGTCTTTGTTTACGTCGGTGTATGTCATGTCGGTATTGTCGGGGGCTGCGTTTGCCATACGTCCTATTACCGTTATCAGCATTCCTCTCGTTATGTTTGTATAAGGCTCAAATTCGGTGTCGCTTACACCCGAGAAGTAACCCCTTTCCGTAGCGTAGTTAACGCTTTCGAAGAACCAGTCGCTTGAAGCCACGTCATCATACGTGTGCGTCTCATCCGTAATTGTTCCGTTTTGCGTATCGGGTGAAGGCGTTATATCGGGCGAAGCGGTAGCTTCGGGTGAAGGAGCGGGCGTTGCTTCAGGAGTCGGTGTTGGTTTGGGTGCGGCGGCTGACGATGACGAGTGCTTTTTCTTCCCGCTCTCCTCCTCCGGCGTTACGGTTATTTTTACTGTCTTATATCCGCCGTACGGGTCCACTATCGCGGTAAGCGTAGTTTCACCTTCAGCTTCGGCAATAAGCTTATTTCCGTCCATACGCGCAACCGACGTATCGTCAACAGAATAAACTATATTTCCGTCAGCATAGAACTCATTCGGCGAATATTGGGCGTTCAGTTCAAGACTTTCGCCCTCCTTCAATGTTATTTCCGAAAGATTCTCATCGCCGTTTATAACAATGTTGTACGGATATTCGAGCATTACACGGAACGGCTCGTAATTACTTACAACATCGCCGTCCTTGTTTTTAATGACAGTGTATGCTTCGCTGTAACCGAAATCAAATCTTTCGTCGGGAATGTCGAGCTTCATCGTGTACGTTTGCTTCTCGCCAACAGCCAAGCCGCTTACAGGCGTTTCAAGATAAGGCTCCGACTTATCCGTCTGATAATACAAGTCGTTAAACTCGACGCTGAGCTTATCCGCCGTTTCCTCGGTTTCGGCGGCCGCGTCAACATTACCTGTGTTTTCCAAGGTGTAAGTCAGATAGAAGCCGTCGTTATGCTCCGCAGCTTCACAGCTTGAAACGGTGTATTCGGGTCTGATATATATACTGTCGCTTGTAAACTCATGTATTTCCTCCGTCCCGGTCTCATTTATCTTGATGAGAAGCGATAAATCGTCAACGCCCTCGTAGCTTTCGGGCATTGTCCACGTAAATTCCGTAGAAACGGTCGACGACGGCGTTATCAAGTTGTCCGAGGTAATTGTCTGTATTTTCTTCCCTTCCGTACCGTTTACCTTCTCGTAAACGTCCATAGTGTAACCCTTGGCGTTTTTAAGGCCGGTATTTTTGACGTTGACCGTCACATTATTCTCGCTGCCCGCGGACGGGGTATTGTCGGCAAAACGTACGTCCGTAACGTCAATTGAACCGACGGTCTTATAATTCGTCGCGACGAGCTTTACGTTCTCTGCCCCGTTTTCACCGCTTTGGAGATTTATTGTATACTGATTACCCACCGTGAGCAGATTGCCGTCCTCGTCCGTAAGGAACGCGACCTCGTCGTTTTGCACGCCGCTGTGGGTGAGCCTTACGCCGTCCGACCAGCATGAGCCGTCCTCGTCATGTATATACGCCGACGCGTAGACCTCCTGACATGCTGTGCCGTCCTCCTCCGTAACGGGCTGGAGCCATGTTATAAACAAATTTTCATCTTTATCCACAAACGCTTTATAGCTGCCGAAGGTCGGTTCTATATTGCTTGCGGAGTCGCCGCTGTTTGCGAAGAATACAACTCCGATATTAAGTTTATAGTCTTCTTTAATGGTTCCGTTTTCATCAACGCCGTTTTGAATTAAATCGGTAACGTTTATGTATCGTATATCCTTGTTGTTTTCAAGCCAGAACAGGAATGTGCAATCACCGTTTCTGACAAGCTGCGGACGCGAATCGGACAGATTATCGTTTGTAATTCTTACAGGCACGTATGTCTTATGTTCGTCAAAGTCGTATGCCTGAACAAAAAGCTCTCTGTCCGCGTCGGTATCTATATTATTGTCTTGGTCAACGGTGAACGTGTACAAGCCTATACCGTTATAGCTTACCGCGTCAAAGTCTATGATTACCGGCGAATTAACGCTGAAATCCTTTATCGGCGACGCAAGGAACCTCTGACCGCCCCAGTTATTGATAAGCTCCTGCTCAGCTTCCCCACTCGCGACTTCATTCGGGTAATAGTAATCTCTTAACCATTCGCCCTTTTCCGCGTCGTAGAGCATATAAACGACTAAGCTTTCGTTCTTTGTCGGCATTACAGCCGTTTCAAAATCGCTGCTCGTTACCTCGGACTTGAGATAGTAAACTATCATATCGCCGCTTACATCATCATAAAGTCCAACCGGAGCGCTGTCGTACAAGCTCTTGTCAGTATCGTCAGTAAGCTGTTCTATCGTGCCGAGTGTAAGCGTTTCCTTATCGAGCGTTGCCGCGTAAACGTCCATACCCTTTATGTAGTCTGTCCCGGTTGCGGTCGACGCGTTTTTATCACGCGACGTCCATGTAATGAGCACGTTGTCGCCCGCGTCGCATAAATCCGGCTCAAAGTCAGCCGTGCCGTCGTCCTGAACCTTGACCGGCTCCGACCATGTACCGTTCTCGTATACGCTGTACATAAGCGCCGTTCTGTCGGCGTCGCTGCGCGTAGGATCATCGGCAATAAACGCGAGCAATATTCTGCCGTCGCCCAAATCAAGAAGCTGGGAATCGGCTCTGTCATATCCGTTTTCCTTAAGCACGGTTGACGACGCTTCCTCAAACGTACTCGTAAGATTAACGTCTCCGTTCGGCAGCCACTCGGACTGGTTTTTGCTTCTCGGGCGCATAACAACCCCGCTGTCCTCGTCTACCGACGCAAGCTGAGCCTCAGATGACGCGGACGGCGAAGGCGATGCGTTAGTTCCGCCCTCGGCGTCGGAGTTCGCCATATCCTCATAGTAGCCGTACCGCTTCTGAACAAGATGAACCACAGGAATAGGAATTGAGAACAGAAGAGCGTCAACCCATAACCTGAAGCTGAAGTCCAATACGGCTCCGACCGTACGGAAATTCGGATATACAAGCGTTATTGTCGGATTACACATAAAGTTCATGTCGAGCTGAAATCCGCCGCGCACGCCGATCGTTCCGCACAGACCCACGCCCGCGTACACAGCCACGACTACGTTTGCCTGAAGACACCACGCCGGCTTGAAGTACCTTTCAAAGGTGTTTGACTCCTTTGTTATCATATCGGCTGTGACGTCCGCGCCGTTGTTAAGCGTTTGCACGCCGACCTGGGTGAATATCGTCAGCTCGCCGTCAAATCCGAGGTACATCGGAAGCCAGCCGATCGTGAAATAAATCGTTCCTCTGAATTTTCCCGAACCGCCGAGGTAAAGTCCGCCGCCCATAAAGACAAACGTCGTCTTTGTGCCGCCGCCCATCGATACGGATTTAAGTCCGAAATCGAGGTACAGTCCGAAAATCGGCTTAATCGAGAACTCCTTCATTGCGAGGGAGTGCGACTCACCAAAATAGTCTCCGAAGCCGTTTATCAGCTGTCCGAACGTCTTTGTATCCCTGAGCGCGTCGTCTAAATCGCCTATGCCGTAATTAACTCCCGTGACGGCTGTTTTCCAGTCG
>CANQJC010000031.1 GCA_947624165.1 uncultured Clostridia bacterium
GTAAAGGCGCGCGTCAAAAAGTCCTTCGCCTTTTCCCACAAAAGCTGCGCGACGTTTTTCGCCGTCGGCATACGGTAGTTCGGCAGCTCCATTACGAACGGCACGGGTTCGCCCTTGAATATCGTCTTTTTGTAAAGGAATGCCGCGAGTATGCCTATCACGATGCCCAAAAGGTAAATGCCCGTCATTATCGGCGCAGCGTATTGCGGGAAGAACGCGTTTACGAAAAATGCGTAAATCGGCAGCTTCGCGGTACAGCTCATGAACGGCGTTAATATTATCGTCATTTTACGGTCGCGCTCACTCGGAAGCGTGCGCGTCGCCATTACGGCGGGTACGGAGCAGCCGAAGCCTATGAGCATCGGCACAATGCTTCTGCCCGACAGTCCTATCTTACGCAATAACTTATCCATAAAGAACGCCACGCGCGCTATGTACCCGCTGTCCTCCAAAAGCGATAAGAAGAAGAACAGCGTCACTATTATCGGCAGGAACGACAGCACGCTGCCCACTCCCGCGAAAATCCCGTCAACTATCAGTCCTCGTATAACGCCGCTCACATTCGCACTTTCGAGCGCGTTCTCGGCAAGCGCGGCGAGCGCGTCAATGCCCGATTCCATGAGCGATTGAAGCCACGCGCCTATCACGCCGAACGTCAGGTAAAACACGAGTGCCATTATTATCACAAACATCGGTATAGCGGTGTATTTGCCCGTCAGTATGCGGTCTATTACCTCGCTTCTTTTGTGCTCCTTGCTCTCCTTCGGCTTTATCACGCACGCGGCGCACAGATTTTTGATGAACGAGAAACGCATATCGGCTATCGCCGCGCTGCGGTCAAGTCCCCTCTCCTTCTCCATTTGAAGGATTATGTCCTCGATTATCGCCTTTTCGCGGTCGTCAAGCTTCAGCTGTTCCATTATTAGGCTGTCACCCTCAACGAGCTTGCTCGCGGCGAATCGCACGGGTATGCCCGCGTTCTCAGCGTGGTCGTCTATGAGATGCATTATCGCGTGCAGGCAGCGGTGGAGCGCGCCGCTGTGATCGGCAGCGTCGCAGAAGTCCTGTCTGCCCGGTTTCGCGTTGTGCTTCGCGACGTATATCGCGTGGTCGATAAGCTCGCCCACACCCTGATTTTTGGCAGCCGATATAGGCACGACCGGCACGCCTAAAATGTCCTCCATTGTGTTTATGTCCACGCTGCCGCCGTTGCCGACGACCTCGTCCATCATGTTGAGCGCGACAACCATCGGCACGTCCATTTCGAGCAGCTGCATCGTGAGGTACATGTTGCGCTCGATATTCGTCGCGTCAACGATATTTATAATAGCCGACGGTTTATCCTGCATCACGAAATTACGCGACACGATTTCCTCGCTCGTATACGGCGACATCGAGTATATGCCCGGGAGATCGGTCACGAGCGTGTTCGGGTGTCCCTTTATAACGCCGTCGCGTCGGTCTACCGTTACGCCCGGAAAGTTGCCGACGTGGCGGTTCGAGCCTGTAAGCTGGTTAAAAAGCGTTGTTTTGCCGCTGTTCTGGTTGCCGACGAGGGCGTATGTAAGCGTCGCGCTGTCGGAGAGCGGCTTGCCGCTTCTCACGCGGTAGGACGCTTTCTCACCGAGCTTCGGGTGGTACTTTACGCGTCTGTCTCTGCCGTCCTTCCTGCCGGTGCGTTCCTCAATTGGGGTTACGTCTATCTGTTCCGCGTCGGCAAGACGCAGCGTAAGCTCGTAGCCGTGAATGCTCAGCTGTATCGGATCGCCCATTGGTGCGAGCTTTACGAGCGTCACCTGCGCGCCGGGGATCACGCCCATGTCGAGGAAGTGCTGCCTTAACGCGCCTTCGCCGCCCACTCTCTCGACGACCGCGCTTTCTCCTTTTTTTAAATCCTTTAACGTCATATGCTGCTCCTTATGTGGTTGTTGGTGTTGCGGGCGGCCGATGACCGCCCCTACTATATCACTCTTACTAATATTATCTTACTATATTTCTATCTTACTATCCTTGTAAATTGCGGTATACCCTATTGTAAAACCGTGGTATACCCCTCCTACGAGCGTGACCACCTATGTGGGCGGGCGGCCAATGACCGCCCCTACGGATGGCTCCCCTATTAGGGGAGGCTCACGGTCAATATAAGTTTACCATTTTTTCCGCTCTGTATCAAGTCCCAAATTACACGTAAGCAAAAAAATACCGCTTCGGAAGATTCCGAAGCGGCGAAAATTCAAAATCAATCGGCATAAACGCTGCACTGAGTCTTGTCTCTGCCTTTTCTTTCAAACTTAACCTTACCGTCGATAAGCGCGAACAGCGTGTCGTCGCTGCCCTTTCCGACATTATTTCCGGGATGAATTTTTGTTCCTCTCTGTCTTACGAGAATATTGCCGGCAAGAACAAACTGACCGTCCGCTCTCTTTGCGCCAAGTCTTTTGGACTCACTGTCACGACCGTTCTTTGTGCTACCCATACCTTTCTTATGAGCCATTTAAAAACACCTCGCTTCTTAAATCAAATGGTCACGCGTAAAACTCAGGCGTTGATCTTTGTTATCTCAACCTTCGTATAGGGCTGTCTGTGACCCTTCTTTTTACGCTCGTTCTTCTTTCTCTTCATTTTGAAAACGTAAATCTTCTTTGCTCTGCCGTTCTTGATGACTTTGCCTTCAACCGTTGCTCCGTCAATAGCCGGCGCGCCTACCTTTACGTCCTCGCCTTCGCCCGCAATAAGCACCTTGTCAAACGTCACGGAAGAACCCTCCTCCGCTTCGAGCTTCTCGATAAAAATCGTGTCGCCCTCCGAAACCTTGTACTGCTTACCGCCGGTTACGATTACTGCGTACATCTGAAAACACCTCCTCTTATTTTTTGAGGACACGCTATCGCAGGTACGTCCGTAAAATACGAACGGTTTGAAACCCGTTCTATGCGGTCACCGTAATATATTACCATAATATATGCGGTTTGTCAAGTATTTTTTTAATCTTCCTTTATATTTATTATAAGTCCCACCGACGGCTTCGGATAAACGCTTACGGTCATTTCCGGCAGCCGCTCGCCCACGGCTGTGATATTTTTTATCTGCTCTACCCTGACGGGGTTTAACAGGAACATAATATCGTAATCGCCGGCGTTCACGCCGCGGTACAAAGCGTTATAGCTGCGCGACGGCGTTACATACTCGCCGTACTTATCCTCGCCGATACGGAGAACGTCGTCTATTATAAGCTCATTGAGCGCGACGATATCCAAGCGGCAGTATTCCTTCGACATTTCCGCATGGACTTCCTTCTTTATATAATCGTTGTCCTGAAGCACCATTCTGTAAAAGTAATCGCCGCCGCAGTACGCCGCGATGCGCGTTTCGTTCTTTACGGTCGCGATCTGCTTGACCATCGTTTTTACAAACTCTTCGTCGCCCGAATCCACAATTATTTTTTCGACCTTAAAATGATCCTGTGCGTTTGCGACGAACATGGCTTCGTTAAAGCTTTTCGGCATTCTCACTCCTCTGTGCATCGGAAGAACGACAAGTCCGTCGGATTTTGAATTGGAAAGCGACATCATCATGTAATTGTACGGTTCCTTACCCGTATGATTGGGATTGTTGGCTTTCATGAAATTTCTGTACTTCATGCAGGTTTCGTAACGCGTCTGACCGTCCGTTATGTATAATGTGATGTCTTTGAATTTCTCAACTATAAAATCTATCGTCGGCTTATACGATATTTTCCATAAACGCTGCTGGACGTTTTCTCCAGCCTTTTCCTCGGATGAAAATTCAACGTCGGGCTTTTCCTCCTGAAGCTCGTTCATAAGATTGAAAAGCTCCTTCTCTTCCTCCATATAAAGACAGTTTATCATACTTATATCCGCGTTTGTCGATGCAAGCAGCTCGTAGTGGTCGTTCATGGACGTTTCATGCGGCTTTTCGCACGGCATGATCATACCGTTTCCTATCTCCTCAAGCTCCACGAGCGCGACAAAGCTCGTGTTGGAATAAAGCGTTCCTCCCACGTCTATCGTCTGTTCGTACATATAAATAACAGGCTCCTCGTCGCGGACAAGGATACCATCCTCTATCCATTTATCGAGATATCTCTTCGCGCGCGTGAAAGCGTTGTCGTCGGGAGTGTCCGTTTCAAATCTTTTGCCGGAAAACAGTCTTACAGCGTTATAATCGTTCTTTTCGTAAAGCGCGTCCTTGTCCGAATCGGGCTGATTAAAGTAAGTCGGCGAAACGACGGAGCTTAAGCTTTCGATTTTTTCCGAATTATATCTGTATCCGCAAAACGGTTTTATATTTGCCATAATATTACCTTTGCCTTTCTGTCAAAACGGCTTTTTGCCGTATACATTCTACTATCCTATTCTATATACTATAATAATATTCTCATTTCGTCAACATTATTTTTTGTTAAATTTTCTTTACAGTGTGATTTTTTCAATCGCGCGCATATTTTTTATGTTTTAATTCGAGCGTTTGTTCAAATACTAAAAACGCAGAGAAAAAAAACAAGGAGGAAGGAAAGATGCATAAGGTATCAGGATTCTTAAAAGGAATGGCGGCGGGGCTCGTTGTCGGAGCGGCGGTAACGATGATTGCCGACCCGATGACGGAACGCGAACGCCATAAGCTTGCGAAGAAAACCGAAGGTATATTCAAAAATATCGGCTCGGTTATTGACACGACGCTCGGCATGATGCATTGAAAGGATTTTTTCTTAAGAAATATGGGCGCGAAGCTCGAAAGAGTGCTGCGCGCTCCGTATTGCAGAGCGTATGAGCTGTCAAAAAAACGGCACCTTCGGTGCCGTTTTTATTTACATTATGCGTTATTATCCCTCGCTTACGTCCCTGCCGAGGTATTTCGCGACGGAGTAAACGTCCTTGTCGCCGCGTCCCGACAGACAAATGACGAGTATTTCGTCCTTTTTCATTTCGGGCGCGATTTTTCTCGCGAGCGCGACCGCGTGCGCCGATTCTATCGCGGGAATTATACCCTCCGTTTTGGACAGGTATACGAATGCGTCCACGGCTTCCGCGTCGGTAATGGGATAATATTCGGCTCTGCCCGTTTCCGCGAGATACGCGTGTTCGGGTCCGATACCGGGATAATCAAGTCCTGCGGATATGGAGTATACCGGCATTATGTTGCCGCCCTTATCCTGCAAAAACAACGATTTCATACCGTGCAGCACGCCCAGACTTCCTCCGGCTATCGACGCGGCGTGTCTGCCAGTTTCAACGCCTTCGCCCGCGGCTTCCGCTCCGTAGAGCTTTACCGACGGCTCGTCTATAAAGTCGGCGAACATTCCTATCGCGTTCGAGCCGCCGCCGACGCACGCCATTACCGCGTCGGGGAGCTTGCCCTCCATGTCCATAAGCTGCGCGCGCGTTTCCTTGCTTATAACGCTCTGGAAATGCTTTACGATTTCGGGGTACGGGTGAGGTCCGACAGCCGAGCCGAGTACATAGAACGTATCGTCGGCATGAGCCGTCCACGCGCGCATAGCTTCGTTTGTCGCGTCCTTGAGCGTTCCCGTTCCCGTCGTTATCGGGTGTACCTGCGCGCCCAGAAGGTTCATACGGAACACGTTGAGCGACTGCCTTTTCGTGTCCTCGATACCCATGTAAACGTCACATTCAAGCCCCAGAACCGCCGCGAACGTCGCCGTCGCAACGCCGTGCTGACCCGCGCCCGTTTCGGCGATAACCTTTTTCTTTCCCATACGCTTTGCCAAAAGGCACTGACCTATAACGTTGTTTATTTTGTGCGCGCCGGTATGGTTTAAGTCCTCGCGCTTCAAATATATCTTCGCGCCGCCCAGATCCTTCGTCATTTTCTCGGCGTAATACAGAACGGACGGTCTGCCGGCGTACTGTTTATAATAATAATCAAGCTCCTTTAGAAAATCCTCGTCATCTTTATATTTACGGAACGCGTCCTCAAGCGCGATAAGCGCGTTCATCAGCGTTTCGGCGGCGTACTGTCCTCCGTATTCGCCGTATCTTCCCTTCTTCGCCACTATTCTCTTCTCCTCTCGTATTTGATACAGAATATATTATAGCAAACATTTTTTATTTTTACAAGTGTTTTGTGGCGGTGCGGGAAATTTATTTTCATTGTTTCGCCAGCGGCTTCATGCCCGTAAGACTGTCCCATACGAATACGCGGGCGTTTACGCCGTGGGAGTAGGTTTTTGTTTCACGTGCATCGAATATTTCATGTTTTATGCTAATATCTTCTATTATTCCGTCCATATACTGAGCAATAATCACTACCACGGGCTGTTGACTATCCGTATTGTTGCGAATAACCGATTGGTTATTTTCATAAACGACATTAAAATCGGTAGTTGGTCTTTCACTATTTGGAATTGAGAATGAAATATCGTCGCTAAATGTATAATTTCTAAAATTATCGTTAATTCCCGCTAGATTTGCGGTATAATTTCCCGCAGGCAAATTAACATTACAGTGTGTATCTTTTGTCGCCCATATAGTTTTGATTGTATTTCCGTTTTCCATTATTCTTAAATCATAATAGTGAGCATTATCTACGGATTTCCACGAAAATACAGTATTATTTATATAATTATTATCTATGGCCACATTTAATGTAGGTTTTGGAATTGTCGGTAAGGATAATTTCCAAATTTGAAATTTTTGCGCCGGAGTATCATTGCTTGTCCACATTTGGATATTTGTACCTTCCGCAGATGAATTGTCTGCTAAATCAAGTACACAATCTGTACATTTTGCTCTTAATTTGTAAGCTCCGCTTGTTCCATAAATATACCATAACTGAGCACTGTTACCGTTATAATCATTCATATGTACATTTGTACCTGCCACTTTTCCAAAATCATGTACTTCCATACAACGTCCGTCTTTTACCGATGTTATTTTGTATGAATTGTCACTTTGTTTACTAAAATACCATATTTGATTTGCCTTTCCTGTTTCCGTTCTGCTTGTTATATTCCAATCATTATCATATGTCAAATGTTTCCATGCGGCAGTATTGATTATATATGCATAAAAACTATCGCCGAGATTCACGGGCTGTTCTGTTGGAGTTTCATCTGCAAAAGCAACATGAATACAACCCCAATAGGACACATATTGTCCGCCATATGTATAACCTGCGGAATAATTTCTCGTTACCTTCTGTACATACCTTCCATTCCAATTTTGATGCCATGCAACATTGGTTGATTCACAAATTGCGACATGACCGTAACCGCCGGTATATACCAAAATGTCGCCCGGGCGGGGAACGCCGCCTTTTTCTCGCGTCCAGCCGCTGCCGGAAGGAATGGCGTTTGTAGCATAATCGCAGCCGTTGCCGCTAACTGGACTGAAACCGAGATATTTATAATATGCGCTTATCAGTGCAACACATTCACCGCTGCCCACAGTTTGTCCTACCAAACCATTAAGATACGAAAAAGCCTGTGCTTTTGTTTTAGATGTTTTTGCCATTACGCTATTCATCGGCAGGCAAGCAAACAAAACGGCAAGCAGTAAGCAGCATGATAACAATTTTTTCTTCATTTCAATTCCTCCCACAAATAAAATTTTCCGCATCAAAAAATGCGTGGCACGAATCCGCACCACGCATAAAAACGCGGCTCGGAAATGTTACCACACATTTTACTTTGTATACAAAACACCACTAAAAGAAATCTGTTGAGATAAAGTATTTTATATAAAGCCTGCGTTTTATTCAACACAAACTTTACCTCAACAAAAGCAAGAATATTCATATTTGAACATTCTAAAATTTGGTATTAAAAAAGCAGTGTTATATATTAAATATAACAAAGTAAAAAATGTGGTACTTATATTATACCACATTTTTCCGCATAAGTCAATAAACAACAAAGTCAAAAAATAAAAAATACGCAGCCGTATATCGCAGGGCTGCGCGTTTAAAAGGGTACGCAAATTATTTTTAAAAAAGTATTGACATTTACGTTTTCATGTGTTACAATGACTGTAATATGCGGGAGTGGCTCAGTGGTAGAGCGTCACCTTGCCAAGGTGAACGTCGCGAGTTCGAATCTCGTCTTCCGCTCCATAAAAGCCCTCGGAGAACCGAGGGTTTTTTCTTTGTTTAATTATTCTCCGCTATCATTTCCGCAGCTTTAACGCCGTCGACCGCCGCCGACATGATTCCTCCCGCGTAGCCCGCGCCTTCGCCGCACGGATAAAGTCCCTTGATATTCGACTGCATCGTTTTTTTGTCTCGCAGAAGGCGCACCGGCGACGACGAGCGCGTCTCAGGCGCGGTCAGTATCGCTCCGGCGTCCGCGAAGCCTTTTAATTTTTTGTCCATAAGCAGAATCGCGTCGCGCAGAGATTCGGTCACATAATCGGGGAAAATATCGCTTATATCCGTCCATACAACGCCCGGACGATATGTCGGTTCAACGTTTTCGCCTTCACCGTCTGCGTCAAGGAAGTCGCCTACCCTTTGGCACGGCGCGTTATATGTCTCTCCGCTCTTTTCAAAAGCGCGTTTTTCAATCTCGCGCTGAAAATACATTCCCGCAAGCGGGTGCGAGGTCTTGAAATCCTTCGGCGTTACCCCGACAAGCAGCGCGCTGTTGGAGTTTTCGCCGTCGCGCGCGTATCTGCTCATGCCGTTTGTGACAATACCGCCCTCTTCGGAAGCGGACGCTATGACACAGCCGCCCGGACACATGCAAAACGTGTACGCGCCCCTGCCGTTTTCAAGATGCTCCGACATCTTATAATCAGCCGCGCCGAGACGCTTATGCGCTTTTCCGTATTGGCTTTTGTCTATCGTTTCGCGTTTGTGTTCTATCCTCACTCCGACCGAAAAGCTTTTCGGTTCCATGGCGATATTCATATCGTACAGCATTTCAAACGTGTCGCGCGCGCTGTGTCCTATCGCGAGAACGACATTGTCCGTTTCTATCTCGTATTCGCCGTCCCTGCTCGTTACGGAAACGGCGCGGACGCGTCCGTTGTTCGTTTTTATGCCGGTAAGCTTGCTGCCGAAACGTACCTCGCCGCCCAAGCGTATTATTTCCTCGCGAATGGATATCACCATGTTGTACAGATTATCGGTGCCGATATGCGGTTTCGCGCTGTACAGTATTTCCTTCGGCGCGCCGTGAGCGTGAAATTCCTCCAGAACCTTGTTTATGCGGAAGTCGTTTATGCCCGTGGTCAGTTTGCCGTCGGAAAACGTACCCGCGCCGCCCTCTCCGAATTGAACGTTGGATTCCGTGTCAAGCACACCGCTTTCCATGAAACGCTCCACGTCGCGCTTTCTCTCCTCCGCGCATTTTCCGCGTTCGAGCAGAATAACGCCGTAGCCGTTCTGTGCGAGAACAAGCCCGCACATAAGTCCCGCAGGTCCCGTTCCCGCTATGACGATTTTTTTATCCGTCGCGCCGCGTTTAGGGAATTTGTAAGGCTTTTTCTCTATTACGCGCGCGTTCTTATATTTCTTCACAAGCTCCTTTTCATTGTCCGCTTCGACGTCGACCGAACAGACATAGTATATATTCGGTTTATGCCGCGCGTCGACGGATTTTTTTGATATCGCGAAGGATTTTATGTTTTTCGCGCCGAGATTTTTGATTACCTTTTTCCTTAAATCGGATTCGGTGTCATCGAGACCGAGTTTAATATCCGTTATCCTTATCATGTCATACTCCCAAAATCAACTTTATCTGTTCCGCTATCGCCGCCGCAAGGCGTTCATGCTCGCACGCTTCCATGTGTACCCCGTCTATGGGCGACGCGGCGGCAGCCGTCGAAGCATCGAAGAAATGCGCGCCCTCCTTAGCCGCGGCGGAGGATATTTCGCGCGCGAACCGTTTCGATCTCTCTATTGCGGACATATCGTAAAGCTCCTTGAATACGGGATGAAGCGTGACCTCGCGCCGTACTTCTATCGGAGAAACGAGAAGAATTTCGGGCGCGTCGGCTCCGAATCGTTCTCTGCACTCCCTGACATATCCGGCGAGCGTATCCGCAGTTTCTTCGGGCTGACAGTCGAAGTGATTGAGCAAATCGTTTGTTCCGAGCATTATTATTATCAAATCAAAATCGTTTTCGCCGGCAAGATATTTTTCGCGGAACGTTTTCAGTCCGTTTGTGTCGGGCATGTCCGGCACGTCAAATTTTGTGGATCTGCCGCAGCGTCCGTCGGGCGTGATCTCACAATCCGGCAGCAATTCGCCTGCCACGACGTGCCACGGACGCGGTATTTGAGTACAGTCCGCGGGATTATGCCCCCATGTATTTGAGTCGCCGAAGCACAGTATTTTTTTCATTGTCGTTCTCCTTATGTTTTTTTACATTGTATCAATTATGCGGCTGATTGTCAACAAGCGCGGCGGCTTCTCGGCTCAAAAAAATTTAAAAAAACGCTTGACAAATAAGTTATTTAAGGGTATAATGTTATTCGTTGCTATGGCGGTATAGCTCAGTTGGCTAGAGCATGCGGTTCATACCCGCAGTGTCAGTGGTTCAAATCCACTTACCGCTACCAAAAACGGCTTGAAACTTAAGTTTCAAGCCGTTTTTATTTGCCGCTGACCGACGCGATAAAAAGAATCGTACCATTAGTCGGACAGATTTATTTTAACGAAATTTTATTTCTTCAGACCTATCACGGTTATGTTGAGGGTCGTCGATTTGCCGTCGGGCGTCGACGCCGTGATCGTCAAGCTGCCGCCTTTTTTGGCTGTAAGCTTACCGTCAGCAGTAATTTCAGCCGTTTCATCGTCGGATACGCTCCACGTAACGCCCGACGCATCGCCGGAGCCTAACGTAACGGAATACTCGTATTGGTTGCCGGCAATTACCTCGGTAGGACCGTTTATCATCATGTAATCTATCGGTCCCGTGAGCTGCGGCGGCGGCGCGACAGTCGTTACCGCCGATCGCTTCGGCTTCATATCGTCCCATATCATGAGCTTAAACGTGCAGCCCGAAAAATCGCCCGTCTGCTCGAATGTGTTGTTATTCTTTGTTACAAGTCTGAGCGCGCCGTCCGCATCGTATACGGCGAAATATTTGTCGCAGCTTTGCATCTCGTCGGGAGTCGCGTACTTATACTTCAAGCCGTCGCTCGACGCGTCAAATTCCGTAACCGCCGCGTCGGACGATTCGTCGTTTATCACATACGTTGTAACGGAGCGCGCTTTGAGCGTCGCCGTGAACGCTCTGTTCTCGACGGGGATTGTTTCAAGCTCAGCCCACTGTTCGCCGTCCGCGAATTTGCCGCTCGTTCTTATCGGATGTACGGTCGTGCCGACGCTCGTGAACGCGCCCAGGTCGAACGTCGCTTCCTTGTCCGCGTTTTCCTTGTTGAGCGCGACGATTACTATCTCGCCCGACTTTTTATCGTACGCGGCGAGAGTATTCGCCGCCGAGCCGATTATGGTCATACCGGGCTTAATATATCTCGTAAATTGACCGAAACCGTAATATTTCTGCATCAATTCTATTTTTTTCGTATCCCAGTTGCCCAAGCCTACGCCGTATATTGCGCCGTCGGGATCAAACGGCATATTCTTTTCGTAAAGCGTGCCGCTCGAGCCGACGCTGTACGCGTTGGAATTTATGTCGCGGTGTCTGTCCACAATATTCCATATGATCCATGCGGTCGGCTGCATGCCGTTCATATCCGTAATGATTCGGTCGGCTATTCCAAACATATCCCAATTGCCGTCGACCTCGCTCATCCACAGATTTTTGCCCGCCGCCGCGGCAGTCTGTTTAAGCTGCGCGCGCTGTGAGCCGCCGTAGGTATGCGTGTCGATACGGTCTACCGCTTCCTGCGCTTCCGCAGTCAGCTTGTTATAGTTGGCTACCGCCTTGTCTATGCTCGTTTCGTCCGTGCCGACGACCGAAACGCCGTCAAGTCCCGCGTCGTCAAGCGCGTTCCTTGTCGCGACAAGTATTTTCGACTGGCTGTCTCCCGCGTCGAAATGACAGCCCTCCTGCTTGTTGCTGTTCATGCCCCAGTAATTCGTGTCCGGCTCGTTCATCGGATCCATACACCGAATATCGATACCGTCGTTTTCCTTTAAGTATTTTGTAACGTCCGCAAGATATTTTGCGAAATTTTCATATTGGTCGTCCTTAAGGTTGTTTGAATTTGCGTCGGCGGCTCCCGAGGAGCAGCCCGAATTGGTCATGAAATACGGAGGTGAATTTGAAAATCCCGCGACGTATAGATCGGGATTGGCTTGCAGCGCGGCAAGAGCAACGTTCCTCTGATTCGCGTCCGCAGTCCAATCGTAAACGATGTTGCCGTCCTCGTCAAAGCCCGTTGCGTAACCCGGCATATTCGAGTCGGAACGCGTGATATGCTTATGTTCGGGATCGTCGCCGCCGCCGATATTGAATCTCGCTATATCAAGGCTCAGACCCTCGTCCGAAAAGAACAGCTTTGCCGCCTGCTCTGTCATGTCGTCGTCCGCGCCTATTCTGTTCGCCCACCAGCAAAGCGACGTACCCCAGCCTTGAAATTCTCCGTTGTTGAAGGGCGACGCGTCGGCGGGATTTAAACGTATGACGTTTTCTTTCTTCGTCGGAGTGCTTCCGTCCGTCTCGTAGAGTTCAAAGTCTGAAAAATAAAGTCTTCCGACAGGCGTCCACGCGAATATGCTGATCAATATGTAATCCGCGTCGGACGGCACGGTTATCAGAAATTCCTTGTGATTCATGCCCGAATCGTACGGCATGTCGATCCTGTCGCGCTTTACCTCCGACTGGGATTCGTTACTCCAGGAATTCTGACCGCCGTACTCGACGTAATCCTTAAACTGCACGCCGTTAAAGCTGCCGAACACCTTGCCTTTGACGGGAACAAACGCGCTCATGCACTCCGTTCCCGATATTGCCGCGCCCGTATTGTACGCGTAGAAAGACAGGTAATATGTCTTTCCTCCCTCCACAGGCACAAACCTTCTGAGCGTACCTGCGTCGCTGCCGCCTTTTGTCACCTTGTTTGTGATTGCGTTTCCGTCGCCGTGAATGTACGCCGCGTTATTCGATATCGTACCGTCGAATATTTCGCCGTTTGCGGCGTTCGTCCAGTCGGCGCAGTCGTCCGTGAAATCACCGTTTGTAATCAGATTGCCCTGGTCGGCGCGTACCGGCACGGTTACGCCGAGGGAAAACAAGATACACAAGACCGTCATGACAGACAAAATCCTCTTTTTCATATCGTCTCTCCTTTTCATATCATATAATACCGACGCATCACGCCGAAGCGCGGTCGGATCTTCCTATTTTGATTATAGCATATATAATATGGACGGTCAAGAAATTTAATAAATTATACGAATACCGCGAAACTATTAAACCGCCGTAAACGGCGCGTAAAACACAATACTTTTTTCGCCAAACAAGCCGCTCAATCAAAATCCGAAAAGATATAAAAGACGCTGTCCTCTTTTATGAGGGCAGCGTCTTTTCGTATTTTTTACCTTGTCATATTCAAGTACCGCTCAAACACGGCTGCGCCCTCGGCGCGGGTAATATTCGCTTTCGGATCGAACTCTCCGCCGTCGCGTCCTACCATAATATCCTTCATGGTGCAGAACATCACGCTTTCAGCTGCCCAATCGGAAATTTCCGTGAGGTCGGTGTAGTCAAGCTGTATCGCCCATGCTCCTGTCGGACTGTCACCTTTATACGCCGCGTATCTGAACAGTATCGCCGCGGCTTGCTCGCGCGTTACGGCGTCGTCAGGCGCATACTCCGTATCTGAATAGCCTTCAACAATTCCGTTCGCGTTCGCCCACGCGACCGCGTTCGCGTAATACGCGCCGGACGGAACATCGGTAAATGTGCTCGCGCCGGTGCTCGGCTCGCCGTCCATACGATAGAGGATCGTTACAAACATTCCTCTTGTTACGTTTTCGTTCGGCGCGAAATCGGTATTGCTGACACCGCTCATCAACCCGTTTTCATATACATACTGCACGTTATTGTAGAACCAATCGCCCGCATTTACGTCCGTAAACGGCATTGATTTTGCCGTATCGTCCGGCTTTGCCGTTGTCTGCGGCTCTGTTGTCGGCTCGCCCGTAGGCGCGGGAGTTGCTTCCGTTCCGTCGTCTGACTTTACATCATTCCACTTAGCATACAGGGTAAAGCTCTTTGTAACCTTCGACGTAAA
>CANQJC010000032.1 GCA_947624165.1 uncultured Clostridia bacterium
GATATGCCTTTCTTGTACCCTGTCCGACAGCCTGTCATAAAATTATTGATTATACTGTCTTATGTCATGCCATCGAAAGCCGTTCTTTTTTATCAGTCGAGATGAAAAAGCAGATCCAGATCCTTTGATACGGGGCTGTTGTCGGGATTGGTTTCCATTATGTCAGCCATGAAATCCCACCATTTACGGTTAATGGGAGTATCCGCGCCTTTTGCCCACAGCTCCTCGTCCTCGATCTCGATATAGCCGTAAAGCACCATCGTTTCCTTGTCGAGATAAATCGAATAATTTCTGCCGCCATGCTCATGGATCATATCCTTCATTTCGGGCCACAGCTCGTTATGTCTCTTCTCGTACTCCGCTGCCATACCGTCGTATAGCTTCATCTTAAAAGCCTTGTGAATCATTTTAATTCCTCCTTAATTTTTATTTAATCTTTTATAAGCCTCGATCGCAATAGCACATTCAAGGCGTTTTTTCTGAAACTCGCATGCCAGCTCATACGGCTTATTTATGTCCTTATTAAAATTATACGCGTTCGCGCTGCACCCCCCGCTGCAATAAAACTTAGAGAAACAATCCGCGCATTTTTCCTTTGTGTATACGTTCGATCTCTCAAACTCGTTTTTTATATTTTCGTCTATAACTCCTTCATTCACGTTTCCCATAAGGAAATCGTGATTTCCGACAAATTGATGGCACGGATAAATATCCCCGTTAGCCGCGACAGCAAGATATTCGTGTCCCGCTCCGCAGCCCGAAAGTCTCTTTATAGCGCACGGTCCCTGGTCAAGATCGACCATAAAATGGAAAAAATTAAACCCTCTCCCCTCATTATATCGCTTAATATACTCGTCGGTCAATTTGTCATATTCACGGCATATTTTGTCAACGTGTTCCGGCTTTAACGCATACGGCTCGCTTTCGGGAGCAACAACAGGCTCGACGCTTGTTTGCTTGAACCCCAAATCAGCCAAATGTATCACATCTTTTGCAAAATCCTTGTTGAACGCTGTGAAAGTGCCGCGCACATAATAATTGTCCTGATTTCTGCTTTCGGCTATCTTTTGGAATTTTGGTACGATAGAATCATAGGAACCGCTTCCATCCACTCGGCGGCGCACCCTGTCGTTGGTTTCCTTCGTACCGTCAAGGCTCAGCACAACGTTTGACATATTTTCGTTCAGGTATTTAGATATCTCGTCATTAAGGAGCACTCCGTTTGTCGTAAGAGTAAAGCGGAAATTTTTATTATGAAGTCTTCCCTGCTCCTTTGCATATTCGGTGATTTCCTTCACCGCTTCGAAATTCATAAGCGGCTCGCCGCCGAAATAGTCTATTTCGATATTATGCCTGTTACCGCTCGCATTTACAACAAAATCAATGGCTTTTTTACCGGTTTCAACGCTCATAAGCCCTCTGTCGCCGTGGAACTCTCCTGTACCGGCAAAACAATATTCGCACCTGAGATTACAGTCATGAGCCACATGCAAACAAAGTGCCTTTACGACCGATTGCTTGTTCCAGTGTTTGGCAATAGGCTCGTACACATCACGGGAAAAGAGCTGTCCGTTCTTGTAAAGCGAACAAATTTCCGCATAGCTTTCTTCCGTTTCGGCTTCGGAGTATCTGTCGCTCATAGCTGTCTTTATTTTTTCGGGACATTTATCCTCCGGCTCAAACGGCTCGGATATATAATCGAGCATATCAAACATAACGTCGTCCGTTACATGGACCGCACCCGAATATATGTCCATAACAATATTAAGTCCCAACTGCTTGTACTTATGTATCACTAAAAAAACTCCCCAAAATTTATTTTTCACATATCAGAAGAAAATCACCGACTTCAAGCCGGTGATTAACTTTTAATGTTCATTTATCCGGCTTTGATCAGTTTGCCTTCTCACACTTCTGATTTGCAACCGTGCATGACGTTTTGCAAGCCGACTGACACGAAGTCTGGCACTCGCCGCAGCCGCCGTGCTTTACGGAATTTTTTAAGCTTGCTCCGTTAAGAGTTTGTACGTGTTTCATCGCTAAATCCTCCTTGCATGTATTCCATATATTATCAGTATATCACACTTTATTCAAAAAGGAAAGAGTTTTTTGATATTTTTTTGAATTTATTTTCCTATCACGCACCCAAGGAAACCGGCGCAAAATACGCCCGCCGTCATGGTAAAGAAATGTGAATTGAAGCTGACGCCGCGGTTGATCAGCACGGAAACGCCTACAAGTACCGCGAGATATATTACACATACGAGCATGGAATGGATAAAGACCTTACTCCCCGCCGCCTTTGACACGGCTATCGTCCCCAGGAGCGCGCCTGCGGCAACGGCGGCGTATACGAGCGCGCTGACTACCCCTTCGCCGATACCCGTAAAATATGACAGCAGCGCAAGGATAAATATGATCACCATAGTCACAAGGATAGAGAAAAAGCTGCTCTTTAATATGCTTTTTATATTTATGGACATAAAAAAACCTCCCTTATATTTTACTATAAATATATTAGGGAGGTTTATTGATTATACCCTTCGGTTAATTTTTCGCGCTGTCGACCGAGCGTATCGCGTCTCTTTCCATTTTAAGAACGGATTTTTCGTCCTGCGTACCGATATTGCCGGTTTCGATAAATACAAATTCATCCTTGATCTTCACGACCTTGCCGCAAATGCCGCCGATAGTAACTACCTTATCGCCGACCTTCATCGCGTTTATCATCTCTCGCGTTTCCTTTTCGCGCTTTCTCTGCGGTCTTATCATCATGAAATACAAAAGAACGATTACAAGAATAAGCGGAAGTATACTTACGATAGTACCCATTACCGGATTTGTCGGAGGGGTTTCCGCGCCCTGCTGCGCCGCTGTCGTCGACGTCGCCGCGTCCTGCTGTGCCGCCGTCGTTTCACCGTCCGCAAAAACCACTGTTTCTAAAATATTAGTCATAACTGTTCTCCTTTAATCAATTATTTTCCTTTGTATTATACTATGTATACCGAAAATTTTCAATAGTTTTTATAAATTATTGATAAATTTATGTAAGCTGTCTTATTTTCTCCGTCATTTCAATCAGTTTTTTACCTTTTGCAACAAGAACACCATGTTCTTTTATGTATGTTATTTGCATCGGGTATTTAGATCGGCTTGCCGAAAATTCACTCATGATGTTAATACAGTGTCTGTTGGACATATCGCTTTTGATAGTAAAACAGTAGGTAGTACCGAGACGATAAAGACTGCCCGAACCAAGCGACGAATTCTCCGTTTCCTTCAATGCCGAACATAAATCGCGAAATGCTTCAAAATAGAATATTTCCGTTTCGTCGGGATTTTTCAACACGGCTTTCACGCCGGAAGCATTTTTAAACCTACTGCGCGTAACGCGTTTTACGGAGCGGTTCAGACGGCTGATTATTATGCTCATACCCTCCCCCGTCGGTGACGCTTCCACGATCACCTGCCCGCTGTACGGGTTGAAGCCCGTTTCTTCCCTTATGGTTTCCATTATATGAAACAGAAACGCGTGAAGCTCGCGCGAATCCGGGGTCAACCGTTTCATATCTATGTCAAGATCCGTCAGATCCGAGGTCGTAAGAGTAACCTTTATCTTATTGTCGTTTAATCGTTCGATTCTCACAACAGACCACCTACTTTCTGTTTATATAATCTATTATACTATATATTTTTCGATTTGGGAATAGCGTTTTTAATATTTATTTATTAAAATTTTTTCCATGACGGGTATAATAGTGAAAAATAAGGAAAGAATACTAAATGCTACAACAAAGCATTGGAGGATTTTATAATGAATAAGCAAAATCAAAAAGAAGCAAAAAAACTGCCAAGCTTCTACATAGCACTTTGCTGCTGTGTATTGGTAATAGGTATCGCGGGATATTTTACCGAAAAGAGAACCGTGGATTCATCGTCAACGCAGCTCGGCGACGTAAGCGTAAACGAGGGCGACGACGAACCCGTATTTTCATCGGATATGGATAAGTATGCCGAGCCTGCGCTCGCTGACCCTACCCCCGAACCGAACATTGAAGCACCCGCTTCCGCAGATGAGCCTGAAAATGTCGATACGCCGGTTATAGCGTCGCAGGAAATCGCCGGAAGCGAGGATTATGCGGTCGATAACCCCGATGTGGAGGATAATGCAATCACTGTCGCGGCGGCTCCTTCCGAATTTGTAATGCCCGTCGAAGGCGACATACTCGAAGCATTTTCGCCCGGACTTGTGTATAACTCCGCGCTTTGCGACTGGCGCACGCACAGCGGCGTCGATATTGCCGCGGAACAGGGATGCAGCATACAGTCCGCAGCAAACGGAATTATTGATAAAATAAGCGAAACAGCCATGGGCGGCTTCGTTCAGATTTCCCACGCGGGAGGTTTTGTTACGAGGTACGTCGGGCTTGAAAATGTGGAAAACCTGACCGAAGGCAAGGAAATTCAATCAGGCGAAGTTATAGGAACGCTCGGCGAGTGTAAGGGCGAAAACGTAACGCAGCCGCATCTGCATTTTGAAATAGAAAAAGACGGCGAAGCCGTCGATCCGAAAGAATATCTTCCTTATTAACCCCTTAAATATATTTAATGCGCTCGGCGCAAAAAAACATCCGTTCCGATCGTTCGGAACGGATGTTTTTTATCGTGTCAGTTTTCGGCTAAAAAATCATTGATCTTCTTCACAAGCTCGTCGGGATCGACGCCGTGAACCTCGCTTGCTTCACCGATCGTCTCGGCCTGCGAAGCGGGACAACCCAGGCAATGCATGCCTATCTCCATCAAGATAGGAGCGATACCTCTGTTTATTTCAAGAGCTTCGCCGATAAGCGTGTCCTTAGTTATCTGCATTCTCTTCTCCTCCTTTTGATATATTAAAACATTCCTCAAATTCCGAATTATCTATGGTCTCCTTATCGATAAGCTTTTTCGCCACGCAATTAAGAACAGCCATATTATCGGTGAGAATTTGTTTTGTCTTTGAATACTGCTGTGTGAGGATTTTCTTTACCTCACCGTCGATATCCGCGGCAGTTTTTTCGGAATATGCCTTTGATTGTGCAAAATCACGTCCTATAAAGACCTCGCCGCCGTCGTCATAAGAAACAGGTCCCAGAAGCTCAGACATGCCGTACTTAACGACCATCTGCCTTGCTATCTCTGTCGCACGCTGAAGATCGTTCGACGCACCCGTACTGATATCGTCCAGCGTCAGATCCTCCGCCGCTCTGCCGCCGAGAAGCTCCATGATACGAGTAAGCATCTCATTTTTTGACGTGTATTGCTTATCCTCCTCCGGCACAGACAGCGTAAATCCGCCCGCTCTGCCGCGCGGCATGATCGAGACCTTATGCACGTGCGTGTCGCCCGATACAAGTCTCGTTATAACGGCGTGACCCGCCTCATGATATGCGGTAAGCTTCTTTTCCTTATCGTTTATAATTCGCGAGCGGCTTTCCGCGCCTATCATTACCTTCAAATTTGCGTCCTCGATATCAAGACGCGTAATTTGCGTATGATTTCTGTTTGCCGCAAGTATGGCGGCTTCATTCATAAGGTTTTCCAGATTCGCTCCCGAATAACCTATCGTCGCTCTGGCAATCTCAAGCAGATCGACCTCCGGCGCGAGCGGTTTATTTTCCGAATGGACTTTAAGTATTGCTTCTCTGCCCTTTAGATCCGGCATATCCACAACGACGCGCCTGTCGAAACGTCCGGGTCGCAGAAGCGCGGGGTCAAGTACGTCAGGACGATTCGTCGCGGCAATTATTATTATACCGTCGTTATCTCCAAAGCCGTCCATTTCAACAAGCAGCTGGTTAAGCGTCTGTTCTCGTTCATCGTTACCGCCGCCCATACCCGCGCCGCGTTGTCTGCCTACCGCGTCAATTTCATCTATAAACACTATACACGGCTTGCATTTCTTTGCCTGTGCAAACAAATCACGCACGCGCGACGCTCCGACGCCCACATAAAGCTCCACAAAATTTGAACCGCTCATGGTAAAGAACGGTACGTTTGCTTCACCCGCGACAGCCTTCGCCAAAAGAGTTTTGCCCGTACCAGGGGAGCCGACGAGCAGTACACCCTTCGGTATCCTCGCACCCAAGGCGGTAAATTTACTCGGGTTCTTAAGAAATTCAACGACTTCCTCCAGCTCTCTCTTCGCTTCATCCGCGCCCGCCATATTTCTAAACGTTATATTCGGCTTATCATAGACGAGACGCGCCGTGCTTTTCGTAAAGCCACCGCCGCCTCCGCGTCTGCCGAGGAATATGACCATAAACGCGATTATGATCACCGTTGACAAAATATTGCTTATCGCAAGCCATGAAATGTTGGACTCGTGCGCCACCTGCTTAAGCGTGCCGTCCGTCATTTGCTCGTTAAGCTCCTTGCCGACGTCCTGCTGCATCGTTTCAAGCGACGGTATTTCGACATTGGCTTCGCCGCCTTGTATAAGCTTGACCGTCACGTCGTTTCCCGCTACGGTAATTTCGCTTATTTGATGTGATTTGACAGCCTTGACAAAGTCGGAATAATCCATGTCGGGCGTAGCTGTTATAAGGTTTACAGCCAAAGAATAAATGAGGTATATCGCAATTATCAGTGCAAGCCATACGCCTATACCCGTAAATCTGTTTTTCAAGTTGTTACCTCCTGCAAAGACTTAAATTCTATTCTTACCCCGCTGCGGTGAAGCATAAAGTTTCTGTCCGTTCGTCCTCCTACAGCGGCGATCACGCCGTTTATCTCGATAATTGGGACTGCGGCGCGCTTATTTCTGGGGATTTTGTTGTTTATCAGATAATTTTTCACCTTAACGCTGCCGTCCATACCCGACGGATAAAATTTATCTCCTTCTTTGCGGCTCCTTATAACGATTATGTCTTTATCGCCGCATTCGAGATAAACCGCGCCGTCCTTTTTGTATTCCGACGCTTCGCTCACGCTGACGCACATTCCAATTTCCTCAATTATGCTGCTCTCACCGCATTTTAAATGAACGCAAAACGGCTTTTGACTTTCCTCCGCGCCTTCGATAATCAAATATCCATATTCAACGCGCGCAACAACGCCGCCAGGAAGATCGATTTTTGTCCCGCTTTGCTTTTTTGCCGTTTCGATCACGCTTTGGATATACGCGGACGATATGTCGGATAACGAGCCGTATTCGTCTCGAAGCATCTGTCTAACAATTCTTCTTGCCAGAGGCAGCGGCTCGTTTAGAAGCTCCTTCGTAGCGATTTTACCGTCGCTCACAAGTTTTGAATATCTCTTTTTCGCTTCGTTGTCAATATATTCCGCGTCATCGCACGCAAGCGAAGCGTTTAACGATGCTGTATTTATAAAATTCGGATTAAACTCCCGTTCTATGACGGGGATCAGAATATGCCGAATCTTATTACGCGTATATTCGTCGTTTTTATTCGTGCTGTCCGTTACGTAGTTAAGCTTATGTTCACGGCAATATTCCTCGATTTGCGTTCGCGACGCTTCAAGCAGCGGACGAATGATTGTGCCGCGCTTTTTGGGAATACCTCCCAACCCCGCCGCTGTGCTTCCTCTCATTATATTCATCAGAACGGTTTCCGCGTTATCGTTTTTATTGTGCGCGGTCGCAATGCGCGTTACATTATATTCTTTACACAAGTCGTCAAAAAATTCGTACCTCATTTTGCGTCCGGCAGCTTCTTCGCCGATTTTGAGAGCTCGCGCCACAGACGGAATATCACATTTTTTTACAAAACATTTTATTCCGAGTCCGTCACAGAAATCAAGTACGAATCGTTCGTCTCTGTCAGCTTCGTCTCCGCGTATTCCGTGATTCATATGCGCGGCATAAACCGTTATTCCCAAATCGTCCGCGAGCGTGACGAGCGCGTGGGTAAGACATACGCTGTCCGCGCCGCCCGACAAACCGACGAGAACAACGTCCCCTCTTTCGATTAGATCATATTCAGTTACCGCGCGTCTGATTATATTTAGAATCATGTTTCTTCCCTAAACGTAAGATTTGAAAACTTGGTGTATTCGCCTCTCCAACCTACTTTGAAGCTGCCCGTTTCGCCGCTTCTGTTTTTCGCTATAATACATTCCGCAATATTTTTTTCATCAGTATCCTTATTATAATAATCGTCTCTGTAAAGAAACATTACTATATCGGCGTCCTGCTCTATCGCGCCGGATTCTCTCAGATCCGACAGCATGGGACGCTTGTCGCTCCTGCTTTCACTCGCACGCGAAAGCTGCGACAGCGCGATTACGGGAACGCTCAGTTCTTTTGCCAGAATTTTCAGCGAACGCGATATTTCCGCTATCTCCTGCTGCCTGTTATCGTTTCTTCCGCTTGCCTGCATAAGCTGAAGATAGTCTATCACTACGAGCTGCAAATTCTGCGTATGCTTTAAACGTCTGCATTTTGCCCTTATTTCCGCAACCGTTATGGAAGCGGTATCGTCTATATACATCGGTGCGCTCGCAACTCTGTCCACTATCGCGCCGATTTTCTCCCAGTCCTCTCCCGTCATCTCGCCCGTGCGTATTTTATTGAGATTTACCATAGCCTGAGAGCATAAAATTCTGTTTACGATTTGTTCGCGGGGCATTTCAAGATTAAAAAGCGCGACAGTCTTTTTATTGCGGATACTCACTTCCTCCGCTATGTTGACCGCAAAGCTCGATTTACCCATGCCGGGACGTCCCGCAACGAGTATCAGTTCTCCCGGATGCAGTCCGCCGGTGCGGCGGTCAAGCTCCGAAAATCCGCTTGAAATACCCGTTATGCCGCCTTCATTCATCGAATTTTCAACAAGTTCCCGATAGCTTCCCATGAATATTTCGCTCACGGGAAGGATCTCGCCGCTCTCTCTTGAAGATGAAACGTCAAAAATAAGCTGTTCCGCTCTGTCGACGACACGCTCGACCTTGTCCGCTTCGCTGTACGCCATATCCGATATTGCTCCGGCTCTCTGTATAAGCGCGCGAAGCGTCGCCTTGTCCTTGATTATATTCGAATAATATGTGACATGACGCGTCGTCGGAACATTCGTCGCGGCGTTTCTCAAATACGTTATTCCTCCCACCGCTTCAAGCTTGTCTTTAAGACTTAACCTGTTTGACACGGTAATAAAGTCGATAGCGGCGTTCTCGTTGAAAAGCTCCAGGATCGCTTCGTATATTTCCCTGTTCTGATAAAAATAGAAATCGGACGGTCTGACTATTTCAGCCGATTCCGCGACGCTGTGCGCGTTTGTGAGCGCGCTGCCTATCACGGCAAGCTCCGCATCTTGACTATACGGAAGCTCTCTGCCCATAACGTCGATAGGAGTTGATACCTCAGCCATTTGTTTACCTCCCAAAATCAGATAAGATCACATCTACGCCTGTTCGACAACAACGCGCAGCTTACCCGTAACTTCGGTATATATCTTAACGTCCACCTCTGTCGTGCCAAGCGTCTTGATTCCGTCCGGCATCACAAATTTCTTCTTGTCTATTTTTATATGATGCTGATTGGTGAGTGCTTCGCTTACGTCTTTTGACGTTACGGAACCGAACAGTTTGCCGTTTTCGCCCGCCTTTGCTTTAAGCACGACTTTAATTTCTTTCATTTTCTCGGCAATCTCCAACGCTTCTTCCAGTTCCTTTTTCTTTCTGTATTCAAGCGATTCCTGCTTGCCCTTTAACACGTTTATATTTGTCTTGCTCGCGACCTCCGCAAGTCCGCGCGGTAAAAGGTAGTTACGCGCGTAACCGTCGGATACGTTGACCATTTGTCCCTTTTTACCTTGTCCTTTCACGTCCTGCTTTAAAATAACCTGCATTGTCTTACCTCCACTCTCTAATTTTCATTAACCGAAATATACTCGTTTACAGCGTTTATCACGTCGTCAACGACCATATCGACATTTTTGTCCTTGACCTGCGCTCCGGCAACCGTACTGTGACCGCCGCCGCCCATATATTCCATTATAAGCTGTACGTTGACGTCGCCCAAAGATCTCGCACTTACGCCTATGGCGTTCTCGATAGGATAAACGACTATCGACGCATGTGTATCGCCTATATTGAGCATTTCGTCCGCCGCCTGTGAAGCCACTACCTTTATATTTGGAATACGCTCGTAGCATTTTGCCACGGCGATATGGGGAGCGATGATTTGCGACGTCTTGACGATGTCCGCTCTGTGATCGTAATCGTCCTTGGTGACATTAAACAGCTTCTTTATATCGACCGTATTGAGTCCGAGTCTCCTCAGGTACGAAGCGGCGTCAAATGTTCTTACGCCCGTTTTTACAAGGAAATTCTTGGTATCCATAAGTATTCCCGTATAGAGACATTCGGCTTCTCTCGTTGTCAGAGAGCTGCCTATATTCATGTACTCCAGAAGTTCCGTAGCCATTTCACAGGCACTTGACGCATACGGCTCATGATAAATCAAAGAACAGGGATTTATAAAATCCGTGGAACGCCTGTGATGGTCGATAAGCACCGTTTTCGACGCTTTTTCGACAAGCTGCGGACACGGCAGCATAGACGGTCTGTGCGTATCGAGGATTACAACAAGAGTAGCGGGAGTGAGCCATTCGAGAGCTTCCTCCGCACTTATGAACATTCCCTTATACTCCGGCACAGCGCGTAATTCCTCATACAGTTGCTTAATTGCCGGTGAATTGTTGTCGTACAAAATATACGGCGTTTTGTTCATTGTACGGACTGCGCGCTGTAATCCGATAGCCGCGCCGAAGCAGTCGTAATCCGCGCCGGTATGCCCCATGAAAATTACCTTGTCCGAATTTGTTATAAAATCCTTAAGCGCGACGGCAAACGCCCTTGTCTTGACCCTGGTGCTTCTTTCATAATCACGCGCCTTGCTTCCGAAGAATTTATATTGCGTGTCGTCCTTGATGCTGACCTGGTCTCCGCCCCTTCCAAGTGCCATGTCAAGCGCGTTTCTTGCGTATGAATCGTTCTCTGCAAGCGTACCCCCCACGCCTATTCCGATACTGACGCTTACGGGGAGCTTCACATCCTCTCCGATTTTTCTGACCTTTTGCAGGATATCAAACTTATTACGGGCGTATTCATCGAGATACTTATGTTCAAAAAACATATAATACCTGTCTCTGTCCGTGATTTTTAACAGCGCGCCGCTCTGCGCCGCCCACTCGTTTACGCATGTCCTGACGCCCGAAAGGATCTGCTGCTGTTCGCTGTCGTTCACGCGCTGGAGCATGTCGTCGTAATTATCAATGTTTATGATCGCAACGTCCGTTCTATCGTCGGAGTACATTCGTTTTAAATCCGTTTCCTCGGTCTTGTCTATGAGATAAATATAGACGGATAACCTGTCGGCAGCTTCGGACGACGGCTGTTTATTCTGTATCGTATATGATGCAAACATATATTTTCTGTCGCCGATTTGCACATTTTTTTCGTATTTTGATGCGGTTTTCAGCACTTCTCCCCATTTTATATCGGATATCAGGGCTTCGATTTTTGTGTCAAAAAGATCCTTATCGGAAAACATAGTCGAAAATTTATCATTGTACCACTGAATGGAGCCGTCTATATGTGTTACCGCAACAGGTATCGGAAACGAACCCATAAGATTTGACGATACGGCGTTTGTGTTCTTCGCCACGACAGAAAGATATCTGCTGACGCTGTCCTTGCGCGTGCGGTATGCAAAGAAAAGTACCGCCAGAATGATCGCGCCCAAAATGATCTGCGCCGCACCCATCGCCGCAATGTGTTCAAAAAGTAAAATGATACCTCCGGCAATCAAAAGAAGAGCGGAAATAAACGCCGCATTTGCATATATTTTTGTGATTTGTACGTAATTCTTCTTCATGGGTTCCTCCTAAGCGTCGTACCAACCTTCGCTTAACGGCTGTTCAAATATTTTTTCAGCTCCGACATATCGCCGAATTCTATTTCAAGTTCATGTCCGTTTTCCTCGCCTATCGTCAAAAGCTCCGAGATTTTTTTATCCACACCCGAAAACGTAACTCCGAGCCTTCTGGCAAGTATGTAGTCCATAGCGATCACCGTTGCTATTTTGTTTGTAATGCTGTCGTACTCGCCTATTTCGTCGTAATCGGCAAGTGTCTTGTAAAGATTTGCCACTTCCGACAAAATCTCTCCCTTTATCATTTCGATAGCCTTCAGGTTTGATGAAATATTCATGATGCGACCTCCTGTGATGTATTTAAAATTATGCAGTCCTATCTGAAACTATATTGTACCACAAACTTTATATCAAGTCAATAAAAAGAAAAATATTTCCCATTATATGTAAAAAGGAGCATATATAATATGCTCCTTTTTAAACAAATTATCAAAAATTACAGATTTTCCGCAATAAGCTTAGCCATTTCCTTTGTTCCGACCTTCTTCATACCGTCGGACATTATATCGCCCGTTCTGTATCCCTCGTCGAGTACCTTTGAAACAGCCGCTTCTATCGCGTCAGGCTCGTCCTTCATATCGAGCGAATAGCGTAAAAGCATGGCTGCCGAAAGGATAGTCGCGATAGGATTCGCTATATCCTGTCCCGCTATATCGGGCGCGCTGCCGCCCGACGGCTCGTACAAGCCTAATTTCGTTTCGTTAAGGCTCGCCGAGGGCAGCATACCGATTGAGCCTGTTATCATCGAAGCTTCGTCGGATAAGATGTCGCCGAACATGTTCTCCGTAACCATTACATCAAACTGCGCGGGGTCCTTCACGAGCTGCATAGCGGAGTTATCAACGAGCATATGTTCAAGCTCGACCTCGGGATAATCAGCCGCGACCTCGTTTACGATTTTTCTCCAAAGGCGCGACGAGTCGAGCACGTTCGCCTTATCGACGCTTGTGACCTTTTTTCTGCGCTTCATAGCGACCTCGAACGCCTGCACCGCTATCCTGCGGATTTCGTTCTCGTTGTATGTAAGCGTATCGACCGCCGTCATAACGCCGTCAATTTCCTCTGTTTTGCGCGCGCCGAAGTAAAGCCCGCCGGTCAATTCGCGCATAATGAGCATATCGAAGCCCTTCGCGCTTATTTCCTCCTTCAGCGGACACGCTCCGCTAAGCTGCGGATAGAGTAAGCAAGGTCTTAAATTAGCGAAAAGCCCGAGCTCCTTGCGAATTTTCAGAAGTCCGGCTTCGGGACGCAGATTTGCCGGAAGCTTGTACCACGGCGACGTTGTGGTGTTGCCGCCGATAGAGCCCATAAGCACCGCGTCGGACTTTTTGCAGATATCGAGCGTTTCATCAGGCAGCGGCACGCCGAATTTATCAATAGCGCAGCCGCCCATGTACACTTCCGTAAAATTGAATTTATGTCCGTACTTAGCCGAAACCGCGTCAAGCACCGTGACAGCCGCCGCAACGACTTCGGGACCTATTCCGTCGCCCGGAATAAGGGCGATATTGTATTCTCCCATGATTATTTTCCTTTCTTTATATACTCAACCAGCCCGCCGGCGTTGATAATTCCCTGCATGAACGGCGGGAACGCTGCCGCCTGATAGGTCGCGTTCTTTGTCTTGTTTGTGATAACGCCGGTGTCGAAGTCTACCTCTACCTCGTCGCCCGCGTCAATGTCAGCCGACGCTTCTGCACATTCGAGTATCGGAAGTCCGATGTTTATCGAGTTTCTGAAAAATATTCTCGCGAAATCCTTCGCTATTACGCATGAAATACCGCTCGCCTTGATTGCTATCGGAGCGTGCTCGCGCGATGAGCCGCAGCCGAAATTCGCGCCGCCTATCATTATGTCGCCCTTGGAGTGATTGTTTACGAAATTCTTGTCGATGTC
>CANQJC010000033.1 GCA_947624165.1 uncultured Clostridia bacterium
GTTCCTTGCCGCGAAAAACAAATAAGACTATTCCAAAAGCCAAATTACAAATCAATGAAAGAAGAAACGGATAACGGGATTTTTGGATCATTTTTTTTGACGAACATTTGACGAACTTTTTTATGCAATTATTTGCAATAATTTGCAACTTTTTGCAACTGCCATTGTACGAAAAAACCGCATAAAACCTTGATTTACAAGTGTTTATGCGGGTTGTGGTTTTGGTCGGAGTGACAGGACTTGAACCTGCGGCCCCTTGACCCCCAGTCAAGTGCGCTACCACCTGCGCTACACCCCGTTCAAAAGCACAACGGATTTTGAAATCCGCTGTGCCGAAAAATGGTTGCGGGGGAAGGACTTGAACCAACGACCTTCGGGTTATGAGCCCGACGAGCTACCAACTGCTCTACCCCGCGATGTGTAAATCACCCTTAATCAAGAGTGCTTAACAATTATAGCATAGTTTAGCCGCGCTGTCAAGTATTTAAAAAAATTATTTTAAATTATTACGCGCCTTAATTCCGCAAAAAACACTATTGTTTTTATATGACATTTGGTATATAATATATTTATCATGTCAAAGGAGATGAACGGTGTGGCACGATTTCTGTCCGAATTGAGACAAAGGCTTGCGGCGCATCTTCCGGCGGGTGTGATGCGCGCCGTCAGACCGTTTCTGACGGTCCAGTTTATTACGTTTATGCTCATGGGCATTGTCAATACCGCCGTACTCGTATGCACGGCGACGCTGCTCGACGTTTTCAACGAGTACGTCCTGCCCGCGCAAAGCCTTCTGCGCGCTTTCGCAATGCATTCGCGGCTCAATTTTATTATCGGCTACGCCGTCAGTATAGTCACATCGTTTTTCATGAACTGTAAAATCACCTTCAAACAGAAACCGACATGGAGGAAATTCGTCAGATTTCCCATAAGCTATATACCCAATTTTATTTTTCAGTACGTCATGGTATTTATTTTCACATCGCTGCATCTCAACCAAACCGCCGCGTACATCTGCGCCGCCTTGATAGGCACGCCGCTCACGTTCGCGGCGATGAAGCTGATAGTGTTCGGACGCAGAAAAATCAACTGAAACAGAGGTGAAATTCATGCTTTCACATATTTATTCACACGGACTTGCCGGAATGGACGGCTTTCAGGTCTGTGTGGAAACGGACATTTCAAACGGTATGCCGGCTTTTGACATAGTCGGTCTGCCGGACGCCGCAGTCAAAGAAGCCAAGGAGCGTATACGCTCAGCCATAAAAAATACGGGCTTTCGCTTTCCCGCGAAGCACATCGTAATAAATCTCGCTCCCGCGGCGCAGAGAAAGGAAGGCTCAGGTTACGACCTGCCCATGGCGTTGTCGATACTGACGGCAACGGAACAGGTATATACCGACGATATCGACAAATGCGTATTTTTCGGCGAGCTGTCGCTGGACGGCTCCGTACAAAGCATAAACGGCATACTGCCGATGGTTATTTCAGCGTACAAGCAGGGCTTTACGGACGCGTTCGTGCCTAAGGAGAACGCGGACGAAGCGGCTATGATAGACGGAATAAACGTTTACCCCGTCGAATCGCTCAAATCGCTTTGCGACCACTTCTGCGGAATAAAACGAATCGAAGCGCGTAAAATCGATATCGGCGAATATCTTGCGAAAAAAGTTGAGACCGCGCTCGATTTCTGCGACGTAAAGGGTCAGGAAAACGTCAAGCGCGCGCTGGAGATCGCCGCCGCGGGAAATCATAATGTTTTGCTCATAGGCAGCCCGGGAACGGGAAAGACGATGCTTGCGCAGCGTATGCCCGGTATTCTGCCGGATCTCACGTTCGACGAAGCTCTTGAGGTGACAAAAATACATTCGATAGCGGGCGCGCTCCCGAAAAACGAACCGCTAATTATGCACAGACCGTTCAGGAACCCACATCACACGATCTCCGCGTCGGGACTTTCCGGCGGCGGCGCGATACCGAAGCCTGGCGAGCTTTCGCTCGCCCATAACGGAATACTCTTTCTTGACGAGCTGCCGGAGTTTCACAGGGACACTCTCGAGGTCCTGCGTCAGCCGCTCGAAGACGGCAAAGTGACGATTTCGCGCGTGAACGCCACGTTTACATATCCGTGCAACATAATGCTCATAGCGAGCATGAACCCGTGCAAATGCGGATATTTCGGCGACCCGCGCCGCCGCTGCACATGCACGCCCAATCAAATAAATAAATACCGCAGCCGCATCTCGGGACCGCTGCTCGACAGGATAGATATACAAGTCGAGGTTTCCGGCGTCGATTACGGAGATCTCAGCTCCGTAAAAAAAGGCGAGACGAGCGCGCGCGTAAAAGAACGCGTCAACAGGACGCGTAATATACAGCTTGAACGCTACAAGGGAATGAATATATATTCCAATTCCCAGCTTGACGCGGGAATGATACAGGAATTTTGTCCGCTGGGAGAAGCGGAAAACGAACTGCTTCGCACGGCGTTTGACAGTCTCGGTCTCAGTGCGCGCGCTCACAGCCGTATACTCAAGGTCGCGAGGACAATAGCCGATTTGGACGGAAAGGAGCGGATAAATACCGCCCATATCGCGGAAGCGATACAGTACAGAAGTCTCGACAGAAAATATTTTGAATAAAATTACGCCTGCGGATTTGGACTATTTAAAGTGCGGCAGCGCGGCATAGCTTCGGTCTATATTCACCGTGCAGCCGTACTGCGGCCTTTTTGACGATACAATATTTTTTAAATACGTTTTTATTTCCTTTTCACCGATTTCCATATCGGAGGGGATAACGCAGTCAAACGTCACGTTCGGTTTCCCTGCCGTTTTTTCTATTTCCAGGTCGTGGATCGTCAGGCGCGGATCGAGTTTTTTTATTTCCTCGGAGATGACCGCGCGCAAATCGCTGACCTCCGAGTTGTCGCTGCGTATCGGGTCGAAATGTATTATCAGATTAAGTCCGTCGTTGCGCAGAAAATCGCGTTCGATTCGGTCTATAATGTCATGATTTTTAACCACGTCGTCCTCGGCTGCCATTTCCACATGAACGCTTGCGAATTGTCTGCCGGGACCGTAATCGTGGATCATAAGGTCGTGCGTGCCGAGTACGCCGTCATAGCTCAGTATTTTTCTGCGTATCGCGTCGGACTGATCCTTATCGGGTGCCTTGCCGAGCATCGGGTCGAGCGTGGAGCGCACGAGCGTAAAACCGCTGTACAATATGAACAGCGCGACCGCCGCGCCCATATATCCGTCCAGCTCCACGCCGGTAAAGTGAGATATAACGCCCGCCGCAAGCACCGCGCCTGTGGAAAGACAGTCATTTCGGCTGTCGGCTGCTGCCGCGATAAGCGTTTCGGAATTTATTTTCCGACCGATTTTCCCGTTAAATATCGCCAGCCGGAGCTTTACGATCACGGAAACCGCAAGTACGACCGCCGTCACGATACCGAAAGAGACTTTTGCGGGATTTATTATTCTTGCTGCGCTGTCGCGCAGAAGCTCCGCGCCTATAACCATGATTATGAGCGCGACCATAAGACCCGATAGGTATTCGTACCTGCCGTGACCGTAAGGATGACCTTCGTCGGCGGGACGGCTCGCAAGCTTAAATCCTATAAGACTTATCAGGCTCGACGACGTGTCGGATAAATTATTCACGGCGTCCGCCGCTACGGATACCGAGCCGGACATTATCCCGACTATGAGCTTAGACACGAAAAGTACCGTGTTCGCGATAATGCCGACCACTCCCGAAAGCCTGCCGTATGCGGCGCGCACGCTCGCGTCGCGTATATTTTCATGATTTTTAACAAACCGTCTGATAATAATATCAGTCATTCGTCATTCCCCTTTTAAAGATTATTTCCGTATTTATATACTATGCGCCGAAGCGCGGTTATGTCGTTCTATTAGTTTACCACACAATTCGATTATTAGCAATATATCGTCCGTATAATCTTTTTTGTCCTATGATAATGAAGGTTAATACGCGGTAAACGCGCCGAATTTTAATCACATAAATCATCACGGCTTTTCATATATATGTTGTACAGAAAGGTCGGTGGGATAATGAAGGATTATATTGAAAAACGGGCTGTCGAACTGGCGCACTATATTATCGAAAATAATGCCACGGTCCGTCGGACGGCTAAAGTTTTTAATATCAGCAAATCAACCGTACATAAGGACGTACACGAAAGACTTCTCAAGATAAACCCTGCTCTTTACAAGGAGGCGCAGGCGGTACTGGAGCTTAACAAAGCGGAACGCCATATCAGGGGAGGAATGGCGACGCGGGAGAAATATATGCTTGAACGGGAAAAATAAATACCGCTGTCAATGCGGGGGAATAAAAGAGCGTATTTTTGATACGCTTTTTTATTTGCCGCGTAAATTTGTTTTCCATGCACCGCCGCCCGTCCCGACGCGGCAGATGTATTCGCCGCCGATTTCAGAACAAACGGCGAATTTATATTATCCCTTATATATTGACAACCACGCGGAATTTTGATACTATAATCATAACAAAAAAACGGAGGTAACGGCATATGAAAAGACCAAAAGCAGCGTTGATCATGGGTTCGGATTCGGACTTTGAAAAACTCAAGGGCTGCGTATCAAAACTCAAGGAATTTGACATTGAAATCGACGTAAACGTAATAAGCGCGCACCGCACGCCCGACAAGGCGGCTCAGTTCGCAAAGTCTGCGGAGCAAAACGGCATAGAGGTTATAATCTGCGCGGCGGGAATGGCGGCGCATCTCGCGGGCGTGATCGCGGCGCACACCGTTGTGCCGGTTATCGGCATACCGATAAAATCCACGCTCGAGGGCTTGGACGCGCTTCTGGCGACGGTGCAGATGCCGCCGGGAATCCCCGTGGCGACGGTAGGCTTAGACAACGGCACAAACGCGGCGATACTCGCGGCGCAGATCTTGTCGCTTAAATATGATTACTTGAAGGACGAGTTAAAGGCGGCAAAAGCAAAAATGGCTGACGGCGTCGCGGCAAAGGACGCGAAGATAAAGCAGACAGTTTCACAGATGTGAAAAAAGGAGCAATAGCTATGAAAAAATTGACGGTAATTTTCTTCGCGGCGGCTGTAATTATGTGTTCCTTAACGACATTCGCGGCGAGCGGCGATATTGCGGGGCAGTATTACGGTACTGACATTGTTACATATCTGAACGGAGCCGAGATAGATTCGATAAATATAGACGGCAGGACGCTTATAAGCGCGGAGGACATGAAATATTACTCGTTTTATGTGGACTGGATAGCGGAAGAATCAATGCTTCGTGTCGGTCGTCTCCGCGGAGGTGATATGGAACCTCCCGAAGTGACGCGCAGAGGGTATGACGGCGGGAAGCCGCTCGGGAATTACTATGAAACGGATATAGTAACTTATCTTGACTTCGAACCGATCACCGCGTACAACATAGGCGGCAGAACGTACATATTGGCGGAGCAGATGCGTGATTTCGGCTACGCGGTGGACTGGAACGAAACGAATAAAACATTGTCGATAACAAGTCCCGACCGTGCCGGATACGAATATACCATGTATCTGTCGTCGGGACGTTCGGGTGATTCGGAGAATATGTTCACCGACGGCGCGGGCGCGGCGGCACTCAAATACGAGAACGGAAAGCTTGCGGGTCGGGGCGATGCGGATAAATTTTACACATCGCTTGAATGTGACGGTAAGGGCTACAAGCTTAAGCTGGAATTTACGGCAAACGCGGGACTGCACTATTCCTACGGACTGCAAAATATTTTATCTTCGCTGATGTACGACGACAGGGGAGAGACGCTTGCCGCGCCGGAGGACTTGTATGATGCGGTAAATAAAAATGTAAGCGTGATAATAAACGGTAATAAAGCGGAAAAAGTCGCCGTAAGAAAATGGGGCGGCAATAATCATACGGATTATATCCTGGAATTTTCCGATATTCCGATTTATAAAGAAAGTGAAATTGAGAGCGTGTACCTCTCCGTCGGCAATACGGACGGTATGGAGGAATATGAAATGGAAAAAACCGAATATTAAAATAAAGGAGATAAAACTATGAGTGAAAATGCGTACAAACAGGCGGGCGTAGACGTTGAAGCGGGCTACGAATCGGTTAGGCTTATCAAGAACGACGTAAAGCGCACCGCGATAGAGGGAGTTATCGGCGGTATTGGCGGCTTCGGCGGCTTGTTTGAAATGCCGAAAAATTACGAAAATCCCGTGCTCGTGTCGGGTACGGACGGCGTGGGAACGAAGCTTAGAATCGCGTTTCTGATGGACAAGCACGACACGATAGGTCAGGACTGCGTGGCGATGTGCGTGAACGACGTGGCATGCTCCGGCGCGAAACCGCTGTTTTTCCTCGATTATCTGGCGGTGGGAAAGAACGTCCCCGAAAAAATTGCCGAGATAGTAAAGGGCGTGGCTGACGGCTGCGTAAAGGCGGGCTGCGCGCTCGTGGGCGGTGAGACCGCGGAAATGCCCGGATTTTATCCCGTTGACGAGTACGACCTCGCGGGATTTTCTGTGGGCGTGGTAGAGAAAAGCAAAATCACCGACGGCGCGAACGCAAAAGCGGGCGATAAGCTTATCGGCATAGCGTCGAGCGGTATTCACTCGAACGGCTATTCATTGGTAAGAAAGCTGTTTGGCTTGAACGACGCGAACGCGAAGGAAACGCTCGGCACATATTCGGAAAAGCTCGGCAAAACGATAGGCGAGGAGCTGCTTACCCCGACAAAAATTTACGTAAAGCCGCTTCTGAAGCTCATTGAGGAAGTCGGAATAAACACCGTGTCGCACATCACCGGCGGCGGCTTTATCGAAAACGTGCCGCGAATGCTCCCCGAGGGCTTGAAGGCGGTAATTCACAAGGGAACATGGAAGGTATTGCCGATATTTGAGTTAATGCGTGAAAAGGGCAATATCCCCGAACGCGATATGTACAACACATTCAACATGGGCATCGGTATGATCGTCGCCGTGGACGCGGACAAGGCTGACGCGGCGGTGAAGTGCCTGACCGACGCGGGCGAGACCGCGTATATCATAGGCGAACTCACCGAAGGCGAAACCGGCGTTGAAATCGTGTAATGATTGTAGGGGCGGTCATCGGCTGCCCGAATCCACAAACGTATCCTGTAGGGGCGGTCATCGGCCGCCCGTATTCACAAACGCACCCCGTAGGGGCGACCCTTGCGGTCGCCCGCGTTTACAGACACAAGGAGGACAAAATGAAACGAATAGGAGTACTGATTTCCGGCGGCGGCACAAATCTGCAAGCTTTGATTAACGCGCAGAAAAGCGGCGTTTTGAAAAGCGGCGAAATAGTATGCGTATGCTCAAACAGCGCGTCCGCGTACGGCTTAACGCGCGCACAAAACGCGGGAATACCGACAAAAATAATCCGCAAAAACGCCGACTGCGGCGGCGACATTGACGAGTTCAGCCGCAAAATCTGCGCGTACATGAAGGAAATGCGCGTTGACGTTGTGGTACTCGCGGGCTTTCTCGCAATATTCGGCGGCGAGCTGCTCACGGAATACTCGGGCAGAATAATAAACATACACCCGTCGCTTATACCGTCGTTCTGCGGAGAGGGTATGTATGGCTTAAAACCTCATCAAGCCGCGCTCGACTACGGCGTAAAGGTGACCGGCGCGACGGTGCATCTTGTAAACGAGGTCGTGGACGGGGGAAAAATTCTCATGCAAAAGGCGGTCGAGGTACAGGACGGCGACACGCCCGAAATCCTGCAAAAGCGCGTAATGGAACAGGCGGAATGGATAATTCTGCCGCAGGCGGTGGAAAAATTCTGCAAAGGAGAAGTATAACAAAATTGACACGATATGAAAGATTACAGTATTCAAAACAAACGCGCGTGGGAATATAACGCTTATGAATTTTGGACCAAGCAGATGAGCGCGCCTGCGGAGCGGGCGAAGAAAATCAAGGAAGATCCGATCAAGCAATTAAAGCGGTATTCGGCGTATTTTGATACATACAAGGGCGTGAAAATCGCGAACATATGCGGCTCGTGCGGAAAGAAGGCCGTTCCGCTCGCTCTGCTTGGCGCGGACGTAACGGTTTTTGATATTTCGGAGGACAACAAAAGGTACGCGTCCGAGCTTGCAAAAGCCGCAGGGACGCGTATAAATTATGAGGTGTGCGACATTCTGGAAATCGACGAAAAATATTACAACAGCTTCGACGTTGTTTTTATGGAGGGCGGCGTACTGCATTATTTCCACGACATCGACGAGTTTATGCGTATCATGTATCGCCTGCTCAAAGACGGCGGGAAAATGATATGCAGCGATTTTCACCCGTATACAAAAATATCCGATATACTGAATTTGGAGCAGCCCGCTATGAGCTATTTTTCAACGGAGATCTTCGAGGGAGAAACAGCGCACGCGCGGTTCTTTGACGATGAGATCCGCGGTAAAATGCCTAAATGCAGTTACAGAAAATATACCATGAGCGAGATAATTAACGCTGTCATAGATAACGGGTTCGTTTTGAAAAGATTTGACGAACACCCCGCGTGGACGAACGAAAATATACCTGGCGAATTTACCGTTATTGCGGTTAAAGAGTAAAAAATAGTTTATCGTGTGCGCGGAAATATAACCGCGCCGATAACAATTTTAAATACCCACACAAAACAAGCGGCAAATATGCCGCTTGTTTTATATTATTTACACTCATGTTTTTTCGTACTTTTCTTAAGCGGCGCGGGTTCGTCCGTAAGCCCCGCGATATAGTCGATCGTGACGTTATATAGCTTTGCCAGACGTATTACGAGACAGAACGGTATCTCGCGGTAGCCCTGCTCGTAATTCGTGTAGGTCGTTTTATGCATTTTAAGAATTTCAACAAGCTGCGCCTGCGTCAGATCGCTGTCCTCGCGCAGATCCCTAAGTCTCGGATAATGTGCCATACACTTTCCCTCCGTAAAAAATAAATTTCCTATTGACATAATACATCATTTGTTGTACAATTATGCTATAAATACAACATATGTTGTATTCGAGGGAGGTCAACATGATAATAGGAAAAATGAAATTTTACAGAGTGTGGAAGGATAAGTATTCATCATTCTGGAAGAAAAGACGGTTCAATAAAATAATGGGGCTTATCAAGCTGCCGGACAAGGAACGGATAAAGGTACTTGAAATAGGCTGCTCAAGCGGCAAGGATTTTATACAGTTTCTGCCGCGCGACAAATTTGAAATATGGGGTGCGGATATAGATTCGGACTGCGGCGCAGGTGCGGACATACATTTCGTGACCGCCGACGCAGCCGACCTGCCCTTTGACGACGGCGAGTTTGACTTGGTCGTCTCCATAGGACTTTTGGAGCATATCGAACCCGTCGAAAAGCTGTGCCGCGTCATACGCGAAATGGAGCGCGTCGGGACGCATCAGCTTTCCGTGGTGCCGTCCGTCGCGACGCTCATCGAGCCGCACAGCGGCAGGGTGTTTTTCCCGCTTCGAGTGTGGCGCGAAATGATGTCAAAGCAGCCGTCCACGCCGCTGCATTTAAACTTTTACACGGAACACACGTGGACGAAATTCACGGGCTTCACCGGCTGTGAAATAAAGCGATTTTTCTACATACCGCCGTTTATAACGAACACGGTGATATACAAATAAAAAAGCAACGCCGACAGATGCCGCTGTCGGCGTTGCTTCACATCTTTTAAAAATCACATTACCGGCTTCATACCGTCGAGCGAATATCGGTAGAAAATTTTACTTGTTCCGTTATTTTCATGCGGAGTGATTTCCGATAAATTTACTTTTTCTATATTTAAGTCGTCCAAAAATACGCCGTCATACATCGCCGTAATTTTAACGCATATCAAATCGACAAATATATTTTCCGTCTCGCCGTGAAAACGCGATTCGGTCGCTTTTAATCTTATTTCATAACTCCCCGTATCAAGCCCCGTGATATCATTTTCGGGACAATCTCGCCAATCGCCGCCCTTCGGACGGTACTCCATCTCGACGGAAACTCCGATTATTTTACCGTCGTTTTCGCCGAGCCTCGTAACGGGCGCGGATGTTGCCGACGGCGCGGCGGGACGGGGCGGGATCGTGAGCGTCTGCGGCATGCTGTCGCTCGTGTTTTCACCGCCCTTTTTCACAATAGCGATTGTTTTTCCGATATATTCTCCAATCGCCAGCGCGCCGTTTTCGGGTGAGACCGCTTCGCCGTCTATCGTATACGCGCCGCCATTTTCGAATCCCGTGAGCGTTTCGGCTGCGTAGTCTATCTCGATTTCGGGTATCGGCAAGTCCTCCGCACAGTGAAGCACCGCGTCAAGCAGACGCTTATTCATCGTGCCTATCGTGATCTCGTCCCACTGTGACCGCGTGCCGTCGTAGTAAACGTCCTTCAAGCCTGTGCAAAGGTTGAACGCGTACCGCTCAATCCGCGTTACGCTCGCCGGTATATTTATGTCCGCAATTTTTTTGCAGCCGTTGAACGCGCTTGAACCGATAGTCTCCACGCTGCCGCCGATATGAACGTTTTGCAGCTTTCCACAGCCGTAAAACGCGTCTTCGGGTATCGACAAAAGAGCGTCGCCCAAAGTGACGCTTGCGAGACTCTCGCACATATAGAACGCACTCTTTCCCATTTCCGTAACACTGTTCGGGATATTTATTTCAACCAGCTTGTCGCATCGATAGAACGCGTCTGCGCCGATTGACAAAACGCCGTCGGAAATGTTCGCCCGCGCAAGTGCCGCACAGCCATAAAACGCATTTTTACCGATCGTTTCAACGCTTGACGGGACTGCGATCTCCGAAAGCGCGTTACAATGCGCGAACGCGCTTTCGCCTATCGTTTTAACGCCTGACGGAATATTTATCTCCACAAGCGCGTCGCACGAGTTGAAGACGTAATCGCCGATAGTTTTGAGAGTGTTCGGCAGAATGACGCTGTCGAGCGCGGCGCAGGAGTTGAACGCGGAGCTTTTAAGCTCCGTAACACCGTTTCCCACGCGCGCGGTTTTTAAATTGATGCAGCTGCAAAACGCGCGCTGCCCGAGATAGGTAACGCTGTCGGGAACGGTGATCTCGGCAAGTGCTTTGCAGTTTTCAAACGCATAGTCGCCGACGCGCCAAAGGTTGCTTCCAAGCTTTGCCGATGTCAGACCGTAACAGTAATCGAACGCCCAATCGCCTATTTCTCTAACGCTGTCGGGAATGTTTATCTCAGTCAGCGTTTTACAGCTGTAAAACGCGCTGTCATGAATTTTCAGGACGCCGTCCGGCAAGGAATAAACGTCTGCGTCTTTTGCGGGCGGGTAAACTATAATTTCCGTTTTGTCCTTATCGAACAGAACACCGTCCTCGGAAACGAAGCCGCCGCCGTCGGCGTTCACAGCGGAGAGCGAGAGACAGTTTTTGAATACTCCGTTGCCTATATGCGTAACGCCTGACGGAACGGTGATCTCGGCAATCGAGGAACATTGGCTGAACGCACCGTCGCCTATTGTCGAGACACTGTCGGCAATACTGACGTTTTCGATTTTATCGGCAAATGCAAACGCGTAGCTTCCGACAGACGTAACGCCGTTCTCAATCTTTACCGATTTGATTTTGTGGATTATGTTTTCATCGCACCACGGCGCGGGCGGGTACATCTGATAATCCTCCATCGCGCCTTCGCCGCTTACGGTAAGCGTGCCGTCGTCGTCAAACGTCCATTTCACGCTCGCGCCGCACTCGCCCGAAACAGTCTCGGCGAATACCGCGCACGGCAGCAGGACGAATACCGCGCACAGTATCAATATAATTACCGCAAAATTTTTCTTCATTTTGATCCCCCTTGATAGTTTGTACCTTGAAATCTTATCATGCCGCATGAGATTTGTCAATATATTTTGGGCATACCAGTCAAAATAAGGCATATATATCTCTGTTTATATTGAACCCATTGTGCTAATATTTATAAAACGAGGTGATTTTATGACTGTGGATTACGCGTTAATAGGCAAACGTATAAAGGAAACGCGCAAATCGAAGCGCATTACGCAGGAAATGCTTGCGGAAATGCTCGATATTTCCGTGAGCTATATAAGCCGTGTCGAGCGCGGCATAGTTAAAATCAGTCTCGAAACGCTTGTAAAAACAGCGTCCGCGCTCGATATGCCGCCGTCGTATTTCCTTGACGGCATTTATACAAAGACATCGGATTATCTTGACGACGACCTTGCGGAAATAACAAAGCATTTCAGCGCGGGTAAAATGCGTCTGCTTACGGAGATCGCGAAGAACATAAGGGAATATTGACGTAAAAATAAAAATCGGAAAGCCGTTTGGTATCGGGCGGCGTTCCGTTTTTTATTCGGCGCGGAAAAATCGGAAAAAAGTGCTGACAAACCGTAAAATAAATGATATAATGGTAAAAACGACAATAAAAACGACGGCGAAAAGGAGGAGAATAAATGAAAACACTTAACATCTACGAGGAATTAAAGCAAAACGCGTATCCGGGACGCGGAATCGTTATCGGCAAGTCGGCTGACGGAAAGTCGGCGGTAACGGCGTATTTTATCATGGGTCGCTCGGAAAACAGCCGCAACCGCGTGTTCGTTGAGGACGGCGACGGAATCCGTACGCAGGCGTTCGATCCGTCGAAAATGAAAGATCCGCATCTCATTATTTACGCGCCCGTGCGCGTTCTCGGCAACAAAACGATCGTGACGAACGGCGACCAGACCGACACGATTTACGAGCTTATGAACCAGCA
>CANQJC010000034.1 GCA_947624165.1 uncultured Clostridia bacterium
TTGCCAAAACACCTTTTAATTTTCGAAAAACCCAGTATTTATGCGGTGTTCAGCCGTTTCGTACATCATTCCCACTCTATCGTCGCCGGCGGCTTTGAGGTGATGTCGTAGACGAGGCGATTGACGTGTTTTACTTCGTTCACAATCCTGTTCGATGCTTTTTCCAGAACATCATACGGTATTCTCGCCCAGTCGGCGGTCATGAAGTCGGTAGTCGTAACGGCGCGGAGAGCGAGCGTATAATCATATGTACGGAAATCGCCCATTACGCCGACGCTTTTCATATCTGTAATCACCGCAAAATACTGATTTATACTTCTCTCAAGCTCCGCGTTCGCTATCTCCTCGCGGAAAATCGCGTCCGCGTCACGCAAAATCGAAAGCTTTTCCTCAGTGATCTCGCCGATCACTCTGACGGCAAGACCCGGTCCCGGGAACGGCTGCCGCCAGACGAATTTTTCCGGCAAGCCCAATTCTATTCCCAGCTGACGCACCTCATCCTTAAACAGATCGCGCAGCGGCTCTATTATTTCCTTAAAATCAATATGCTCCGGCAAGCCGCCGACGTTGTGGTGGCTCTTTATCGTCGCAGCGTCACCCGCGCCCGATTCGATAACATCGGGATAAATCGTGCCTTGCACAAGGAAATCGACCGCGCCGATTTTCTTTGCTTCCGCTTCGAATACGCGTATAAATTCCTCGCCTATTATTTTACGTTTCGTTTCCGGCTCGACAACGCCCGCGAGCTTACCCAAGAATCTGTCCTGCGCGTTCGCTCTGATCAGGTTTATATCAAATTGCTCTCTGAAAAGAGTTTCGACCTCGTCGCCCTCGTTTTTTCTGAGCAATCCGTTATCGACAAAAACACACGTAAGCTGCTTGCCGACCGCTTTATGCAGCATTACCGCCGCGACCGACGAATCGACGCCGCCTGACAGCGCGCATAAAACCTTGCCGTCCCCTATCCTTTCGCGCAAAGTCTCGATCGAACGTTTCGCAAAATCGCTCATCACCCAATCGCCGCTGCACCCGCAAACCTTATATAAGAAATTTCTTAACATTTCCTGACCTTGGACGGTATGATTCACCTCGGGGTGGAACTGTACCGCGTAAAGCTTCTTTTCCGCGTTTTCGTAAGCGGCGCACGGACACGCATCGGAATACGCCGTGACGCGAAATCCCTCCGGCAGCTTGTCTATGTAATCCGTATGGCTCATCCAGCAAATCGTTTTTTCGCTTACGCCCTCAAACAATTTACTGTCCCCGACCGTTATCTCGGTTTTGCCGTATTCGCTCGTCGGCGCGGTGTCAACATGACCGCCGAGACTGTACGCCATAAGCTGAGAGCCGTAGCATATGCCCAGGATCGGTATCCCAAGCTCGAAAATCGCCTTATCATAATGCGGCGACGCAGGGTCGTATACACTGTTGGGACCGCCCGTGAAGATAATTCCCATCGGGTTTTTCGCTTTGATTTTTTCAATATCGTTCTTGTACGACATCACTTCACAATACACATTGCACTCGCGCACCCGCCGCGCGATAAGCTGATTGTACTGTCCGCCGAAATCAAGCACGATCACTGTTTCGTTTCGCATAATTCTGCCCTCCGTATTTTATGTGTTAATTGTAACACAAATGCAAGACGTTTTCAATTATTATTTTAGTGTCCCCATTCATTGTTTTAGTGTCCCTGTTTTAGTGTCCCCTTATTTCCTGCTTTCAAGAATTATGGTCACGGGTCCGTCGTTCGTGAGCGTCACTTTCATATCCGCGCCGAATTCACCCGTCTCGGTATGTACTCCCGCCGAGCGTATGTAAGACACAAATTTCTCGTACATCATATTCGCGCCCTGCGGTTCCATCGCGTCGCCGAAATACGGTCTGCGTCCGTGCGAGCAGTCTCCGTACAATGTAAACTGCGATATCGCAAGCATGCTCCCGCCGACATCGGCAAGGCTTAAATTCATCTTGCCGTCCTCGTCGGAGAAAACGCGCAAATTTATAATTTTGTCCGCGATATATTTTATGTCATCGTCCGTGTCGCCCGTACCGACGCCGAGAAGCACGACAAAACCGTTATCTATTTTCCCTTTGACCTCTCCGTCAATTTTGACCTGTGCGCCCGCGACGCGCTGCACTACCGCTTTCATATATCGTACCCGCTTTCTTCTATCGTGATTTGGAGCGATTCCCATTCCTCCATGAGTTTTTCTATTTCCTCCTGCGTCGACGCGATACGCTCGGTGATCTCGCACGCCTTCACGTAATCGGCTGCCGCTTCGGGATCCTCAAGCTCGGCGTTGAGATTTTCGATTGCTTCTTCCCTTTTCGATATTTCGTCCTCGACCTTGGCGAAACGGCTGAGCATCTTACGTTTTAATGATTCGAGACGCTTGCGTTCCTTATAATCAGCCGCGCCGACGCTTTCTTTTTTTCCTTCCGCTACGCGCGCCGAGCGTTCCGAGAAGCTGTCATAATCGTCCCGATGACTTTCCAGTCCGTTCGGCGTGAGATAAACGACCCTGTCCGCAAGTTTGTTTATAAAATATCTGTCGTGCGATACAACGAGCATTGTGCCGTCATACGAAGAAAGAGCGTTTTCCAACGCTTCGAGCGATTCTATGTCGAGATGATTGGTAGGCTCGTCCATAATAAGGAAATTTACGCTTTTGAGCATCAGCTTGGTAAGCTCCACCCTCGCCCTCTCACCGCCGGAGAGTTTATGTATTTCTTTAAAAACGTCCTCGCCGCGGAACAGAAAAACGGCGAGCGCGCTGCGTATCTGAGTCTGCGTCATGTTGGGGTATTCGTCCCACACCTCGTCTATTACCGTTTTATTCATATTCAAATTCTGACGAAGCTGATCGTAATAGCCGATACTGATGTTCGCGCCTATTTTGTAAAAGCCCTCCGTCGGTTCATACTCGCCGGTTATTATTTTCAGAAAGGTCGTCTTGCCGCAGCCGTTTGGTCCCAAAAGGAACACCTTTTCGCCTTTTTTTATCAATAAATCGGCATGACGGAAAAGCGGCTCGGAGCCAAACCCTTTTGCAAGATCCTCCGTTACGAGAACGTCTTGACCGCCGCCCGAAGCCGCCTTGAAGGCAAAGCGTATATTCTCCGTATCGCCGACGGGCTGTACGAGAGATTTTTCAAGACGCTCGATCGACTTCATTTTATTGTCGATGATTTTGTAGTTACGCTCACGATTCCAACGCCGCTGCTGCTCGACTATGCCCTCAAGCCGCTCTATTTCGCGGACCGTATTTTCATATGCCCTTTCCTCGCTCTTCTTTTCTATCTCACGCTGAGCGGCATAGGCACTGTAATTTCCGTTGTATGAGCGAAAATGTCCCGCGCTCAGCTCGAACGTTTTGTTCGTCACTTTATCGAGAAAATATCTGTCATGCGAAATCACTATAAACGCGCCGTTGTAGCCTTTCAGGAATTCCTCGAGCCACTCGGTCGAATCAATGTCAAGATGATTTGTCGGTTCGTCGAGAAGCAGCAAATTTGCGTCCGAGAGTAGTATTTTCGCAAGCGCGACGCGCGTTTTCTGCCCGCCAGACAGATTATCGACGCACATGCCGAATTCTTCCTCTCCGAAGCCAAGCCCCATAAGCGCGCTCTTGACCTTGGACTTATAATAAAATCCGTCCGAAGCGGCGTAAAGGTCTTGCAGATGCGTCTGACGGCGTATAAGCGCGTCCACGTCGCCGCCGTTTTCTATATCGTATCTCACTTCTTCAAGCTGCGCTTCGATCTCCATAACGTCGGAAAATACCGAGAGGACCTCGTCGTATATGCTTTTTGTGCTTCCGTTTACGGAATATTGATTCAAATATCCTATTTTAAGCGATTTGCTTCTGAATATTTCGCCGTCGTCATAATCATCGTCGCCGATGATTATTTTGAACAATGTCGACTTACCCGCGCCGTTTACTCCGACAAAGCCTATCTTGTCCGAGCTGTCCACATTGAACGAAACGCCGGAAAACAGCGTTTCGTCCATAAAGCTTTTACTTAAATTACTTCCGTTTAACAGTACCATAATTACCCCGGGATTTAATACGTTTTCATATTTTCAATAATTTTTAATATGTCGTAGCCGTAATTTATGTCGGGACACCATCTGCCGCCGAGCTGCTCGACATATTTGACCGTTCCAGCCCACGCAATGGATTTCACAACATAATATCTGTCGTGCGGCTCGCCGATCGGAGCGATTCCGACATACGCGCTCATGTGGTTGTAATGCGCGCGTATCCCGTCCTCGGGCGTGGCGAAAACCTCATGGTCTTCGGTCCTGTCGCCTTCGGGATTCTTAATTTTTATCCCCGCCCAGTTATTCATCTCAGGCAATACCGCGCCGCCGTAATTGCCGTAAGCGGTTTCCTTTGCCGACTGCGCGTACATCACGTCCGGACGTATTCCGAATTGCTCGCCGTAATACCAATACGTTTGGGCTGCTTCAACGAATTTATCCGTCGCGCCGTTAGCCTTCGCCCATCTTGCCGCCTGTTCCGCGCTTACCTGAGCCGTTCCCGTTATCGGCGTTTTATCGGCGGAGGGGTCGATCGCGCGGTAGAGGAAACAACAAGCTTCGGCGCGCGTAAGCAAACTTTTCGGGCGTATATTACCGTTGTCGCCCAGCATATACAAGTTTACCACAGCCGTTTCAAGAAAATTTTTATATGCGTCGTCGACCTCCGCGGCGTCGTCAAAGCTGTAATTCGTTATCGTGTAGCTGTCGGCAGCCGCGCCGCCGCTCGCCTTTACAAGCGTCGCCGCGAACTCCTCGCGCGTTACGTATTCGCCGCCGTTAAAAAGCTCGCCCTTTTTGGGCATACTGTCCTGTATCGACAGCGAATAATTATAGAACCAATCCGTCGTTTTAACGTCGCCGAAAGCCGGCTCGGCGGCGGGTTCAAGCGAAAACGCGTCCGTAAATATACGAGCCATCTGCGCCCTGGTAAGATTTCCTCCAAGATCGAGATCGCCGTATTCGTCGCCATATATTATCCCGTGGTCTATGCAATATTCAACGCTCGTCTTTGCCCACGGATACTCGTCCGTCACGCCGCCCGAAGCGAAGGCGCAAACCGCGCCCGACGACAAAGCAGCCGTCAAAATCAACAAAATAAATTTTTTCATAATGCTCACAGTCCTTGCTTATAAAATTTATACCAATACATTATACATCAAATCGGCGTTGATTTCAACAGCATACTTTAATTTATTTACGAATTTTGGGCGGCGAGCGCGCCGCGTCCGTAGAAAAGCATACGGAAAAAGTCCTTGACGATCAGCCCGATACCCTTTTTCTCCACCGCGTTAGCCGTGTTCACGTCTATTTGAGCAAGCGTCTTGCCGCCCGCCGAGATCGTTATTACGCCCACCTTTTGTCCCGCTTCAAGCGGAGCGGAAATATTCTCGTCGAGCGTCACCTCCCGCGTGACGCCGCTTTCGCCGCCTTTCCTGACAAGCGCGCTGTAACTCTCGCCCGCCACGATTTTCACGCTGTCCTCAACGCCCTTTTCCACGCGTATCGTGTCTATCTCCTCGCCGGCGTTTACTATTTTGTTGACCGCATAATTTGCGAAGCCGTAATCGAGCAGCGACTTTGCGGACGAAAAACGAAGCGCGGACGTCGGCGCGCCGAGTACGACGGCGATGAGCTGCATATCGTCTCTCTTTGCCGACGCGGAAAGACAGCATAACGCCTTTGACGTCGAGCCAGTTTTCAGACCGTTCGCGCCGTCGTAAAAGCGTATCAGCTTATTTGTATTGGCAAGCTGGAATTTGCCGCCGCGAAGCGTGTCCATCCATATCGAAGTGTAATTGAAAATCGTCTTATGCTTAATAAGCTCCCGCGACATTACAGCCACGTCGCGCGCGCTCGAATAATGGTCGTCCGCGTCGAGACCGTTCGTGTTTACGAAATGTGTGTTCTCCATTCCAAGCTCCTGCGCTTTCGCGTTCATCATGTCGACGAACGCGCTCTCGCTTCCGGCAAGATACTCAGCCATGGCGACGCACCCGTCGTTCGCGCTCGCAACGGCGATACCCTTAAGCATATCGTTGACGCTGAGCTGCTCTCCCGTTTCGAGAAACATCGTCGAACCGCCGTAACTCATCGCGTTTTCGCTCACCGTCACCATATCGTCGAGCGTGATTTTGCCGTCGTCGACCGCTTCCATTATGAGAAGCATCGTCATGACCTTCGTTACGCTGGCTATCGGCAGACGCTCGTCGGGATTGCTCTCGTAAAGTATTTTGCCGCTGTCCGCTTCCATAAGCACAGCCGCTTTTGCGTCTATGCCGAGGTCGACGCCGTCACCCTCGCCCTCGGCTCTCGCGCAAAGTCCGTGCGTCAGAAAAACCGCGCAAATAAAAAAACATATTATCTTCTTCATACTCGAAACTCCTTTCACAAGGTCTGTATGAATTTATAATATGCTTTTTATGGTTTTCTATACATTTCAAAGAAATTTACGCTCTCGGATGCGCCTTTGCGTAAACGTCCTTCAGCTTGCTGTTCAGGGCTCTCGAATACACCTGCGTGGACGAAATATCGGCATGTCCCATCATCTCCTGAATAGAATGGAGATCCGCGCCGTTTTCGAGAAGGTGCGCGGCGAAAGAGTGACGAAGCGTGTGCGGCGTCATCTGTGCTTTGATACCAGCCTTCGCGCCGTAATATTTTATAAGCTTCCAAAAGCCCTGGCGCGACAAACGCATACCGCTGCAATTTACGAACAACGCCATTTCACCGTCCGATTTGATCATGTAAGCGCGCGCGTTATTGATATAGTATCCGACAGCTTCCTTAGCCTTGTTTCCCATCGGAATTATGCGTTCCTTCTTACCTCCGCGGCAGCGTATAAAACTCATTTGAAGGTTAACGTCGCTTATGTCGAGATTTATCAGCTCGCTCACTCTTATTCCTGTCGCGTACAGTAATTCGAGCATCGCTTTGTCGCGTATACCCTTGTTGTCGCTCGGCTCCGGCTGTTCGAGCAAACGCTCCACGTCGCTTCCCGATAATATCTGCGGCAGCTTTTTCTCGACGTGCGGTGCTTCAAGATTGGACGTCGGGTTAGAAGAAACCATGCCGTTCTGCATCATAAAAAGATAAAAAGAGCGCAGAGAAGCAAGCGAACGCGAAACCGTCGAATTTGCCTTTCCCTTCTTTTGCAGCGAGAGAAGGTATGAAAGAATGGTCGTCTTCGTCGCGAGCGTAGCATCTTGTATACCGCTTTCATTGAGGTATGTAATGTACTGCGTCACGTCGCGCTTGTACGATTCCACCGTATTGCTCGACTTATGCCGTACATTAGCCATAAAGCTGGTATATTCCTCCAAGTATGTATTCATTTTTATGTGTTCCTCCCCCGTTTTACCGTTCGTTTACATATATTTCAAAAATATTTCATTTGTATTTCAATAATGTTATTATAACACAAATTTTTTATTTGTAAATACCTATTTTTTATTATGTTAACCTGAAACGGGTCATTTTATACCATAATATGGTTATATTTACTTATTTTGGAGAAGCGAACCCCATAAATGTTGTGGTGAGATATCCCTCGCTCAGAGATGCGACACAAAATATAGAAATCGTCAAAATCAGAAAAAAAATATAAGAAAAAATAAATTTTTTTTCTTTTCTTTCACGATTAAGGGAAAAATTAACGCTTACCGCCGAAAAAAGAAGCATCGCCGGTATCGTTATGAGAACGGTCGGCATGGTGGACAGCATGATAAACATACCCCTCAGCCCGTAGAACTTAAAAAATGACGCGGCTGTAAAGCCCATTACGAAACCTCTCCTTAGCAGCAGCGCGCCCGTTAAGATACAGCCGAAACGAAAGAAACCGGCTGTAAAAATAATTCCCGCGCAGATAAGGTTCGATACGAGCGAATTTTTGAATACGGCCGCATTATTTTTATTCGCGGCGAAGGTCTCAAAAAAACGGGCAAGATAGGCGCGTACCCCCTCCGCCGTCTCCGCGCCGGAGCGCATAAGATACACGCTCCCCGCCGCCGTTCCTGCCGCAAGCAGGAAAAGCGCGGCGTATATCCACACGGACGAACCGCCCATTTCGCTTATCGAACCCTTTTTCATGTCCCGCACCTCCCTTGTTATTACTATTCAAAAATCAGTGTTTTATGAATATTTATTTGATTATATGAACGGCTCGTCATTTACATTTTGATGAAAATTTGATATTATAAGCGTGCGGACGCTCCTTTCGGCGGCGTGCGCGGTTTTGTCTGAGAAATACGATAAGGGAGGATTTTATATGAATAAAACGATTGCAAAACTGATTGCAATTCTTACATGCGTATCGGCGTTCGCGTCATACGCGCCGTGCGTCACGGCGGACGGCGCGCCGTCGGACGAGCTTCTCGCCGAAATTACGTTTGACGAGAGCGGAAAGGGCGGCGGCTCGTTTGCGCCTTCGATCGGCGGTACGGTGACGGAGCACGGCTCGATACGGTATACAAAAAGCTTCGAAGGGAACGACGCTCTTACCATACCTTCAAACGGCGCGGATAATTATCTCGAGCTGCCGAAAGGCATATTGAACGGAAAAGACGCGGCGACGTTCAGCTTCATGCTCAAGCCGTCGTCGGGCTGGGCGTTTATGACGACTCCACTCGCCGGAGCGCAGGAATATTTGAACGAAAAATATATCGGTATGCTTTCCGCGCCCGCGTCGATAACCGCCGAACGATATAACAACAGCGGCGCGCGTCTTAGCTCCGTATCGTCCTCCGGCAGTTTTTCAAACTGGCAGCATGTTAGCGCGGTATTCGAAGAAAACGGCACAAAGCTATACATAAACGGCGAGCTTGCCGCGTCGGATTCGGCGGCGGTCGACATCGCTTCACTCTTTACGGCAGACGCTTCGACATGGATAGGTCACGGAAACTGGGGCGAAGGCGAGGGCTTTTCGGGCAGCGTCGATAATTTCCGCATATACGGCAAGGCTCTCTCCGACGAGGAAATAAAAGCCCTTGCCGACGAAGCGGACGAGTATGTTCGCAAAGCGGTTATTTATGAAAAGAACAGCATTACCGCAGAAACGCATTTCTTCTCATCGGATAAAGAGGTGTTCTCGGTCGACGGGATAAGCGGAGATTTAACGATAAAGACGGAAATCAAAAATTATACCGCGTCAGACGCCGATATTACCGTCACGGCGGGTACGGCTCAAAAAGCGGTTTCGGTCGCGTCAGGCTCCGAAGACGAGGTCGTTATCACAATGCCCTGTCCCGACGAGGAAATGTGCGTGAGTATGACGTACTCGGGCAAAACAAGCGAAATTGCGAGAATATACGCGGGCGTAACGTCACCCGTCGCGGCAAAAGCAGACAGTGCGGCGACGACAGAGGGCGTTCACGACCCGTCTATCGTTAAATTCCCGAACGACGATACATATTACGTGTATTCGTCGCATCACCTTATCTTCACGTCGAAGGATCTGATAAACTGGGAAAAGCATGATTTTACACACATAAACGCGGCGACTATCTCGCCGAATACTCAGAGATTCATAAATGATAATTATACCAATACCAAGATGAACGACA
>CANQJC010000035.1 GCA_947624165.1 uncultured Clostridia bacterium
ACGGCGGCTTGTACGCGGAAATGGTGCAGAACCGCTCGTTTGAGATTGCGGCCGACGATAATTTGTACTCGTGGGAACCGTCGGGCGACGCGAAAATCAGCACGGAAAACCCGATGAACGAAAACAATCCGACATATATCGCACTCGGCAAGGACGCAAGCATAACGAACGACGGATATATGGGTATGAGCGTTAAAAAAGACGCTGTTTACAACTTTTCCGCGCGGGTGCGCGGCAACGCCGATCTGACGGTTTCCATAGGCGGCGCGTCGGCAGAAGTCAAAGCCGACGGCTCGGACTGGCAGGAGGTAACGGCGGCTTTAACGGCTGCCGAAAACGCGTCCGACGCGAAGCTTACCGTAAAAAATACGGGTGAAGCCGTTGATATGGATATGATCTCGCTTATACCTGAGGACACGTACAAAGGTCACGGACTCAGAAAGGATTTAATGGAGGCTCTCGAAGCGATGCACCCGAAATTCCTGCGTTTCCCCGGCGGCTGCGCCGTTGAGGGCAATACTATGGACGTGGCGTGGAACTGGAAGGACACCGTCGGCGACGTTTCGGAGCGTAAGGAAACAGTAAATATCTGGAGCGGTGCCGACGGCACGTATCAGATGACCTACGGCTTAGGCTTTTACGAGTATTTCCAAATGTGCGAGGACTTGGGCATGGAGCCTGTGCCGATATTAAACTGCGGTCTTTCGTGCCAGGCCCGCTCCGGCGGCAGCGAGGACGAAAACCACGTCGTTCCGATGGATAAATTACAGCCCTACATTGACGACGCGCTCGATTTGATAGAGTTCGCGAACGGCACGGACGAGAGCAACGAATGGGTAAAGTTAAGGAAAGAAATGGGACACAGCGAGCCGTTTGACCTCAAATATATCGGTATCGGCAACGAGCAGTTCGGCGATATTTATTTCGAGCGTTACGCGGAGTTTGCGAAGCAGATCCACGAAAAATATCCCGACATTAACCTCGTCACAACGTCCGGCACGGCTTCGAGCGGTACGAACAACGACCTTGCATGGAACTGGATAAACGCGAACACCGAGCTTGCCGACCGCGTCGACGAGCACTATTACGAAAACGCGGACTGGTTCAAGCAGCACGCTTACCGCTACGACGATTACCGCCGCGACACAAATTCAAAGGTATTTCTGGGCGAGTACGCGTCGAAGGGCAACGCGTGGTACAACGCGCTCTGCGAAGCGGCGTTTATGACGGGTCTCGAGCGCAACGCCGACGTTGTGCGCATGGCGAGCTACGCGCCTATGTTCGCGAAGTACGGCAACGTTCAATGGTCGGCGGCAAATATGATTTGGTTTAATAACGACGACTACGTTCTCACGCCCAACTACTACGTGCAGTCGCTGTTCTCGAACAATACGGGCGACTATACGCTTCCAACCGATGTGGAAATGAGCGGCATACCGGCGGAGGACTATCTTCACGGCGGCGTTGTGCTCGGTTCATGGGGCACGCAGAACGAATTTAAGGACGCTCACATACAGCAGAATGTACCGATAGAGGACGACAGCGTCGACATCGACGTTGCGCCCGACGGCTGGCAAAAGGGTATCGGCGAATGGACGATCGGCGATGACGGCGTTATTACGCAGACCTCGGACAGCACAGGCGCGACGATCTACAACGACTGGGCGGCGGCTAATCCGTCAATGGTCGACAGAGATTACACGTTCACCGTTAAGGCTAAGAAAAACGGCGGCGGCGAAGGATTTCAGATAGGCGTTGCCGCGGAGGACGGTATGAACTACTACCGCGTCAACATCGGCGGCTGGGGCAACACGACCGCGAAGATACAGCATATCGTAAACGGCGTGAGCGCGGACGCCGGTAACGTTGCGGAACAGTCGTATATCGGCGACGTGCATATAAACGACGGCGAGTGGTACGACGTAAAGGTGGAAATGACAGCTTACGAAATCAAGGCTTATCTTAACGGCGAGTTTATCTGCTCGTACACGAAACCGATAACATACGGTCCTCTGTACGCGTCAAGCACCTACGACAACGAAACGGGCGACGTAATAGTAAAGCTTGTAAACACGCTCGGTTCCGACGCGGACGTAAAAATAAACGTAAACGGCGCGTCGGTAAAGAATACGGCAAAAACAACAGTCATGTCCGGCGACACGAGCCTTGAAAACAGTCTTGAGCATAAGGACGCGATAGCTCCAAAGGAAGGCGAAATTACAAACGCCGCCGAAAGCTTTGTTTATAACGCGCCCGCGAATTCTTTAAGCATCATACGTCTCGAGACCGAAAAAACGTCTCACGAAGCATATATTTCCGGCTACGCCGACGGCACGTTCCGTCCCGATAACACCGTAACGCGCGCCGAAGCGGCGGCACTTATAGCGCGTATCGGCGGGGAATATGACGATAACCGCATATACGACGGAAGCGGATTCGGCGATGTTCCCGATAACGCATGGTACGGCGGGTACGTTAAATTCCTGAGCGGTAAGGATTATATTTCCGGCTACGGCGACGGTACGTTCCGTCCCGACAACACCGTAACGCGCGCCGAATTTGCCAAAATAATCTGCTCGTATTTAAATGAAGCTCCCGCCGAAAACACGCGGTACACCGATATTAAAGGACACTGGGCGGAGGGTTATATCGCGGCGTTGAGCGCGAAAGGAATAATAACGGGTTACGGCGACGGCACGTTCCTTCCCGACGAACCCATGTCGCGCGCGGAAGCGGTGACGCTTATAAACCGCGCTTTCGGACGCGGCGAAGAACAGACTTACTACGGGGCTTCTCCGTTTACGGACGTGAACGAAAGCCATTGGGCGTATGCTCAAATACTCGAAGCATCGGTAAGCCATTGACGGAGGACGCATAAATGAAACGAAGCGAAATAAATATACGCGACCCGTTTATACTGCCGTATGACGGTAAATACTATCTTTACGGCTCGCGCGGAAGCGAGGTTTGGGGCGACAGTGCGACAGGTCTCGACGTGTACGTGAGCGGCGATTTGGAGAACTGGTCGGGACCTGAGGAAATTTTTACGCGCACACCCGATTTTTGGGCGGACAGACATTACTGGGCTCCCGAGGTGTACGCGTATAACGGCGCGTTTTATATGTTCGCGTCGTTCAAGTCGCCCGACCGCTGCCGCGGCACGATGGTCCTGAAAGCGGACAAGCCCGACGGTAAATTCACGATACACAGCGAAGGCACGATAACGCCGCCCGATTGGGAGGCTCTCGACGGCACGCTTTACATATCGAAAAAGGGCGAGCCGTACATGATATTCTGTCACGAATGGGTACAAATCCAAGTGGGCGAGATCTGCGCCGTAAAAATGAGCGCGGACTTAAAAAGAGCCGAGGGCAAACCGTTCACATTGTTTAAAGCCACCGAAGCAAGCTGGATAAAAAGCGGCGAGGGCGGCATATACGTAACGGACGGACCGTTTCCATACCGCTGCGAGGACGGAACGCTTCTCCTTTTATGGTCAAGCATCGGCTCGGAGGGCTATACCGAAGCGATAGCCGTGTCCGACAACGGCGATATAGACGGAGCATGGAAACAGCGCGGCGAGCTTTTGTTTAAAAAAGACGGCGGGCATGGTATGATTTTCAAAACGTTTGACGATAGGCTTTTGCTTCTGCTGCATAAACCGAACGAGCACCCGTTTGAACGCCCCGCATATTTTGAAATAGAGGACAAAGACGGAATGATTTATATTAAGAAGGAGAAAAACAATGAATAAAATGATCTCAATTTTAACCGCCGTTATAATGAGCTTATCGATAGCGTCATGCGGCAAGGACGCGCCGCCGTCAACTCCGTCCGCGCCGCCGTCTCCGACGAGCGAGCCCACGAGCGAACCGACGCTTCTCGACACGATGACGGTCGAAGAAAAAGTGGGACAGCTTTTGTTTGTGCGCTGCCCCGAAGACGAGTATATCGGCGCGCTTATGGAGAAGAAGCCCGGCGGCATACTGCTGTTCGGACGCGATTTTGAAGGACTTACAAGGGATGAGGTCATAAATAAAATAAATGCGCTTCAATCCGAAAGCACGGTCCCGCTGTTTATCGGCGCGGACGAAGAGGGGGGAACGGTAGTCAGAGTAAGCTCCAACCCGAACCTCGCGCCCGAAAAATACGAGTCGCCGCAGGATATCTATAATAAAGGCGGCATGGAAGCCGTTGAAGAGAACGCGGCGGAGAAGTCGCGGCTTTTGCTGAGCCTGGGCGTGAATATGAACCTCGCGCCCGTCGCCGACGTTTCGGAGGACCCCGACACGTATATTTACAAGCGCAGCTTCGGTCAGGGATATTCACAAACTGCGGACTTTATTTCACGCGTCGTGAGCGTGATGAAGAACGAAGGCATATACAGCGTACTGAAGCATTTCCCCGGTTACGGCGAGGTTACGGGCGACAGTCACGAGGGCAGCGTGTATAATGAAAAAAGCGCGGACGCGATTCGCGCCGAAGACCTCGTCCCGTTCAAGGCGGGTATAGACGCGGGCGCGAGCTGCGTGCTCGTATCGCATAATATCGTGACCGGCTTTGACGCGGAAAATCCCGCTTCGCTTTCTCCCGCCGTACACGATATACTTCGGAACGAGCTGGGCTTCAACGGCGTTATCATGACGGACGACATCGCGATGGGCGCGGTGGCTGATTTGGATAACGTATATGTCAGAGCGGTAAACGCCGGAAACGACCTGCTCATCACGACCGATTACGAAACGGGATACAGTCAGATACTGACCGCCGTTGAAAACGGAGACATAAGCATGGAAACGCTGAACGCGGCAGTCGGACATATCCTAACTCTGAAAGGACTTATGTAAAAAAATACCGTCGGTCAATACGCCGACGGTATTTTTTTATGTATTCACATGGTTTATCCCTGTGTGTTATAGCTGTAATTGGGGGCTTCTTTGGTGATATAAATATCGTGCGGGTGGCTCTCCTTAAGACCCGCGCCCGTGATCCTGACGAATTTTCCGTTTTCCTTGAGGTCCTCGATGGTTTTCGTACCGCAGTAACCCATGCCGGAGCGCAGTCCTCCGAGCATCTGGAATACGGTATCGGACAGGGGACCCTTGTAAGGAACTCGTCCTTCGACTCCTTCCGGCACAAGCTTTTTCGAGCCTGTCTGGAAGTATCTGTCCTTCGAGCCTTTTTCCATAGCGGCAAGCGAGCCCATGCCGCGGTAAACTTTAAACCGTCTGCCCTGGAAAATTTCAAACTCACCCGGACTTTCGTCGCAGCCCGCCAGGAGACTTCCCATCATAACAACGTCCGCTCCGGCTGCTATCGCCTTAACTATATCGCCGGAATACTTGATACCGCCGTCGGCGATAATGGGTATTCCGTACTTTTTCGAAACGAGACTTACGTCGTAAACCGCCGTGATTTGCGGTACGCCGATACCCGCGACGACGCGCGTCGTGCAGATCGAACCGGGACCTATGCCCACCTTCAGACAATCCGCTCCCGCCTTGATGAGTGCTTCGGCTGCTTCGCCGGTAGCTATATTTCCCGCGATAACGGGAAGGTCGGGGAACGCCGATTTTATTTCCTTTACCTTGTTGATTATATTTTTGCTGTGTCCGTGCGCGCTGTCGAGCGCGACAATGTCAACTCCCGCGTCGACTACCGCCTGCACTCTTTCGAGCGCGTCCGCCGTAACGCCGATCGCCGCACCGACGAGAAGCCTGTCCTGCTTGTCTCTCGCCGAATTGGGATACTGAACCGCTTTTTCTATATCCTTTATGGTAATAAGTCCCTTTAAATGTCCCTCTTTGTCAACGATGGGGAGCTTTTCGACCTTTGCCTTGGAAAGAATTTTCTGCGCTTCCGAAAGCGTAGTTCCGACAGGAGCGGTGATAAGATTCTTTTCCGTCATGACCTCCGAGATTTTCTGCGTAAAATCCGTCTCGAACTTCAAATCGCGGTTCGTGATAATACCTATAAGCTTGTCGTCCGCGTCAACGATAGGCACGCCGGAGATTTTGAACCGCGCCATAAGGTCGTCCGCGTCCTTGAGAGTACGTTCCTTCGTCAGGCTGAACGGATTCGTTATAACGCCGTTTTCGCTTCTTTTGACCTTGTCGACTTCAGCCGCCTGCTGAGCGATAGTCATGTTTTTGTGAATGATACCTATACCGCCTTCGCGCGCCATCGCTATCGCCATAGACGATTCCGTTACGGTGTCCATCGCGGAACTCATGAGCGGTATGTTGAGTGTAATGTCTTTTGTCAGACGGGTTTTCAGCTCAACCTCGTTCGGCGTGAAGTCCGACGCCTGAGGTACGAGCAGCACGTCGTCAAACGTAAGTCCTTCTTTCGCAAACTTATCTTCCATTTTTATGCAGCTCCTCTCGTAAGTATTTTAATTTTATATATTAAAAAAGCCGTTCCCTTCCGTCCCCCGAAAAGGGAACGGAGCGGCGTTTTACGGTTCTTTTTGTATTTAAATTATTATAACAAATCACAGCGCGTTTTTCAAGAGTTTTATGATAAAAAATATCATTATTTTAACTGCGCTTTATAGTCGTCCAAAAGCGCGAAAAGCTCTTCGGCGGTTTCCGCTTGAAATACCGCGTTCTTGAGCCGCGCCGCGCCGCGCAGACCTTTTATGTACCACGCTATATGCTTTCGCGATTCTCTGACGCCCCGCGTCTCGCCCTTCTCGGCTATGATCGCCCTGACGTGCGCCGCCGCCTGCAAAAGCCTTTCCTCCGGCGACGGATCGTACGTGACCGCGCCCGTTTCAAGATATTCGTTTATCTGTCGGAATATAAAAGGATTACCCTCGCTCGCCCTTCCTATCATCAGCGCGTCGCAGCCGGTACGGTCGAGCATGTCCTTCGCGCTTTCGCCCGAGACGATATCGCCGCTGGCGATGACGGGTATACTCACCGCGTTTTTGACGCGGCGTATAACGTCTCTGTCCGCGCTGCCGCGGTAAAATTCGCTGCGAAGTCTGCCGTGTACGGCGATCGCCGCCGCGCCGTTTTCTTCGAGCACGCGCGCGAATTGTTCGGCGTTGTCTTCGTCGTAGCCCTTGCGTATTTTAACTGTGACGGGTACGGGCGAAAGCTCGCTCACTTTCTTTACTATTTCACCCGCCAGACGCGGATTTTTCATAAGCGCGCTGCCGTCGCCGTTGTTGACTATTTTGGGAGTGGGACAGCCCATGTTTATATCTATTATATCGGGCTTGACATTCATGACCTTCTCGACCGCCGCCGCCATTATGTCGGGGTCGGAGCCGAAGATTTGTATGGCGCACGGACGCTCGTTCGGAGTTATACGCATAAGCTCGGCTGTCTTTTTATCATTATAATAAAGTCCCTTCGCGCTTATCATTTCCGAATACACGAGCGACGCTCCGTAACCGCGGCAAATTTCGCGGAACGAAGAATCCGTAACGCCCGCCATCGGCGCGAGAAAAACGTTGCCGTGGATAGAAAGACCGCCTATTTTCACCTGCTTATCTCCTTTTCGAATACTCAATGATTTTGTGATTGTTGGAGAAGAACTGCAAATTCGCGTCAAAATAGAGATGCGAAACGCCGTTTCCCTTGATCATTTCGCCGTTTTCGATTTTGTTCGCGCAGTCCCATGTCGTATCTATAATTACCCAGCGTCCGTCCATGTATACCTCGTTCCATGCGTGGTTCTGCTCCTGTGACGCCGCCGTGCTCTCGTTCCATTCGTTTGCGCCGTCGCTCACGCCGAGCGCGTAACCTGAAACGACGTTGCAGGGTATGTCGATACTTCTGCAAAGAGCCGCCATAAGCGTGGCGAAGCCCAGACACACCGCCCTGCGCGATTTAACTATTTCCGTCGCGTAGTACGGCGGCGTATCCTCCGCGCTGAGACTGTCTATATCGTAATACATATAAGAACAGATCCAGTCATGCAGGGCGAGTACCTTGTCGTAATCCTCCGTAAGCCCTTCGGTAAGCTGCGCGGCGATGGACGCTATCCCCGTACTGTCGGACTGTATCGACGCGGTACGCCGCAGCGCGTCGCTTATGGACTTGTCGCGCTCGTACATGAGCTTGTTATTTTCAAATACCGGTGACGGCGCGATCTCCCACCCGCCGTCGGCTGTCTTTTGCAGCGTTATGTAGTTGTATACCCAGCTCTCGAACTGACCGTACGCCTTGCTGCCCGTGTATATCGAAAGATCCATGCTCAGCGACTCCGTTTCGGGAATGTCCGTTTTTTTGTTAAACTCTCCCGACGAGTTTGCCGACAGTGAGACTTGGTCGAGCGTTTCGCCGTTTTCGTCCGTGAACTCCGCTATCAGGTGCGATTTCGCACGCGAATCGACAACGCCGAAAATATCGACCGTGTTGTAATCGACTACGATACCGATATTTTCCTTCGGATAAAACGTGAGCATTGGACTGTTTTCTATATACGCGTTTGCCGCCGCGTCGGAGGGATCGACGGGCGGTTCCTCATGCTTGATCATCGCGATGATCTCCGAGGGCGACGGTATATTGTCCGTGACTAGCGAAATACGCTCGGACGCGTCTGTGACGAACTGCGCCGCCGCCGGATATTTTTCGGCTATGCTCGGCGCGTAAGACGCAAAATTTAAAAACAGATCCGTCTGTGAATTTATTATGCACACCGAGAGTGCGAGAAGCAGTATGACGGCAATAATTTTTTTTATTTTTTTCATTTCGATTCACCGTATTGATTATGGATAATTTTTATTTATATAGAAAAACGCTGCGACCTAAGCGTATTCTTAAGCCGCAGCATCTTTCGGATTGGAGGCGCCACCCGGATTTGAACCGGGGAATAAAGGTTTTGCAGACCTCTGCCTTACCTCTTGGCTATGGCGCCGTTTCTGCTTAGTTTGTACAAACAACAAAAGACGCACGTTTAAGGCGTCTTTTGTTGTTTAAAAATGGAGCGGAAGACGAGATTCGAACTCGCGACGTTCACCTTGGCAAGGTGACGCTCTACCACTGAGCCACTCCC
>CANQJC010000036.1 GCA_947624165.1 uncultured Clostridia bacterium
TTCCCACGAGTACAAATTATCGTCGGCCGCAATCTCAAACGAGCGGTTCTGCACCATTTCCGCGTACAAGCCGCCGTCTGCGGAGCTGTTTATGTCCTCGAAAAACAGTCCCCACATCATGTCCGAAACATCCTTTGAGCGGTCGGCTGCGTTTATGTCGACGGAAAACGGAGCTGCGCCCTCCGCGGGAACGTAAACAGTATAATCGGCTGACGCGTCGCCGCACTTCGCGGTAAGCGTAACGGCGCACGCAGACGACGGACGCGTCACCGCGCCGGTTTGCGTGTCTATTATCTCGGGTTTGTCCGCGCTCCATTCGATACCGTTAACGCGCGGAAGCTCTATTTTATCGCCGGTCGCGATTTGTCCGTCCTCTATTTGGTACGACTTTAGAAGTATTTCCGAATTTATTTTTCCCTCCGCGAACACGTCCGATATTTCGTCGGCAGTAAGAGCCTTGTCGTATACGCGAAAATCATCGACAGCCGCCGCGAGGTACGCGTCGCCTTCATAATGCGACTTGCCTATGTAATTCAGTTCGTCCTTGACGTCGTTCGGGGTCACGTTCAGGTTTGATTTCGACGCGATAAACACGCCGTTTCGGTAATAGCTTACCTTATCGTCGCCGTATGTGACCGCGTAATGCACCCAATCGTTTTCCGTTTCCTGCACAGTGTCCATTGTATCTGTACCGACGGGCGACTTCATCTCTATCCTCGCCGCGCTGCCCGAATACGGCGCGAAAAAGAAATTGTTGTCCGCGTCCGAACCGAAGTCAAATACGCGTCCCCAGGCGGTGAAACGATTTATCTTTACCCATGCCGTCACGGTCATGTTATTCGTCAAAATCCCGTCGGGCAGAAGGGCGTAACCGTCCGTGCCGTCGAGCAAAAGCGCGCTGCCGACGTTTCCGTCGTCCGTGACGGACGCGCCGCCGAAAAGCTTAAGTTCGTTCCTGCCGTTCTCATCGGCAAGCTCCTTTTTCCCGTCAAACGTATAGCGAAGGACGGGCTTTTCTCCCGCCGCCGACGCCGGCGCGCACGGCAGCAAAGCCGCCGCGGTCGCTATCGCCGTTATGAGGGCTGTTAGTATTTTTTTCATATTATTCTCTCCTTTTCATATTATCCGCGTTTCTTTTATTATCCTGCCGTTTTGTACGCACATAACGTCCATTACGATATGTCCGTTTTCCGCGCGCGCGTAGGCACCGATCGGCGAATGACAGCCGCCGCCCGTTTCCCGCATAAAAGCGCGTTCGGCTTCGAGCGCGAGGAACGTGTCTCGGTCGTTTACGGCGGCGGTATATTTTTTCATATCTCCGGCGCGTACCTCGACGGCGATTATTCCCTGTCCGGGCGCGGATACGAAATCGAGCGGAGTTATGATCAGACCGTCGCCCATGTCAAGACGCTCTATCGCCGCTTTCGCGACGATTATCGCGTCGTACTCGCCGTTTTTTAATTTTTCCACGCGCGTGCCGATATTCCCGCGTATGGGTTTTATTACGGCGTCGGGACAGAGCCGCGTTATCTGCGCTTCGCGCCGCGCGGAACCCGTGCCTATTACTCTCGGAGCGTCGGGCGAAACGGAAAGCATTACGTCCTCATGCGCGCCGCGCGGCAGTACCGCTCCGATTTCAAGTCCGTCCGGCAGCGTCGCGGGCATATCCTTCGCGCTGTGTACCGCCATATCGATTTCCCCCGAAAGCAGCGATGCTTCAAGCTCCTTAATGAAAACGCCCTTGCCGCCGAAGCTTTTCAGAGGTTTGTCAATAATTTCGTCGCCCTTCGTCGAAATCGGAACGATTTCAAACGTGTCGTTCGGGAAGGCGTTTTCGAAACGCGCCGCCGCCATTTCCGTCTGGCGCAGAGCAAGCGGACTTTTACGCGTACCTATTTTTATATTCATTCGTTTCCTTCAGCTCCTCGATAAACTTTTTAAATTCCGTGTATGAGCAATTCGCTTTCTTGTTGTAAATGCTCTTCAGAAAATCACCGCGCGCACGGTCGGGAAGCGCGCTTCCGTATGCGTCTATAAAGCGTTTGTTTTCATGGAACACCTGCCATACAAGAAAGTCGTTTATATATCTTTTCAGTATCACGCGCGCTTTTTCCGCTTCGGCGGCTTTGAGCGCGTTGTTTTCAGCCGAAAGACCGCGCAGGTCGTCTATATTCACATAAATGTTAAAATCATCGGCTTCGATATCAATGTCCCTCGGTACGGCAAGGTCTATAAACGCCCGCTTCCTGCAAGACGAAAGCGCGGACGAAACAGCCGCGCGCGAAAGCGTGAGATGCGGGCTTGCGGTCGCGCTTATGACCGCGTCCATGCCGTCAAGAAAATCGTACCGCGCGGAATAATCCAAAACGCGCGCGCCGTCAAAATCGGCAAAGGGGACCGATCCCCTTGTGCGTGAAAGGACATATACGCGCGCCGCGCCGTCGGAAATCAAATCCTTGTATACTATACCGCCGATTTTACCCGTCGCGCCGATAATCATAATATGTTTATCCTTGAGCGTACCGAGGATCTCGGCACATTTTTTTATCGCGAGCGTGGCGACGGATACGGGTGTTTTTGACAGGAGGGTGTCGGTCTTGACGCGTTTCGCGCCCGTTACCGCGAGACGAAAAAGCGTGTTCATGTATATACGCGCCGTACCGGCATCGCGCGCGGCGGCGTGCGCGTCCTTAACCTGTCCGAGGATTTGATCCTCGCCTATTATCATCGAATTTAATCCCGAAGCCGTCTCGAAAAGATAACGCACGGCGTCCGCATCGGCGCGCGCTTTCACGTACTTGCTGATATCGGTACCGGCAAGCATATTTAAAAAAGCGATAAATTCACCGCGTATATCGCGCCGCGCCGCCAAATAAAATTCACAGCGGTTGCAGGTGGAAAGAATTACACATTCGTCCGCCTTTGTGCCGCTTTGTATACGGCGCATGATCTCGCGCTGTTTTTTCTTCGTGAACGCCAGACGCGCGCGCGTTTCCATCGGCGCGTCGCCGTGGCTGAGTCCGATTTCAAATATACGCATTACGTGTCCCTTCTCCTGTCTATTTTTGCATGAAATGAATACATTCCGTAACATACTGCTCAAGCGCGCCGTATTCGTCGATCGCGCCCTCCTTTATCGCAAGGTCGATTTCGGCGATCCGGCGTACCATCCACACGAGCGCGTCCTCCGAAAAGCCGCGCGCGCCGTCGATATATTTTGAAGCTATATACGGCGAAACGCCTATACGCGCGGCGATCTCGCCCATGGACGCGCCTTGCAGAAGTTTTGCGTGAAGCATTTTTTCAAACGTTGAAAACATGAGGTACATCAGATTAAACGCGCTCTCTCCGGCGGTTTTTAAATCTGTAAGCACGCTCATGGCTTTGTTTGCGTTTCTCTCGGTTATCGCGTCGGTAAGACGAAACGCGACCACTTGCATTGATTTTGAAACGACGCGGTCAATGTCGCTTCGATAAATTTCGTTTCCGCAGAAGTCGATAAGCTTTTGCAGCTCGTTATTGACGTTGGAAAGTCCCTTGTCGCAGAGCGTCACGAGATAATAGGCGTTATCCTTGCTTATACGTTTTTTTGCGTCAAGACATTGTTTTATTACCCACGTCACGGCGTCCGCTTCGCTGAGATATGCAAATTCGACGCACTCGCCCGCCTTCGCGGCGGCTTTATACAGCGCGCTGCGCTTGTCCACGTTTGATTCATCGAATATTACTACGGTATCGTCCGACAGGCGTTTAAATTTTTCGGACCAAAATTCCTTTTTTTCCTCCGTCGACGCGGAGGACACGCCCGATTTCAGGGAAAAAATCCCGCTGTCCTTTATGTGAATAAGCTTTTTTTCGGTCATCATGGGAAAGCTCTCCCACGCGTCGTCGTACTCCGAAAAGGGTATGTCCGAACCGTTCAGAGTTATATGATTAAATTCCGGGAAGCCGCCGTCCGGCACAAGCGCGCTCACGCGCTCCACGTATATGGCGCGGATAAAGCTTTCCTCGCCGTAAAATAAATACAGCGGCGAGGTTTTTCCCTCTTTCAGCTTTTTTTTGAGTTCTGTTAAGTCCTTATTCTTTCCCTTCGCCATGGCTATTCCTTTCTGTTAAAAGTACGAATGTCGGTCACGCCGCTTTTCTCCGCGGTGAAACGCACGTCGCCGTCAAAATCGGTGCGGTATATTTCCGCGTCCGACAAATTTTCAAGAACGGTATCGTCGGGGAAGCCGTACATATTGTCATAGCCGAGACTTATCACGGCGTACCGAGGAGACACCGCGTCGACCCATTCCGCGCTCGTCGCGCTCGGAGAGCCGTGATGCGCGACCTTGAGCAGATCTGTTTGCGGCACCTTACCGTTGTTTAAAAGACATTTTTCGGCAAACGACGACATATCTCCCGTGAACATCGCCGAAAAGTCACCGTATTCGACGCGGTAAATATAGGACGTGTCGTTCTCGTCGCCGCTTATCGAAGCGGCGGCCGCGGGCGGTATGGCATGTATCGTCATGCCGTTATTGTATTTGATGAGCGTTTCCTCGCTCAGATAATGAATTACCGTGCCGTGCTCATGGGCGGCTTTTTCGACAGCTACGCGCCATTCGCTGCCCTCCATTTCGTCCGGCAAAAATACGTTCCTTACTTTTATATTCTCTATCGCGGCGATGATCCCCTGCACATGGTCCTTATGATAATGGCTCACGAACGCGCTGTCCGCTTCGTTTATTCCCTCAGCCTTGAGATACGCGAGATACACCTTCTCTCCGGGATTGTAATCGGAGTACGCGTTACCGCCGCCGCCGTCAATAAGAACATTGAAGCGGTACGGGGCGCGTATCAAAGCACCGTCGCCCTGTCCGACGTTTACGAACGTTATTTCGATATCGTTCAGACGCGCCGCTTCGTGCGCCGCCGGCGATACGGAAAGAGCGGCGGCGGTAAACAACGCGGCATATGCGTGGGAACGCTTATGTTTTATATGCTTGACAGCCGCAACGACAACAAGAAGATATATAATAAGAAACAATATCCCGATGTTCGGCAGCGTTACGTTTAAAAACTTAAGCTTGTCCGCAAGGAGCGGAATATATTTAAGTACGAACAGCATACAGCTCGACGCTTGTTTTATGACGGGGGCGGCTTTGAAAAGCGTCCACAGTCCGATAAGAAGCGGCGACAAAATCACCAGTACGGCGACGCACGGCAGCATTATGAGCGATACGAAAACCGAGCAGAGCGGTACAGAGGTGAAAAAATACGCCGTTACGGGGATAAGTCCCACCGTACATATAAGTCCGATCGCGCTCATGCGGCGTATATATTTTATTTTTATGAATTTGAGCGCGGCGTAAACCGTGTCGAAAAAGTAGTATATCATTATACACGACAGCATTGACATTATAAATCCGATATCAAAGTATGTCAGCGGATTCAATATCCCCATTATTATCGCGGTCATTCCTATGACGTCGGGATAATATACTTCGCCGTAACGGCTTTTCAGGAATATGAGCAAGGCTGTCATGACGGTAAGTCTTAAAAATACGGCGTTTGAAAAATTGGCGCACGCATATAATATAAGAAGAAACACGGTCAGCGCGTCCCTCTTTTTCTTCTCGACCGCACCCGTCAGGAGCGTAATGAGCGAAATAAAAAGTATCACATGCAGAAACGCCGGATAGTAAAACCGTTTCAGTCCCGTCCTTACAAGCACTCGGTCGAAGTCATCGGAAAAATCCTTCTTGTTCCCCGTCAGCACGGCTTTCAAAATCGCGCCGTAATCGCCCGGGTAAATTTTCTCCGCGGTTTCGCAGATAAAGTTTTTCGCTCCCGTGACGAGCGCGGCGGGCGAATAGTCTTTTATCGTATCGCGGGAGGGCAGGACCTCCGATGAATATATTTTATAAAAAATACCCTTTCCTTTATAATATTTCTCGAAATCAAACCCGTTTTCATTCATTTTTACCGAGATTTTATCTATGAAGCCGCTGAATGTAACGGTATCGCCGTAAACACACTTTGAATCGGTGGTCAGCAAAACTGTCTCGCGCACGTCTCTTTCCTCGCCCGAATGTTCCACGCGGCGCACGTCTATCGTACAGCGCGTATTTTCTCCGTCGTCGTCCGGTATCCCGCTCACGCGTCCCGTTATCGTAACGTATCTGTTTTCATAACGCGACAGGTCGCTCATTTCCGTACTTGAAGCGTAAGCGCATAAAAAAATGCCCACGGTCAGCGCACAGAGCGCGGCCAATATTTTTTTGTTGAATTTATGTTTAAAAATCGCCTGAATTGTCAATACCATTATAAGGGATATAATGAATATTGCGGCAAAAGGCACGCTTATCCGTTCGCTCAGGTATATTCCCGCGGCAAACCACACCGCGATTCTGATGTATTCAACCATATACGCAGCCCCTTTACAGTATTTATTATATCAAATAGCCGTTTTTATTGCAACGAAATGTAACTTTTGTAATATTTGTAACCTATTTGTAACATTACTGACGGTAATTATGTGTATTTTCACAAAATCATGTAATCTGACTGTAATATTATTTGTGAGCATTTTTAAATTATTGGTCGAAATGACTTAAAAATACTCGTTATTGTTTGCATTGATTGGTGAAAATCACAACATAAAATCCTGTTTTATTACAAAAAACACATTTTTATTACCGTTATGTTACAAAATAAATACAAATAGATTAAAAAAAGTGTTGACAAACGGAATTATATGGTGTATAATCCTCTTTGTAATGATTTGGTAACATTACAGAAATAAAAATGAAATCTGAGTAAAGCTATTGAAATATTGCTTTACTTGCAATAATCAGGAGGTTTATTTTATGAGGAACTTTAAACATTCAATTGCCGCTTTCATAGCGGTAGCAATGATAAGTTCGCTTGCCGCGGTACAAGCCGCGGACTTGAAAAACTCAATGCTTGAACGTGAGCAGCGTATCAACGCCGTGTCCCCTTCCAACAGCATAACAATTGCCGAAAAGGATATTACGGACGCGGTCAAGGGTACGGCGGAAATATCGCCCGACGCTGCGGAGGATCCGATGGAGGAGGTTATTTCCGAAAGTGAGATAGCCGCGAAAAGCTTTTATCCCGTCGGATATATTGTCGCTCCGAACGGCGAGATCGACGTAATGGAGTTTCCTTCGGAGGAATCGAACGTGATAGACCAAATCGAGGTTTGCACCGAGGTGGAAATTATCGAGCGTTCGGAGGGCTGGTACAAGGTTCTTTACAACAATGTTTCCGGCTACGTTCCCTGCACGGCGGTAACTCAGGACAGAACCGCCGCGGAGGATACAAAGAAGGGACTTACAAATTATAGGATAGCTCAGGTAACGCTTTCGGGAAACTCCGTAAGAGTAAGAAAAGAAGCGAATACGGATTCCGAGGTCATCACGGAGCTTGACGACGGCACATATGTTTATGTGTTATGGGGCGAAGGCGACTTTATAAGGGTTTGCTACGGCGACGATTATGAAGAAGGCTTTGTTATAAACACATCGCTCCAGTTTACGGGCGAATGGATAGAAAAGGACGAAATTTCACGGAAGCAGAAGGAGATCGCGGACGCCAAGGCAGCCGCGCAGAGAGCCGCTGCTATCGCGGAAGAAAACGCCCGCCAGAACTCGGCTTCGTCAGGAAACTCCGCTCCTTCGGCGGAAGCATATTCCGCTCCCGCATCGTCGTCAAAGGGACAGGCTATCGTTAATACCGCGATGAAATATCTCGGCGTTCCCTACGTATGGGGCGGTACCTCGCCCAGCGGATTCGATTGCTCGGGTCTTGTGCAGTATGTGTGCAGCGCGAACGGTATAAGCGTTAACCGCGTTGCGGCTGACCAGCGAAACAACGGAACATATGTAAGCCGTGAAAATCTTCAGCCCGGCGACCTTGTATTCTTTGCCAAGGGCGGATATATACATCACGTCGGCATATATATAGGCGACGGAAACATGATACACGCGCCCCAGACCGGCGACGTTGTCAAAATTTCTTCGATAAACACGGAATATCGTATAGCGCAGTATGCGGGTGCGGTAAGAGTTTATTAAAAATTAAGACGTTTTGCGCTTAAAGCGTAAAACGTCTTTTTTACCTCTTGACTTTTTACGCGTCGTATGGTATCATAATTAAGCGGTTATCGCGCCGATGTGGTGGAATTGGCAGACGCGCGGGACTCAAAATCCCGTGAAGGCAACTTCGTGTGGGTTCGACCCCCACCATCGGCACCACTCACAAAAACCACGTAAATGCTTAGAAAACAAGCGTTTATGCGGTTTTTTCTTGTTTTTGATGTCTGCAAATTGTGGTAAATTATTGCAAATTATTGCGCAAAATTTTAGTCAGACGCGTAAAAGTTAGTCAAATGTTAGTCAGATTTTCGGCTGTGTAGGCGTTTAATTTATTCGCGGTATCGTGCATACGATTAGCGCGG
>CANQJC010000037.1 GCA_947624165.1 uncultured Clostridia bacterium
CCGACAGCGGACAACAAATCCGATAATTATTCCGTAAAGAGCGGCGAAGGCGACGCGATGGTTTATTACGGTCCTGGACACAACAGTGCGATAAATGTCGGAAACGATATGTATTACGTATCTCATACGAGAAAGAACGCGGTGGAGATCGCCGCGACGCTGCAAGTAAGAAAAATACTTTGGACGGAGGACGGCTGGCCCGTAGTCTCCCCCGTCACCTACGCGGGAGAAATAGAACAGGCCATACCGAAGGATATGATAGCGGGAACGTACGATCTCGCGTCGGTAGGTCAGACAAAAATGGACGGAAACGAAATAACGTCGACCGGCGCGCTGGTAAACAGAAACTATGACCTGCCCGTTCTTTCGTCAAAGGTAACGCTTAACGCGGACGGCACTATGACCGACGCGGAGGGCGGCGAGCTCGGTACGTGGGAATTTGACGGCGACCACAAGGTAACGCTTAAATTCACAAAGGACGGCGACGCGTCGAACAACAGGGACGAATTTTACAAGAACGGCGACGTTATGACCTTGTACGCTCTGTTCGGATACGACAAGGACGAAAGGTCGGCGGTCGTCGCGCTGACGGGTACGGATCAAAATCATGTGACGCAGTTTGCGAAAAAGAGCCTTAAAAACACGTTCACATTGCAAAGCGACGCTGAAAAGAACACCTCTGTCGACCTTGACAGAGAAAATCACATGGCGTTTATTTACGGACGCGAAGACGGTAATTTCTATCCCGACGCGCCTGTTACGCGTGCGGAAATTCTTTCAATGCTTGCGAGAGTGTGCAAGGATTACGCCGCGGGAACGAATTATCCGAATCCGTACATCGACGTTAGCGAGGACGCATGGTATGCGAACGAGGTTGGATTTATGTCGGATAAAAATATCGTAAACGGTTACGGCGATTCGACGTTCAGACCGAACAACAATATAACCCACGCCGAATTTTCGGCTATCGCAGCGCGTTTGACGGCGAACGGCGATTCGGCGTATCTCGGCGAAGCGGACGCGGACGCGCCGCTCACGCGTGCCGAAGCCGTTTTGTCGATATGCGCCATGCTTGACCGTGAAATCGACGCGGAGAGTATAATAGGCGTTGAGGGCTATACGGTATTCCCCGACGTTGCGCCGTCGGACAGCCGTTTCTATTATATAACGGAAGCCGCAAACTCACACTCGTACACAAAGGACGGAAAGGAAATCTGGAGCGATATTCTTACGGCGCGCTAAATCGTAATATATAAGCATAAAAAATACAGCGGCAAAACCGCTGTATTTTTTTACTTTATTACTTTATTACTCTTACCTTGATGACCTCGTCGATAGCTTCGAGCTTCTTTACAGTCTCGTCCGTTATCTCATGGTCGGTGTTGATTATCGTGTAAGCAAGCTTGCCCTTCGACTTGTTGATCATATCGGATATATTGACGCTCGAAAGCACGTCTGTAAATCTCGCGATCACATTTGGTATGTTCTGATGAGTTATCGTCACTCTGCCGACATTGCCGTTGGGGAGCGAGCAATTCGGGAAGTTTACGGAATTAAGTATATTACCGTTTTCAAGATAGTCGGCTATCTCGTCCGCAGCCATGACCGCGCAGTTATCCTCCGATTCCTCCGTCGACGCGCCGAGATGAGGAATGTTTATGATCCCGTCGCAGTTGACCGTCTCGCTGTCCGCGAAGTCAACTACGTACTTCTTGACCTTTCCGTCGGCGATCGCTTTCTTAACGTCGTCGTTATTAACGAGACCTCCGCGCGCAAAATTGAGTATCACAACTCCGTCCTTCATCTGCGCGATGGCTTCCGCGTTTATCGTGTTACGCGTAGAATCCATAAGCGGCACATGTATCGTAACATAATCCGCAGCGGCGTAAACCTCCTCGGGCGTATTGGCTTTCTTGACGTGTCTCGACAGCTTCAGCGCGGAATCGACCGATAAATACGGGTCGTAACCGATAACGTCCATGCCGAGCGACGTCGCGGCGTTCGCAACAAGTATACCGATCGCGCCGAGACCTATAACGCCGAGCGTCTTTCCTTTTATTTCATTTCCGGCAAAGTTGGACTTGCCCTTTTCGACCTGCTTGTCAACGTCGTCGCCCGTGAGCGTATTCGCCCATTCAACGCCGCCTATTATGTCTCTCGACGCCAAAAGCATACCGGCGATAACAAGCTCCTTAACGGCGTTCGCGTTCGCGCCGGGGGTGTTGAATACGACAATGCCCTTTTCGCTGCACTTGTCTATCGGAATGTTGTTGGTACCGGCTCCGGCTCTTGCCACAGCCTTCAGATTTGCGGGAAGCTCCATGTCATGCATTTTGAAGCTTCTGAGAATGATACCGTCCGCGTCCGCGCCGATATCATCGGTCACGGTATAATTTGTTCCGAGACGGTCAAGACCGCACTGTGCGATTTTGTTTAACGTAAGTATATTAAACATTGTATTTCTCTCCTATTCATATATTAAGCTCCCCTATTAGGTGAACGATACTTTAGCATCGCAGGCGTGTTCGCTTGCGAACAAACGCCGTAGCAGAGGGGCTGTCACACGTAATGTGACTGAGGGGTTTGTGCGGGTGAACACTGTTCGCCCATGATTTACTTATTTTCGGCTTCGAATTTTTTCATAAATTCGACAAGTGCTTCAACGCCCTCGACAGGCATCGCGTTGTAGATACTTGCTCTCATGCCGCCTACCGTTCTGTGACCCTTGATGTTGATAAAGCCCGCTTCGGTCGCTTCCTTTACAAACTTCGCGTCAAGCTCCTCGTTTCCCGTTACGAACGGAACGTTCATGAGCGAGCGGTCTTCGGGAACAACGGTACCCTTAAACATTTCGGACGAGTCGAGGAAGTCATAAAGTATCTTCGCCTTCTTTTCGTTTATCGCCTGCAAAGCCTTTACGCCGCCCTTATCCTTTATCCATTGGAGCACGAGACCGAGCACGTAAATGCCGTATGTCGGAGGTGTGTTGTACATCGAGCCGTTGTCACGGTGGATCGAATACTTAAACATCGTCGGAGTTCCCTCAAGCGTATCGCCTATCAAATCGTTTCTTACGATCACGAGCGTCACACCGGCGGGACCGAGGTTTTTCTGCGCTCCGGCGTAAAGTATACCGAATTTGTTGATATCTATCTCTTCCGCCATTACGCAGGACGAAATGTCCGCTACGAGCACCGCGTCGGTATCGGGCAGCTTCTTTTCCGTGTAATGCGTGCCGTAGATAGTATTGTTATAGCAGATGTAGCAGTAATCGGCTTCGGGGTCGAACATGCTCTTGTCTGTCTCGGGAATGTACGAGAACGTCTTATCCGCAGACGACGCAACCTTGTTGACCTTGATGTATCTCTCCGCTTCCTGCGCCGCTTTCTTAGCCCACTGACCCGTAATGATGTAGTCCGCCTTACCCGACTTCGTACCGAGATTCATCGGTATCGCCGCAAACTGTGACGACGCGCCGCCCTGCAAAAACAGCACGGTGTAATTGTCGGGAACATGCATAAGTTCTCTTACAAGTGCTTCGGCATTGTCGATTATCGCCTTGTATTCCTTTGAGCGATGGCTCATCTCCATGACCGACTGTCCCGTTGCGCCGTATTCCGTCATTTCCGCGGCAGCCTTTTCAAGTACCTCAAGCGGGAGCATAGAGGGACCCGCCGAAAAATTGTAAACTCTGCTCATTGTTTTTTCCTCCAAACATTTTAATCTACATTAGGTTATATTATATATCAATTTTCCCAAAGCGTCAATACAATTTGACGATTCACAGATAAAAAATTAACGCATTTTTTTGAGAATTTTATATCAATTTGTATAATCCTTGAGCGCGCGGGCTATCGCCCACGCGATTTTCGCCTGATAATCCTCGTCGTTGAGTTTCTTCTCCTCCTCGGGGTTCGAGAGAAATCCGCATTCCGCGAGCACGGACGGTATCGGCGGGTTTTTCATCAGAAACAGGCGTTCGTCCGCAGTCTTTACCGCGTGTACCTCCGCGCCCGTCACAGCGGCGATCTCGTCCTGGACAAGCGACGCGATCTCCTCCGCGCCCGGGTGAGCCTTGTCGTAAAAAACGTGCAGCCCCTTAACGTTTTTGTCGCTGAACGAATTCATATGTATGCTGAGGAACAAATCCGCGCCGCTATTTCTTATGATATCAAGACGCTTGTTCATGTCGGACACCTTCATTTTTCGTATGGTGTCGGCGTTTTCGTCCTGCAATCCGCTGTCGCCGTCGCGCGTCATGATAACCTTTGCGCCCATACCCTCGAGTATTTCACGAGCTTTCAGGGCTATCGCAAGATTGACGTCCTTCTCGAGCGTTCCGTTTATTCCCACCGCCCCGCCGTCCGGCGCGCCATGTCCGGCGTCGAGAACGATTTTGAGATCGTCGTCGGCAAAAGTATGGCGCGTTTCGTATTTCTTCACGCCGAAAAAAATTGCGGCAAGCGCGATGAGTGCAAGTATAACGGCGGCAAGCTGCTTCCTCATAATTATCATAATACACCCTCCCCGTATTTCGATATATTACATCTTTATGATGCGCGAGGGCGTTTATTGAACAAAATCTTAATACAATATCACGCAAAAAAGCTCCCAAAACCGTTTGAGAGCTTTATGGGACATATACGATTTACGCGCCTATATGATTTATCATATTCGCAAGATAACCCGCGCCGAAGCCGTTGTCGATATTAACGACGCTTACGCCGCTCGCGCAGGAATTTAGCATAGAGAGCAGAGCCGACAATCCGCCGAACGATGCGCCGTAGCCGACGCTTGTGGGTACGGCTATGACGGGACAATCGGCAAGACCGCCTATCACGCTCGCAAGCGCGCCCTCCATTCCCGCGACCGCAACGATAACTCTCGCGTTCATGATATCCTCCGCATGCGCAAGGAACCTGTGTATGCCCGCGACCCCAACGTCGTAAATACGCGTTATTATCACGGTTTTCCGCCCGTCCTTGTGCAGACGTTCGGCGATCCGCACTATCTGATCGGGCGTTTTTCCTTCTCCGTAAATCACCTCGTCCGTTCCGCTGCGTATACCTCTGTGTCTGTCAATTTTTGCAAATCCGAGATCCTCAAACGGCTCCAGTCTCAGCTTCATAACCGCTGTGTCCACATCGGTACGTCCCGCGGCGACGTCGTTAAGCAATCGTTTTAATTCCTTTTGATCCATTTTTCAAGTCCTCTTTCACATTTTTCATATACGCTTTTTAAAAGCACCGAAAGCACAGGGACTGCTCCCCTGTGCTTTCGATAGTTCTTAGAAAAGAAAAGTGTTAAAAAAATGAAATCAGCGGCGTACATCTCATGCGCGTAAATAGAAATACGCGCGTTTGATTCCCATTTATACGTGTTTATATTATCATATCATATAGTTTTTTTTCAATAGTCAAAATAACCATTTATTACTAAAATAATTAGTGATTTTTACCATAAAACCTTTGTCCCAACGCAGGTTGACGATTTAATTCGGCGGCAATATACGACAGTGCGGGAAATTCATAAAAGTGCAAACACTTTCAAGCGTCGGTGCATATAGTATAATATATGCGCCGTAAAGGCGGCGCGTATATAAATAACAAATGAATTTCATCTTTGCCATAACACGGTACGCGGCGCGTACCGACACAGAAAGGAGAACTTTAACAAAATGTATAACGATTGCAACAAAAACTATTGCTCGAACGGCTGCTCGAATAATTGTTCCAATAACTGCTCCAATAACTGCCGCTGCCAGATAGGTCCGACGGGTCCGACAGGTCCCAGAGGATTTTCAGGTCCCGTAGGTCCGCAGGGTCCGCAGGGATTTGCCGGTCCTCAGGGTCCCGTAGGTCCGACAGGTCCGCAGGGTCAGATGGGTGCTCCGGGTTCGGTAGGTGCTGTCGGTCCGACAGGTCCCACAGGTCCGCAAGGTGCGACAGGTGCAACGGGCGCGGTCGGTCCTACGGGTCCGCAAGGTGCGACAGGCGCGACAGGTGCGGTCGGTCCTACGGGTCCGCAAGGCGCGACAGGTGCAACGGGCGCGGTTGGTCCCACAGGTCCCCAGGGCGCGACAGGC
>CANQJC010000038.1 GCA_947624165.1 uncultured Clostridia bacterium
GAAGAGCTTATATCCGAAGTGCATATTTACGAGGAGCGTCAGCCGAATGGGCAATGGCTCAAATCCATCAAATTCAAACTGCCAATTGTCGAAAGTAATATGGAATTGAGTTTGGACAGCGATAAACACGTCGAGACGATTTTGCTGTTCAAAAAAAACGTTTTGTAAACGGAGGTATTATTGTGAATGAATACAAAGCAGAGCAAAATGATACGGAACGCTTTGTAAGCGACACTTTGGCGGATAACTTCCTTAAGCTCGCAAAGGTGAATCTGCTGACAGGCGAATATAAATTTTTGAAGAAGGAAGAAAATCTTACCGATGACGGATATGAAGATATCACAAATATCTATTCATATATAAAGCAGCAAGTGGAGGATAAGTCTGTACTGCTCGAACACGCCGAGGACTATTTGAGATTTTCCGATCCCGAATATGTTCAGAAACGGATCTTCTCCGGCGAAAAGCGCGTCGTACAGAGTTATAAACGCAGAACGTCCGAAGGGTATATGTGGGTCACGTTCGGGATACTCGCTCCCGAGGAATGTTCAAGAGAAAACCCATGGGTCGTATTCATGTGGAGAGAAGCGGACAGCGATACGACAACCATGCTTGACGCTCTCGCGACGCTTTCGGCGATTTATTATAAGATATTGAAAATAAATCTTGACGACGATTCGTTTGAGATAATTAAAGCGTCGGACGAGGAGCGTATGCGTTACGAGCATCTCGCAAAAATTTCCGACTGGTGGCGTATGTTCGCGGAGGACGGAAACATACACCCGGGAGATATTGACGAATATAAAGCCTTCACGGATATCGACAGTCTGCGCAGGACGTTCACGGGCAGCGATATAACGCTGAGCTGCCGTTACAGAAGAAAGTCAAACGACGGATTTCGCTACGCGCAGATGGATCTGACGCCGAGTATCGAATATACCGAGAAAAACAGAGTGCTTATCCTCTACGTAAAGGATATACACGAGGAATATATACGCGAAAAATGTCAGCGGCGGCGCATACTCGATTATTATCAGCGCGACGCTTTGACAATGCTCTATAACAGGCATAAATTTAATCACGACATGGATAAGCTGCAAAAACACGGATATGAAAATCTCACGTGTCTGTATATAGACGTAAACGGTCTTCATGAAATAAACAACTGCCTCGGACACAGCAAGGGCGACGATATGCTTTGCTGCGTCGCCGACACGCTTAAAAGGCATTTCCCCAGCGAGCGCGTATACCGCATCGGCGGCGACGAATTTGTGATACTGAGCATGAAGCTGTCGGAAAAGGGTATGGAACGCGTCGTGGCGCAGATACGCTCGGAGCTGGAAAAGGATAATTACGAAATATCCGCCGGTATAGAACACGGAAAGCAGAATTTGTCCGTGCATAAAATCGTGGGCGCGGCGGAGCTTAAAATGCGGACGGATAAGGAGAGGTATTACAAGAAGGATCCTTCGCGGAAAAAACGCGAAATGAACGAGGAGCTTGAAAAAATACTCACGGAAAAGCAAGACGCGCAGTATTTCCTCGACATCATATCTTCAAAATTTGCCGGAGTGTATCTTGTGGACCTGAACCTTGACGAATCGCGTCATGTTTATATACCCGATTACTTCAGCGAATTTTTGCAGGAATCCGACTTCTCTTACAGCGCGGCGTTGCGCGCCTATGTCGATAAATTTGTCGAACCGCAGTATAAACAGCTGTTTGAAAGAACTCTCGACTACGACGCGCTCGCAAAGGAGCTTGACAAAAACGGATCCGTGCAGTTTCTTTACAGGAAGGTAGACGATACAATGATGAATCTGCGCATAGTAAAGCTGAAAAAAACAAACGACGGCAACGAGACTATCTGGATATTTTCAAATGAATCGAAACAAATGTATTGGGAATAACACGCTTATAAAATCGGAGGGATCATTTTATGTTGAATATAGGCTGCCACTTGTCGGCTTCAAAAGGTTATATGCATATGGGGGAGGAAGCGAAGAGCATAGGCGCGAACACGTTTCAGTTCTTTACCCGTAACCCGCGCGGCGGCGCGGCAAAGGCGATAGATACGGAGGACGTTAAATCATTCCTTCGTTTCGCGGAGGAAAACGGATTCGCGAAAATACTCGCGCACGCTCCTTACACGCTGAACGCCTGCTCAGACAAGCCGGAAACGCGGGAATTTGCTTTTAATATCATGCGCGACGATCTTATGCGTATGGAGTACACGCCCAATCAGCTTTATAATTTTCACCCCGGAAGCCATGTCGGACAGGGTTCCGAGACAGGTATAGATTTAATAGTGAAGCAATTGAACGGCGTACTCACGAAGGATATGACGACGACGGTGCTGCTCGAAACCATGGCGGGCAAAGGCAGCGAGGTGGGACGTTCCTTCGAGGAGCTTCGCGAGATAATCGACGGCGTGGAGCTTGACGAAAAAATGGGCGTATGTCTCGACACGTGCCACGTTTACGACGCGGGTTACGATATAGTAAACGACCTTGACGGAGTAATTGACGAATTTGACCGCGTTATCGGTCTCGAGCGTCTCAAGGCGATTCATGTCAACGACAGCAAAAATCCGTTCGGGAGCCACAAGGACCGCCACGAAAAGATAGGCGAAGGCTCGATAGGGTTTGACGCGATGGTAAGAATTATAAATAACCCGCGTCTGAAGGATATTCCGTTTTTCCTCGAAACGCCCAACGAGCTTGACGGTTACGCCGCGGAAATCAAAATGCTGAGGGACGCGTATGAACAGTAAAGCGTCTTATACAAAATAAAAAGACATCATTTTCCGAAATGATGTCTTTTTGTATTACCGACCTATCAGCAGCAATCGCAGTCACAATCGCAATTATCCTGCGGCACGGACGGGTCTGTCTGACCGTTTTCGAGGAACTCGCACTTCTCGGGCGGGAAGAACTCGTCAACGGGGAAATCAATGCGTTCAAACAGGTCGCAAGGGTTGTCGTCCGTCGCGCTTACGCACTCTTTCTGCGGTATGCAGAAATCATATGAAGGTATAAGAAGCTGTACGCGTCTTTCGAGCTTTATTATTGAAAATACGCCCAAAGAGACAAAGACGTTCTTCGTCTCGCTGCCGAGAATAAAGCTGTCGTCAAACACTCTGCACACGGAATCCGGCACGGCGGCAAGATCGAAATCGTCGTCGCAGCAGCAGGATTTCTTGTCGCGGACGTCTACGAGCTTCGCGCCCAGCGTGATAGGATCCACAACCTCTACGACCGCGTGGGGCATATTGGTCTTTTTCCAAAGCTGCGCGTCAAACGCGTCCTCTTTGTATTTTGACTCGAATATCTTAGCGTTGCCCTCGGAACCGAAGAGGATAACCTTCTTGTCAAAGGTCGCGAGACCCTCTACCATCGTCGGACGCGTTGCGCCGGTGAACGCGGCGAGCGTTACTCGGAAGAAATATCTCAGGTCAACCGAATAGAATCCGCGGTTGAATGGTACCGGCTCCACATCTGTGAATACCCATATAACCTCCGCTTTTGTACACTTTACATTTATCGCTTTGTCAACGACTTCCTGACCGCATGCGGTAAGATATACTCGGATATTCTCCAGACAATCCTTGTCGCGGCAGCTGTCATAAATTTTATCCGTATGTATGCAGACAGCTTCGCGGAAATTTGTATCGCAGGGATAGTCATTTGCACCGCCGACATTACAGTTTCTGTTACAATCAGCCATTAAAAATCATTCCTTTCTATAACTTCGGGTTGTTCCCTTGGTATAGAATATGTTGACCGATAAAAAGTGTGCATAAGCCGATTTAATTTTATCGAGCGGGAAGACGTCCTAAATTTTTATTGACGTCCACTTCCCCGCCTTGAAACGTATTGCGGCGAATATGTATCTTGAAACCTGGTCGCCGAGGACGCCCATCCATATACCGGCTATACCCCAGCCGAACGTATATCCGCAGATATAAGACACGCCCGTACGAATGAGCGTAACGCTTATGGTCGAAGCCACCGCGGTATAGAACGTGTCGCCCGCGCCGCGCAGACAACCCATATAAATGACCTGACGTATCTGGAACAAAATAACAAATATGATTATGCGCATAATCGTAACGCCGATCGCAACGATATCCGGCTCGTCGAAAAACAGTCCCATTAACAGTTTCGCGCCGAAGAAATATATTATTGCAAGCGATACGGAAATTATACCGCCTATCATCTGACACGTACTGCCGAATTCTTTTGCACGTTCCGGCTTCTTTTCTCCGAGACTTCTGCCTATGAGCGCGACCGCCGCCGTCTGTAAACCGTCTCCGAACGCAAACGACAGTCCGAGCAAGTTCATTCCCACCTGATGCGCCGCCATAGCCGCATTTCCCTGTTTTGCCGCCATGACCGCAGTCATCATAAATCCCACGCGCATCAGTATTTGTTCAAAGAACACGCTGTAACCGACCTTCACAATATTTTTCAAGGTTTGCAGCGAAGGAATGATTTTTTCCTTTATTATGTACGGGATACTTATAAATATGTCGGGCTTGATAAGAGATATAATACTCATAATGCACGCGACGACGGTTCCGAGAACCGTTGCTATCGCCGCGCCCTTTATGCCGAGCGCGGGGAAGCCGAAATGTCCGTTGATAAGAAAATAATTGAATATGATGTTGATCGTATTGGATGTAATGTTTGTACGCATTGTAATTTTGGTGTTGCCCGCGCCGCGCTGAGCCGAGTTGATACCCATTTGCACACAATTGAAAATCATACCGCCCATTATTATGCGGTAATACGTCACGGCGGACGAGTGAGTTTCGGGCGTTGAGCCGCACAGAGACATTATCTGCGGTGCAAGCGCGACAAATACAACGCTTAAGACCGCCGACAATCCGACAATGAGCGCGAGCGCGGTGATAAGGATATTGTTTGCTTCCTCGCGCTTATTTTCTCCGAAACGTCTGGCGACGAGTGCCGACAAGGATACGTTTATCGCGAGAAACACAGCCAGTCCCATAAATTTTGGCTGCGTCGTAAGACCGACCGCCGCAACAGCGTTCGGTCCGAGCGAGCTTACCATTAGAGAATCGACAAGACCGGCAAACGCCACGAAAAACGATTCGACTATCGCCGGCACAGCCATACTCATTGCGGTACGCACGGTTTTTCTGTTATACTTTTTCATACTGAAAATACATCTCTTTTCTGATTATTATACCCCTACGATCCAATTATACCATATCTGTGTTCGTTTCTCAACCGCAAATATTTAAATTACCGAATTTCAAATAAAAAACCGCAGATTTAACTGCGGTTTTAATTTTAAATCATTCGGCGGCCGTCATGGGCTTTTGAACGACAACCGTTCTCGTTTCACCGTCCCAGTCCACAACGCTGCTCATACCCTCCGCGACCGCTCTCACGGGAACCATGGCGGTAGAGCTGTTTTCGGGAATGGCGGGGGGAGTTTCAAGCACGATCGGCGTTTCGTTCACAAACATCGTGTCGGAATCGATCTGCATTGTTATGCTTACGTCGCTTACGGGATCGTATGAAATTATCGTCCTCGTTTCACCGTCCCACTCAACCTTCGCTCCGAGTGCTTCGAATATTTCACGCATCGGAACAAGAGTATGGTCGTTGGAAATATACGGATCCAATTCGGCAAAATTTACCTGTGTCCCGTTTACGAGTACCTGTATAGTATCATCTGCCATAACGGACGCGGTCACAGACAACGCGGTCACAGCCGTTAATAACGCGGCAACTATTTTTCTTTTCATAAGATTACCTCCATGTATCACAATATATTATAAGTATAACACAAACTGATTTTTATTTCAATATAAAATTTTCAACAAAAAGCCCGCCGAGCCAAAGGTATGGTTCGGCGGGCAGTGATCAAGAATATGAAGAAGCGAGCAGGATAT
>CANQJC010000039.1 GCA_947624165.1 uncultured Clostridia bacterium
CGCGTTTACGTCCACGCGCCGGAGAAAATAAACGGCAAACGGACACAGCAAATTGACATTTATTACGACTTGGTAGGCTTCCTGCCAATGTCGCTATTTCAAAATGAAAAGCAGGGTAAGGTCGCATAACGCGACTTTACCCCACAAAAACATACTTTACTGTTTTATTTCACGCCGCCCTTGCCGTTCTTTTTTATTAAACAGCGTATAAAAAAAGAAAAACAGGGAATATCTATAAATGACCTCACAAAATACATTAAAGCCGATGTCATCGGTTGATAACCCCCTTATTTGCTGAAGAAGCCGCGCGTATGCGCGGCTTCTTCAGCAAATAATATATTACGGATCAAGATGATGAATATCTCTTGGGAACAGGCTTGCTTCGCGTATATTCGAAAGCCCCAGAAGCTTCATTACCACGCGTTCAAGACCGATACCGAGACCGCCGTGCGGCGGCATGCCGTATCTGTGAATGTCAATATACGCTCCCAGATCCTCCGGCTCCACATTGTATCGTTTTAATTTTGCGATTTGTTCGTCATAGTCGTGTATTCTTTGTCCGCCCGTCGTTATTTCCAGACCGCGGAACAAAAGGTCGAAGCTTTCGGCAAGCTTCGGGTCGTCCTTAGAGTCCATGGCGTAAAACGGACGTTTAAGCCCGGGAAATTTCTCGACGAAGATAAATTCGCTGTCGAAATTATCTTTCGCGTACTCGCATAGTCTGACCTCGTCCGTCGGGTCGAGATCGAACTGGTTACGCGATTTTCCGAGGATGTCGAGTGCCTCAAAGAACGTCACGGACGGGATATCGTTTATTATCGGCAGTTTTGCGCCGAGCATTTCTATTTCATGCGCGTAATTGTCCGCGAGATAATTCATAACGTATTTGAGCATCGCGGTCTCCATAGACATAACGTCGTGCATATCGCGTATAAACGCCATTTCAAAATCAAGACCGATATATTCGTTTAAGTGACGCGTTGAATTATGTTTTTCGGCTCTGTATACTGGAGCTATTTCAAATACTCTGTCAAAAAACGCTACGCATGTTTGCTTGTAGAATTGGGGGCTTTGCGCGAGGTATGCGTCCTTGTCAAAATATTTGAGCTTGAATATATTCGCACCGCCCTCCGCACCTGCCGCGACGATCTTCGGAGTGTGTATTTCTGTAAAGTTTTCCGAGAGCATAAATTCGCGGAAGCCCGAAACGACGCCCTCAGCCACCTTAAATACAGCCCTTTGTTCGGGATGGCGAAGCGCGACGCTTCTGTAAGCCATTGACGTTTCGATCGAGCAGCCGAGCTTTTTATTTGATACGTGCAGCGGATATTCCTCGGACGGCTTTGAAAGTATCTCAAACGATGTGAGCGTTATTTCAAGACCGTAATTGGCGCGTTTCTCTTTTTTTACCTTGCCGGCAATGCTTACATACGCGCCTTCGCACAAATCTTCAAAGTTGCCGGAACATACCTTATCATCATAGACAGACTGAAGAATATATCTGCCGGTACGTAATATTACAAACGAAAATCCGCTCATTTTTCTGAGCTTGTGTACGCATGCGCACAAGGAAATCGAACCGCCCTCCGCTTTCTTGAGGTCGTCGAGCGTGATTTCACTCACAAGCTGTTTTCCGTCTATCTTCTGCATACCTTATCCCTCCGATTATTTTAGTTTTTCCGTCAGCAAGTCCTTTGCCAGCTTCGGATTTGCGCCTTTTCCCGCAGCGCGTATGACCTGACCCATTATAAAGCCGAATATCTTTGCGTTACCGTTTTTATAACTCTCAACGCTGTCGAGATTTTCCTCGAGCACGCGGTCTATAATTTCCTCAAGCCCCGATGTGTCGTTGCTCATTATAAAGCCGTTCTTCTCGGCTATATCCATCGGGCTGCCGCCGTTGTCAAACATGATTTTCAGAATGTCTTTTGCGGCGTTCTTTGAAACTACTCCGTCTGTCGACATTTTAACAAGCTTAGCCAAATCGTCGGGAGTAAAAGGCAATTTGGGTACTGTTTTCTCCGATTCGTTCAGGTGACGCATAAGCTCAACGAGCATCATATTGGAGACCTGTTTGTAATCGGGATTGATTTTCACCGTTTCATCGTAAAAATCAGAGAACTCCTTGTTTGAAATTATCAGCCTTGAATCGTCGTCGGGAAGCCCGTACTTTTCGGTGTAACGCTTAAAACGCATCTGCGGCATTTCGGGCATGGACTCCCTGATTGCCGCCATATCCTCGTCGCTCAGCAGTACCGGCGGGATATCAGGCTCGGGGAAGTAACGATAATCGTGAGCTTCCTCCTTGCTCCTTAAAGCTTTCGTATCGCCGTGGTTATCGTTATAACGGCGCGTTTCCTGAACGACCGTGCCGCCGTTATCGAGTATCTCAGACTGACGGTTTATCTCATATTCTATTGCGCGTCCTATCGCCTTGAGAGAGTTAAGATTTTTAAGCTCCGCGCGTGTACCGAATACGGTCGAGCCCTCCGGCATTATTGATATATTAACGTCGACACGCATGGAACCTTGCTCCATTCTTGCGTCGCACACGCCTGCATATTTAAGACGGAGTGCGATCTGTTCAACAAAATCCTGAACCTCCTCAACGGAGCGGAAATCGGGTTCGGTGACGATTTCTATAAGCGGCACGCCGCAGCGGTTATAGTCAGCCATGGATATCCCTTCATAATCGTCATGAACAAGCTTACCGGCGTCTTCTTCGATGTGTATACGGTTAATACGTATCTTTTTATTTCCCGTAACCGTTATATGCCCGTCGGTGCATATGGGATTTTCAAACTGTGTGATTTGATATGCCTTGGGCAGGTCGGGATAGAAATAATTTTTTCTGTCGAACGAGCTGTAATTGTGGACGGTGCAGTCCGTGGCGAAGCCGGCTTTCGCGGCAAGACGTACCGCGCCCATGTTTAGAAGCGGCAAAGTACCGGGAAGGCCGGAGCAGCGCGGACATACGCGTGTGTTTTCGCTGCCGCCGAATTCGTTTCGGCATGTACAGAAAACCTTTGATTCGGTCAAAAGCTCCGCGTGTATCTCAAGACCGATTACCGGTTGATATCTCATATTACCGCCTCCGTTCTGTCAAAATCACGCTCAAACCTGTCGCATACCGAAATAACGGTCTTTTCGTCAAATGGTTTGCCGACAAGGCTCATGCCGATAGGCATACCGTTTTCGTCGTAGCCGCACGTTGTGGAAATGGCGGGAAGCCCCGCTATGTTTACGGTCACGGTGTAAATATCCGCAAGATACATTTTCACGGGATCGTTTTCCTGTTCGCCTATTTTATATGCCGTTGTAGGAGCGGTCGGCGTAAGCATTACGTCGCATTTTTCGAATATCTCCTTATATTCGGCGCGTATCTGCGTTCTGATTCTCGTTGCGTTTTTATAATATGCGTCGTAGTATCCCGAACACAGAGCGTAATTACCGAGCATTATGCGCCTTTTAACTTCGCTGCCGAATCCCTCGCGCCTTGTATTCTTGATAAGATCATTATAATCCTCGCCCAAGCCGCTGCGTGTGCCGTACTTTATGCCGTCGAAACGAGACAGGTTGCTCGCCGCTTCGGCGGAGGAGATGAGGTAATAAGCTGATACGGCGTATTCAAGGCTTGGGAGAGACACCTCAACGACCTCGCATCCGAGCTTTTTATAATATTCGGCTGCGGCAAGTACCGCCGCTTTGACCTCGTCGTTTAAACCGTCCCCGAAAAATTCCTTAGGCACACCGATCCTTATTTTGGAAATGTCGCCGCCGATCAGAGCGGTGTAATCTCCTTTCGCGTTTTTACTGGAGGTCGCGTCGTTAAAATCGTGACCGTATATGCCGTTTAACAGATATCCCGCATCTTCTGCGGATTTCGCTATCACGCCTATCTGATCCAGCGACGATGCGAACGCGATAAGTCCCCATCTTGAGACCGCTCCGTAGGTCGGTTTCAATCCCGTGACCCCGCAGAACGAGGCGGGCTGGCGAACCGAACCGCCCGTATCCGAACCGAGAGCCGCAGCACAGAAATCGGCAGCGACGCTTGCCGCCCGAGAACCAAAGGTAGGCATTATCGCCCGAATAGATGCAG
>CANQJC010000040.1 GCA_947624165.1 uncultured Clostridia bacterium
CAGGAATAATAACCTCGTCGTTGTAGTACGCGGGAAGTCCCACGCCCGTACGCGTAAGCTCCGCGCACTTTATCATAAACTCGTTCGGCGTACCGTTCCAGATACGAACCGAGAACGACGGCGCGGGGAGACGCGTGTGCATCGAAGCCTGAATACAAAGGAAAGAAAGGTCGTTCGTCGCGTCAAGACCGTCGCGCGTCTGACCGCCGGCGCAGAGGTTCTGGAACAGGCTGTAACCCGCGAAACCCTCAGCCGAAGCCGCGTCACGTACCTTGTTTAAGTCGTTGAGTTTTATCCATATACAGTCGAGAAGCTCCTGCGCAAACTCGCGCGTCAGTATTCCCTTTTCAATGTCTGCTTTATAGTATGGGTACATATACTGGTCGAAACGTCCGGGTGAAATCGAATGTCCGCTCGCTTCCATTTGAATGAGCATCTGCACGAACCAGAACGACTGACACGCTTCGTAGAACGTGTCCGCGCCGTTTTCGGGTACCTTCGCGCAGTTTTTCGCAATCTGCATAAGCTCCTGCTTACGCGTGGGGTCGGTGCATTTCTGCGCTTTTTCATATGCGAGATTGGCATAGCGTCGCGCGTAATTTATAGCCGCGCGGCACGAGATAAGACACGACTCCAAAAACTCGTGTCTCTTTGAGTAGTCGCTGTCGTAGACGTTAGCCTTATTAAGTTCGTTTTCGAGAATTTCCATGTAGCCCTTAAAGCCTATCTGCACGACTTTGCCGTAGTCAACGGTAACGTGTCCGACGCCGTTGTAGAAATAGTTGCCCGGCGTGAACATGTTATGCTCTATCGCGAGCCTTGCCTCGGGAGCCATGTACGCCGTCGCAAGCTCGCTCGTCGTCTTGCCCTTCCAGTACGGGTACACCTTTTTCAGAGCGCGCTTTGTTTCCTCACTTATGTGGAACGGGTCCGCTTCACGCGTTTCAACCGTGTCAAACTCGGCTTCAAGCCACTCGTACGAGTATTCGGGGAACACCTGACAGCTTCTCGGTGCCTTTGTCGCGCTGCCGACAATAAGCTCGTTGTCGCGTATTGTGACAGGAATATTTTCAAGTATGTGTTCAAACGCCATAGCGCGCCGCTTTACGTTGGGCAGATCCTCCGTCTGCTGATAGCTTTCGGTAAGAAGCACGGCTCTGTCAGCCTCTATTTCCGGCATCTTTGCGAATAAATCGTCCAAAAGCTTGCCTATTCGTTCTGTTCTGGGTATATCTGTCGTATTAAATGTTTTCATACTGTACCTTCTTTCGTCGCATGATCTATATATAGTGCTATTATATCATACAAGCAAGATATTTTCAATAGATTTTGTTAAAGATTACAAAATAAAATTACTCTTTTTTATTATTCTTGTACTTAAAAACGAAAAAGGGGCTTGAAAAGCCCCTTTTTTCAATGTTATTTTCGCGTTTTTGTATTATTCCTTTGTAACAATTCCTGTCCTGATTTCCGATATGCCGTTTATCTTGCCTGCCATCTTGATGATATAGTCTCCCGAAGCGGCGTTCGGAATATTTATCGATGTTAGATTTGCAAGGTCTGCGCCGTTCATTTGCTTGATGTAAACAACATCCTCATCCTTAACGCTCGTCGTTACCGTATCGGGCTTCACAACCATTACGATAACAGGTCTTGAAGCGTCGAATGCAGGTTTAGCTGTAAACGACAGCGTATCGCCGCTGAACGCAGTCTCTATTGTTCCGTCGTCCGACGTTACGGCTTCGTTTTCGCTGTTTGAGGTCATCGCGTAGACGTAGAGAACGTCGCTGTCCTTGTTGAAGTCTGCGGGCATCGGCGCGTCCATAGCTATTGCCGACATCTCCTCACGCGCTATACTCTTCGCCGACATCTTCTTTGTCGTTATGCTCTTAAGCGTCTTTTCCGTGCTGTCGTATACGGCTACGATAAACGTTACAGTGTCGGAGTACGCAAAGTTCTTCGTAACCTTGAGCTGCGTAACCTTTGAGTAGTCTTTATTAAATCCAATCTTATTTACCGCGAATATGTCGCCTGACTGGATCGTAATCTTGACCGCATCGCTGAGTTCTCCGCCAAGAGTCTGCACTCTCAGGTGTACCGTCTGCGGTTCAGCCATTGCGTCAACCGTCATTTTGCCCGACTGCGAGTTAACAGTGATAAGCTCCGAAGCAAGAGGAGCACTGTTATCCTCATTGTATACAACCCATTTTATAACTCCCGCAAGCGTGTTTCCGAACGGAACGCCCTTACGGAGTGCGGTCGCGGTACCTTGTATCGACTGACCTGCAAACATTGTGGTCTTATCAACGCTTGCCGCAAGTTCATCGGGAACAATCTTCGCGCAGTATACGTTGTCAACGCATGTGTTCGGATTTATGCAAATATGATTCGCACTACTATCCGAAAGGTTTCTCATCGGAACGCCTTTCGCTACATACGGCTTGCCCTCCTCGCCCGTTTCCGGGTTCACACGCTTGCCGTTATCATACTTATATACTATGAGGTTAGCATACGAGTTCTCGCCTGCGCCTGTCGCGCACATAATCTGAACATTGTACCATGATTTGGCGTCAACGTTACAGTACGTGTTTGTGTTGTTGCCGTCTCTTACTATGCCGAGCTTACCGCCCTTAACGGTAACCTGCAAGCCCTGCTTACCCTTGCTTTCATTCCAGACAGTCAAGCCGGCACCTTCGCCGCCGAACTTCAGGTCCGCGCTGTAAAGAACATTTTCGTTAGTGTCAGCATCAAATCCGACAAAGTCTGTGCCTGCGGTTACGTTATAGTATCCCGAACCGTCCCATGAGCCGTTGGCTATGTCGCGTCCTGTTACGACCTCCTCACACGCGTCGCCGGAAACAAATTCGTCCTTGTTTCCTTCCTCGCCGCTGAGAATCATTGTTCCGGGCTTAACGGTAAACTGAATATCGTCGAAAGCACTTCCCGATTTATTTTCGGCTCTTACCGTTATCTTCTGCGGGATTACGTCCTCGGTCACCTCCACCTTGCCGTTTGTAACCGTAATTCCCGTATTGCCCGTCGCGCGTATGCCCGCTTCGTTAAGAACAGTCCATACTATGTCGTCATCCGCCGGTGTGACATCCTCGTCGTTCATTTTCGCCGATACGGTGATTTGAGCCGGCTCGTTAAGACGAACACTCTCCTGCTCGCTTGCAAGCTCTATCTTGTTAAACGTATCTTGCGACGTGTCTATGGCGGTTATAGCAATTTCAACTTCGCCGTACGGGTTGCCCTTTGTCTTGGCCGTTGCTCTTACCTTGATCGTCTGCGTCGGTGTTTCGACCGATGTAATGAGCATATTGTTTTGTACCTTTATCGTATTGTCGTTAAGAGGGTTGCCCTCCGCGTCGTAAAGCGACCATACAAATTCAGGTATTGTTACCGCGCTGCCGTTTCTCTTTGCCGTTGCCGAGAGCATTACGCTTTCATTCGCTTTTATGTCGGTCTTTACAGCCGAAAGGTCAACAGAGTTAGCATACAGTGAAGTAATTGATACGTTATCAATGCTTATACCCTTGTTTACAACCATATACTCCGCCGTTCCGTTGTTTGTGCCACCGAAATTTCTGAGATTTAATCCCGGTGTTTCCTGAACGAGTTCAGGAACGTCGTTTTCCAACCTGTAAATGCGGCATACCGCATACGGATTGGCAGTAGCCATTGTTCCTTCAATTTCCATTCTGTACCATTTGCCAAGCTCAACACCCGTTGCAAGCGTCTGATAAGAAGTGCTGGACGTCTGAGTTCTGAATGTGTTGCCATTAAGCGAGAAATTCGGTCCCCAGTTTCCTTTGCTTAAATCGCCGTTTTTAATCGACATTGTGCCCGCAGCATCATCAAATCTGAAATCAACGGATATGCGGCTTTCCTTTTGGAGAGTTGCGCCCATGCCATCAAATATCTTTGTTCCATCTGCTGCGACAAGAAAACCTTCCGGCTGGCTGTCGTATGTTTCATTAAGCAAATTGGTTTCACATTCCGCGGGATCTAACGGCTCGATAGCGGTCAATTCAATATCGTCCTCACTCATAAGCTCGATGCTGTCGAGAGAAGTACCCGAAGGCGCGCTGTAGGTTATCGCGCACGTTTTTTCTTCCGCATTCTTTGTAAAGGCTACGTCGGGGATATATCCTCTTCCGAATACGGCACTGTAATTCACAAACAAGTCTCCGCCGATTGCCATTGCGTTTTCAATTATCTCGGTTCCGTTAGTTTCCTGATCCTTATATATTGCGTTTGTATCCGCTGTGACTTTGTACGTATGTCCTCCGGCGGTAAATGTCATTGCAAGAGGGTCGCCGCCAACGGTGTAGCCGCTGATCGCGCCTAAAGACTTAAGCTTTTCCAGTACGGGTTTAACAGGTCCGAATACGCCGTTACTTGCCGAACCGTCTCTCGCACGAAGCACACCCGAAAGATCAAGATCTTCATCGTTTACTTTTACAGTATAGTATACGGTCGTGTCAATGTCCTCAACGACCTCTGTGTTGCCGGTTCCCTCGGTAAAGTCAGCCTTTACGGGAGCAGCCAGCGGCTTGAACGCTTCAACCTTCTGCTCCACAACTGGCGGCTTTTCATCAGCCTTATACGCGCGCTGCATTGTTGTTGAAAGACCTTGCGCACCGCTAACGCTGTTATCGAACGCAACGGAATCAACGCTCGCTTCTTTGCTTCCGAGCTTGTCGTTACTAACCTTTAACGTTATCTTGCCCGCGTCTCTCGTGGAGCGCACGAATATTCTGTTTCTTCCGCACTCGGCGTATGTGTAGTTCTGATGCGTTGTGTTCAGACTGCCCACGCCGCTCGTATAGCCGCCGAGAAGTACGCCGTTTCCGCTCAGTTCAAGGTCAAGTCTGCTGTAATCGAGCGGGCATACGTTGCCGTTCTCGTCAACCACTTCAACGTCGAAGTACATAACGTCCGAGCCGTCCGCGATAAGTCCGTCAGGACCCATAACGGGAGTAAGACGAATGCTTTCCGCGTCGCCGGTTCTCTTTATGCTGTCCTCGGCAACCATGATCTCGCTGTCGTTATACGCCTTTACGCTCACCTCGTCGCCCTGTGTAACGTCGATTTCCGTAAACTTGTATACGAAATTATTTTCGGGCCTCGTGTTTGTCTTTTTAAGTGCTCCGTCTATGTAAAGCTCTACCTTGGATATATCGGGCGAGCCGATCACGTATACATTCTTCTTGGTAGGATCTCTCTGAAGGAAATTGCCGTTCGGCTCATAATGAACGGGATCGCCCTGCTTTAATGTTCTGTCCTCATACCAGTAATTTCCCTTTTCCCTGTCACCCTTTATGTATTCGGGATAACTCCAATGACCGACGATGTGTACAGCCGGTTCGTCTGACTGTACGGCTTGAAGCGCGTAAAACGCTTCCTTTTTGATTCTTACCGGATCAACCTTACCCGATGTACGGCAGTTTTCGGAATGTGTGTTTCTGTTGTGCATGTTCGAGTCAGACCATACCATTATGGCAGCACCCGCATACAGTTCGCTTCCGCCGCCGCCGACTCTGCCCGCCCAGAATTCGTTATACGCCGACGCGTTTATTCTCGCGAAATCCTCGGACGTTTCGTCCCACATATCGTAACCGTCATTCTTATCGGCTCCGTTGAGATACCAGTTCTTATAATCGTAATCGGGCGGCGAGAAGTCGTCCCATACGCGTCTGGGTGCTTCATCACGCGCGTACTCCGTTTCCATGATAGGCATATACTTTCCACCCGCAGTCTGCATTGACGTCTTTGCAGCTGCGGCGTTTCTGTTAAGCATCGTGCCGACATACTCGGCAGCCTTTATCTGGTCGACGCTCGAAATTGTACGGCTGCCCGCAAAGCGTCCGCCGTTGGGATCGAGCTTTGCCTTTAAGTCGGTCATTTCTTGCATATGCTTGGCTGAGACAGCGTTGTTGCCCGCTTCCCAGAAAAGTACCGAGGGATTGTTTCTGAAATAAATCATAGCGTCGCGCATAGCTTCGACACGCTGATCCCATGATCTGCCGTCAGTGTCGCCCTCCTTGTCGCCCGCGGGACAGGTTACAAGTATACCGTATTTATCGGTGCTTCGCACCTCAACGGGTTTCGGAGCAACGTGCATCCAGCGGATGTGGTTGCCGTTTGATTCCTTAAGGAGCTGCATATCAATATCTGTGAGCCAGTCGTTAGCCGTACCGATAACAGCCCACTCGTTTGTCGACCTCTGAGCATAGCCCTTTAAGTAAGTGCTCTTGTCGTTTATAAGCAGGCCATCGTTTATGTTATAATCGACCTTTCTGAAGCCCGTAACCGTCTTTTGAACGTCAATCGCCTTGCCGTCCTTATCCTTAAGGATAGTGTAAACGGTGTAAAGGTACGGATCCTTGTCGCTCCAAAAACGCATGTTAGTCATTTTAGCCGAAGCCGTTATGTAAGATACTCCCTCGGGAGAAATATCCGTTGCGGCGGGATTATCCTCGTATGCGTCGGTCGGTACCATGTTCAGGTGATGACTGATTTCTACCTCGGCGGGAGCAAACGACGCGTTCATCGGCTTCATACCCTGTAAAGAGTCCCATACCATCGTTTTTACGACGCCGGACGCGGAAGCGATCGACGGCGGCACTTCATAAACGCCTTCAGCGTCCTTAGCGAGCGTAACCTTGTCGCCAAGCACAGCACTTACAAGCTCATTGTCATCGTATTCCGCAAAAATAAGCTGCGCATCGTTAAGTGCTTCGTTAGCCGTTACTTTTACGCCCTGCGGAACGGCAGCCGTACCTTCCTGACTGAAGGTGTAAGCGAGCTTACCGTCCATGCCGACTACGTCAACCTGAAGCGTCAGGTCTGCGTCGGCGTCCGTTTCGTTGCGAAGCTCCGCTTTGACGTTTATCGTCGCGGATTTCGCGTCTATATCATAGTCCGAGCCGTAGATGTAGTTACCCGTCGTCTTTAAGTTGTTGTAAAGCGGGAGCGTTTGGTAAATCTTATTCTTCACGTACATATTTACGTTGCCCGTGATACCGCCCTGAACCTCGTTAAAGTCAGCCGTGTTCCACTGATAGCCGTTGCCGTCGGCCGCACCCGGCGTGCTGCCCGGTCTCGTTTCCCGCGTATCATTGTTGTTGCCGCGCGACGCGCTGTTGTCGGTCGCGACCGCGATAACGTTATCCTCGCCGACTTTTACGTAATCGGTAATGTCAAAGCCTATCGGCGCGATACCTGCTTCGTAGTAGCCGACCATTTGTCCGTTTACCCACAGGTAAACCGACTGTCTTACCGCTTCAAATTCGAGGAACATTTTCTTACCCGCGTCGGTTTCGGGAATTGTCACGTGTTTTCTGTAAAACATAAAGCCGCGGTAATAATCCTGTTCGCCCGAGTCCATAGCCGCGCCGTCAAACGTGTCCTCCGCGTTGATAGGGTGCGGTACGGATACGGTTTCCCATTCGCTGTCGTCGTACTCGACCTCGTAGAATTGCTTTCCGTCCTTTTCTACGCTTGTCTGAGCCTTCGCGAGGGGATAGACCGTTCCCGAAGCCTTCTTGAACTTCCAGTCAACGTTCATGTTGTACGTAACAGCCGGACTTTCCGGCGCGGTGTACGTATCGCCGCCCTCGCCGCCGGTTTCGCCCATAGGATCGGCGTATACGGGAAGCGCGGTGAACATTGACGCAATCATAGCAAGAGTTATGATTGCAGAAATAATTTTTTTCATGCTTGCTCTCTCCTACTTAAATTTTTTATCCGCCTTATACGTCCGCAGCGGATTATGCATTTTTCATGATTATTCCTTTGAATAATTACATAATTCTGTTATAATTATATCACGGCGCAAAAATCTTTTACATGATTATTCTTGCTATATATATTGCAAATCTTGCTGTCATGTGATATAATCGTGTAAAGGAGGCGGTATGTATGGCTAAGCTGTCGTTTCGGCGCGCGCATTATATGTATAGCTACAACAGGTTCCCGCCGCAAAATCTGACATTCCAGATACACCATTACTGCGAGGTGCTGTATTTCGTGAGCGGCAGCGCGCGTTACATTATCGACGGCGTTGAATACGAGACTGACGCGGGCGACGTGTTTATCACAAAGCCCAACGAGCTTCACTCCATCGTGTTCACGGGTGACGAGATGTACGAGCGTCATTTCGTGCAGTTCGATTACGAATTTACGAATTTGCTTTCCGCGTCGCTTGCGGATAGAATAGCAGCCGCAGCCGATAAGCATAAGATAGCAGCCGCGGATGTTAAAAAGTACGGAATAGACAAGCTTTTTATGAATATCCACGATTGTGTCGCGAAGCGTCCGTCGGAATATGAGATGCTCATGCAGACGTACATACTTCAGATGATCGCCGCGATATGCGAGTGCTTGAGCGTGACGGTGCAAACACCCGCCGAAAACTCGTCAAAGACGCTGAAAATAAAAGGGTACATAAATAAAAACTTCACCCGTTCGCTCACGCTTGACGAAATCGCGGACGCGGTATTTTTCAACAAGTATTACATGTGCCACATTTTTAAGTCGGAAACGGGTATGACTATAAAGGAGTATATCGAGCTTCTGCGCTTTATGTACGCGCGGAAATTGTACCAGGACGGCAAGAAAATGTCGGATATTGCCGTCTTGTGCGGGTACAGCGATTACTCTCTGTTCTATAAAAATTTCACGAAGTACAGCGGCGGCGTGTCGCCCAAGGATTTCCTGAAAAATAACGGTAACTACGTAACCCCCCCCCCATAAAATTGTATATAAAGAGCCGCTTTGATACCTCAAAGCGGCTCTTTGCGGAAAAGGAGCAGCACGCGGCATAAAAAAGAACCCTTTGTATTTATTGCAATATTTCATAATACCAACGCATACGGCACTAACCGCAAAAAGTCCAAAGCAATGCGACGGCTTTTTGCGGAAAAGGAGCAGCACGCGGCATAAAAAAGAAACCTTCCCTTTATTGCAATGTTTTAATAATACAGGCGTATGCGGCACTAACCGCAAAAAGTCCAAAGCAATGCGACGGCTTTTTGCGGAAAAGGAGCGGCACGCGGCATAAAAAGAACCCTTTGTATTTATTGCAATGATTTCATAATACCGACGCATACGGCACTAACCGCAAAAAGTCCAAAGCAATGCGACGGCTTTTTGCGGAAAAGGAGCGGCACGCGGCATAAAAAAGAA